>NZ_JABBAL010000020.1 GCF_018607995.1 Planktotalea sp.
CTCGTCGGTTTTCAAGACCGGTGCATTCGACCACTCTGCCAAGCCTCCGACGAGCACTGCATACCCTTGCAAATGCGCATCGACAAGGGGCTAAGAGCACGAAAATTCAGACTAAGGCACACAAGTTGTTCGAATTTCCGCGCAAGCACTGTCGTCGGACTTTTAATGTGCACGAAACAAGGCTACATTTCGCCAAAGCAGGACAAAACGTCACGCGCAAATTAGGACCGAAACATCGGCCATTGTGCCTACATTCAAAAAGTCTAATAGTCCTGGCAAGCCATTTTGGCGTGTTCTTGTAGGTCCTGCGCAAACAAGCGCCTAGCGGAGCGCAATTTTGAAAAAGATTAAGACGTCGGACTTTGCGGATGCCTATGCTGTCAGCAACTAAAACACTAACGATAAGGAAGGCACGCTAATGCGCCACCTCATCACGAAGATTGCGGCGCTTGTTGTGCCTTTGATTATGGCGCTGCCTGCTGGCGCATTTGAGGCCCGCGCGACCTCTGCGTTTGTGATTGATCAAACGACAGGCACCGTCTTGCTGAACAAGAACGCCGATCAAATGCTACCGCCTGCATCGATGTCCAAACTGATGACCCTCTACATCACGTTCGAGGCCTTACGCGACGAACGTTTGGCGCTGGATGACAAACTTCCCGTGTCCCAACATGCGATGGCCTACGGTGGGTCCACTATGTTTCTCGACACTACCGATCGCATCAAGGTCGAAGATCTGATCCGCGGCATTATCGTGCTCTCCGGCAACGATGCCTGCGCAGTGATCGCAGAAGCGCTTAGCCCTGATGGCACCGAAGCAGGTTTTGCGCGCTTCATGACACAGCGTGCGCAGCAACTCGGGATGACCAACTCTACCTTCTCCAATTCCAATGGCTGGCCACAGGCAGGGCACCGCATGTCGATGCGCGATCTTGCTTTGCTCGCGAACCGTTTGATCACCGACTTTCCCAGCTTCTATCCCCTCTTTTCGGAACGCGAGTTCAAGTTTGATGGCCGCGCACCGCAAAACACCCGCAACCGCAATCCGCTTTTGTCGCTCGGGATCGGCGCGGATGGCCTGAAAACAGGCCACACCCAAGAAGCAGGCTACGGTCTTGCCGGATCCGCAAAACAGCGTGGCCGTCGCGTGATCTTTGTGATCTCAGGACTTCAAAGTGCACAAGCACGTGCAGAAGAAGCGGAATCGATTGTGAACTGGGCCTTTCGCCAATTCGCAGTGAAGCCAGTCGCGAAGGCCGGAACGTCCGTAGCCACAGCCGATGTCTGGATGGGGCGCGATCAGAAGGTACAGCTCGTGCCCATCGAAGACGTCTCCATTTTGATGCCCGTGACCACAGGCGCAAAAGTCGTCGCGGAGGTGATCTATAACGGGCCCATCACAGCACCAATAGCGAAGGATCAACAGATCGCAGAGTTGGTGATCACACCGCCCGGCTTGCCTGAGACGCGCATTCCTCTTGTCGCGGCTAATGATGTGCCTGCGAGCAGGTTCATGTCCCGTATAGGAACGGTTGCACAAATGTTGATCGCGCAGCTGAACGAACCTCCAGCCGCACCCGCAGATCAAGGATCCTAACGCCATGACTGTGCCCGCGGGGCGTTTCATCAGCTTTGAAGGCATTGATGGCTCTGGCAAATCCACCCAAGCCAAACGGCTTGCCGCAGCGCTAGAGGCCGAGGGGTTAGAAGTTGTTCTTACACGCGAGCCCGGTGGTTCTGCAGGTGCAGAAGAAATTCGCGCACTTGTGTTGCAGGGCGAGCCAGATCGCTGGTCCGCTGAAACGGAAATCCTGTTGTTCACAGCCGCGCGTCGCGATCATATGGAGCGCACGATCTTACCAGCCCTCGCCGCTGGCAAAGTCGTAATCTGTGATCGTTTCGCCGATAGCACACGCATGTATCAGGGCCTTTCTCGCGGCAATCTATGCGCGCTTGTGGATCAACTACACACGCTGATGATAGGGCGCGAACCTGATCTCACATTACTTTTTGATATGGACCCCGATGTCTCGCATGCGCGCGCGATTGAACGCGATAGCATCGACAGTCGCTTTGAAAACTTCGGAGCAGGTTTGCAAAAAGAAATGCGTTCAGGGTTTCTAGAACTGGCCGCTGCAGCGCCCAAGCGCTTTCGCATTATTAATGCCGCGCGTGACATTGATGCGATTGCCGCTGAAACCTTGAGCGTGATCAAGGCGCATCTGGGATGAGCGACGCGCTGCCTGAACCCGACTGCGTTCCAGGCGCGCCGCATCCGCGCGACACCAAACGTTTGATTGGTCAAGACGCGGCAGAAACTAGTTTTCTAGAGGCCTACAATACAGGCCGTCTGCATCATGGCTGGCTGATGATCGGGCCGCGCGGCACGGGCAAAGCCACCCTCGCTTACCGCATCACGCGTTTTTTGTTGAGCCAATCTATGGATGATAGCGGCATGTTTGGAGCGCCTGGAAAACCTACCTCGCTTGAGACGGATCCAGAGCATCCGGTTGCACGTCGCATTGCAGCTGGTGCTGATCCCTCGCTCTTTGTGTTGCGTCGCGGCGGAGCTGGGTCAACAGAGAGCGATCAGAAAAAGAGCCTTGAGGCGGGCAAATTCGCCAAAGACATTCGCGTCGATGATGTGCGTAAGTTGAATGGTTTTTTCAACTTTTCCTCTGCGGAAGGCGGCCGACGTGTCGTGATCGTTGACGCCGCGGATGAAATGAACATGCAAGCCGCCAACGCCTTGCTCAAGCGCCTTGAAGAGCCGCCCGAAAACGCAACACTTCTGCTGATCTCGCACCAACCTTCGCGCCTTTTACCAACCATTCGCTCGCGTTGTCGCGAATTGCGACTTTCCCCCTTAGGCGACAACGATATGGCGAATGCACTCAGCCAAGCCTTGCCCGACACCGATCTCGATCAAGGGGCGCTGACTGCGCTAACATCCGGCTCTGTTGGCGAAGCTATTCGCATGACAAACCTTTCCGGCCCTGCGATTTACGCAGAACTCGTCAGTCTGCTTGCTACGATGCCGCGCATGGATCGCGCCCGCGCGCTGCGTCTTGCCGATGCCGCCGCGCAAAGGGGGGCTGAGGATAAGCTGGATATGCTTGTCGATCTGATCGCGCTGATCTTGGCCCGCCTTGCGCGGGCGGGCACGCTTGGCGTCACCCCGACCCCCGAAGCGACCAAGGGCGAGGGCGACATGATCGCGCGGCTTTCCCCTAGCCCGCATCACGCACGTCGTTGGGCGCAAACCGCGCAAGATGTAGACGCGAAGCTGCGCCATGGGCGCGCTGTGAACCTTGACCCTGCCGCGCTCATCCTAGATACCCTGAGACATATTTCGCAGGCGGCGACCTGAGCCGCGCGGCAAGGACGCATGATGACCACACCGCCCCTGATTACTGACAGCCATTGTCATCTGGATTTCCCTGATTTTGAGGGTGAATTGCCCGATATTCTGGCACGCGCCGCGGAGGCCGGTGTTCACCGTATGGTCACGATTTGTACACGCTTGCGCAATGTACCCAGCGTGCGTGCGCTGGCAGAGGCGAACAGCCAAGTCTTCTACGCTGCAGGCACCCACCCGATGAGTGCGGCAGAAGAGCCGCTTGCGACTGTAGACCAGCTGATCGACCTGACCGCACACCCGAAAATGATTGGCATTGGCGAGACAGGTCTCGATTATCACTACACCGCCGATAGCATGGATATCCAAAAGCAGTCTTTGCGCGTGCATATCGAAGCGGCCCAGCGCACTGGCCTGCCATTAATAATCCACACGCGGGCCGCCGATAACGACATGGCCGATATTCTAAGCGCAGAGCACCGAAATGCGCCCTATTCCTGCGTGATGCATTGCTATTGCTCTGGCCCTGAACTGGCACAAATCTGTGTTGATCTGGGTTTCTATCTGTCTATGTCCGGCATCGCGACATTCCCGAAATCTCAAGAGGTGCGCGACATCTTCGCAGCCGCTCCGATTGAGCAAATCTTGGTGGAAACCGACAGCCCCTACCTCGCCCCTGTTCCACGACGTGGCAAACGCAATGAACCCGCTTATACGGCCTACACCGCAGATGTGGGCGCGGATGTGTTCGGCATGGATATCGCAGATTTTGCAGCGCAGACCGAATCGAATTTTGAGCGTCTCTTTAGCAAAATCACCACCTACAAGACCGCTGTCTGATGGCTGAATTGCGCTTTACCATACTTGGATGCGGCTCCTCTGGCGGGGTTCCACGGCTTGGCGGCAATTGGGGCGATTGCGACCCTGAGAACCCCAAGAACGCACGGCGTCGGTGCTCCCTCTTGATTGAACGCATCGCAGAAGGCGGTGTGACGCGCGTTTTGATCGACACCTCCCCCGATCTGCGCACTCAATTACTGGATGCGGGGATCGGCACACTCGATGCAGTCGCCTACACTCACAGCCATGCGGATCACGTGCATGGCATAGATGATTTGCGCATGATCGTATTCAACATGCGCGCGCGCCTGCCCGTATGGGCCGATGGGGCGACGCAGAACGATTTGCTCTCACGGTTTGGCTACGCATTCGTGCAGCCCAAAGGCTCAGCCTATCCGCCGATCTTGGATCTGTTCACGATTGAGGACGCGTTCACGATTGAGGGCGCGGGCGGTCCGATCACACTACACCCATTCGAAATCGAGCACGGCACGATTGACGCCCTCGGGTTTCGAGTTGGCCCACTGGCCTATCTGCCGGACGTCTCGGAGATGACGGAGGAGGCATGGTCCGCGCTTGAAGGTGCAGATTGCTGGATTTTGGATGCGCTGCGCCGCGCGCCGCATCCCAGCCATTCACATTTGGAAAACTCGCTGGACTGGATCGCCAAGTCGGCCGTGCCTCGCGCGGTGTTGACCAATATGCACATCGATTTGGACTATGAAACCGTCCTTAACGAGACACCCGATCATATCACGCCCGCGTTCGATGGCATGCAAATCAGCTATGATGTGTAGCGCCTGATGCAAGCGCTTATCGACGTTATCCTACCTGTCTTTTTGGTCATTGGGCTTGGCTATGCCTTGGTTTGGTGCAAATTTCTGAATGACAGCGCCATCGACGGGTTGATGAAGTTCGCACAAAACTTGGCCGTGCCGTGCCTGCTTTTCAAAGCCCTTGCAGAAATTGATCTGACAACCGGCTTCGATCCAAAATTGTTAATCAGTTTCTATGTCGGTGCGCTGACGTGTTTTTGCCTTGGCCTGTTCGGGGGGCGCCACGTATTCGGACGCACTTGGGAGGACAGTGTCGCCATCGGCTTTTGCGCATTGTTTTCGAACTCGTTGTTGCTTGGATTGGCAATAACGCAGCAGGCTTATGGCACAGGCGATGCGTTGGCAGGTAACTATGCGATCATCGCGTTACATTCACCTTTTTGCTATGGTGTCGGCATCACGGTAATGGAACTGGTGCGCGCAAGCGGTGCGAGAACCAGCCTTGCGCGCTTGCCGACGACCGTTCTGAAAGCGATGTTCAGCAACATTTTGATCATCGCAATTACCTTGGGGTTCTTATTCAATCTAGCGGACCTCAATCTGCCCGCGAGCTTTCAAAGCACGCTTGATATGATTGTGCGCACCGCTTTACCCGTCGCGCTTTTCGCGCTTGGTGGCATCTTGTATCGCTATCGCCCTGAGGGCGATCTGCGCGTGATCTTCTTTATCTGCGCTCTTGCCCTGATATTGCATCCCGCGATTACGTTTACCTTATCCACGTGGATCGGTGTGTCCGACGCAGGCATGAGGTCCGCCGTTGTGACTTCTGCGATGGCTCCAGGTGTAAACGCCTATATCTTTGCCAGCATGTATCAACGGGCGCAACGCGTCGCGGCCTCAGTTGTCTTAATTGCGACTGGATTAACTTTATTCACAGCGTGGTTCTGGTTGTCGGTCTTGCCTTAAGAAATACGCCGATACGCATGCGTGACGAGGCATGCCTCAAGCAGTCATGTTGGTGCCTCTGGTGGGGATATTATTAGATATGGGAAGCGAAGACTGTTCCGAGTGCCATGGCCACCGCAGCTTGGGTCGGATCAATCACTGGGACGCCTAGTTCAGCTTCTAGAAGGGCGCGGTGTTTTGCCATACCTGCGCAACCAAGAATGAGGCTCTCAGCGCCGTCGGAGATAAGAATGTTGCCAACTGTTATTAACCGTGCGAGTGTATCGGAGCCGCGTGCGGTTTCATCGACACTCATGTTCAGCGCACGGTCTCCTGCGAGGCGATGAAGCACACCCATGCGACGCATATATCTTCGGTGACGCGGGATAGACGCTTCGCCAATCGATATCACACCGAACATATCAGCGCGGCACATGGCTGTTGAGACCCCCGTTTCTTGAATGCCGAACACGGGAACAGGACTAGCCTCTCTGGCGGCTTCCAGACCGGGATCAGAGTAACAAGCGATCACGAAGGCCGATGCGTCTTGCCGCGATTTGATCACTTCGAGCATCGGAAGAATGACGCTGTCGCTGTCTGCCTGACTTTCGATCCCGAAGGGCCCAGACGTCAGCGTTATACACTCGGTCCTCTGGAAGGGTGCGAGCGCGTCGCGCAGGCCTTGCGTGACGGCCTCGTTCGAATTCGGGTTGATGACAATGATGCTCATGGGGCGATATCTGCATCATAGTTGTGCGTCGGATCCAACTCGGGCGCGAGATATCCTCTGCGTCCACCTGCGTCGAACTTGGCGCGCGGCAGGAATTTTCCATGGCACGCGCTCACATGCAAAGCGCCTTTATCAATGACCCTTTGACCCCTCGAGAACGTGGTGACTGGCAGACCTGTCACCTCCCATCCCTCAAACACAGAATAACCCGCGTTGTCCTGTTGGTTCGCAGCGGTAATCGTACCCCGTTTCTCAGGATCCCAGATCGTAATATCCGCATCAGCACCGACCGTGAGCGTACCCTTCTGCGGCAACAACCCGTAAAGCCGCGCCGCGTTTGTGGAGCTGAGCGCGACGAATTCGGGTAAGGTAATCCGCCCTTTTCTAACCCCTTCGCTAAACAGCATGGGCAGGCGCGCGCCGATGCCAGGCATGCCATTGGCGATCACCGTGAACGGCGCGTCCGGGCCATTGGCGAGCTTGCCGCTTTCATCCATGCGGTAAGGCGAATGATCAGAGCTGACCACATCAAACGTGCCTGCTTGAATATGCGCCCAGAGCGCGTCCTGTGTGGGTTTGTCACGCAAAGGCGGCGAGCACATGAAGGCCGCGCCTTGCATATCAGGCTTGTCCATATCTTCGCGGGTCAGGAAAAGGTATTGCGGGCAAGTTTCGCCATATATCTTTGCCCCCACTTGACGCGCATTTTGTACCAACGCCGCGCCCTCAGGCGTGCTAATGTGGACGATAAGCAAGGGTGCATCCACCAGTTTCGCCATGCAAATCGCGCGGTGGATCGCCTCTTCCTCGGCGAGGGCGGGATGAGACAGTGCGTGGTATTTCGGCCCCTTTAACCCTTTTGCTAAAAGACGATCCGTCATCCATTTGATCATGCCTGCGTTTTCCGCATGCACCATAGTCAATGCGCCATGCTCTTTCGCAACGCTCAAAACATCCAAGAATTGCGCGTCGTTTACCAGCATTTTGTCGTAGGTCATGAACAATTTGAAGCTAGTGATCCCGCGTTTGAAGGCGGCTGGCAACTCTTCTGTAAGCACTTTTTTCGTCGGATCAGAGACGATCAAGTGGTAGGAGTAATCTAGAACTGACGCCCCCGCCGCACGGCTATCATAAAGGTCGAGCGTTTCTGTCACACCCATGCCTCGATGCTGGGCTGCGAAAGGAATGATGCAGGTGTTTCCCCCATATGCGGCAGAGATCGATCCCGAGGTGTAGTCATCCGCCGTCATCCCACCCGTCGCAGAATTCTGCGCGATATGTGCGTGCGCCTCGATACCGCCAGGCATAACCAAATGGCCGCTTGCATCGACTACATCCGCACTTTGCAGATCCTCGCCCAAGGCTGCGATTTTGCCACCCGATATGCCGATGTCCGCGACAAATTGTTCGGACGTGGTGACGCATGTACCGTTTTTTATGACAGTGTCGAAGGTCATGTAAGCGCCGCGAGTTTGACCTCTAAACGCATGGTAAGGCGCGTGAGTTCTGCTTTATCAAGATCCGTAAGTGCAGGCCCCGGTGCACGCACCTTTGGGCTGTCGAGCACACCTCGGCGATGCAGCACCTCTTTACGGATCGCAAGGCCTAGACCCAACTGCTGCTCATAGCGAACCATCGGAAGATAGGCATCAAACAGATCTTCCGCCACGTCCACATCCCCTGCCAAATGTCGCGTCACGACCTGCACCATCATCTCTGGATAGGCAAAACCGGTCATCGCCCCATCCGCGCCACGCTGCATTTCTTGTGGCAGGAAGAGTGCGGAGTTGCCCGTCAAAATAGACAACCTGCGATCCCCCTCGCCCGTCGCTTCGCGAATGCACGAAAGTTTGGTCAGACCGGGCCAATCTTCATGCTTAAGCATTACAATTTGATCATGTGCTGCAAAAATATCGAGTAGGGTTTCAATCGAGAAGGTGACACCCGTCGTCTGAGGGTAATCCTGTAAACAAATCGGAACATCAGCGCCCAGCGTCTTGCACACTTGCGCATAGTACCCCTTTTGCTTCGTTTCAGTGTTCAAGCTGGGCATGGGTGCCACCATGACACCTGCGGCACCGGCCGACATCACCTCGTTCGTGAGACGTTTCATGTTATCAAGACCGGGGCCAGAAATACCTACAACGACAGGAACACGCCCGTTCACACGCGCCAAAACGTGGCGCGCGAACGTCAAAGATTCCTCTGAGGTGAGTTTCGGTGCTTCCCCCATGACCCCAAGGATCGTCATGCCCGAAACACCCATCTCAAGGTAAAAATCGACCATGCGATCCGTACTTGTCAGATCAAGCGCGCCATCCTTATCGAAAGGGGTCGCAGCAATAATGAAAACACCGTTGCTTTTGCGATGGATCATGCGAGGTCTCCCAGTTGGCAATCACTGAGAGAGAGGATGTGCGACGCACCCTTGAAGTGCAAGAGCGCGCATCGCTTTAGAAGATCAAGAGCTCTTCTTTTTCCGCGTCTTCCGCTTCCTTATTCGCGATCTCGAACGCTTGCTCGTCAAAGCGCGCAGCAACATCGGTACTGAACAAGGTAGCAACTACATCCGCAGCAGAATAGTCAATTGGCATTGGCTCATCGTCGGTGTCAGGATCCGGCCACGTAACGTTCAGCGCTTGCAGACCGTTCGTATCCAAATACTGAACCTCGACGTTGTGAGTACCTGACGTCAGAAAAATCGAGTTGGATTGCATGGCACCGTCATCATCAGCATCGGTGTTTACAACAGGAAGCCCTTTGATGTTAACCTGCGATTGCTCGTCAGAGGCCAGTCCGATCTCATAAAGACCAGATGTCTCTACGGAGATCTGCGCGGTGAACTGAACAGCGCCTTCGCTTGGACCACCGTCAAGCAACGCGTCTTCGTCAGAAGCAAGCGTTATACCATTGGTGATCTGCGATACGCCCGCGTGGGACGCAAAATCCCGATCATTCAGAGAAGTTGCATTCGTTTCAATAGCCGTTACGGCAAGGGCCATTTGTGGCTCTATTTCTGGTGTGTCCAGCTCAACAGACTCGATCGGAGCTTCAGGCTCAACGTGTGCGGGCGGTTCTACACCCTCTTCGGTGTCGGACGGAATGTCGCCTGCAAGCGCGTCCACAGCGCCACCAATGGACGGCCCCGCCCAGTCCAGACTGAGCGATTGTTCGCCATCTATCTCGATGTATTGCACCCAAATTTCATGCTCGCCTTCTTCGAGCTCGTACCAACGGCTGCTGAGATCTCCAGCGTCCGTATCACTCGTGTCGATGACGACCTCACCATCGATCAACCCCCGGCACCGCGTCATTGATGCCCTCGACATACTCGACGTACCAATCGTAATACTCGCCCGCATTGTAATCGTGAAACTGCTGCAATTGGCTGCCGGAAACGGGAAAACAGAAGTTACTGCCCAGATCGGCCCAGCCTTCGTAAATGTAGAACTGCACATTCGGCTGCTCTGCTATCGTGTCGCGCAAGACGTCAATTGATGCCTCGAGGGGAGAGCGCGATTCGCCCGGGTATGGTTCGTTTGGCGCGAGGCCTTGGGTAAAGTTGCCAGGGGTCAAAATGACGGAGTCAAAGGAGACCTCGTCAAAATCGGCAAAGTCGGAATCCCAAAGGCCCGTAACGCCCTCAAAGCCCCATTCATTGCTTGGCTCTTAACGGTCCGCAAATTGACGTAGAAATCCATAGCCGCCATTCGCCGCATAGGTATTATCCTCGGCTTGCGAGAATTGGTTCATCCAATACGGCACATTGCTTTGATCAGACCCGCCCGCAAAATTAACGAGCTGTTACCATAGATATACTGGTTAATCTCAACAGGCATTCTCAGTGACCCCCCACAGAAAGTGGAATGATTTTTCAAATAGCAAAGCGCGAGCACACAAGCAGGCGAAAAAGGTACCTCGATTGTTCAGGTGTGAAGAGGGCTACTTCTTTTAAGGACCTTATCAGCGAAAACTTGCCAATTTAGCGATATTTTTCCAAGACTTAGGCGAATACAGTTAAAATTTCATCAACGCGGTATTCATACACCTCCCCACCGGATCGGAAGCTCACTGTTTCCTGAGTTGAGGAGCCAAAAAGACACTGACAAGCAAGAGAATTACCCCGATTGTGTAAAATGAAATCGACAAGCCAAAGGATTTTGACAAGCCGCCCATCAAGGGTGGACCGATAAAAAATCCAATGTAGCCAATGACAGAAATGCGCGTGATTATCACTGCCCTTTGCTGATTGTTCACCCGCTTGCCCACTGCCGAATAGGCCATTGGTGCCATCACCGAGACACCCAAACCAAGGATCGCAAAACCGACATATGCTACACTTAAGGACAGTGCACTGGCCGCGATCATTAAGCCGAGCGCAGCAATCACCCCCGCAACCTGCAACACATAGGTCTCGCGTACATGCGTCGAGATAAACTGCCCAGATAACCGCCCAACACCCATCGTTAAACCCAAGATCGCAGGCCCAAGCGCACCCTGCGCCGCACTCCCACCAAGGCCACGCTCCAGATGCAAAGCAGACCACGCTTCCGTCGCTTGCTCCGACATGAACGCGATCAAAATGATCAATCCACCGAGCCAAATCAACGGCCTGCTCAAATGCGAAGACCCAACTGTAACGTCGTTTTCCAGCACAGCCGCATCTTGATACATGACCTTAAGCAACAGAATGTTCAGCATTGATATACAGGCAAAGACCGTAAGCGGCGCGAAACCTGCCTCGCGAAAGAAACCAGCGCTCATGGCGGCACCCGCATAGGCGAACGAAAATAGGGCATGGTTTAGGTTCATCAAAGAGCGTTTTGAGGTCGCCTCTAGCGCGCTCACACGTGTGTTCATGATCACATCGAGGGATCCTGACCCTGCCGACGCGAGCAACATAGCGACTGTAAATGCAATCGGACCCTTTGCTAGTCCAGGCAGTAAAAACGCGCATCCGACTGCAATTGCACAGCCCTGCAAAGCGCGCGCTCCAAGCTTTGCATCAACCCGCGGCGCTAGCCACATGGCGGCCAAAGCACCCAATGCCGCAAAGAACATCGTCGACCCAAATGTGCCGTCGCTTGCCCCAATCGCAGCTTTAAGATCAGGCACCAAACCCGCAAAGCTGCCCCAATACAAACCCACGACAATAAACCCCGCAGCAGGCGCGCGGGACGCGCGAAGATCAGACATAAATGTGTTCAAAAAGCTCATAGGATTCCAGTGAAGCGGGCCTTGAATATTTGCAAGGAAAAATAGGCTTCCCCTAAGTACGATTCCCGTCTATACGCGCGTCTTCACGCGGGGTGACAGCCTTGGAGGCACTTCGCTCTAACACTTGGAGAATATATTATGGCTGGAGAAGTTCCTGACTTCCACGCTGAGGTCCGTACGGGGACAGGCAAGGGCGCCGCTCGTCAAGCACGTCGTGCAGGCATGGTGCCTGGCATCATTTTTGGTGGCGACGCAGATCCTCTTCCTATCAACGTTCCTTTCAATGTTTTACTCAAAGCTCTTAAAGCAGGTCGCTTTAAGTCCACGCTTTTGAACATGAAGGTCGAAGGCCACGACGACGTTCGCGTCATCTGCCGCGATGTACAGCGTCACGTTGTGAAAGACTTGCCGACACATATCGACTTCATGCGCCTCAAGCGTACGACGAAGATCAACCTGTTTATTCCTGTTGAGTTCATCAACGAAGAAGCAGCACCGGGCATCAAGCGCGGTGGCGTTCTGACAACAGTTCGTCCAGAGGTCGAGTTGATTGTTACCGCGGGTGATATCCCTGAGAAGTTGACAGTTGATATGACTGGTTTGGACGTTGGCGACACCATCAACATCTCTGACATCACGCTTCCAGCGGGTGCCAAGCCTACGATTGATCGTGACTTCGTTGTTGCGAACCTCTCCGCGCCATCTGGCCTGAAATCTTCCGACAACGAAGACAATGGCGAAGAAGTGGATGCAGCAGACGTCCCAACAACAGAGCAAGGCGGCGACGACGAATAATCGCTCTTTCGTTCTAATAGCCTTAAACGGGGTCCCTTCAGGCCCCGTTTTTTTGTCAGATGTTGATGACTCCGACCCCAAGTCTTGAACTGTCGTGGCTTTGACTTCAAATCACGCCAACGCTTTTTCAACCGGTTCCTTCGGTGCAAGAAAACCCATAAATATTCATTTCAAAAGTTCCCAAGCCCTGTGAAAACGCTCCCTAGCTTTCACGGCAGACAAATTGCATCAGTGCCGACATCGCCTCATCGGGAATAGACGATGCGTCAAGATAGGTGCGGGGCCATTGCCAGCTAATCGTGGGTTGGCAAGAGACTCCCAAGTTACCGAGAAATTCGCCGAGCGGCCCTTCGCCACGAATATCAACGCCCCAGTTACCATTGTCATTATAAGACCCGTTTTCGACAGACCATGTTTGCCATGTGCCATCTTCGAGCGTTTGATCGTATGATCGTATGATCGGCTGTAAGTTGATGTGTCAATAAACGGATCCGATGAAGTCGCGGCTGCACTTGCTTGGTGAATGCCATCCCAACTCGGCGCAAAGGCGCGCATCGCGGCTTGTGATCCTTTGAGGGAGAAATCTCCGAGCGATTTGCCCTTAGTTGTTGTGACGTTCAGGGTCAGGTCACGACCGATGGCGTCCATAAGGGTTTGCGCTTCGCTACGGTCAAGCACGTCGAAAGAAATATTGTTGGTATAAGCTGGGCCTTCAGCGGCGCGTGAAAACGTCTCTGTCGAGATTGTAAACGCGACAGTGTCCTGACTGATATTCCATCGATTGTCCGCCACAACGACCTGCAATCAGTTCTCTTTATAGCCATAAAGGTTCAATGTTTGAAACGCATTGTTCGTTTCTGCCAAACAGGTATCCCCGGCGGGATCTTCAGGATAGGCAACTTTGTTCACACTCCAATCCCCTGTCGCGAGCAAATTGGTATCAATGCGGTCTTGTGCAAGAAGGTAGGTTGTAGAGGCTGCAAGAACAGCGAAAGCAATAAGAGGTATTTTAAACATCAGTTTTCCTATGTGACGTCGGCCAAAGTAGAGCATCTCCGCACAAGACGTCATGCGTGCCCAGACGAGAATTTTTGAAAAAAAGGCGAAAAACAGCAACTAAAAACTGAGCAGTCTAGAGCTCAAAACGAGCGGCTAGAAATAACGCGCCTCCAAAACATGAAGCGACAGACCTAACTTTTTCGTTTGCAGATACAATCTGCTTGAATAGCAAATCTAAGTCCAGGCAGGCGTTTATGGCCCACTATTCATGGCAACTTTTGATGAGCCAAGGTTGCATCAAAAACAAAACTTTTGTCCAGCCATTTTTACTGAACCAACGGGCGCGTTTTGGACACGCTAGAAAAGGCTGCCTCTCGACAAGCCTTTTAAAACCCGCCACATCACGTCAAACACACTTGATACGCGCCACGTGAGCAACGTCGATGCATATTATTTTTGGAGCGATAAGATGCAGCTTTTTGTAGGCTTGGGTAATCCGGGCGCGAAATACGCCAAGAACCGCCACAACATTGGCTTTATGGTTGTCGATGAAATCGCTGGCGATCATGGCTTCACCCCTTGGAAATCGCAGTTTCAAGGGCAGGTGTGTTCCGGCACGCTCGGCTCTGAGAAGGTGCTGCTGCTCAAGCCCGCGACCTTCATGAACCTCTCCGGTCAATCTGTTGGCGAAACCATGCGTTTTTACAAAATGACCCCAGACGATGTGACGGTCTTTCACGATGAACTCGACCTCGCCCCAAACAAAGTCCGCGTGAAGATGAGTGGCGGACACGCCGGCCACAACGGTCTTCGCTCGATCCACCAACACATCGGCGAGCACTACCAGCGCGTGCGCCTCGGCATCGGTCATCCTGGTCACAAAGATCGGGTTGCAGGCTATGTCCTAAGCGATTTCGCCAAGTCCGAAGCGGATTGGCTCGACGACGTAACGCGCGGCTGCTCCAATGGCGCGAAAGAGCTAGCCTCTGGCGACTCTGGCCGTTTCTTGAACGCAGTGTCTTTGCGCACCGCCCCCGCGCGATCCTCGAAGACTGTGAAGGCTGCGGCTGAGAAAAAGGAAAAGGCAGTACCTCCTGAGCCCGTCAAAGACACGCGCAGCGCGATGCAAAAGCTAGCGGATAAGTTTCGGGGATGAAACAATCGCACAGCCATATCGTTTCTCAGTTTGACGAAGTCGTCGGCACTTTATTGGAAGATATGGGATTTAGACGCGGTGTATTCTCAAGCTCACCAAATGGATCAGATGCGAATGGGCACTCTTGGTCTTTTGTGCGTTGCAATGTCGTCGGTGAGCTTTCTATTTTTCAGATAAAGTATCTAAATCAAAGCTATGAATTCCAGATCGAATGCAATCGCTTTCTTATCGAAGAAAAGCCGACTTCAAAGGATGACTTTTGGGGGCTAGGAGGCTCTATTCCTTTAGTTCCGCCATATAGCTTAACACGCATGCGCCTTCTTATCGAAAGAAGGTTTCTCGGCCTTTTTCTTTCAAAGCCTTTCGCCCTAAAGAAAAAAGACGCTCAGAACAAAGAAGCAATAAAGACTCTGATGATCTCCATCCATGATAGATTGGTAGGTTATCGTGGAATTGTAGATGCTTGGAAACGCAAAAATGAAATGCTCTCTAGATCGACTAAGGGACTAAGTTGGCATGACCCACATCGCAGCAAACCTCTACCTTCTCATCATCGCAGCAACGATCCTCTTCCAGCTTTGCTTGATCGCAGGTGCGCCGTGGGGGCGTTAAACGCAAGGCGGTCAGCATGAATCCAAACTCCCAACGCAGAACCGCATAAGCGCTGCCGTGTCGATCTCCATCGTTCTCGCGATGGCCGCCGCCGTCACCTCGGCCGCTGGGCTTTGGCCCCATTGGCCCCGTTGGACAGCATGGGCCGTGCTCGCCCTGCAAATGCTCTCAACGGGGATGAACTGGATCGCGCAAAGAGCGCTGGGTTTAGGGACCAATCACAACAGGGATGCTCGTGCTCGTCCTGATCGTCCTCTTCAACTAACCTAATTTGCCTCTCACCACGCAACGTGCTTGTGTAATCCAAAGGGAGCCACGGTCATGCGCCACATTTTCAAGTATTTCACACAAGCCATCTTGATCCTCGCCATCGTTGCCATCGCAATCGGCATCTGGAAACGGGAAGAGCTGAAACGCCTGATCGCCGTGCGCACGCTCTTCACGGAAGATAAGATCGTCACCAATTTCTCAGGCATGAACGCCGCCTTCCTGTCCGTCGATGTGCCGCGCGGCGACGGCCCTGTGACTGCAATAACTGTGGGCGACGCAATGGCCCTCGACAGCGAAATGAAGCAATGGATCAAGGATCGCACCGTTACCTCGCTCGTCGTGTTGAAAGACGGTGCGATGGTGCATGAAAGCTATTACCAAGGCACAGACCCTGACGATCTGCGCATCTCTTGGTCGATCGCTAAAAGCTATCTCTCTGCTCTGCTCGGCGTTCTGCTTGAGGAAGGCGCAATTGCTTCAATCGATGATCCCGTCACCCAATACGCGTCGTCCCTCAAGGGAGGGGCTTACGATGGGGCGAGCATCCGCAACGTGCTGAACATGGCGAGCGGCGTAACTTTTGATGAGGACTATCTCGATCAAAGCAGTGACATCAACAAAATGGGCCGCGTACTGGCGCTGGGAGGGTCTATGGATGGTTTCGCCGTTAATCTGAGCAAAACTTTCGCAGAGCCCGGCACCGACTGGCAGTATGTGTCTATCGACACGCATATCATCTCCATGGTCATTCGCGGCGCGACGGGTCGCGAGATTGCGCCGCTGCTTTCCGAGAAAATCATCAAACCGATGGGGCTGGAGGCCAGCCCTTACTACCTAACCGACGGCAATGGCGTGGCCTTTGTGCTGGGTGGCTTGAACCTGCGCACGCGCGATTACGCCCGTATGGGGCAGATGTTCTTGCAAAATGGCGCATACAACTTCCAGCAAATTGTCCCCGCAGATTGGGTTGCTGTTTCCACCGTCTCTTCCGCTCCAACAAGCGCGGGTGAATATGGATACGGCTATCAATGGTGGATGCCCAGCGATGGCCGCGAGGGAGAATTCCTCGCGCGTGGGGTCTACGGTCAATACATCTACATCAATCGCCCCTTGGGTGTTGTGATCGCAAGCAATGCAGCAGACCGCAAATTCCGCGAGGCAGGTGTGAGCGATTACAACGTCGAAATTTTCCGCAAGATCGCAGAAGGACTCTAATGCATGCAAAAAGACCCCAGCCTCAATGTCCTTGGTGAAGAGCTAAGCCTATGCAGCACCGATCCCCTTACAGGGTTCTTTCGCGACGGGTTCTGCAATACATGTGATGCGGATCAAGGGTCTCACACGGTCGCGGCCCTTCTCACGAAAGAGTTTCTGGCCTTTTCCAAATATGTGGGCAACGATCTAAGCACGCCGCGCCCAGAGTTCGGCTTTGCAGGTTTGAAAGACGGCGATCAATGGTGCCTCTGCGCAGGTCGTTTCTTGCAAGCGCATGACGAGGGCTGCGCGCCTTTGGTGAACCTGGCCGCGACCCATCAAAGTGCCACTGAAATCGTACCTTTGGAGGTGCTTAAGCTTTATGACCACACAGCCCAATCCTAATGCGGCCGCCCTCATGGGCGCGCTTGTCGCGGATGCTGCCACGCTTGGCACGCATTGGATCTACGATCCCGCTCGCATCGCAAGTATCTCCGGCAACAGCCCCGTTTTTGTGCCAATCAATGCGCAGAACTATGACGGCGTGCCCGCCTATTTCGCCCACGCCACGCGCAAGGATGGCGATCAAAGCCAATATGGCGAAGTGCTCGCCCTCGCGATCCGCTGCATAGGGACGAGCGACGGGTTTGATGTGACGGCCTATCAAGATGCGTTTGTGGCACATTTTGGTGCGGGTGGCGCATATCAAGGTTACATAGACCGCCCCACGCGCGGCGCGCTCGACAATATCGCAGCGGATCAACGTGCGCCGTCTGGCACAGACGATGACCAACACCCAGCCATCGCGACGCTGCCTGCGGTGGTTGCGTGCTATCGCGGTAGCGATGGTTTTGCAGATCGCATCACAGCGGCTGTGCACATTACCAACGTCAATGAAGCAGCAGATCATTATGCGGGCATTTTCGCTGATCTCCTCGCTGATGTCCTAAGCGGCACAGACCTGCAACACGCGCTAAAAACTGCGGCAAAGCGCGAACCGCTTTTGCAAGCCGCTCTCGATACCAGCGAGATCGACAGCATCGCTTACGGCGAAATCACGGGCCGACCCTGTCATCTCCACCAAGGCATGCCACTGGCGTTCCACATCCTCGCCAATACAGATTGCTACCAAACGGCGGTCGAGGCCAATATCCTCGCAGGTGGCGACAATTGCGGCCGCTCTTTGATGGTCGGCAGCCTTGCAGGTGCGGCCTAAGGCATTGCAGAAATCCCCCTAGACTGGATCCTTGCCACCAATTGTTCGCGCGACATTTGGCCTTTGGTGAAAAAAATCTAAATCATAGCGAAGAAAGTTGAAAGTTGACCAGTTATCCTATCACAACGCCCAAAATAGCGCGCTTCCAAGTCGCGCTGATCTCGGCTCAACAAAGGAATAAAAACATGTCTAAGGTCACAGTCTTCTCCTCCGCCCTCATTGCTGCCGGCGTGATGCTTGGCACCCCTGCCGCCCTGTTTGCTGCGGGCGATGAAACACCGCCTACGAAAACCAACACTACAAAGAAATGTAAAAAGGGCATGGTCTATGACAAGGACACCAAGAAATGCCTGAAGGTCGAAAGCCATAATTTCTCAGACGACCAACTCTACCTTGCAGCCCGCGAAATGGCTTATGAAGGTCAGTACCTGAACGCGCTAGCAGTGCTCGACGCCGCTGAAAACCAGAACGATCCGCGCATTCTGAACTACCGTGGCTTCACAAACCGTAAACTCGGCAATCACGCTGTCGCGATGGAGTTCTATGAGGCGGCGCTGAGCATCGATCCCAACTACATTCTCGCGCGCTCTTACATGGGTCAGGGCCTGCTGGCTTACGGCGACGAAGACGGTGCGCGTGTTCAGCTTGCAGAAATACGTGAACGCGGGGGCCGCAACACATGGTCTTATACAGCGCTACAAATGGCGCTGCGCGGCACGCCGTCGAAATACTAAAACGGTTGCCAGCTTGGGCACACACAGCCTAAGCTGGCATATGATCCAACGCAGGACCCTTTTGTGACTTCGCTGTCTGACGGCCTTGTGCCATTGCTGCCGCGCTTGCGGCGCTTTGCGTGGTCATTAACCCGTGATTGGCCCGATGCGGATGACCTGGTGCAAACTTCTTGCACGCGCGCCTTGTCGAAAGCAGATCAATAGCAAGCGGGTACGCGGCTCGATGCGTGGATGTATCGTCTGATGCGTAATATCTGGATCGATGAGACTCGCAAACGCAGTGTTCGCATCGGACAAGGTCAAGAAGATGCCGCAGAAAGCGGTGAATTACAAACCTCAAGCGATAGCGAAACATCCGCTTATGCCGGACAAGTTCTACAGCAGATTGCGCTTTTACCAGAAGGGTTAAGCACGGTTCTTTTACTCGTCGCAATTGAAGGGCACAGCTGCGCCGAAACCGCCAACATCTTAGAAAGATCTATCGGCACAGTCATGTCCCGTCTATCCTCCGCACGCGTCAAATTACGCACGGCATTGGCCGACCAGAAAGGAAGCCACAGATGAGCGATCACGCTCCCTTCAGTGAAGATCTGAAGATCATACTTGGTGCCTATGTGGACGGTGCCCTCACAGCTGACGAATGCCAAACGGTGGACGAGATGGCCGCGAATGACCCCAGCATCGCAGCGGAGCTTGAGAGCTTGTTCTTACTTAACATCGACCTTAATAGCGCGATGGACAGCCTGCTGGATATGCCCATCCCACCCGAAACGGCCCAGTTCGCCGCCCCTGCACCGACGCCTGCGAACACGAACGCCGCACCCTTGCGCGCGCTTGCCGCGTCTTTGGTGATTGGTGCGGCACTCGGCGCGGCTGGGATGTGGTTCTCGCAATCGGCAAGCGCACCAGCCAGCAAGTAGCAAGCGCGCGCAGTTGGCTGGCAGAGGTTGCGGAATACCATCAGGTCTACGCGAAACAGACGCGCCACTTGTTTGAGGTTCCCGCAAGCGAGCAAGCCCATATCGAGAGTTGGCTGAGCAAAGAGATTGGTGTGGATTTCAAAGTCCCCGATCTCGGCGATGCCGGTTGGACCTTCCAGGGCGCGCGGCTTTTGGTGGCCGCCGGAAAACCTGTGGCGCAAATGATGTACACAAACGCTGAGGGCGCAGTCATCGCACTGTTTGGTTTGCAAAACGGATCTGGCACCGCGGCAGAGCCTGCGCTACGCGCCTTCGGAGATGTGCACATGGCAACGTGGAAAAATCACGGCCGGAAGTTTTGCGATTGTGGGTGACGCCCCTGACACACTCGAAGCACTGGCAAAGACAGCCGCACCTTTGATCTAATCGCTTCCCTTAGAACCAAAAAGGCACCCAATAAAGGTGCCTCTCTATGTCTAAATGCAAGCGTGCTTATTCAAACACGCGTCCCTCAGGGCCGCTCATGTCAAAGCCAAGGTGCCTCGCAACTGAGAAGATGTCTTTGTCACCGCGACCACACATGTTCATCACCAACAAATGATCTGACGGTAAATCACCCGCAATCTTCGTCACATGCGCGAGCGCGTGCGATGGCTCTAGCGCGGGAATGATCCCCTCAAGCGAACAGGACAATTGGAACGCCTCAAGTGCTTCTTTGTCAGTGATCGAGACATATTTCGCGCGACCAATTTCGTGCAACCACGCGTGCTCTGGCCCGATGCCCGGATAATCAAGGCCAGCTGAGATCGAATAGCCCTCTAGGATTTGGCCATCGTCATCTTGCAGCAGGTAGGTGCGGTTGCCATGTAAAACACCGGGGCGACCGCCTGTGAGCGATGCACAGTGCTCCATCTTCATGTTGACGCCTTTGCCACCCGCCTCGACACCGATGATGTTCACAGATTTATCGTCAAGGAAGGGGAAAAACAGACCCATCGCGTTAGACCCGCCACCAATCGCGGCGATCACCGTGTCGGGCAAACGCCCTTCCGCCTCATGTAATTGCTCGCGGACTTCCTTGCCGATGATGCTTTGGAAATCGCGGACCATCGCAGGATACGGATGCGGACCAGCGACAGTGCCGATACAATAGAACGTATCACGCACGTTGGTCACCCAATCGCGCAGCGCGTCGTTCATCGCGTCTTTCAATGTGCCCCGACCAGAAGTAACAGGGATCACTTCCGCCCCTAAAAGGCGCATACGGAACACGTTCGGCGCTTGGCGTTCTACGTCATGCGCACCCATGTAAACGATGCATTTGAGCCCAAACTTCGCACAGACCGTAGCAGTCGCAACACCGTGCTGACCCGCGCCAGTTTCCGCGATGATCCGCGTTTTGCCCATGCGACGCGCCAAAATGATCTGGCCTAGCACATTGTTAATCTTATGCGCGCCTGTGTGGTTTAGCTCGTCACGTTTAAGATAAATTTTCGCGCCGCCAAGATGCTCAGTCAGACGCTCTGCGTAATACAGCGGTGACGGACGGCCCACATAATGCGTCCAAAGGTCGTGCATTTCAGCCCAGAAACTCTCGTCCTCTTTGGCCTTTTCATACTCTTCCTCAAGGGACAGGATCAGCGGCATCAAAGTCTCGGACACAAAGCGCCCACCGAAATCACCAAACCGTCCGTTTTCATCAGGACCGTTCATGAATGAATTGAAAAGATCGTCCGCCATAGTCTTATCTCCCTACGCTTGCCGCTTGGTATCGCCTGCGTTCACGCTCGTAAAGCGCTCTTAGCCATTCGGAGGCGACCAATGGGCGACACTATCGAAAAAGCGCCAAATTTCACCACTGGAATAGTATCGATCATCAAATCCTATGGGCCAATCATGACCAGCTTCAGAGAGCGCTGCCAGCTTGGCAACCAATTTGCCGTCCCAATCGAAATAGTGCATCAAATATCCATTGGAATAGGAATTCGCACTTTCATTTCGTACGACACCGTTCCAGTCAGCTCAACGACCTAACAAGGCAGGCATACTTGGAACCCCGGTCACGGGATCGCCTGTCATCCCGACCACATCATCGTCGTGCCGTGAATATTTAAAACTGGCACGCGATGCTCTGGATCACACGTTTGCCAATCCCGCACGCTTATATTTCCAGCGACCGCAACGATTGCCGCAAAAGCATCCGCGCGCGTACGCAAGCTGCTAAGCCCATGCTCCCCCCATTTGCATATCCGACAAGAAACACGCGTTTAGGATCAATGTTATGCGTTTCTGTGATGTCTACAATCGTGAACATCAGGGTGCCAAAATTATCCTGATCCGCCGTCCGCTTGCCCACAATTCACGCCGCTTTCCCAATAGTATCAGGCGACGTTTACGGGAACAAAACAGCCACACCCGCAAGATCCGCGCTCGCTTCAAGCTGCGTTGACTCGCGAAATTACGCGAATGTGTCATCATAGCCATGAAGCGCCACAACCAGGGCCGTCAGTCCCGCGGCCGGCTCGGGCAGCGCTAAGAAATAGTCGCACCGAACGCCCCCAAAGACAAAACGACCAGCCGTGTCAGCGTGAAGGCTATGCGGACTCAAGCTGCCAATAAGTGAAAGCAAAACAGTCGCGATCAAGCCGCACGTCAAATGCGCGCGCCTTTGACAAAGGCTGTGATCAACGCCGCATCTTTTTGACCGGGGGTTGCTTCTACACCTGAACTCACATCGACCTGCCGTGTCCCTGTCATGCGCACCGCCTCAGCGACATTGTCTGGATTCAAACCACCTGCAAGCATCCACGGCACGCCAATCTCACGCCCTGCTAGCAAACGCCAATCAAAAGCCAGCCCATTGCCCCCAGGCAGCGCCCCATTTTTCGGCGGCTTCGCATCAATCAATAGCTGATCCGCGACCGCCGCATACTGATCAATTGCAGGCAGATCACTGGCATCCGCAACACCGATAGCTTTCATCACAGGCAGGCCATAGCGCGCCTTCACCTCGGTGACACGTTCAGGCGTTTCGTGACCATGTAGCTGTAACATATCAAGCGGCACAGATGCGGTAATCGCATCCAGCGCCTCATCGCTGGCATCCACCACCAAGGCCACTTTGGCAATACCCATCGGAACCTCGATCGCAAGCGCTTGCGCGTCTTTTACATTCAGATTTCGTGGAGATTTCTCGAAGAAAACGAAGCCGACATAGTTCGCGCCAGCGTCACTCGCCGCTTTGACGTCGGTCAATGTAGTCAGGCCGCAAATTTTTACGGACGTATCGCTGCTCCGCTCAAAGCCATCACCCGGAGCCACTAAGACAGGCATCGGCGCTTAGCTCGTTTCGTCCAAAATCGCGAGGACGTCATCTTTGCCCTCGAGCTTGTCTGCCCTCAAACGCTTGATTTCGCGATTCATGCGATCCATTTCACGGCGCTGCGCTGCAGCTTCTGCGCGTTGTTTGTGCTCGCGGATCCACTCCCAGAGAAAGCCAACCATAAGTCCAACGCCCACACCACCAAAAATAATAACGAACAGCGGCAAGTTGATCGAATACTCCATACCCATCAGTCCTGCCAAATCCGCAGGCAACAATTCCAACATTACCATCTCGCGATTTGCGAGTGAAACACACACAAGCACCACCGCAATTGCAGCGAGCAAGAGGTACTTAAAATAACGCATGAATTACTTTCCGTTCAGCCGATCACGCAGCAATTTTCCAGTCTTGAAGAAAGGCACATGCTTTTCCTCAACAGGCACAGACTCACCTGTCCGCGGGTTACGACCGACGCGCGCATCACGCTTTTTAACAGAGAAAGCACCAAAGCCGCGCAGCTCTACCCGATCGCCGCGCACCATCGTTTCGGTGATTTCCTCAAAGACGGTATTTACGATACGCTCGACGTCGCGTTGATAAAGATGAGGATTTTCGTCAGCCAGTTTTTGGATCAACTCGGATCGTATCATTTAATAGTGCCCCCAGATTGCTGCGTCCCGCGTAGCAGCAAGAACGAATGTAACAATTATATGCACTTTCGCGATTTGGAAAAGGGCCAAGCGTGAGATGAGTACAATTTGCCCTTGAGAAAAGCTATTTTTGCAACCAACTTCCGTTTTCAATGGCATGTTTCTTGGATTTCAGCCGCACAATCCGCGAAAACCGATTCGCAAACGACAGCAAGCAGGCTCCTTAAACCTCGCTAAGATGGATCGGCGAGGCGTTCCACTTCCACAGCTTCGTTCAAAAAGAGCTGGGGCGCGCAGGCTTCATTCACATCAATCGAGGATTTGACATATTGGTTTTCCAAATCTGCTTCGGTTCCGATCCAAGTGAACCTTCCTTCACAGGTCTCGCCATTGATGCGCGCGATTGTGACCGCTGCTCCGACTTCGATGCCCGTCTCTACGCGCGAGACAAGCTGCGTCACATTAACAAACACTTCGACCGCTTTCTCATGCGGCGCATAGATCTGCGCAGCGGACGCGCCTGCACTCACGCAATCACCAACCTTGGGATCAAACCCAAGCAATACACCATCGTATGGTGCGCGCAGGGTCAGCGCATCCAAACTAACCTGCTGTGATTGCACATCCAGCTTGCCAATCTCCAAGGCAATTTGCGCCCGTTTCTTCGCAGAAACCGCATTGGCTTGCGTTTCGCTGGCCTGATCCGCTGCAAAAGTCGCATTCATCAAGCGGCTTTCCACAGCCTCCATCGCGGTTTCATTAAGCAATCCTCTGCGAAAGATCTTTTCATTGCGCGCGAATTCTTTACCCACCAGCTCTAGCTCTTGCGCACGCCGCTCAACGCTCGCTTGCGCCGCATCTATGGCCAGTTGACGTTCAAAAACCGCCGCTTCCAAATCTAGAACACGCGCCTCTGCAGTCTTCTGTTTAAGCCCCGCTTCGCTGGCATCCAATTCCACAAGAATTTGCCCAGCCTTGGCCACACCAGAGCGACGAACAGGTTCTGCAACAGCAACGATACAGCCCCCCTTCTCATAAGAAATCCCGGTGATCTCATCCGCAAAAACGGTGCCCGCTAAACGGATCGGATCAACAGCAGTGGTCTGTGCGGCCAGCGGCGTAGCACTCAATAGGCTGACAACCACTGCACGTTTGATCAGCACAACTCTAGCAACAAGACAATTCACCATGACTTCACCTCGCATCAGCTTCCGATATTTAATCGAATGATGAGCATGCTCGCTGCTTATAGCAAGAGCTTTAAGATCTTGGCGATCAACTCGGTCGGAAATGGATCTAGGCGACGTCATACGCTAGTGGGTAAAGCGCGCAAGTGCGTCGGCATTTTTGGGTGCCCCGAAAATAGTCACGCATGCCGCGACGCTCGTCTTTTGCTAGACTGTCCCAGTCGGACCAAACAAGCCTACACTTTAAAACCTCTGCAAACCGCTCCATCGCGCCGACGCTCGGGGTATCGACTAAGGTTTCGTTCTGATCCTCAATTATTCCAGTCGCGTTCAAGACATTGTCAGTGCTTTCACACATTATCTGGATCATCGGATTGGGTTTAGACATAAATTCACAGTCTATAATTATCACTTCAGGATTCAGCAGCTTAACCGGCGCGAGCAGCTCATAGTGATCCATGACGTGGTACAAAATCCCAAACAAAGCAACGACGTCAAACTGTGCGTTCTGCGCGATAAGCCTGTCGAGCTCTGCGTAAAGATCACCATGAGTGAACGTTGCGCGTTGTTTGAAATCAGTTTAAGGAGAATCGTCTTTTGCTCGATCAACGCGCTGCGCGCTTCGACAGCATGTACCTCCGCAGCACCGGCCCCTGCAAAAGCATAACTCCAACGATCATCATGCGACGCGATATCAAGCACTTTTGCATGCGCAATAAGGGGCGCAAACGGTTCAATAATAAAGCCATACCGCGCGTTCACCCGCGCCACGTCAGCTGCGCGGTAGCCATCCCATCCCTGCATAAAATCGAAAAGCCAACTAATCTTACTGCTCCACTGCTTTCATTCTTTCTGCGACTTACTCAGGTTTTCGACCCTCTAACCCGCTCTCTCACCGCCCGCTTTTGCGGCAATGCTAGCTTACTATTACGCAAAGAAGTTCGAACACAACTGAGGCTCCCAAAAAGGTTGTCTCACTACTCGGATCGAAGAGGGGCGACACTTCGACCAAGTCTGCGTCAATAATGTTCACTTTGTCCAAGGACGGAACGACCTGATTCGCCTGATAAGAATTCGGCCCGCCAATCTCAGGCGCAAAGGCTGGGTCAATAAAATCGATATCGCACAAAATATAAGTTTCTGTCGCTCCAACTATTACGCAGACCTCAGTTCATCAAATCATCCACATCACGGGCGTGAAATTCCTCTATTGGAATGATGTGGATCCCGACAGCATCAGCAAATCACGATCCTCGTTGTCGTAGGCGGTTCCGCGAATACCAATTTGAACGACGCTTTTGAGATCAAGTAATCACTCTTCAGCTGCACGTCGGAAAGGGGTGCCGTAGGTATATTTCGTACCACCAAAGTAGCTGTTAAAAAGGTCTGTGTGGCTGTCAAAATGGATCATCGATAAGGGTCGATTTTTGGCAAACGCCCGCAGAACAGGCAAAGACGTTAAGTGATCTCCGCCTGTAGTCAGCGGTCGAATACCTGCGTCCTTGACATCATCATAGAACACAGTAACCCACGCCATAGTGTCAATCAGGTCCGCAGGTTTTGGCGCGATATCGCCAAGATCTGCACAATTAGCAGCCTCAAACGGACGCACACCCGTCGCACCGCTTTGAGCACGCATCATGGTCGACATATCACGCAATTGGTGCAGCCCGTGACGTGGGCCAGATCGGTTGGTTGTGCCGCCATCCCAAGGCACGCCAATTAGGCCATGTCTACATCTTTGATTTTTAGATCCCTCAGCGCGATGTACGGCAAACGCATGAAGGTGGGAACACCTGCCGCGTTTTATTAAAATCACGAAAACAAAATACTGCACGAATCAATCGTGTCAGCGAGCTTTTACTGAATGAAATTAGTATTTCTCAAGCAGCTAACCCATCAAAACAACACATTGGCACTCTAAGGTTAGAAATGATCGCACAATCGCTCAGTGTTGATGCTCATCATCCAATGAGCCGTGGATCGCAAATTGCTCTATCCCTGCATCTTGCGGTTCAACAATACGGTAACTTTCTTTAACGCCTGCTTCTGTCAAATCACGCGATACCAAAAGCAATGTGTTGGGCGCTTGGCCGTCACAAATATCGACCATCTGCATCACTTCGTCATGGGCCACACCGCGCGCGGCGTCCAGCGAGGGTGCACCGTAAATATCCACGAAATGCTGGGCAAGCGCGTCAACCAATGCGTCTATTTCCGCAGGTTCGACTTGGGTGACTGCAACCACAGACACGCGACCGAAGGTCTCTCCACCCAACCAACCATTGGCAAACGCTTGTCTTGCTTTGCCGGTCAGATCGCCTTCACTCCAGTTGGAGAACTCAAAGCCGCCAGAGATGCACCACTCGCCAGTGCGAGCAGGTGAGTGAAAGATATTCATATCGCTCTCATCAAAATGGATCGCGCGTGCTAACATCATATCAATTGCCTTCAAGCAGGTGTGTGAGTGGGATCAAGTGGGTGGTTTCATCGTCGCGTAGCAACATGCCAAAGCGTTCATCAACACCGAGATATGTCCCTTTGAGGCCATTCAGCACCGCCTCTTCGCCAATGCCACACCCCAAGCCACGCCAGTCATTATGCAAAGGGCCAGCGCCGCTTTCGAGCCAGGTATTGATCCCAACAAGCGTGTGTTTCACCCAAGACTCCAGCAGATCAATCGCATTCACATCTGCGCAGCCTTCCGCATAAAGCGCGGTTTGATCTGGCGTATCGCCAGTCTCGTCATTTTCGGGCCAAAGCGGAATTTCTAAACCAACAACCAGCCAATCAGGTTGCGCTTTGGGATCGTCCGAAGACGCAGATACGCGCATCTGCCCGCAGGCCGCCCCATTCACCCTTATCCCGCCATTCCAATCAAGGTGAACAGCCACTTCGGGTGGAGCGAGTGCGCCGAGAGCATTCTGGAACCCAACACCACACAGGGGCAGCATCGCCATCGCGTCCTCAAGCACTACGTCAGGGGCAAAAATAAGCGCAGCCTTAAGGGTCGAGGCACCAAGATTATATACAACCAACCCAGCATCACAGCCGCGCGCAGCTTCTACACAGGCTTTGTCAAAGGGGTCAATTTGCCCTTCAACGCCAAGCCCACTGAAAAGCGGTGGAAAGCTGGGGGTGCTCATGCTTTGTTGTCCGCTATCAAGGCTTTCGCAACATCGCGAAAGGCTTTAGCCTGCGTGCTGTCAGGTTTTGAGACTACAATAGGTGCACCACCATCAGCAGCGACGCGAATGTCCAAATGCAGAGGGATTTCCGCAAGTAAAGGCACGCCAAGTTTCTCCGCCTCTGCTTTTACGCCACCATGGCCAAAGACATGCTCTTCATGCCCACAGCTTGAACAAATATGCGTGCTCATATTTTCGATCATCCCAATCACAGGCGTGCCCATTTGGTTGAACATATCAATGCCTTTGCGCGCATCGAGCAAAGCTACGTCTTGCGGGGTCGAAACAATTACAGCCCCATCCAGATGCGCCTTTTGGGCCAGAGTCATCTGAACATCACCTGTGCCCGGCGGAAGATCTACGATCAAAACATCAAGCGCGCCCCATTGCACTTGATTAAGCATCTGTTGCAAAGCGCCCATCAACATCGGACCGCGCCAAACCACAGCTTGATCCTCATTGGTCATCAAGCCAATCGACATCATCGTGACGCCATAATTTCGCAGCGGTAAAATGATTTTGCCATCGGGGCTTTGCGGGCGGCCAGATACGCCAAGCATGCGCGGTTGCGAGGGTCCGTAAACATCCGCATCCAAGATACCAACGCGTCGTCCTTCTGCGGCCAAAGCGCAAGCAAGGTTCGACGCAACGGTCGATTTTCCAACGCCGCCTTTGCCAGAGGCGACCGCGATAATGCGCTCGATCCCTGCGATTTTTTCAGGGCCTGTTGGCTCGGATGTACGGTTCGCTTTTAAGTCAGGCGGCGGCGCAGGTTGTTTGCTGTGTGCCGTCATCACGATGGAGACTGCGACGGCACCAAGCGCTTTCAACTTCGCTTCTGCCTCGTCCTTGGCCGCCATGAATGGATCAGGTTTGTCCACTTCCATAACGAAGCGGACTTTATCAGCCTCAACGGTTAAGGCACGGACCAAGCCAGCTTCGACCAAATCAACGCCGGAAGGGGCTTTGATTCCTTTCAAGCACGCCAAAGCGTCTTCGCGTGAAAGTGCCATTATGCGCCTTCAATCTTGCCTGTGACGACATGCTCAAGTTCGATACCGTCAATTGCTAACACCATCTTTGCTTCAAAACTTTTACCGGTTGTACCAACCGCTTCGCGCATCGCATTTTCGATGGCTTGCTGGGACGTCACGCCAACTTGTTTGAGAAATTTACGCATCGACATGTTAAACTCTTCGCTCATGTTCGCTTCCTTTGAAATTTGCAAATGTTGACGGATGCACCCTAGCGCCCCTAGGCTTGGCCGCAACCAAACTAATCTGGATGGACGCGGTGCAATGTTTCGAAACCTTGGTCTCATAGCTTTTTTGTTCGCCACACCACTCTCGGCGCAACAAAAAGCGTTTACTTTGCAAGCCCCTGAAATCTTGGTTGAAACGGACTTTTTGAAACACTTGCTGCCAAGGTTTTCGTTGAAGACAGGCGTGCGCATTACGCTGGGTGATGACACCGTGGATGCGGTTTTTGGCAGCACTGGTACGCCCGTCTTTGCGCACGGCGATACTGTCTGGTACCTGTCTAAAACCGATGGGCCGTACACTGACGCGTTTCAAAAGTGGCTGCTCTCGGACGTTGGCAAGCGCACTATCGAAGCCTTTGAGCCTGATGGCGAGGCGCTGTTCAGCGCGGATGTGACCAAAGCAGTCGTGGAAGAAAAATTCGTGCTGACAGGCGATGCCACACTGGGGGAAAAGGTTAGTCTGACGCAATGTGGTCGCTGTCATGTTGTGAACGACAGTAACCGTATGAACGCGATTGGCTCGACGCCGTCTTTCGCACTGATGCGCACCTTCCCGGATTGGCGAGAACGCTTTGAGACATTCTTCATGCTCCGCCCGCATCCAGCTTTCACCCAAGTTACCAACATAACAGAGCCTTTCGCGGCCCACTTGCCATCTCCGATTGCGCCAATTGAAGTCACTTGGGGCGAAATCGAAGCTATAACCGCTTACGTAGGCTCGATCACACCTGCTGATCTGGGCGCGCCTTTGCAAAGTCAATGATCCTTGCGCTTTGAAAAGTAGTCCTCAGACGTGCGTACCCGAGGCCGTTCGCCACCTTGAAATGGATTATCGGCCGAGTGATATTGCGCTTGAATTCGGCAGTTTTCGCACATCTGGATCATCTTTGCCGCGTCTGATGTGGCAAACATCGAATGCTTGCCCACCAGCTTTTCTGTGATCTTCGCAATCGTGGATTTGGACCCAAAGAGACTGCCGCACTCTATGCAGGCAAACGGCTCTTCCTCATTCAAAATGCGCTGATTAAAGGCTCCTTCTGTCAGATCCATTTGCGGCTTCAGCGTGATCGCCTTTTCAGGGCAGATGTTGCTACAAAGTCCGCATTGCAAGCAAGCATCTTCTTGAAAGCGCAATTGTGGGAGGTCCGAATTATCGCCCAACGCACCAGAGGGGCAAAGCGACACGCAAGACAGGCACAGAGTGCAAGCGTCTTCATCCACCACAACTGCACCGTAGGGTGCGTTTTGCGGAAGGTTGATCACTTCAGCGTCTGGTTGAAGGGTTTTTGCGGCAAGACGCGCCACTTGCCTACGCGATCCCATTGGCAGGATTGGTGCACAACTGATCGTGTTTTCGATATCTTGGTACAGCACATCACAGAGCGTGTCTGGATCCGCAGTGTGTAACAAACGTACCGCTTGCGTGCCTGCCATCGCAGACGCCAAATCGGCTTGAGCTTCGATCACATCCAACTCTGTCTTTGGCGACATGAGGAGGTCTACGTGTTCAAACCCGCAGGCAAGTGCCGCAAGCATTTCAGCGTGGCCGAAGCCGGACAAAGCATCCACCTCTAAAGGGATGACATTCGCTGGCAAACCTCGTCCAAAGCGTGCAGCGAGCGAGATCATTTCCAAACCATGTGTCGCGTCATGAACCAACAAACGCGCAGATGTGCCGCCTGCGCTGCGATAAGTCGATGAAAGCGCGTTTAAGCGCGAAAAAATCGCATCTATTGGTGGCGCATCATAGCTGATTGCGCCTGACGGGCACACAGCTGAACACGACCCACAGCCCGCGCAGACCATCGGATCAATTGCCACATGCTCGCCAGCCGATGTAATTGCACTGGTTGGGCAGACGCTTAGGCAATTTGAACATGCTATTTGTTCTGCACGACTGTGCGCGCACAGGCTTGGCTCTAGGCGCACGAAGAGCGGCTTTTCGAACGTGCCAATCAGTTGCGAAGCTTCAAAAACAGCCTTGGCGATGGCAGGCGCATGGCTTGGGTCAGCGCGCAAGTAGCCTTCGCGTTTCTCGGGGGCTGGGACCAGTGCCGTTGTCCCGCTGAGATCAAGGATAATATCGCAAGATGACGCGGCACCTTCGAGCGGGTCGCTGAGCGTAAACGCGCCGCGACCTCCCGGTGTAACCTGCTGCAATGAGTCGATTTTAACATTGAACCCACCTAAAGCTCCAGCGACATTGCGCACGTTGCCAACGACACAATCGAACCTGCGATCAAGCGGTACAAGATCGGCGTTGGGCACCACGGCTGTGACGGCCAAAGTTTCGCATAAATCCGTCGCTGCGGTGATCGCCGCTTCTGCGCCGATGATCAAACATGTACCCTCTGAAATCACATCGACGGATTTGCCAAGCGGCAACGCTAACGTCGCCTCCAAGGCCAATGCTGCCATCTTGGGTGCAGTTTTGCCTTCACCCCAGCCAGCACGGTCGCGCAGATCCACAAATCCGGGGGCATCCAAGCCTAGCTCGTCTGCGAGTTCCTCGAAGGTCTGGCGCTCCTGTTGGCATGCGATGATTACATCGCCTTTTGAGATCTCTTTCGCGGCCAAATCAATCTGACTTGTACAGAGGCTGCTATAGACCTTGGAGCAATCCAATCCGCATCCAGCTGCAATGGCATCTGCATCCAGCGTTTGCGAACCCAAGCAATCGCACAGTACTAGTGTCTTTGACATTCTCAGCCCCTGTAGCCGTCGCCGAAACAGCAACCCGCAGCGTAGGCTAGCCGCGATTCCCTGTCGTGGTAAACCTTATTTCTGAAGTTTCGGCACAAAAGAATAATTGCTGCATCTGCGAAGAAAATAAATTTGAAACCGACAAGTTCGAACAATTTTGCGCCATATCCCATCCCAGTTGAGCGCTACCAAATATAATTTTACGCTGCGTCGCAGCATTTTGAGAATATAAGGACGGCTTAGCTTAAATACTTCTTTAAAAAAGCGGGAAGTCTTGCAATCATAAACCACTAGTAGCCGACTTTGGGGACACTTTGCACGAAATTGACCAAAAATCCGTCTCTATGCCACTTGGCGTTGTCATCCGCAGGGTCCCTGGGGTGACACGTTGGGCGCGCCATGTTTGGAAAGCCGTTGCGGTTTTGCCCGGCGCCGGAAAGGCGTCATGGAAAGAACTGCGCCGCGACGCTGACGCGATTGAATATCACGCCGCAACCTTGCCGCTAGAGCTGTTTCGCACAGATACGGAAGCTTATCTTCATGGCCTATCTGCGAAGGTGCCAGCGATCTACGTCGTGATGCGCACGAGCGAGGATGAACACCCGCTTGAAGTCACGCTCGCAACCGCGTCACCCTATGAGGCGCAGGATTATGCGGACACAGGTGAAGAGCTGGTCGAAAAGGTGCCGATGCCAGAAGGTCTGATTGCTTGGATCAGGGATTTCATAGAGTTGCACCACGAGGATGAAGTTTTCGTCAAACGTCGTCGCAATAAGACCCGCGTTGATCTAAAAGAGGACGGCATTGGCGATGCGCGCATTCGTCAAGTTTCGGATGTGTACCGCGCTCCTGCGCCCAAGGAGACAGTCCATTGAATGGTGAACTAGATTTCTGGGCACGCCGGCGCGCAGGTGTCGCGGCCGAAGCCAAGGCAGAGCAAGACGTGCTCGAGGCTCAAGCACTGGCAGAAGAACACGCAGCACTTGAAGAGATGAGCGAGGCAGAGATGCTTGCTGAGCTTGACTTGCCCGATCCAGATACGATGACACAGGGCGACGATTTTTCTGTTTTCATGGCGAAAGCGGTCCCTGATCAAATTCGCCGCCGCGCACTGCGCACTTTATGGCGCTCTAATCCTGTGCTCGCAAATGTCGATATGCTGGTCGATTACGGCGAGGATTTTACCGATGCCAAGATGGCTGTGGAAAATATCCAGACGGCTTATCAAGTTGGCAAAGGCATGTTGAAGCATGTCGAGGAAATGGCGCGCCAAGCTGAAGAGCGTGAGAACCCGACGGTTGTGGAAGAACCTGAGTTGGAAGACCTCGAAGAAGACGAGGTTCTGAGCGCTAAGGCCGAAGAGACCGAGCAAGAACCTGATGAGGCACCAGAGCAGATCGTCGCTTTTGACGAGGAGGAGGCGTATAGTGCTCCTACGCCACGCCGCATGAAATTTAGAGTAGAGGAACCCGCGTGAACGCAGCTGAAGACATTTCAATCGCAACAGAAGATCGCCTGCGCGCTGATCTCTATAATTTTATGGGCCTGATGCTCTCAGGACCACCCGATCAGCTGTTGCTTGATCAATGCGCTGGATTGTCTGGAGATGAGAGTGAATTGGGCAAGGCGATTTCGGGCTTGGCACGCGTCGCCAAGGCGAGCAAACCGAGCAAGGTCGAGAGCGAGTTTAACGCGCTGTTCGTCGGGCTCGGACGCGGTGAATTGCTGCCCTATGCGAGCTATTATCTCACGGGTTTCCTAAACGAAAAGCCGCTGGCGACACTGCGCTCTGATATGGCGGTGCGCACAATGACACGTGCGCTTAATGTTTATGAGCCCGAAGACAACATTGCCTCGCTTATGGAAATGATGGCAGGCATGATCGTAGGTCGCTTTGGCACACCTGCGACGTTGGATGATCAAAAGACATTCTTTAACAAGCACATCGCGCCGTGGGCCGGACATTTTTATTCCGATTTGGAAGCGGCGAAAAACTCGATTCTTTACGCTTCTGTCGGAAATGTTGGTCGCGAGTTTATGGAGATCGAACGTGAAGCATTTCGAATGACCGCCACTTAGCGGTCCTGACATCACCGGCGAGGATGCTCGCCATAACGAGGGAAGGAGACATCCCAATGACCAAAAAAACAGACGGCACAAACCGCCGTGATTTTCTCAAACTGGCTGGCACCACTGCGCCGGCTGCTGCTGTGGCACTCGCCGTTGGCACAACGACGGCTGAAGCACAGCCAGTCGATTTCGCATCTGAGACGATGCAAGACACCGCGCACACGCGCGCTTATCTCGACAGCGTCCGGTTCTAAGACTTCGGACGCTTTTCTAACGAATACCTGACGACTGGTTGCGTGACGCCCGACTGTCAGGATTATGGGAGGAAGACACATGCTAAAGAAAAAGACCAACGGGGTTGCGCGACGCCCCCAGCGGACTGGCATACTATCTGATATCGCAGAGAAATCTGTTGATCGCCGCTCATTTTTGCGCGGTTCTGGTTTGGCCATTGGTGGCCTTGCTGCAATTTCCGCAACGGGCGGTACAGTCACCCAAGCATCGGCCCAAACAGCGGCCAATGGCGCTGTTAAAACCATCAAATCCGTTTGTACGCACTGCTCAGTCGGCTGCACAGTTGTGGCTGAGGTCAGCAATGGCGTTTGGACTGGGCAAGAGCCTGGCTGGGACAGCCCGTTCAATCTAGGTGCGCATTGCGCCAAAGGCGCTGCGGTGCGTGAACATGCCCACGGCGAGCGCCGGCTGAAGTACCCCATGAAAAAAGAGGGCGGTGAGTGGAAGCGCATCTCATGGGAGCAAGCGATCGACGAGATCGGCGATGGCATGATGAACATCCGCAAAGAAAGTGGACCGGATTCAGTCTATTGGCTCGGCTCAGCCAAGCATAACAACGAGCAGGCCTATCTGTTCCGCAAGTTTGCAGCCTATTGGGGCACAAACAACGTTGACCATCAGGCGCGTATTTGTCACTCAACTACTGTTGCAGGCGTAGCCAACACATGGGGCTATGGCGCCATGACCAACAGCTACAATGACATCCACAACTCCAAAGCGATCTTCATCATCGGTGGTAACCCTGCCGAAGCGCACCCTGTATCTTTGCTTCACTTGTTGAAAGCAAAAGAGCAGAACAACGCCCCTGTAATCGTTTGCGATCCGCGTTTCACACGCACGGCCGCACATGCTGATGAGTATGTACGCTTCCGTCCCGGTACAGACGTTGCTCTCGTTTGGGGCATCCTGTGGCACATCTTTGACAACGGTTGGGAGGACAAAGAGTTCATCCGCACCCGTGTTTGGGGCATGGACCAGATTCAGGAAGAAGTGGCTAAGTGGACACCTGAAGAAGTCGAGCGCGTCACTGGCGCACCCGGTTCTCAGCTCAAGCGCGTTGCGCGCACGATGGCAAACAACCGTCCGGGCACAGTGATTTGGTGCATGGGTGGTACGCAGCACACCAACGGCAACAACAATACGCGCGCTTATTGTGTGCTTCAGCTTGCTCTTGGCAACATGGGCACATCGGGTGGTGGTACAAATATTTTCCGTGGCCACGACAACGTGCAAGGTGCAACTGACCTCGGCGTTCTTAGCCACACGCTGCCAGGCTACTATGGCCTGTCTGCTGGTGCTTGGGCGCATTGGGGACGTGTTTGGAAAGAGGATGCAGATTGGTTAAAAGGCCAGTTCGCGATGACCAAAGACGCAGATGGCAAGGACAAATCGCTTCAAAACCTCACAGGTATTCCTGTGTCGCGCTGGATCGACGGTGTTCTTGAAGACCCAGACAACATGGACAACCCTGACAAGGTCCGCGCCATGGTTCTTTGGGGTCACGCACCCAACTCGCAGACCCGCCAGAAGGAAATGAAGACCGCGATGGAAAAGCTGGATATGCTTGTCGTTGTCGATCCGTATCCTACTGTTTCCGCAGTGCTACATGATCGCACCGACGGTGTTTATCTTCTGCCAGCCTGTACACAGTTTGAAACTCGTGGCTCTGTCACCGCTTCAAACCGTAGCTTCCAGTGGCGTGATAAGGTCGTTGATCCTTTGTTCGAATCTCTGCCGGATGAGGTCATCATGGCCAAATTTGTCAACAAGTTCGGCTGGGGGGATCGCTTCTTCCGCAATATCGAAATGGAAGATGCAGAAACGCCAAACGTTGAAAGTGTCACGCGCGAGTTCAACAGCGGCATGTGGACCATTGGCTACACAGGTCAAAGCCCTGAGCGCATCAAAATGCACATGGCGAACCAGCACACGTTTGATCGCACAACGCTTCAAGCGGTGGGGGGGCCAGCGGATGGCGATTACTACGGTTTACCATGGCCAAGCTGGGGCACTGCCGAGATGAACCATCCCGGTACGCCAAACCTTTATGACATGTCCAAACGTGTCTCCGAAGGTGGCCTAACGTTCCGCGCCCGTTTCGGCGTTGAACGTGATGGTGACAATCTTCTGGCCGAAGGCGTCTACAGCAAGGATTCAGATATCCAAGACGGTTATCCCGAGTTCACGATGCAGATGCTGATGGACCTTGGTTGGGACAGCGAATTGACGGACGACGAACGTGCCGCCATTGATGCTGTTGCAGGGCCAAAGACCAACTGGAAAACCGACCTATCCGGCGGCATCCAGCGAGTTGCGATTGCGCATGAATGTGCGCCATTTGGCAACGCTAAGGCGCGTGCGGTCGTATGGACTTTCCCTGATCCGGTTCCGGTTCACCGTGAGCCGCTCTACACCAACCGCCGTGATCTGGTTGAGGACTATCCAACATATGAGGACCGCAAGTTCTACCGCTTGCCAACCATGTATGCCTCGATCCAAAAGAACGACTTTAGCAAGGATTATCCAATGATCCTAACCTCTGGTCGTTTGGTCGAATACGAAGGGGGTGGTGACGAGAGCCGCTCTAACCCATGGCTGGCCGAACTTCAGCAAGACATGTTCGTTGAGATCAACACGCGCGACGCCAACAACCTTGGTGTGCGTGATGGCGAACAAGTTTGGGTCGAAGGTCCAGAGGGTGCCAAGGTCAAAGTGATGGCCATGGTGACAGAGCGGGTTGGCGAAGGCGTTGCCTTTATGCCGTTCCACTTTGGCGGTCATCTGGAAGGCGAAGACCTCAGGGGCAAATACCCTGATGGTGCAGACCCTTATGTGCTTGGTGAAAGTTCGAACACAGCGCAGACCTACGGCTATGATTCAGTCACTCAGATGCAAGAGACCAAAGCAACTCTTTGCAAAATTTCAGCAGCATAAGGAGGAAAACCAATGGCAAGAGCAAAGTTTCTCGTCGACGCCGAACGCTGCATTGAATGCAACGCTTGTGTCACTGCCTGTAAGAACGAGCACGAAGTGCCGTGGGGCATCAACCGCCGGAAAGTCGTTACGATCAATGACGGCTCCCCGGGTGAACGGTCGATCTCTGTGGCGTGTATGCACTGCTCCGATGCACCTTGTATGGCGGTCTGCCCAGTAGATTGCTTCTACCAGAACGAGGAAGGGGTGGTTCTCCACTCCAAAGACCTCTGCATCGGATGTGGATATTGCTTCTATGCGTGCCCTTTTGGCGCGCCGCAATTCCCACAGGCTGGCAACTTCGGTTCACGTGGTAAGATGGACAAATGTACATTCTGCGCAGGCGGTCCAGAGGAAAACCACTCAACAGCGGAGTTTGCCAAATATGGCCGCAACCGCATCGCAGAAGGCAAACTGCCAATCTGTGCTGAGATGTGCGCGACCAAAGCGCTTCTCGCAGGTGACGGTGACGTTGTTTCAGGCATCTACCGCGAACGCGTGGTTGCCCGTGGCTTCGGCTCTGGCGCTTGGGGCTGGGGTTCAGCCTATGGCCAACGCGACGGCTAAGTCGCCCTGACTGAAGCGACTAACAGATCAGGGCGACCCTTCAACTGGGTCGCCCTTTTCAGATAATCGGAAACTAGAGGAAGCCCCATGTTTCACACACTGCTAATTTTGCTACTTGCCCTCACATTCGCCTCGCCAAACTTGGCGCAGGCACAAGATGCCAGTGCGCCAGACCGCGCGGCGACTGGCGGTGCGCAAACATTGGCAGACATCCAAGCGCGTCAGCGCGGTGAGGACGTGGATAACAGTTTTCGATCCAGCGCGACGGGCAATCCTGATGCTGCCTCCGCTTTGATGAACCAACTCGGAACGCGCGGTGGTTCCTCTGATCCTGAGTTATGGCGTGCGCTGCGCTTTGGCTCTGCTGATATCACCGCCTCGAACAACGGCCCCGCGGCGACCACCCTCGTGCAAGACGGCGGTATGAAATGGCTCATGTTTCGCCAAGGTCCACTGGCGACTTACGGGGCTTACTTGCTTGGCGGCACGTTGCTGTTGCTCGCCCTATTTTACCTGATTCGTGGCCGAATTCGTATCGACGGCGAGGTGACAGGCCGCAAGATTGAACGTTTTAAAGCTGTTGAACGCTTTGGCCATTGGCTGCTTGCGGGGTCCTTCATTTTGCTTGGCTTTACAGGTCTTATTTCACTGTTTGGGCGTAAAGCTCTGATCCCTGCCTTTGGGCATGACGCCTTTTCCACCATCGCTGTTGGATCAAAATGGATTCACAACAACGTTTCTTGGGCATTCATGATTGCGCTCGTGATGATTTTCGTGATGTGGGTAATTCAAAATCTGCCGGATCGATCGGACATCAATTGGTTGTTGAAAGGTGGCGGTATTTTCTCGAAAGGACATCCACCTGCAAAAAAATTCAATGCAGGTCAGAAGCTGATCTTTTGGTCCGTGATCGTCCTTGGAACGTCGATTTCCATCTCTGGCCTCGCACTACTGTTCCCCTTCGAGATCAACATGTTCGCGGCAACCTTTAGCAAGCTGAACTCGCTTGGAATTTCAGGTGCTTTGGGCCTTGGTGAGTTACGCACGACACTCGCGCCGCATGAGGAAATGCAATACGCGCAGCTTTGGCACGCGATTGTTAGCTTTGTGCTAATGGCGATTATCTTCGCCCATATCTACATCGGAACTGTTGGGATGGAAGGTGCCGCAGATGCCATGACTTCGGGCGAAGTTGAAGAGCAATGGGCGCGCGAGCATCACTCAATCTGGGTCGAAGAAGTCGAAGCCGAGCAAAAGGAAGCCCCTAAGGCGGCAACCCCTGCTGAATAGATGTGGGGCGCGCTAGTCATAGCGTGCTTTGCTGCGACGCCTTTGGCTGCGCAAGATTTCTTCACGCTAAAAGGTCACGGCGGGCCGATCATGGACATCGCCGTATCACCAAGTGGACAAGTAGCAACGGCGAGTTTTGACAACTCGGTAGGTCTTTGGGAGGCGCGGCGTGCAAAGTGGCTTGAAGGACATCGCGCGGCGGTTAACACAGTGCAGTTCTTATCAAAAGATTGGTTAGCCTCAGCAGGGGATGACAATACTCTCTGGCTTTGGTCGCTGATATCTGGTGAAGGGACTAAGATCGCGACACATACAGCGAAGATCGTGGATATTGCGCGCGCGCCAGGCGGCAAGGTGATCGCCACAGCGTCTTGGGACGCGACGATTGGTCTAACCGAAATATCCGATCATGCCCCCCCCTCTAATGAGAAACGGCTCACCGGGCATAAGGCAGGCGTAAATGCTGTCGCTTTCTCGCATGACGCCGAAACGCTTTATTCTGCCTCTGTAGACGGCACCATCCGCGCGTGGCGTTACAAGGACGCTAGGCCGATCTCCACTGTTATTGTTAAACATGGTTTTGGCGTAAACGAATTGGTCATCAACGACGCAGAAGGATGGCTCGCATATGGCGCAACCGATGGCGGCACACGGATCATCGATCTCAAAACACGCACGCAAATCGCGGACTTCACACTAGAGCGCCGCCCAATCTTAGCAATGGCGTACGATCCAAACGCTGGTCATCTCGCAGCGGGCGATGGGCAAGGCTATATCATGGTAATCGACACGAACCGCATGCGCATCACCCATGATTTCCAAGCCTCTCGCACGGGGCCAATTTGGGCGCTGACTTTTTCACAAAACGGTCAAAGCCTTCTCGCGGGAGGTATTGAAGATATCGCTTATTCTTGGCCCCTTACGACAATGCACGAGCACGAACCGATGGCGGGCACACAACGTAGTTTTCTTGAAAAACCCGAGACGCTTGCAAATGGTGAGCGACAGTTCAAACGCAAATGCTCCATCTGTCACACGCTGACGCAAGGCAGTGCGCGCAAAGCTGGGCCAAGCTTGTACGGGCTGTTTGGGCGCCGCGCTGGCAAGATCACCGATTACACCTATTCCAACACACTTGACGGGGCTGAAATTGTCTGGTCAGCCGAGACAATAGATGCTTTGTTCGACCTTGGACCAGACCACTACATTCCGGGCACCAAGATGCCGATGCAACGGATCGTAAAACAAAAAGATCGCGACGATCTGATAGACTATTTACGCGCCCAAACGGCGCAGAAAGAGGACTGATATGAAAGCAATGCTTGTCTCCTTTGGTGCGATTGTTGTGATTGCGATCGGTTCGAACCTGATCCTCGGTGCGTCTGGTTTTTCCAGTCAAGAACGCGCGGCTGGTTCTGCGGTTCGCCTCGATAACTAACGCATCCGCCAAAGCAGGACAGATTTTACAATGAACGAGATCTGGGCTGGAATACTTGCCGCTTTTCATTTGATCGTGACGCTTGATGGCGATCTGGTGGAGATTACCCTGCGCTCACTCCAAGTCAGCCTAAGCGCACTTGTTATTGCCTCGGTTCTTGCATTGCCCTTTGGGACGTGGCTCGCCATTCGTAGATTTAGGTTTCGACGTGCAACGATTGCAACTCTGAATGCGTTGATGGGTCTACCTCCTGTTGTCGTTGGCTTGATTGTCTATCTTCTTTTGTCGCGCTCTGGTCCTTTTGGTGTGCTCGGATTGTTGTTCACGCCCACCGCGATGATCATCGCACAGGTCATCATCATCACGCCTTTGATCGCTTCGATCACCCAGCAAGCCATGCGCGAACTTTGGGCTGAATATCATGACTTGCTGATATCGCTGAACACCAGCAATCGCCAACGCGTGATGACGCTGATCTGGGACGGGCGGCGCGCGCTTTTGACAGGTGCTCTTGCTGGCTTTGGGCGCGCGATTGGCGAAGTAGGTGCTATCATGATTGTTGGCGGTAATATCGATAACACAACGCGTGTTTTGACGACGGCAATCGCGCTGGAAACAGGTAAAGGTGACTTTGCGCTGGCCCTTGGACTAGGCTTTGTTTTGATCGCTTTGGCGCTGTTGGTGAACTTCGCCATTCATGCCCTTTCACGTACGGAGAGGCATGGCACATGGTAAAACTGGCCCCAATTGCGTCATTGAACGACGTAAGCGTTAAACGCCGTGGCAAAACTATTCTGGGGCCTATCACGCATAGTTTGGAAAGCGGGGGCTTTACCATCGTACTTGGACCTAATGGCGCGGGCAAAACCACGCTGTTGAATGTTCTGCATGGGGTGGAACGGCTCTCAAGTGGCACGGTCACGTGGACGTCGCGTGATCACACAGCACATCAGGAGCAGGCATTCGTTTTTCAAAAACCAATCATGCTACGCCGTACTGTACGTCAGAACCTTGCCTATCCTCTTGAGCTTCTTGCTTGTAAAAAGCACGAAACAGAATTGAAAGTCGTCGAATGGGCGCATCGCCTGGGCCTAATGAGTGTACTGGATCATCCGGCACCACGCTTATCTGGTGGCGAAAAGCAAAAGCTCGCCCTTGCGCGCGCCTTAATCCGCAAGCCGAAAGTGCTGTTCTTGGATGAGCCTTGTGCCAATCTTGATGGACGCTCCACGCGCGAGATTGAAACCGTGCTACGAGAGGTAAGCGCAGCAGGTACGAGTGTGATCATGACCACCCATAACCTCGGCCAAGCGCGCCGCCTTGCGAGCGATATTGTATTTTTGTTGAATGGCCAGATACACGAGACGGACTTAGCGCAAGACATATTCAACGCGCCTAAAAGCCCAGAAGCAAAAGCCTTTTTCAAAGGAGACATAGTCGAATGATCCGCACCCTTGCTTTTTTTCTCTGTCTTATCAGCACCTCTGCCCACAGCGAGAGCATGAAACTTGCTGTCACAACCAGCTTTCACAATTCTGGGCTGTCTGACGTTCTTTTGCCAGCTTTATTGGAAGAAACTGGGCTTGAGGTGCAGTTGCTCGTTGTGGGCACAGGCCAAGCGTTGCGGCTTGGTCGTGCAGGTGATGTCGATGCAATTCTTGTCCATTCGCGCGCTGACGAAGATACATTCGTTGCTGAAGGTTTTGCCCCCTATCGACGTGAGATCATGTACAACGATTTTGTCTTTATTGGCCCAAGGTCCGATCCTGCGGGCATTACCAAAGCGGCAGGCATCCCGGAGGTCTTAAGTCATATCTTCACCTCGCAAGCCCTATTCGTCAGTCGCGGCGATGACAGTGGCACTCACAAGAAAGAACGTGAGCTTTGGCAATTAGCGGCGCTAGATACAGAGGCTTTTGGTGCGTGGTATAAGGCGGTAGGTTCAGGCATGGGAGCGAGCCTGAATATCGCATCTGCCCTGAATGCTTACATCCTAACAGATCGAGCGAGCTGGCTAAACTTCGGCAACAAGTCAGATTTGAAACTACTTTTTTCGGGTGATGCAGAGCTTTTCAATCAATATGCCTACCTACCGATTAACCCTGATCAACACCCCCATGTGAACGCAGACGCCTCTGATATATTGGAGAAATGGTTAACCAGCGCACGCGCCGCGAATTTGATTAACGCGTATAAGATAAATGGTGAAGCCTTGTTTGTGTTTAATGCTTCAAAGTAGTGCCAAAGCACATACGAGTTTTAAAGCAGTCAAAGCATCCCGCATTGCGTAGAGAACAGACTTTACTTAGGTCAGAAGGCTTTTAGAAAAATTCATGAAAGACGAGAAGTGCGACATGACGCATTCGCGCAAATCTTCGAAAATTTCTAGGGGGATAGCAAAGCTCGGAAAGCTACTTGCGCCGACTTATAAACAAAACTTCCCAAAGGATCACAATACGGGCCCTGAGCCAATTTGCTCAAGACGCAGATCCTAAGTCAGCGATTGCACCGAGCCTGAACTCTGGCGCGCATCTCGTGCGTGAGTGAAACGGGCGGACCTATCAGGTGCATGTGGCTGAAGGCGGGTTTGAACTTGATGGTAAAGTTTGGAAGTCTTTGTCTGCCATCACAAAGCACATCACGGGTGCGTCCTGGTCAGGTCTTCGCAATGAAGAAGCTACGCTGCGCAATCTACACCCGTAAATCTTCAAAAGACGGGCTGAAGCAAGAGTTCAATTCGCTGGATGCGCAGCGCGAGGTCTGCGCCGCTTACATCGCCAGCCAAAAGCATGAAGGCTGGGTGCTACTGCCTGAGGACTATGACGATGGTGCTTGTCAGGTGGATCCTTAGAGCGCCCTACCCTTCGGCGCTTGCTGCAAGACATCGCAGCTGGGCGTGTTGATCAGATTGTTGTGTCAAGATTGACCGAATTACGCATTCTTTGGCTGACTACTCAAAAATCGTGGATACGCTTGATGAAGCGGAAGTTTTGGCTCTCACTGCTTTGTTTCAATCTCTAAGGGTATCAACGATGAACACTGTACCATAGCACCTTCGGAATATTGTTGATATGGGGCCATGGCTGCCTGCGCAGCCCCAAATAGCACAGTGGATGGTATTAGCCGCGCCTCAGATCCCTATCCAAACAGCTCTTTAAACATCTGAATGCATTGTCGAAATCCAGCCTCAAAATCTCCGTCTCCGGAATGATAAACGCTCTCAAACGAAATCACCTCTTCATATTTATCCGCTCTCAAAGCCTCAGCCATAGGCTTGAACAGCGATCCCAGCTGTCCCTCTCCCATCTGCTTAATTGTCAAAAAAGCCCGCGGCGTGTCGACCAGCACGTCCTTGATGTGGATGTGTCCGAGATAACCATCCTTGACCTGATTATACCCATCTGGATACGCGAGTTCATGGCACCAACAATTATTCGCAGGGTCCCATAAAACTTTCAAAATGTCCTTTGCATCCAACTCGTCAATCAAGCGTCGCGCAGAATAATTCGAATTCACCATTGTCCCATTGCCAGTCTCAACAACTAACATCACCCCAGCATCCCGTGCGACATCAATCGCCGGTGCGATCAATGGCAACATCGCGTCCCAAGCCCCATGTGCCACGTTCCATCTTTCCGCCCCATGAGAGCCCCACAAAATCTGTTCCTTTTTCGGCGTCATGATCCGCACCAGCGGTGACCCTACAACATGTGCCATCTCAATTACCCGCCGAAGCGCGTCCATGTGCATGATGTGTAGCACATCTCCCGGAACATTCGCCGATGTCATCCCCGCGAAGATATGGCGTGACAGGCAAGACACTGGCTTGCCGCGATCTCGTAATAGCCGGTTGATTTCCCCTACCTCGGTCGCCGTATGATCACCAACCTCTGCGTCGCCAACAAACTGCAGTTCCGCATATTCCAGATCAAATTCATCCATGACATCAATTGCATGGCTCAGGTCACGACTAATGCCATCACAGATCACTCCAAGTTTCATGACTTGCCTTTGCGGTGTAGTTCTGCACCGACGATTTTCTCGATAACACGGGTACAGACCCAGTTGTCTCCATTGGGATATTTAGTTCGCCCGGCGTGAAATATCTGCATCGCCGAGGCAGCGGTATGAAGCGGCACGCCCAGCTCTTCGCCCAACCCCATCGAGATCGTAAGATCCTTGTGCATGGTGTTGATATGGCTACCCGTGCCTTCAAATTGGCGGTCGATGATCTTTTCCAGAGCATTGTTGACCACCCCGCATCCCGCAGATGAAGTTGAGAAAACATCTAGCAAAACCTGCCCTGAAACCCCGGCCTTGGCCGCGAGTGCGGCTGCTTCGAAGGTTGCTGAGAACTGAGCACCGATGAGAGATTGAAGGCAGGCCTTGACTGTTTGTCCATCGCCCGGACTAGTGCCGACACGGTGAATGTTGCTCGAAACAGCCTCCATCACAGGACAGAAAGCGTCTAATACCTCATTAGATGCTGCGGCCATCATTGTTAGGCTGCCATCCTGTGCACCTGGATAACCGCCCGAAACCGGCGTATCGATTAGGTGAATGCCTGAGCCCTGCATAGCCGCTCCGATTTCGCGTGCTTCGCGGGGCTTAATTGTTGCACTCAAGATCACCGCAGCGCCCATAGGCAAATGCGATACCAATCCGTCTTGGCCAAGGATGATTTCTTTCGCCTCGTCTCCTGTCATGACCATAACAAAAACGGCTGTTGTTGCCCTGCCAACCTCCGCAGGATTGGACGCAGCCAATCCACCCATGTCAACGAACGACTGCATGCGATCCGGCTGAAGGTCGACGCCGGTGACGAGATACCCATTCTTGATTAGGTTCTTGGCCAACCCGCTACCCATATCTCCGATTCCAATGACGCCTATGTTTTTCATCTGAAAAGTCCCTTTTTAAGCTGCAGCGCGCGACCTACATTTTTCGAAATAACCACTATGATTGGTGGCCGGTTTCGCGGGGATTTCACGCGTCACTGTACGACGTCGGGCGGGTCCCAGAGACACCCCGCTGCCCGGTTAGGTAATTAAGGCTAACATCGCGCTTTTGGGTTTGACAAGCGAGCGCACTGCTTTGTGCTAAGTGACGCAAGCTGGCAACGCACTCGGCCCAAACCGAACTTCCAGCATTTTTTGCCATGTCGCAGTACGGTCTGTCTAACTAGAGTTTCGTTGCAACCACAATATTCGATGATGGGCGTATTCAAACACGGTCGAAATTGCCGCTAACAAAATTTTGATTTCAGCCAAGCGATGCAACTGAATTTTCGACAACGATTTCACTTGCGAGCTCTTGCGAACGTCCCACTTCACCGCTTTCAACCATTCGTACAAGTTCTTCCGCAGCAAGACCGCCCATTTCAGAATGTGGCACACGCACGGTCGTCAATTTCGGCCTGACAACACGCGCCAGCTCGATCCCGTCAAAGCCAGTAATCGAAATATCGATAGGTACCTCAATTCCCATTTCTTGAGCACGTTGCATCGCGCCAACAGCAAGCACGTCGTTGCCACACATCACTAGACTTGGACGATCTGACAATTTCATAAGACGCTCAAAAGCATCGGCACCGTTGTCAATGCCATAGGGCGTTTCAATGATCGGCACTGAAGCCAGATCAATCCCCTCAACTTTGAGCCGCTCAGTAATGCCTTTCAATCTGTTTGTTGCTCGATCGTTGCCTTCGGTGATGCCAGAAATCACAGCGACTTTTCGATGGCCCATCGCAAGCACGCGATCACAGAGCTGGTACATCGACGCACGATTATCAAAACCAATCGCCGGCAAGGCGTTATT
>NZ_JABBAL010000017.1 GCF_018607995.1 Planktotalea sp.
TGACCGCTTCCATGAAGCGATGACGGATCACAACAGGATCAAGCGTGATAACAGGTAGTTTGATATTGCCGCTGTCACACTTGCAAACAATGATCGTCATTTCGTCACTATCAATCGCGTCTTGCAGAACTGGAGCTAGATCCTTGTCTTGCATTTCGATCACGGTGTCACAACCACACGCGCGCGCAACATCTGTCAGGTTCGTCTTCATACCCGCATATGTTGGCTGATCACCAGTGGAGCCGTAAGAACCATTGTCGATGATCAATAGCGTGTAGTTGCCCGTCGCGTTGTTCGCGATTGTCGGCAGCGTTCCAAGGTTGGTCAAGACAGAGCCGTCCCCATCAATGGAGATCACTGGCTTGTCCTGCGCCAGCGCAAGGCCGAAACCAATGGAGGAACTAAGACCCATAGTGCCGAGCATATAGAAGTTACGCTCGTTATCATCGATCATGTGCAGCTCTTGGCTGGGCAGACCGATGTTACACACCACAAGATGCGGGTTAAGGATCGGGGCGATTTCTTTTAAGATTTCTGAACGGATCATTGGTCGCCGTAGCCTCCCCAGAAGTTAGCGTCTGTCAGGATCGCGACAGGCTTGTTGCACATGAATGTGTATTTCAGAATGTTGTCGAATTCTTCGACATCTTTCTGCCAGTGGAAGTGATACGTTGGGATGTTCATCTGAGCGAGCAAAGCTTTGGTGTGCACAGCCATTTCAACTTGGCAGGCCACAGGCTCGCGCAATTCGCCGCGGTAGCTGATGATCATTGGCAAAGGCATGCGGTAGAACTGTGTCAACGTCGCGAGCGTGTTGATTGTCACACCAATCGCTGTGTTCTGCATGATGATCGCAGGGCGTTTGCCACCCATGAATGCACCAGCGCACAGTCCCATGCCTTCGTCCTCTTTGTTGGACGGGATGTGAAAGATGTCCTCGCAGTTCTCTACCTCTTCGATCACACCGGCCAGCTGCTTGCAGGGCACTGTTGTGACGAAAGAGACATCGTTCGCGACAAGATCGTCTACGATCTTTTTGTCGATGTTCATGGTGTCGGTTCCTTTGTTTACGTATTCATGTCTGTTTGTTTATGCCCAAGGATCAAGGATGATCTTCGGGGCCGCAACTTTGCCTTTATGCAGGTCTTTAAAGGCTTGAGACCCATCACTCAGCGCGCGTGTTTCAATCCAATCGAGAGGGCCAAGTTTGCCATCAAAGATAGCCTGCGCGGTATCGCGGAAATCTTGCATAGTGTAGGTGTAGGTGCCGATGAAGGTCACCTCCTGCAAGGTGGCATAGCGCACATCAAAGCCCTCTGCACTATCGCCAAGACCCACATGCGCAATTACGCCGCCTGGCATCACGCAAGCAGAAGCAGAGGCGCGGGTCGCACCGTAGCCGACCGCGTCAATCACCATCTCGAAACTGCCAGATGCGTTCGCCATAGTCGCTTGTCCGCAGGTCTCAGCAAGGAAGGCCCGGCGCGCATCATTCGGCTCCGCAATCGTCACATCGCGCGCGCCCATGGCTTTCAGCGCCAGCGCAGCGGCAAGACCAATGGCGCCGCCCCCAATCACCAGTGCGCGGCGCTCCATGCTGGGATGCAGAGCTTCCAGCGCGAGACGCGCAGTGTGCCAGCTCACAGCCAAAGGTTCGGCAAGTGCGGCTTTGTCCATAGGGATAGCATCTGGCACAGTCACCAGATTGCTGTCCGGCATCGCGACATACTGCGCAAAGGCACCCTCCCGCGGAGGCATGGAAATGATCTGACGCTCTGGGCAAATGTTTTCGCGACCCGCTTTACAAGCCGCGCAAGTGCCGCAATTTACCAATGGGTTCACCGTGACACGGCGACCATCTTGCGCGCCTCCAACAATCGTGCCAGCCGCCTCATGCCCCAAGATCAGTGGCGCAGGGCGGCGCGCGTCATGGCCCAGATAGGCGTGCATATCAGAGCCACAAATCCCTACGGCCTCGATCTTGATCAAATGGGTGTCCGAACCCGCAACTGGATCCGGCATATCGCGATAATTCAGCGTTTCAACGCCATCATAGACCAGTGCTTTCATTTCGCCGTGAACCCCCCATCGACCATCAAGACCTGCCCTGTAACATAAGATGACGCATCCGAGCAGAGAAACAGCAATGGCCCATCCATATCTTCCATAGTGCCATTGCGCCCAGCGCAGGTTTGCGCCGCATTGCGCGCAGCCCGCTCCGCGTCGTCAAAGACGGCTGCAGTCAGTTCCGTCGGAAAAAACCCGGGGCCAATCGCGTTGGCCGTGATGCCATCCTTGGACCACGCTTCCGCCATCGCGCGCGTCATTTGACCAACGCCGCCCTTGCTTGCCCCGTAAGCAATCCCACCGGGAAAAGCGCGTGTAGTTTGAAGGGAGGCAAAATTTACGATGCGTCCCCAACCCTTCGCCTTCATCGCAGGCACCATGGCTTGACTGATGAAAAACGGCGCCGACAGGTTTAGCGCAAGTGTTTGATCCCAACCCTCTGCTGTCACATCATCCGCTGGTTCGCGCGTGTTCACACCAGCGGCGTGGATCACGATATCTGGCGCACCAAAGGGTTGCGAAATCGCATGCACCAAAGCCTCAACACTTGCGCGAGCAGCAACGTCCGCCACGATGCTTGCGGCCCCCTCACCTAACTCGGCTTGCAGACCAACCAGAGCTTCCTTGCGACGCGCGACACCGACAACGTATGCGCCGGCAGCCGCTAAAGTTACCGCCGCGCGCCGACCAATGCCAGAACTCGCACCAGTGACGCAAGCCACCTTGCCAGTCAGATCAAAAAGGTCGCGCGGATCAGACATTTTAGCCCTCAGCGCTTAGGTCAAAGTTTTCGCCCGGGAAGTATTTCGCAAGGCGCACATCAGCTGCACGCGCATGTCCTTCCATTCCCTCAAGGCGTGAAATACGCGCTGTCGCTTCGGCCACTCGCTTGGATGCATCACGAGTTGTGCGCTGCCATGTGACGATCTTCATATACTTGTGCACGCTCAAACCGCCTGTGTAACCAGCAGCGCCAGAGGTCGGCAAAACGTGGTTCGTACCAGACGCTTTGTCGCCATAAGACACAGTTGTTTCTTCGCCAAGGAACAGAGAGCCGTAGCAAGACAGTGTATCGAGCCACCAATCGAGATCTTCAGCCTGCACCGTAAGGTGTTCTGGCGCGTATTCGTCGGAGCATTTCGCCATATCGATCCGATCTTCGCAGATGATCACCTCTGCATAGTCTCTCCACGCCGCGAATGCGTTCTCGCGGTTTATCTCTGGTAGATCAGAGATCAAGGCTGGAACTATGTCCATGACCGTCTTTGCCAAATTGCGATCGTCCGTCACCAACCAAACGGGTGAATTGTAGCCATGCTCTGCCTGCGACACGAGATCCGTCGCCACGATGTGCGCCTCTGCGGTCTTGTCCGCGAGGATCAAACTGTCCGTCGGACCCGCGATCATATCAATGCCCACGCGACCAAAGAGGATACGCTTGGCTTCGGCCACGAACTGATTGCCGGGACCGACAAGAATGTTGGCTTTAGGCAACCCAAACAAACCAAAGGTCATCGCCGCAACGCCCTGCACGCCACCCATCGCCATGATCTTATCAGCACCACAAATATGCGCAGCGTAAACAATCGCTGGCGCAATCCCAACGTCTGGGCGCGGAGGAGAGCAGGCCGTGATGTGATGGCAACCCGCAACCTTTGCTGTGGTGACCGTCATAATCGCAGAGGCGATGTGGCTATAGCGACCCCCTGGCACATAGCAGCCAGCCGCATCCACTGGGATCGCTTTCTGACCAGCAATAAAGCCCGGCTCAATCTCCATCTCGACATCTGTGAGTGTGGATTTCTGCGTCTCAGCAAACCGGCGAACGTTGTCATGAGCAAAGCGAATGTCCGCTTTCAATTTTTCCGGCACCAAGGCAATCGCTGCGTCGATCTCTTTCTGAGAAAGCAGCACAGACCCTTCGTAACGGTCGAACTTCGCCGCGTATTCCAGCGCTTTTGCGTCGCCGCCTGCTTCGATGTCGTCAAGGATGCCTTTGACCGTGTCATGAACTTCGGATGCGCCTGAGCTAGAGGTCAGCGTTGCCTTTTTCAAATATTCGCGGGTCATGGGCGGAAATCCTATCGGGTATGTGCGTTTGATTCTTGGTCGTAACATAGCTTCGACATATCGAAATGCAAGCGCTTACATTTTGTAAGTGCGCAGTTGCCGGATCTCTTGCAAGGGACGATGCCATCAGGCAAGGCTAACGCAAACAAAGCCGACACAGCGCGGCAGCTTGCAAACGGAAAAGGAAAAGACAATGATTGAACGGATCGGCACTGGCGTGCGTTCTTCTAAGATCGTGAAACATAATGGTGTCGCCTACATAACCGGCCAAGTAGGCGAAGGCGCAACCATTCAGGATCAAACTATAGAATGCCTGAGCCGCGTTGATGCTTTGCTGACCGAAGCGGGATCATCGCGCAAGAAGATGTTGCGCGTGACGATCTGGCTTGCAGATATGAGCGACTTTGACGGTCTTAACGAAGTGTGGAACGCTTGGGTACCAAAGGGTCATTCCCCTGCACGCGCTTGCGGCGAAGCAAAGCTAGCACGCGCAGAGTTGAAGGTCGAAGTTATCGTGGACGCGGCATACGACTAGATACAGTTCAACATGCTTGCTTTTGACAGATGCGCAGGTAGCTTGGCGATCGAAGAATAGGATTTGGAAGGAAAACTGATGAGAACTCGTGCTGCTGTGGCTGTTGCCGCCGGACGACCGCTTGAAGTGATGGACGTGAACCTAGAAGGCCCATGCGCAGGTGAAGTACTGGTTGAGATCAAAGCAACAGGTCTATGCCACACCGACGAGTTCACACGTTCCGGCGATGATCCAGAAGGCATCTTTCCTGCGATCCTTGGCCATGAAGGTGCAGGCATTGTGATTGAGGTTGGTGAAGGCGTGACCTCGCTTGAAGTGGGCGATCACGTGATCCCGCTCTACACGCCAGAGTGTCGTGAGTGCGAGTATTGCCTTAACCCCAAGACTAACCTGTGCCAGAAGATCCGTATCACCCAAGGTGCCGGATTGTTGCCGGACGGCTCCACACGCTTTTCGATGCTCGATGGCACGCCTATTCACCACTATATGGGTTGTTCCACTTTTGCGAACCACACAGTTGTCCCTGAGATTGCGCTTGCTAAAGTGCGCAAGGATGCGCCGTTTGACAAGATTTGTTACATCGGCTGTGGCGTTACGACGGGCATCGGTGCCGTGATCAACACGGCCAAGGTTGAGATTGGCTCGACAGCAATTGTCTTCGGACTTGGCGGTATTGGCCTTAACGTGATCCAAGGCCTACGCCTTGCAGGTGCAGATCAGATTGTTGGCGTTGATCTGAATGGCGGCAAGGTTGAGATGGGCATGCGCTTTGGTATGACCGACTTCGTGAACCCCTCCAAAGTAGATGGAGATCTGGTCGCACATCTGGTTGAACTTACAGGCGGTGGCGCGGATTACACGTTTGACGCAACAGGCAATGTGAGCGTTATGCGAACAGCCCTTGAGGCGGCACACAAAGGTTGGGGTGAAAGTATTATCATCGGCGTGGCCCCTGCGGGTGCTGAGATTTCGACGCGTCCGTTCCAATTGGTTACAGGTCGTTCCTGGCGCGGCACCGCCTTTGGTGGCGCATCGGGGCGCACAGATGTTCCAAAAATTGTCGATTGGTACATGGACGGTAAGATCGAGATCGATCCGATGATCACCCATAAGTTGACATTGGACGAGATTAACGATGGCTTCCATCTTATGCACGAAGGTAAATCCATTCGGGCTGTCGTGGAATTTTAAAAAACTAAGCACGCGATCTGTAGCATGGGTTGCCTGTGCGGCAGGTCGCTTTGACGCGTTGGGCGCACGATCTCGAAACGCCCTGCGTGCTTGCCAAACAAAAGACCTTGCGCCTGCTGTCACATGGCTGCGCGGAAATTTCCTATAAATTCTGACCGCGCGCTTCTGGCCAAAACGCAATTTCGATGTTGATAAACAGGTGCTTCAACTGCTTGGTCGAATAGGCGCGAGCAAAGACGACAATACGCGCCTAAAGCAAAATCTGGATTTAGTGGAGGATTGGTTCGGCTCTTTCAAAAAGTCGATTGTTCGGAACATGCATGACTTTTCCTATCAGGAACTGGCGCTTGGAGCCTCCCAGCCCTTCTTTCATGGCGTAAACCAGCAGTTCTATATTTGGCCTGCCTCGGATCGTACGATCTTTCAAACCGCCATACGTGTATCGCCCAAAGACCGGATGAACGCTGCACTATACGATGAAATGCTTAAAATTTCTGATGCTCGTTTGCTAGACCTACCGCTCGCAAAAGCGGCAGTATTTCGCGCGAAAAAGGCCAAGGCAAATCCCGAAGAGTTGCTTGAGCGCGAGCTTGCTGAGTATACGCAGAAGCATCCGAGTTAAATCGTAGCAAGATCTATCGATTCAGTCACGCACCATTGGATCAAGCCGGGCCAGAAGATCGAGAAGGGTCTCGTAATCGTCCTCACCCATTGTGCGCTTGAACTCGGCTACAATTAGCGCCGATTGATCCGTGTAATCGTCGATCAGCTTTTGGCCAGCTTCTGTGATCGCAATAAACTGTCGACGTCTGTCAGCGACATCGCGCGTTTGCGTGATCAACCCCTTTTTCCGCATCGTTGTCGCAATACGTGTCAGGCTAGGGAACAAGAGACTTGCACGATTGGCCAGTGTAGACGCATCTAGCAAACCAAATTCGGACAGCACCCGTAAAACACGCCACTGCTGTTCGGTGATTCCAGTCTCGGACAACATATCGCGAATGGGGGTCATCACGCCCTCTCGCGCTCGGATAAGTGCGATGGGGAGCGAGCGCGATGTCGAAGGAAGCGAATTTTTCACGATAAGGCCTTTTTTTCGTCGCCAGATGTTTAGTGAGCAAGCTAGCATTGACAACAGTAGATACCTTTCCTTAACTTAACAACAATTAACATGTTAAGGAATATCATGCCTCACTTTCACATCGAATATTCTGCCAATCTTGAAGCGAGTGTTGATATAGCGGCACTTTGTGAAGCTATTCGTGTAAAAGCAGCAAGCATTGATGCCTTTCCGATGCCTGGCATACGTGTACGCGCAACTCGCGTGGATCACTATGCAATCGCAGACGGCAGCGCCAAACATGGCTTTATTGATCTGTCTGTGCGTCTTCGCGAAGGGCGCGCACAGGATGTAAAAGCAGAAGCTATTTTGACTATCTTCGATGTGGTGAAGACTTTTATGGCACCTATTATGCAAACCCGCTCTGTCGCATTGTCCGCTGAAATGCGCGATATTGATGCAAGCGTATCACCAAAATTTGGAAACATTCGCGATCATTTGGAGAACAGTGTATGAGCACGCTTAACGAGAACATAACCAAGCTAGACGGCTTTCTAGAGCGGTTTCGCGACGGCGGCATCTTAAATAGGATCGCAGGCCAAGACGTTGCTGGTGCGGACGGCGTATTTCAAAACACCTCGCCCGTGAATAAATCCCATATTTGTGACGTCGCCCATGGCACGGCCATAGACATTGATGCGGCGGCAAATACTGCCTCTGATGCTTTTGCTGAGTGGCGCGACATGCCTGCTTTGCAGCGTAAGAAAATCTTGATCAAGATTGCTGAAGGCATCGAAGCGCGCGCTGAAGAGATCGCGCTCTGTGAATGCTGGGATACGGGTCAGGCTTACAAATTCATGTCCAAGGCCGCGCTGCGCGGTGCGGAAAACTTCCGCTACTTCGCGGATCAGGTTGTGCAAGCCCGCGACGGGCAGCAGTTGCAATCGCCAACCTTGATGAACATCACAACCCGCAAGCCAATCGGTCCCGTTGGGGTGATCACACCTTGGAACACGCCGTTTATGCTCTCCACTTGGAAGATCGCGCCAGCGCTTGCAGCGGGTTGCACGGTTGTTCACAAACCTGCTGAAGCCTCACCGCTCACTGCTCGCCTTTTGGTTGAGATTGCTGAAGAGGCCGGTCTGCCACCAGGTGTTCTAAACACGGTTAACGGATTTGGCGAAGGCGCGGGAAAAGCCCTGTGTGAGCATCCAAAAATCAAAGCTATTGCTTTCGTCGGCGAAAGCGCGACGGGGTCACTTATCACCAAGCAAGGCGCGGATACGCTAAAGCGCAATCACCTAGAATTGGGTGGCAAAAACCCGGTCATCGTCTTTGACGATGCAGATCTGGATCGCGCCTTGGATGCGGTGATCTTTATGATCTATTCGATCAACGGCGAACGCTGCACATCCTCTTCGCGGCTCTTGGTGCAAGACACCATCCGAGAAGAGTTCGAGGCCAAGCTAATCGCAAGGGTCAACAACATCAAGGTTGGCCATCCGCTTGATCCAAAGACCGAGATTGGACCACTTGTCACCGAAGAACACTTCAACAAAGTTACCAGCTATTTTGAGATCGCTAAAGAAGATGGTGCTACGATCGCTGCAGGTGGTGTGACGGTTGGGGATGAGGGCTACTTCATCCGTCCGACCCTATTTACCAACGCCACTAACCAAATGCGGATCGCGCAAGAAGAGATCTTTGGCCCTGTGTTGACCTCCATTCCCTTCACCACGGAAGAAGAGGCTTTGGAAATGGCCAACGACATCGACTACGGCCTGACTGGTTATGTTTGGACGAACAATTTGACCCGCGCGCTGCGCTTTACCGAAGAACTCGAGGCGGGGATGATCTGGGTGAACTCCGAGAACGTTCGTCACCTGCCAACGCCCTTTGGCGGTGTCAAAGCCAGCGGCATCGGGCGCGATGGCGGCGATTGGTCGTTTGAATTCTACATGGAGCAAAAACACATCGGTTTTGCGACAGGACAACACAAAATTACCAAATTAGGAGCGCTCTAATGCCAGTTCCAGCCCCAAATCTGTACCCTGATTTCAACACGATCCGCCTGTCTCATGTGTGCTTGAACGTCAAAGACCTTACCGCCTCAAAAGAGTTCTACACGAACATTCTGGGTCTTCAGGTCACGGATGAATCCGACAGCCATGTCTACCTCCGCGCAATGGAAGAACGCGGTCATCACTGCATCATTTTGCAAAAATCAGACCAGCCCGGTACGGTTGAGGTCATGGGCTTTAAGACCTTCGATGAGGAGGATCTGGACAAGGCAGAGGTCTATTTCAAAGGTAAAGGCCGCCCAACTTCGTGGGTTGATCGTTCGTATCAGGGCAAAACTTTACTGACGTCTGACAACATGGGCATTCCGCTTGAGTTTTATCACAAAATGGATCGCTTAGAGCCCATTCATCAGAAATATGCTCTCTACCGTGGGGTGAAACCACTACGCATTGATCACTTCAATTGCTTCAGCAATGACGTCGATGCGTCGGTCGAATTTTACTCTGACTTCGGGTTCCGCGTAACTGAATACACTGAGGATGACGAAAGCAAAAAAATCTGGGCAGCATGGATGCACCGCAAAGGTGGCGTACACGATATGGCCTTTACCAATGGCACAGGACCACGGATGCACCATGTCGCATTCTGGGTGCCAACACCGCTCAACATCATTGATTTACTCGATCTGATGGCAACAACAGGCTACGTCGACAACATTGAGCGCGGACCGGGTCGTCACGGTATTTCAAACGCATTCTTCCTTTATATTCTGGACCCTGATGGCCATCGGATCGAGATTTATTGCTCTGACTACCAGACAGTCGATCCCGATTTGGAGCCAATCAAATGGGACCTGCAAGATCCCCAGCGCCAAACACTTTGGGGTGCCGCTGCGCCGCGCTCCTGGTTTGAACATGGCACGAAATTTGTAGGTGTTGAGATCAAAGAGTCGCAAATCGCAGCCAGCCCGATTATCGCGCCTTAAGACAGGGACTATTTGATGGATTGGGACGAATACGCCCATTGGGGCAAAAAGATTGCTGATTGGAGCGCGGAGTACCACAAAGGTATCCGCGACCTGCCTGTGCGCGCGCAAACCAGCTATGGCGAGATTGCCGCGCAACTTCCTAAAGCGCCGCCCGAAACGGGTGAGAAAATGGAAGCAATCATGCATGACTTTGAGGATATCGTGATGCCAGGGATCACCCATTGGCAGCATCCTCGTTTTTTTGCATATTTCAATTCCAATGCGGCTGCGCCCTCAATGCTCGCAGAGCTTTTGGTCACGACAATTGCTGCACAATGTATGCTTTGGCAAACTTCGCCCGCAGCGACTGAGGTTGAAGGCGTGATGATCGATTGGTTGCGCCAAGCCATGGGTTTGGAGGACGGTTACACCGGCGTGATCCAAGACAGCGCGTCGTCCGCGACCCTATCTGCGGTGCTCACGATGCGTGAGCGCTCGCTCGGGTATACGGGCAATCAAGACGGGTTGAACAGTAAGGGCAACCTCCGGATCTATTGCTCCGAGCAAGTGCATTCCTCAATTGATCGTGCGTGCTGGGTTGCGGGAATTGGTCAGGCGAACTTGGTTAAGATTGCAGGCACGGGCGCGCGCTATAGCATGGACGTTGAAGCGCTTCAGGCAGCTATTGATGCGGATCGTGCTGCTGGGCATACACCCGCTGGGATTATCGCGATTACGGGTGGCACGGGCATTGGTGCATGTGATGATCTAGGGGCTGTTTTACGCGTTGCGCAGGCAGAAGACTTGTACACCCACCTTGATGCCGCATGGGCTGGGGCGGCGATGATTGTTCCTGAATTCCAGCAAGATTTCTGGGCAGACGTTAACGGCTATGACAGCATCGTTTTCAATCCCCATAAATGGCTGGGTGCAAATTTCGATTGCTCTGTTCAGTTCCTGCGCGATGCAGAGCCGCAGCTGAATACGCTGAAAATTGAGCCAGAGTATTTGAAAACTACGGGCGAGACTGTGGTTAATTATTCTGAATGGACGATCCCATTGGGACGTCGTTTTCGCGCGCTCAAGCTTTGGTTTTTGCTGCGCTCTTACGGATTGGAAGGATTGCGGACGCGCATTCGCAATCATGTACTTTGGGCGGAAGAAATCTGTGAAGAAATTCGCAAGCTAGATGGATTTGAAATTGTCACTGAGCCTATTTTCAGCCTGTTCTCATTTCGCTGTCCGGGCGATGATGACATGCAACAACGCCTTGTCGATGCGCTTAATGATGATGGGCGGATCTACATCACACAGGGCATGTTTGAAGGTCAAAGGATGATCCGGTTTCAAGTTGGGCAATTCAGCACAACGCGAGACGACGTAATGATGGCACGCGATGTTATCAAAGAAATTTGGGAAGGTATGTCATGAATTTTGCTAGCTTTTCTGCCGATGGGCAGAGCTTTTATGGGGCAGTTTCTGAGGGAGGCATGGTCGCGCTCAACTCTGTTTGTCCGCAGTGGCCGACATTGCTGGATGTGATCGAAGCGGGGGCGCTGAATGAGCTGGAAGAGGTCGCAAATGGGCGGCCAGTCACGCATGAAGAATATGAATTTGAGATGGTCTTGCCCAATGCCAAGCGCATTCTCTGCGTCGGTGTTAACTTCCCAGATCGAAATGCAGAGTACAAAGACGGCACCACAGCAGCGCCAAAATATATGTCGCTGTTTCCACGATTTGCGAGCGGGTTCACGGGGCACAATCAGCCACTTATCCGCCCTCCTGAAAACGAAACACTAGACTATGAAGGCGAAGTAGCGATTGTCATTGGCAAAGCAGGTCGGCGCATCACCCAAGACGATGCTTACGACCACATTGCAGCGATTACGATTTGTAATGAGGGCACCATTCGCGACTGGGTGCGTCACGCAAAGTTCAATGTGACACAAGGCAAGAACTGGGATCGCTCTGCCGCGATGGGGCCATGGCTGGTGCCATTTAAGGACGCCAAGCAGCTTGATGACGCGCGGATCTTAACACGTGTTAACGGGGAGGTGCGTCAGGACGATTTGCTCTCTCGTATGATGCATCCCATCCGTCGCGAGATCGAATATATCTCAACGTTCATGACGCTACAGGCGGGGGATATCATCGTGACGGGGACACCTACGGGCGCAGGTGCGCGCTTTGATCCACCGCGCTATTTAAAACCTGGTGATGTGGTTGAGGTTGAGGTGAATGGCATCGGAACCTTGGTTAATACAGTGGCTGATGAAGTGCTATGAACGAGGGTGATCACGCACAAGCTGCGGCAGATTTGCTTGCTGCAGAAAAGTCAGGCGAACAGATTGGATTGCTGACGAAAAAGCACCCAGAGATGGGGATGGACGACGCTTATGCTGTGCAGAATGCGATTTACCGCGCCAAGCTGGCTGAGGGGCGCAAGGTGGTTGGCTGGAAGATCGGGCTGACCTCCAAAGCGATGCAATATGCGCTCAACATCGACATCCCTGACAGCGGGATCTTGTTCGATGACATGGTGTTTGAACATGGCGCAACTGTGCCGAAAGGACGCTTCATCCAGCCACGGATTGAAGCGGAAATTGCCTTTGTGATGAAGTCGGAAATTGGTGGTGCAGACGTCACGCGCGCTGATGTTTTGGCGGCGACGGACTACGTCGCGCCCTCGATTGAGATCCTCGACACACGTATTCTGCGTGTCGATCCAGCAAGCGGCGAAACGCGCAAAGTCTATGACACGATCAGCGACAATGCTGCGAATGCGGGCATCGTTTTGGGCGACAAGCAACATGCTCCAAATGCATTTGATTTGCGTTGGGTTGGGGCTATTACGTCTAGGAATGGCGAGGTTGAAGAGACGGGTTTAGGCGCTGGCGTGCTGAATGACCCTGTTGAAAGCGTCGTCTGGCTTGCGCAGCGCATGGCACAATATGGACAGCGAATTGAGCCCGGTCAAATCATCCTGTCAGGCAGTTTCATTCGCCCAGTCGAATGCCCCAGTGACAGCAATATTAACGCTGATTTTGGCCCCTTTGGCCAAGTCGATATTTCATTCGCGTAAAGGAAAGTCACCATGCCAGCACCGCATAACCCATTCAAAGCTGCTATTAACAAGGGCGAATTGCAGGTCGGCTGTTGGCTTGGCCTTGCCGATGCTTATGTTGCTGAAATTAGCGCTAGTGCCAGATTTGACTGGGTCTGTATCGATGGGGAACATTCGCCGAATGATCTACGTTCGATCATGGCGCAATTGCAGGTGCTGAAAAGCAGCGGTACGCATGCGATGGTGCGTCCACCGGTTGGGGATACGGCGTTGATTAAGCAGTACCTCGATGCAGGGGCACAGAGCTTGCTTATCCCCATGGTTGAAAGCGGCGCACAGGCACAGGCCATGGTGGACGCTGTGACCTATCCGCCGCATGGCGTGCGCGGGGTTGGGTCTGCGCTGGCGCGTGCCTCAGATTTCTCGGGCATCGCAGATTATCTGACGACGGCACGGGACGAAATTTGTTTGATCGTTCAAGTGGAGAACCGGCTTGGGATGGAGGCTTTGGGCGACATTCTAGCAGTAGATGGGATTGATGGTGTCTTCATCGGGCCTGCAGATTTAGCAGCTGACATGGGCTACATCGGTCAAGCGGGCGCGCCAGAGGTGAAGGCAGCTGTTCTGCACGCGATGGAGCGAATTGTTGGCGCGGGTAAAGCAGCAGGCATTCTGACACTGGATGCTGAGCTGCAAAAAGACTGCCGCGCGCTCGGTGCGAGCTTTATCGCGACAGAAATTGATGTCACTTTGTTCGCAAGAAACATGCGCGCAGCCGCCAAGGATGCGAAAAGCAGACTTAACGCTTCGTGAACTCATCGTAGGCTTCGAGCGCTTTTGCACCGTAAGCAATCGACGGACCACCGCCCATATAGCCGATCATTTCGAGCGCTTCGCACAGCTCTTCGCGAGTGGCTTTGAGGCGCACCAAAGATTTCACATGAAAGCCTATGCAGCTGTCGCAGCGTGTAGAAATACCGATACCCAAGGCGATGAACTCTTTGGTTTTCTCATCCAGTGCGCCATTTTTCTTCGCCGCTTTTGACATGGTGTTGAAGCCTGCAAACATCTCTGGCGTTTCTTTTTGCAACGCGCCGATCCGGCCCGTGGTATCATTTAGAAATGTGGTCCAGCTCATGGTGGTGTCCTTTGCTCAAAAGTCTTGTGTTTGTTCAAGCGAGTGATGCGCTTAATGGATGTCGAAAGAAATGCAAATCCAGGGTACGTTGCTTTTCTTTGGGATTGTCCAGTGATAATAATAGGAGGAAAATAACAACATCTGCCCCGTCGCCAGTTGGATCACCTGTGGTGCGCTTGGTATCGGGAATGTAGCCAAACGGTATCCACTCGATCGTAATCGCCAGTCTCCTCAAAGCTATGTGGCTCGCGGTGCAAGTCTTGCAGGTTTATAAACGCAGCACAAATAAGATCCCGCCCCTATTTGCTTTTGGTTGATACCCTTCGATGTGCAAGGCCAAGCACGGAGCAGCAGGTGATCAACACCAGAACAAATGCCTTATTTCATAATCGGTCCACCATCGACGGGTTGATAATATAAGGTATTGCTTGAATGGGTCGGACCACTCGACACATATGCTGCCGTAAGAACAACAACGCTAAGCACAACAATTAGTTTCATACTTTCATCCTTTGAAAACACTGCCTTCTTGGCATGATTGAATAGTATGCCCTTGCGGCAACCTGTCGGAGCAGTGCTAACTGCTTTGTGAATTGCCATGAACAAACAGATGTTGGAGCGGTAGTTCAGCTTACTGAGCGAAGGGGGAAATCTATCTTGCAAATTTCATCCCAGAAATGACTGCCATTGCTAAGGTTCAAGGAGTTTTGAGGTTGCGACCAGGATAGACTTCAACCGCCGTTTGAGATGTTCGACATCCCTGGCGCCGTGCTTAGCATTCATACTGCCCGCATGGAAAAATCGACAAAGTCTTCGCATTATATCTGCGGTTCTGAATCTGGTAACTTTGTTCGCCCCCAACGATTCACCTGCTCTCATCCGATCCCATTTTGCGTTCTAACCAGCGCACGAAGAAGCTGATGATCAAGACAAGCACCAAGTACTCCAAGATCAGTAGCGAGTAGATTTCCAATGGACGGTATTCTGTTACCACCAATTCATTCGCGCGGCGGGTCAACTCCTGCATACCAATCACCGATGCAAAGGCCGACATTTTCACAATGTAGATGAACTGGTTCGCCAAGGGTGGCAAAATGCGGCGGATTGCTTGCGGCAGGATCACGTAGCGCATGGTTTGCATGTAATTCAGGCCTACCGTCTTCGCCGCCTCTGTCTGTCCTTTCGCAATGGATTGGATGCCAGAGCGATAGATTTCAGCGGTAAACGCAGAGTCAGAGATCGCCAAGGTGATAATCGCACCCCAGAACGCATCGATGCTGACGCTGATGCCCATGGATTTCAGCACAACGGGGAGGCCGTAGAACACCCAGAAGAGCATAGGCAACAAAGGGATCGCACGCACGAATTCGATGTAGATGCGAGAGGGGAGCCTAACCCAGCGATTAGACGACATGCCCGGCAAAGCGACCAACATGCCGACGATCATCGACATTGCGGCCGCGATCACCGACAGCAGGATCGTCGCTCCAAAGCCATTGAGCAAAAAACGGATGTTATTATAGCCTGCGGGCGTGCGCGGGTCGATCACATACCAACCCCATGTACCCGGGGCTGCGTTACAGCCAACAAGGAAAATCAGGCAGCCAAACAAAAACGAGGTTCTAAGTTTCATCGGTCCGCTCTCAATGCTGCAAGATTTGGCTAAGGAACTGTTTGCAGCGCTCGGTCTTGGGCGCTTCAAAGAATTCTGTGGGCGTGCCGGTCTCAATCACTTCACCGTGATCCATAAAGATCATCCGATCCGCCGCACGCCGTGCAAAGCCCATCTCATGGGTGACAACAATCATGGTCATCCCTTCTTCCGCAAGATCCACAATCACATCCAAGACCTCTGAGATCATCTCTGGGTCAAGGGCCGATGTGGGTTCGTCAAAAAGCATGATTTTCGGCTCCATACAGAGCGAGCGTGCGATCGCGACGCGCTGTTGTTGACCACCCGAAAGTTCGCTTGGTTTCTTGTGCGCTTGGTCAGGAATGCGCACGCGCTCGAGATATTCCATCGCACGCGCGTCGGCGTCTGCCTTGCTCATTCCGCGTGCTTTCATTGGGCCTAGAGTCAGGTTTTGCAGGATCGTCAAATGCGGAAACAGATTGAATTGCTGAAATACCATGCCGACTTCGGAACGGATTGCATTGATCGACTCGTTGTCGATCATCTCGATCCCATCGACAACGATGCGACCGCTGTCGTGATCTTCCAAAGAATTCACACACCGGATCAACGTTGACTTGCCTGATCCAGACGGCCCGCAGACTACAATACGTTCGCCATGCGCGACGTTTAAATCAATGTTTTTAAGCGCTTGGTAGTCCCCGTACCACTTGTTGAGATCTTTAATCTCGATGGCATCGCCAGTCTTCATCATTCCTGCGCTCCTTGAAGTTCGCAACATAAGGTTTACAACTAATGCTTCGGAACTTGAACGCAACAATTCGTACACTGCGTGATCGTTAAACACTTAAAAAACTACATATCAGGAAAAGAACATGCAATTTTTCAAAAAACTGGGCGTCGTAGCCGCCTGCATGACTGCTTTGATGGGTGCCCCGGTTAGCGCGCAATCCGCCTTGAATGAAATCCTCAGTGGCGGGGTGCTAAAAGTTGGCACAACCGGAGACTGGAACCCTATGTCTGTGCGCGATCCCGCGACCAACTCATATGTAGGGTTTGACATCGATGTGATGACGCAGCTTGGCGCCGATCTGGGTGTTGAGGTTGAGTTCGTCCCTACGGACTGGAAAACACTTGTGAATGGTGTTGTCGCTGGCAACTACCACATGACAGGCTCCGCTTCGATCAGCCCTGCACGTCTGAAAGCGGCTGGCTACTCCAATAGCTACATCTCTGTTGAAATGCTGCCGTTCACAACGGGAGACAAAGCCGATCGTTTCACCACATGGGAAAGCATCAACGACGCTGATGTCACTGTCTCCACAACGCTAGGTACGACTTTTGAGAAGCTTGTACGTGACTGGTTTCCAAATGCGAAAATTGTGGTCGTAGAAGCGCCTGCGCGCGGCTTCCAAGAAGTGCTCTCAGGTCGTGCGGATGTGTTCATCACGTCCAACATCGAAGGTTCCACTTTGCTCACAAAGTTCCCAAACCTGCGTCAGATCGGCGTCGAAGCACCGCGCGCTCCAACACCCATCGCGATGCTGTTGCCACAGACCGATCAGGTCTGGATCAACTATGTGAACTCATGGGTTGAGTTGAAGAAGACACAAGGCTTCTTTGAGACTACAGCTGCGAAATGGGGTCTGTGATAGATCGTTAAGCACCGCACTAACACTTTAAAGAACCGCGATCCTTTCACGAGGATTGCGGTTTTTCCGTTTCATGGGCAATCTCTTTAGGTCTCGTGCAGCGATCCACGCATACGGCCCAAGTGTTCGTCCCAACCCTTATGAAGCGCAAGCGTGAGCCCAAATGCAGCCTCACCTAATCGTAGGCCCACGCGAACCAGCGATAGCCGCCTGCAACCTCGTCCAGCGTCCACGTCACAGTACTTGTCGCGTCACCCAACGGCGCAATAGTGAAAGTGTATTCCAACTTGCTGAAAGACTCTGACACCAACACATCGCCCCACATCAGCTTGTCGCAGCTCTCTGTACCAAACATCGTATATTCACCCAGTGCGCGTGGCGTTTCGGGCTTGTGAAAGCAAATGGCAAGCTTGTCTGGACCAGTCAAATACGCCCACACTTGTTCAGGTGTAGCCTTGAGATAGATGGATTTGCGTAAGGTTGTCTCACTCATTTCGTGTCCTTTTTCGATTTCGCTTTTTAAGATAGCCAAGCGGTCATCCCAGAACCGATCAAAGCAGCAGAGCCAATCAAACACGCGTTTCATCCCATCTGGGTTGAGTGCACTAATCCGCGTACGCCGATCTGTACGCGTAGCGATCAGATCACCCTCTTCCAGCATTGTGATATATTTCTTGATCGCCACGCGGGTCATTTGAAAGTTGTCAGCGACTTCAGCAATAGTCAAATCTTGGTATGCAAGAAGATGCAATATCTCTCTGCGTGTCGGATTAGCAAAAGCACGAAAGCCTAATTGTTCTGCTTGGTTCATTAGGAACTCTAATGTTACCTTATGGTATCATGCCAAGTGACTTTGAATGAACCTGCTGAATCTAGCTGGAGCGTAGCTTCCGGAACCAACCTTTTTTGGGCTTCTCTTCATCTGTTGGTTCTTCAGCGTCGCTCTCTTCGGGTGCGCCAACCGCATCCTGAAACGCCGTAAAAAACTGATCCGCCATTTTCTTGGCAAAGCCATCAACAATGCGACTGCCAAGCTGGGCGAGTTTGCCACCTACTTTTGCTTCAACCTCATAGTGCAGGATCGTTTGCTCACCATCTGCTTCAAGGCGCACGTTCGCACCACCTTTTGCGAACCCAGCAGCACCGCCTTTACCCGCACCCGTCAGGGTCAAACTTTCGTTCTCAACTATATCACTCAGTTCGACTTCGCCTTTGAACGTCGCTTTCACCGGGCCAACCTTTTGCACCACCGTTGCTGTAAACCCTTCACTTGCAGAGCCGCTCATCTCCGAGCAACCGGGTACGCAACTGGCCAGTACATCGCGATCCAACATGGCGGCAAAAACCGTCGCGGGATCCGCATTGATTGTTTTGGAATCGCTCATTTTCATTGGACGCGTCTCTCTTTTCGGCTTGTATCAGGGCTGCCCTAAGACAACGCTGTCACGGCACATTTTGCAAGAGAGTTTACGCTTGCACGCACGCGCATTGCATGATGCCTTTCAACGACGCAACACGTGAGGGCCCAAACGTATGCAGAGTTTTGATATCGCAGTCATCGGCGCTGGTATTGCCGGAGCCTCTGTCGCGGCGCGTTTGACGCAAGCGGGTAAACGGGTTGTTCTGTGTGAGATGGAAAACCAAGCGGGCTATCACACGACCGGTCGTTCCGCCGCAATTTTTGCGCCTACTTACGGCCCTACGGTGATCCGTGCCCTTGCCCGTGCCTCGCAGTCGTTTTTCGAAAATCCCCCTGAGAAGTTTAGCGATGGGCCACTATTTTCCCCGCGCCAAATCATGATGATCTCTCGCGCGGATCAAACCGCCGCTTTGGATAAGTTGATTGCGCAAATGGGAGACGATCCAACCGTCAGTGTTGTCGATGAACCCGGCTTGCGCGAGATTAATCCACTGGTGCGTAAGGGTTATGCAAGTGCTGCTTTTCTTGATCATGCGGGGCAAGAAATTGACGTCAGCGCTTTGCATCAAGGGTTCTTGCGTCAATTCAAAAGTGGTGGCGGCACAGTGATGTTGAAGACCGAAGTTCTGGCGCTTGCGCAGCACAGCACCCACTGGCGTATAACCACAAAGGACCGTGACATCGAAGCTGGCATCGTCGTGAACGCTGCTGGTGCATGGGCAGATAAGCTTGGTCAAATGGTTGAGGCAGAGCACATTGGCTTGCTGCCCAAGCGACGCACGGCTGCGATGATTGCAGCACCGCATAAGCTTGGACCAGATTTCCCGATGACCATCGATATTGAAGAGCAATTCTATATTAAGCCCGACGCGGGGCGTTTATTAATCTCGCCCGCGGATGAAACCCTGTCTGCCCCTTGCGACGCACAGCCCGAAGAGTTGGATATCGCCATCTGCGTGGATCGCATCGAGAAAGCGTTCGATCTCAGCGTGCGCAGGATTGAAAGCAAATGGGCAGGGCTTCGCAGTTTTGTCGCTGACGGAGCGCCCGTCACAGGGTTTTCGCAACGCGTTGATGGGTTCTATTGGCTCGCAGGTCAGGGTGGTTACGGCATTCAAACGGCACCAGCGTTAAGCGCCTATGCAGCTTGTGAAATACTTGGGGAAGCGCCCGCGGCAGAGCTGGCCTTAGCAGGCGTCGATCCAAATGACCTTATGGTTACACGTTTGTCTTAATTGCTTGCTTGCACCACATTGACAATACCCGCGTTGCGATACCATTTCACGATTTTCGCGCGATCCTCTTCGGGCAGCTCTGTAATATTCGCGGGCGGCATCGCGTGGGACACCCCCGCTTGCAAATAAATCTCACGCGCAGCACGCGCGATATCATAGCGCGTCTCTAAAAAAACGCCTTTCGGGGCCCAACGGATACCGTCCCAGCTTGGCTCTCGACCATGACACATGGAACAACGCCCCAACACAATATTCTCCACCTCTTCATAACCAGCAGAGGCCACCAACATCTCTTGATGCGCCGACAATGGCTGGGCCTCAGCCACATCATAATCCTGATCCCATGTGTTGGCTGTACTAAGCCACGCGATGATGATTATCAAAACCACGGTCACAGCCCAGGTCCAGTTCGGACCCTTCCCCGTGGAATGCAGCGTGTTGAAATAATGGCGGATCGTAACGCCCGTAAGGAAAATCAGCGACGCGATGACCCAAGAATACTGCGTCCCGAATGCCAAAGGATAATGGTTCGAGAGCATTAGAAAAATCACAGGCAACGTCAGATAGTTGTTATGTGTACTGCGCAATTTCGCGATCTTGCCGTACTTTGCATCCGGCGTGCGACCAGCCTTGAGGTCCGCGACAACAATGCGCTGGTTTGGCATGATGATAAAGAAAACATTCGCTGTCATGATCGTCGCTGTGAACGCACCCAGATGCAAAAGTGCGGCGCGGCCAGTAAAGACCTCGTTGTATCCCCATGCCATCACAACGAGGATTACAAAAAGCAAAACCATCAAAAGCGTCGGCGTGTCGCCAAGCTTTGATTTGCACATGAAATCATACGCAATCCAACCGATCGTCAAAGAGCCCGCAGAAATCACGATCGCCATGAACACCGACAAGTCGGCTTTCGCGAGGTCGATCAGGAATAGCTCCGCACCAGCCCAATAAACAATCATCAACAAAGCCGCGCCAGAGACCCAAGTGATATAGCTCTGCCATTTGTGCCAGATCAGATGCTCCGGCATGTTTTCAGGAGCAACAAGGTACTTTTGAATGTGGTAAAACCCGCCCCCATGCACTTGCCATTCTTCGCCAAAAACACCCTCGGGCGCATGCGACGCTTTACGCAAACCGAGGTCCAAAGCGATGAAAAAGAACGACGCACCAATCCACGCCATAGCCGTGATCACATGAAGCCAACGCACTACAAACGCGATCCAATCCCAGAGTATTGCAAAATCATACATTGATGCTGTCTCCTTATCCTTGGCGCCAGACTATCCACCCAGCTATTTTTCCGCTATAATTTGCATTTTACAAAGAGTGTCAAAAATAGCCAAACAATGTCTTACTTCGATAACCTTCGCACCTTTGTGCGTATTTACGAGCTTGGCAGCATGTCCGCCGCCGCACGCGATCAGCGTATCTCACCTGCTGTCACCTCCGCGCGCATCTCGCAACTGGAATCCCACCTTGGTGTGCGCCTGTTCCAACGCACCACGCGCTCTTTGACCCCAACCGAGCAAGGCCGCATATTCTACGATGGCGCATGTGCAGTTCTGGAAGCGGTTGAAGTTGCCGAAGCAGGCGTGGGCGACGCTACAAAAAACCCGCGTGGCACGTTGCATATCGCCGCGCCTTTGGGGGTTGGTCGTCGCTTGATTGCACCGAATGTCCCGGAGTTCACGCGGGAGTTTCCACTCGTTGATGTCCGCCTACGCATGAGTGACCGCAAGATCGACCTCACAGCCGAAGGTCTCGACATTGCGTTTTTCCTAGGGCGTCCAGAGGATTCCAACCTGCGCATCCGCAAAATCGCCGATTGTGAGCGTGTCCTCTGCGCCGCCCCTTCCTACATTGCCGAGAATGGTCATCCTAGATCAGGTGCCGAAATTGATCGCGGCCAACACAACTGCCTCAACCTTCGCTTCCCCGGCGCGCGCGAATTCCAATGGGAGCTTTCCACCTCCGATGGCCCCCGCAAATTCGACGTCCAAGGCCGTTTCGAGTGTGACGACAGCGATGTTCTCACCGATTGGGCCTTGCAAGGTGCTGGCATCGCTTTGCGCCCCGTATTCGAGATCGCGCAACATTTGGAGTCGGGCGCTTTGGTCACGGTTGTAGAGGACACCCCTCCCCTGCCTGTACAAATGGCGTGTTTGTATACGCACCGTAGGCATCAGGATCCGAAGGCACGCTTGTTTATGGAATTCATGATCGAGCGGATGGAGGGGGCTGTGAAGGGGTGAACGAACCGCACTTTAGAACCTTCCTAGCTGCCTCGATACGTAGAATATCCATAAGGCGAGAGCAGAAGTGGCACATGATAATGCGCCTCTTCGTTCATGCCAAAGCGGATCGGCACTTGGCCCAAGAACATCGGGTCATCCGTAACGCCACATTCATCACGCAAATACTCTTCTGCGAAGAATATCAGCTCGTAAGTGCCAATTTTAAAATCGCTCTCAGGCAGGATCGGCGTGTCCGTGCGACCGTCTGCATTGGTTACTCTCTCAGCGATCTTCTTGTGCGAATTGCCAGACACGCGATACAGCGCGATTTTGATACGAGCGGCAGGGCAACCGCGCGCTGTATCCAAAACATGTGTCGTCAAATATCCAGCCATCGCAGTTACTCCTCGAATTTCTTGCTAAACTTGCCTGTTTGTCTATCACAGCGAAAGTTTGATCAATCCGATAGTGCATTCTGCTTTTTTTGAAAAAACTTTTTGATCTTCTGGTTTATCAGAGGGAAACTAGGAGAAGACTGCAATGACTCGTTACCCGCGTGATATGCAAGGTTATGGCGCGACGCCACCGGTCGCGAATTGGCCCAATGGTGCAAAAATCGCAGTGCAAATCGTGATGAACTACGAGGAGGGCGGCGAGAATAATATCCTCCATGGCGATGCTGCGTCTGAGGCATTCCTCTCCGAAATCGTCGGGGCTGCCGCTTGGCCAAATCAGCGTCATTGGAACATGGAAAGCATCTATGAATACGGCGCGCGCGCAGGGTTCTGGCGCCTCCATCGTTTGCTGGAAAACACCCCTATCACCGTTTACGGCGTCGCAACCGCCCTCGCCCGCGCCCCTGCTCAAGTGCGCGCGATGAAGGACGCAGGTTGGGAAATCGCCAGCCATGGTCTTAAGTGGATTGAGTACAAAGACGCGAGCGCCGAAGACGAAAACGCAGACATGATAGAGGCCATCCGCCTGCACACAGAAGTCGTCGGCGAGGCCCCGCGCGGCTGGTACACAGGGCGCTGTTCTTGCAACACAACTCAGCTTGCTGCTGAAAATGGCTCTTTCAAATACGTCGCTGACTCCATCGCGGATGATGTGCCTTATTGGATGGAATTCGGCGAACACGATCAGCTCGTTGTGCCCTACACGATGGACGCCAACGATATGCGCTTCGCCACGCCGCAAGGCTTCAACACAGGCGCGCATTTCTTTGAATATCTAAAAGCCAGTTTCGATGTGCTCTACGCGGAAGGTGGGCGCATGATGTCGATTGGCTTGCACTGCCGCCTCATGGGACGCCCCGGTCGCGCGCAGGCGCTTCAACAGTTCCTTGAATATGCCAACAGCCACGAGGATGTGTGGTTCGCCACACGCGAGCAAATTGCGGATCACTGGGCGGCACAAAACCCCCATGTGCGTTACGCGCGTCCTTCCGAGATGAGCCGCGAAACTTTTGTCACCAAATTTGGCTCCATCTTTGAGCATTCCCATTGGATCGCCGAAGGCGCGTTTGAGCTAGAATTAGGCCGCACCCATGACACAGCCATCGGCCTGCACAACGCGCTTTGCCGTATCTTCAGAAGCGCTACCGAAGAACAACGCCTTGGCGTGCTGACCGCACACCCTGATCTTGCTGGTAAACTCGCGCAGGCCAAATCGCTCACAGCAGAAAGCACGTCAGAGCAAGCTGCTGCAGGGCTTGATTTCCTCACTGAAGAAGAAAAATTCACCTTCACCAAACTCAATTCTGAGTACGTCACGAAACACGGCTTTCCATTCATCATCGCCGTGCGCGATCATGACAAGGCGAGCATCCTTGACGCCTTCAACCGACGCATCAACAACGACCGCGACACGGAATTCAAAGAGGCCTGCAAGCAGGTCGAACGCATCGCCGACTTCCGCCTGATGGATATCCTGCCGTGAGCATGCAGATGCAAATCCAGCAAATCACCAAAGAGGCTTTCGCGCCATTTGGCGATCTGATCGACTGCACCGGTGACCCCGACATGATCATCAATTTGGGCAAATGTGGCCGCTACCATGACCGCGCGCAGATGGACTTTGGCACAGGGCGCGCTGGTCTTAGTTTCTTCAAGGCAAAAATTCGCACGCTGCCTTATGAATTCAATCTGGTCGAGCGTCATCCGCTCGGCAGCCAAGCCTTCATTCCGATGAGCGAACATGGTTTCCTCGTTATCGTCGCACCTGATGAGAACGGCACACCCGGCGCGCCCATCGCATTCGAGACACAACCCGGACAAGGCATCAACTTTCACAAAGGCACATGGCACGGCGTGCTTACACCGCTCGCAGGCACAGGACAGTTCGCCGTTGTTGATCGCATAGGTGATGGAAAGAATTTGAAAGAATTTTTGCTCCAGACCCCACATATTGTGGTAAGGGGCTAAATAAGGACCGACGCAGAAGCGGTCTACACTCACAGCTAAGAAGGGGAGAATACCAATGGCTGATACTTCACTGGGCGCATACAGCGACCCAAATACCACTCCACCAATGGGCCAAGCCATTCCGCTTGGCGCGCAGCACGTTTTGGCGATGTTTGCGTCGAACGTCACACCATCCATCATCGTTGCAGGTGCCGCTGGCCTAGCATTTGGTAGCGCAGAGCAAGTTTACCTGATCCAAATGGCTATGCTGTTTGCGGGTATCGCGACGCTCTTCCAAACAGTTGGCGTCGGCCCAATCGGTGCACGTTTGCCAATTATGCAAGGTACGAGCTTTGCATTTGTTGGTGTTCTTGCTGGCATCGCGGCGACGCAAGGTCTTGGAGTTGCGCTCACAGCCTGCATCATCGGCGGCGTGATCCACTTCTTGCTTGGCTCTGTTATTCAACACTTGCGTTTCTTGTTCCCACCACTCGTGACAGGTCTCGTTATTCTGGCAATCGGCCTCTACCTTATCCCAGTCGCGATCAAATATGCAGCGGGCGGCGCGGCATCGTTCCAGATGGAAGCAGAAAGCTTCGGCTCGCTCAAGCATTGGTCCGTTGCACTGACGGTGATCATAGTAAGCCTCGTGCTTAAATTCTTCACCAAAGGCATCCTGTCCATGGCCGCGATCCTCATCGGTCTCTTGGCTGGCTACACGCTCGCGTTTGCACTGGGCATGGTGAACTTCGCAGCCGTTGACAAAGCAAACTGGATCACATCCATTCAGCCGCTTCCTTATGGTTTTGAGTTCAACCTTGGAGCAGTCATCGCTGTAACACTTGTTTCCATCGTCTCCGCGATTGAAACAGTGGGCGACGCATCCGCGACAACCAAAGCAGGTGCAGGTCGTGAAGCCACCGACAAAGAGATCGCAGGCGCAACATACGCCGATGGTCTGGGTACGGCAGTTGCTGGCGTGTTCGGTGGTCTTCCAAACACATCCTTCAGCCAGAACGTCGGCATCATCGGTATGACAGGAGTGATGTCGCGTCACGTTGTGACCATTGCTGGTGCGATCATGATCGTCTGTGGCTTGGTTCCAAAGATCGGTGCGATCATCGCGTCCATGCCTTTGCCAGTTCTTGGCGGCGGTGTGATCGTGATGTTCGGTATGGTTGCAGCCGCTGGCCTTAACGTTCTTGCAGAAGAGAAGATGACGCGTCGCACGATGATCATCATCGCTGTGAGCCTTGCGGTTGGTTTGGGTCTGAACCTTGTTCCAACTGCTGTTCAGTATTTGCCAGGCGTTGTGAAAACACTCGCAACATCTGCAGTTGCTCCGACCGCGCTTATGGCGATTGTTCTGAACTTGGTTCTGCCAAAGGACATGGACGAAGCATAAGCTTTCACCACTCACAAACCACTTTGAAAAGGCGCTCTATTTCGGAGCGCCTTTTTGCTTTTCCATTAAACTTTGATAGGTACGAGACATCAACTTTTGAGAAGCTATATGAAAAAATTCACATTCACTATCGCAACCCTAATCGCCCTGCAAACCCCTGCAATTGCCGAAAGTTCATTCTGCACAAATGTTGCCACTGATTTTGATGTCCCAACTGAACTCGCCAAGCGCCCCGGCAAAGTTACACTCCGCGACAACGGTGCTGCGTTTTGGCTGACGACTGATCTGATACTGCTGTCCGTTGAAGCCGGTTTCTATGACACCAAAGCCAACGTCGTTACATTCTAGGACGACGACCAACCTTCCCTTGCCGACTTCAAAACCCTGTGCCGTAGAACCGCGACCAAGTGCTCGATCTGCCTTATGGACGATAGGCATACGGTTATCTTTGAAGATAGTTTTGAACACATGGGATCTGCGATCCACCGCATGAACTATTACACGCCTCAAACCTGTCTCAAAACGCGCGCCATTGCGCCCCCAAAAGAACGCGACTGGTTGAGACCCTCGCTTACTGATCTGATAGATGCAATTGAAGCCGACGTTTTCCCACCCTGTTGATCGACGAAAAGGCCACGCTATGAATGATATCAAAGACGCTCTTGCAGAGCTTGTTGGCGAAATCGCACCCGATGTGCGCCTTGCCCCCAAGTACGGTGGCCACGTCATGTGTCCCAATGAGGGAGATGACAAAACCTTTGTTGGCGGGATCTTCACCTACAAGGACCACGTTTCTTTGGAGTTCTCCAAAGGTGTAGATTTGGACGATCCTGATGGTGTGCTTGAAGGGTCAGGTAAACTGCGCCGCCATCTCAAGTTATATCAATTGCAAGATGTCGCCGACAAAAACGTTGCTTTTTTCCTGATGCAGGTGCTTTAGAAATCAACCTCGATCGCAACACCCTGCTCGATCGCCATGCGCACAATCGCTGCAGAAACCGCAAGGTCTTGCAAGCCCACACCCGTGCCATCAAACAGCGTGATCTCATCGTCCGATGTACGGCCCTCGTGCGTGCCGTTGATCACCGCGCCTATCTGCGTGACATCACTCTCAGCGATCAAACCCTCAGCAATCGCGTGCTGCGCTTCGCCGATAGAGACGGACTGCGCCACCTCATCTGTGAACACGCGCGCCCTTTCGAGCAACGCCGCCTCAACCTCTTGCTTGCCTTTGGTGTCAGTCCCCATGCAAGCGATATGCGTGCCCGCACTAATATGATCCGTCATAATCGTTGGCTCAAAGGTAGAAGTGATTGAAATCACAACATCCGCTTCACCAAGGCCATCGAGTTCGACTGCTTCAAACGGAACACCGGCCTCGTTGGCAACCTTCTCGATATTGGGCAACATTTCGGGATGATAGTTCCAGCCAATCACCTTCTCAAACTCCCGTTGCTCCAACGCAGCGCGCAGTTGAAACGTCGCTTGATGTCCAGCGCCTACCATGCCCATCACTTTGGCATCCCTGCGTGCCAAGTGCTTGATCGACACAGACGATGCCGCCGCTGTCCTCAAAGCCGTCAGATAATTCCCTCCAACCATCGCCGCGACTTTGCCCGTGTCAGGATCAAATAGAACCACCGTCGACTGGTGATTGATCAACCCGCGCTTCTCCAAATTATGCGGCCAATACCCACCAGCTTTCAAACCAAGCGATCCACCAACACCATCAAAACCACCCTTAAAGCCATAAAGCGCATCCTCATGCCCAATCGCTTCACGGATCACAGGAAAATTATACGCATCGCCCGCTGCCATCGCCGCGAACACATTCTCAACCGCTTCAAACGACGCATCCCGCGTCAACAAATCTGCAATTTCTCGCTCCGGTACGATCCACATATGCTCTTCCTATTTACATAAATATCCTGAGGGTGTGGGGGCTAGCCCCCACTTCGGTCGGATTGCTTTAGCAATTCGAAATCAAAACGCTTTCCCGCGCGCAGACACAGGCCAAAGCGTTTCAACCTTGCCACCGCGCACGGCCACATACCAATCATGCACATTACACGTCGGATCACAGTGGCCGGGCACCAACTTAAGCTTGTCGTTCACCTTTAAAACCCCATCAGGATCACCAACAACCCCATGCTCATCGGAACATTTTAGATATTCGACATCGTCGCGCCCAAACACAGTGGGCAAACCACTATCCACCGATTGCGCTTTGAGACCTGCATCGACAATCGCTTTGTCGGCTTTGGAGTGGCTCATCACAGTCGTCAAGATAAACAACGCATTCTCCCACTCGCCCTCGTCAATACGCTTTCCGTCTTTGTCCAAAATTCGCCCATAGTCCGCATCCATAAATGCATACGAACCACATTGAAGCTCATTGAACGCACCAGAGTTGCTCTCGAAGTAGTAGGAACCAGTCCCGCCTCCGCCAATGATGTCGCACTCAAGACCAACGGCCTTCAAACCCGCCAAAGCATCCTCCACCATGCCAATTGCAACACCCGTCTTCTCACTACGATCCGCATAGGAATCCATGTGCTGCATTGCACCTTGGTAGGCTTGAATGCCCGCAAATTTCAGACCATCAGCTGCATCAATCATCTTGGCAATCTCAACAACGGCCTCAGTCGTCGTCACGCCACACCGCCCAGCGCCGCAGTCAATCTCAACCAATGCTTCGATTTGCGTCCCATGCTTCACAGCCGCCGCAGACAGATCAGCAACATTCGCTGGATCGTCCACACAACACAGCACACGCGCACCAAACTTGGGCATGCGTGCCAAGCGGTCGATCTTCGCCAGATCCGTCACTTGGTTGGAGACCATCACATCCTTGATGCCACCACGCGCAAACACTTCCGCTTCAGACACTTTCTGACAGCAAACACCACACGCGCCGCCGAGGCTCTCTTGCAGCTTCGCCACATCTACAGACTTGTGCATTTTGCCATGCACACGGTGCCGCATCCCGTGCGCTTTCGCATAATCGCCCATCTTCTTGATGTTGCGCTCTAGCGCGTCCAAGTCCAGAACGAGCGCCGGCGTTTGAATATCAGCGGCGTCCATGCCCGGCACTGCGGGAACATCGTAGCCAACTTCCAACTCATCGAAATTGATATCTTTCATGGGATCATCTCCTTAACTCAAAGTCCAAGGCAACGTGTCGAGATCGACATTACCGCCCGTAAGAATGACACCGACGCGCTTGCCTCCGAACCGGTCTTTGTTCTTCAAAATCGTGGCGAGCGTCACCGCCGAGCTCGCCTCCATTACAACGCGCAAATGCTTCCAAGTCAGTTTCATTGCATCGATGATTTCCTCTTCAGACGCAGTCAGAATGTCGGTCACGTGGTTACTCACGAAATGCCACGTGCCTTCTTTCAGTGGCACCAACAATCCATCCGCAATCGTCTTGGGCGCATCATCCGCAATGATATATCCCGCTTTGAAACTGCGCATGGCGTCGTCCGCTTGCTCAGGTTCTGCCGCGATGATCTGCACCTCAGGAGCCATATGCGAGAGCGTCAAGCATGTGCCTGAAATCATCCCGCCACCACCAATCGGTGCCATGGCGATATCAAGTCCGTCGACCTGCTCCATAAACTCGCGCGCGCAAGTCCCCTGCCCAGCGATCACACGCGGATCGTTGTAGGGATGCACGAAATCACCGCCCGTCGCCGCTTGCACCTTCCCGAATGTCGCCTCGCGCGAGGTTGTAGATGGTTCGCACTCTGTGATGATCCCACCATAACGGCGCACCGTGTCTTTCTTGGCTTGCGGTGCAGTGCTCGGCATTACCACATTGCACGGAATTCCGCGCAGCATTGCCGCATAACTCAGGCAAGACGCATGATTGCCAGAACTATGTGTCGCAACACCATGCTTTGCCTGCTCATCGCTCAAGCCGAACACAGCATTGCTCGCACCGCGCACTTTGAACGCGCCCGGTTCTTGGAAGTTCTCGCACTTAAAGAACAGCTCTGCACCTGTCAGTTCATTGAGGAATTTCGATGTGCGTACGGGTGTCCGGTTGATATGCGGTTTGATCCTCTCATGCGCCTCAAGCATGTCTTCAAACGTAGGAATATACATCTGCTTAGGCTCCATACCGATAGAATTCTTGCGCGGCACCCACGCCAGAGCCGAGCTTGATATCAAGACCCAAGTCCTTCATCACCATCTCCGCCACGCCAAGACCAGAAAGCATCATCGCATCCGTCAACATCCCCAAATGCCCGATACGAAACACCTTGCCTGCAACTTCGCCAAGCCCAACACCAAACGCCATGCCATACTGCTCATCTGCACGGGTCACGATATCGGTCGCATTGAACCCTTCAGGGGTGCGGATGGCAGAGACACTATCAGAGTATAGCTCTGGAGCGTTGGCGCAAAGCTCTAGCCCCCAAGCCTCCACCGCGCGGCGTACACCTTTCGCAATACGAGTATGACGCGCAAACACATTCTCCAGCCCTTCCGCTTCGATCATCTCAATCGAGCGTTTCAAGCCATTCATCAAACCAACTGGCGGCGTGTAGGGAAACGCGTCGGCAGCATATCCCTTCTCCATATCGCGAATATCAAAGAAGGTACGTAGGAGCGTGGCAGTCTCAACAGCAGCACGCGCTTTGTCGGAAAACCCAACAATCGCGAGACCTGCAGGAAGCATAAACCCCTTCTGCGAACCCGTCACTGCAACATCAACACCCCATTCATCCATGCGAAAATCCATGGACCCGATGGAAGATACCCCATCCACAAAGAATAGCGCTGGATGCGCGGCAGCGTCGAGCGCTTTGCGCACGCCAGCGATATCAGACTTAACGCCTGTCGCAGTTTCATTATGGGTCGTAAGCACAGCTTTGATGCTGTGATCTGTATCGGCTTGCAAGATCGCCTCATACTCAGCCACAGGCAGGCCATCGCCCCACGCAGCTTCAACAATCTGCACGTCCAAGCCATGACGCTCGCACATATCGATCCAGCGATGCGAGAACATACCGTTGCGCGCGACGAGGACCTTATCGCCAACGGACAGCGTGTTGGTCAGCGTCGTTTCCCAACCACCTGTACCAGTCGATGGGAAAATAAAGATATGCGCGTTCTCGGATTTCAAAACGCGGCGAACGCCATCAAGACAAGGGTGTAGGATACCACTAAAGACGGGCGAGCGATGATCGATTGTAGGCATATGGCACGCAAGACGGATCTCCTCTGGCATGTTCGTTGGACCGGGTATGAAGACAGGGTTTTGAAAACTCATGATGCTTCTCCTAACAAAGGTTGTATCCTTGTTAGACAGCCTAAGCGCACTTGGAAATTTTTTCGAAAACAACACCAGATGCATCAAAATCAGAAAAAGTTGTTTATTTTCAAACTATTGATTTTTTCATATTATGAATGTTAATTTCATAAAATTCCAAATGAGGTAATTTTCGTGCCCAAACCATCCGATTCTGAGATACCCCGCACCCGTGGTCGACCACGCGCGTTCAATGAAAAGACAGAGCAGAACACGATCAAATCCCTTGATCGCGCACTTGGCGTTCTTAAGGAACTCGCTCAAATCGAAAGCGCGACGCTCAGTGAACTCGCCACCGTTATGAAGGAATCTCCCGCCACGCTCTACCGCGTGCTCACCACATTTGCGTTGCATGGTATAGCCGAAATGGATCAGACGGCGCAAACATGGCACATTGGGCCAGAGGCCTATCAGATCGGGTCTGCCTTCTTGCGGCGCACCAGTCTGATCGATGTCTCGCGCCCCATTTTGCGTAAGCTCATGCAGGAAACTGGTGAAACAGCGAACTTGGGGATTGAAAAGAACGGCTCGGTTTTCTTCATGTCACAGGTTGAAACCAACACCCCCATTCGTGCCTTTTTCCCACCCGGAACGCTGTCTGAGATGCACGCTTCCGGCATCGGTAAAGCCTTGCTCGCACATATGGATGAAACGCGCCTCAAACGCTTTGTCGCGCGTGGGTTGCAAACGTTTACGCCCCACACATTGGCGACGCCTGAAAGCTTGGCTGCGGATATGGTGATCACACGCGAACGCGGATATGCGCTTGATGATCAGGAAAAGAACCTCGGGATGCGCTGTATCGCAGCACCTATCCAAGATGCATATGGTGAGGTGATTGCGGGCATCTCAGTCTCAGGACCAACCACCCGTGTGAGCACGGATCACATCGAGACATTGGCTAAATCTGTCATGCTTGCGGCGCGAGATGTGTCGAACGCGCTCGGGGCGAAGTTTTCGTAACCATCGTAAACCACCAGCAACGCAAAAAGGGCACTTCGTTCCCAAAGCGCCCTTTCTAACAATTTACTTTCACAACCCTCGAAAGGGTACTGACTTATGCCAGAGCGATGTTGATCGCTGCCTCACGACCATCACGGCCAGGCTCGATGTCAAAAGTAACTTTCTGGTTGTCAGCAAGACCTGTCAGGCCGGAACGCTCAACTGCAGAGATGTGTACGAACACGTCTTTGCTGCCGCCGTCTGGCGCGATGAAGCCGAAGCCTTTTGTAGTGTTAAACCATTTTACGGTGCCAGTAGCCATCGTAATTCTCCTAATATACTGCCCACGGAATGCGGCAGGTCGGCTAGTCAGTGCAAGATCGAAACTGAGCCGTAAAAGAGGAGCAGTAGGGTCGATAGTGGTAACGTCGCATCCGTCATATACGAAAGGTACCTCCATTTTGCAAGGGATTCGACTTTTACGGTTAGCAGCGCACGCTAAAAAATTATCGGAACACGCGCCACAGCAGGAAAATGCGTCGATCTGTAAACCAAGTTTTCTACAAACCTAATGGCGCGTGACGGTTCACATCTTTGTAAAGCAAGTATCGGAATGGGCCAGGTCCACCAGCGTAACATGCTTGCGGGCAGAAGGCTCGGAGCCACATAAAATCACCCGGGCCCACTTCAACCCAATCAGAGTTGAGTTTGTACGCAGCCTTGCCTTCAAGCACATAAAGCCCGTGTTCCATCACATGGGTTTCCATAAATGGTATCACATTTCCAGGCATAAGTGTCACAATCGTCACGTGCATATCGTGACGCATGTCACTTGGGTCAACGAAGCGAGTCGTCGCCCAACCGCCATTCGTGTCCGGCATTACAGTTAGTGCAATGTCGTTCTCATTCGCAATAATTGGATCAGGTGCATCAAGGCCACCAACAGCGACGTAAGCCTTTCTAAGCCAGTGGAACCGTGCAGTTTTTGCACAATCGTTAATCAGCGTCCACTCCATCCCTGCAGGCAGATAGGCATAGCCACCCGCTTGCAGAACATGGTTTTGACCCATGAAACTTACAGTCACTTCGCCCTCTACAACGAACAAAACACCCTGCGCAGTCTTATCAAGCTCTGCACGTTGACTGCCGCCGCCCGGCTGCACTTCCATAATGTATTGCGAGAAGGTTTCCGCGAAACCCGTCATAGGACGCGCAATCACCCACAGGCGGGTTTTGTCCCAAAATGGCAGAAAGCTGGTCACGATGTCCCGCATCGTGCTGGCAGGCAGGAAGGCATAAGCCTCAGTAAAGACCGCTTGGCTTGTCAGCATTTCCTGCTGCCCCGGATGCCCGCCACTGGGTGCGAAATATGTACGTTTTGTCATGACGGGCTCCAAAGAAGTGTTGCGATAAGCCTGACGGGTCAGCCCCCAAGCGCCAAGCATATGTTTCGCTAAAGCAACCTTCTGAATTATTTGAAAATCTCTGGCCGGCGTTTTGTTTTTTCAATTAGAACGCGCAGAGACTTCGACTATCCAATTGGCGCACATTTCTGTTTGTTGTTTTGCGGCCTTGCACTATCTTGGCGTCGGATAAGGGATTAGGAGTGGGCGCGTTGGCGGAGCAAAGTGCAAAGCAACTGACCACAGTACGCGACAGGTTGCGTGTGCAAACCCGCGACGTTCATGAACAACTGCATCATCATTCCACCTTCGTCGATCTGTTCAAGAACACCATTTCATTTGACGACTACAAAGCTCTCATTCTGCGGTTTTATGGATTCTATGTTCCTCTGGAACGCGCGGTTGAGAGAGTATTTGCAGGCATGAGTAATGACGCATCACCCTATTTCTACGAGACTCGGGCACATCATTTGAAAGTTGATCTGCTGGATCTAGGCTTTAGTCCCTCCGAGATAAAAAACGCGCCACTGTGCGACGACGTCTTTAATGTGGTTTCAAAAACCTCGCTTGGCGGTGTGCTTTATGTGATTGAAGGGTCCACACTAGGGGCCGCCCCAATCGACCGCGCAGCGCAGCGTTTGCTAAGTGGAGACGTGCTCGATGGACGACACTTTTGGGCGTGGTGTAGATCCCAGAACAAGAACCGCTGGTCATTGACCAACGACTACATCGAAACCTTGGAAGCAAATGGGGTAGCTTTTGGTCATCTCGCAAAGGGTGCCAATGATACGTTCCAAGCCTTGGCTGATTGGCTCGCCCCTATAGATCACAACAACGTGGCAATCGACACCCGCGAGGTTTTTGCGTGAGTGATGCAGACCAAGTCGATCTAACCGCCTGTGATCAGGAACCCATCCACTTAATTGGTGCGGTACAACTTCATGGCGCTTTGATCGCTATCGATGCCAAGACCCACAACATTGACTACGTAAGCGAAAACACTGAGCACTTCGTTGGTTTCACTCCAGAGATGATCCTCGGAAAACCCCTATCCTATTTGATTGGCGAGGAAAATTCCGCACGCGTGCAGAAAATGTCACTACAGCCATCTACGCCAGAGCTGTTGAAACCTTGGTTCATTTCTTTCGAGCGCCCTGATGGAACAACGATCAACGCCGAATGCTTGCCCCATGGCAATGACGGCCATGTCATATTTGAATTTTTCGAACCTGAACCAACACCTGCCCCTATGTGGGAGGATGAATTGTCCCGCCAAGCGGTGATTTCCGAACTGCTGAAAACCGGTGATCTAAACGATCTCGCCGACGCAAGCGCGCGTTTGATCCGCGATGTTATTGGCTTTGACCGGGTGATGATCTACAAATTCGCAGAGGACAAACATGGCGAGGTGATCGCGGAAAGCACCAATCGTGATGACAGCTTTCTGGGCATGCACTACCCCGCCTCTGACATCCCTGATCCTGCCCGACGTCATTTTACGTTAAACGTCATGCGCTCAATCCCCGATATCAACAGTGCCCGCGTCCCCATTGTGAGCCGATCGGGTCAAATTGCGGATGCAGATTCTGCTGCGCCATTGGATCTCACCTTCTCTAAACTGCGCGCTGTGGCACCGATGCATGTGCAATACCTCAACAACATGGGTGTTGGCGCGAGCATGTCGATTTCTTTGGTTACCAATAATGAGCTTTGGGGGCTTGTGGCGTGCCATCATTACAGCAAACGCATCATTTCTTCGAGCCGCCTGCGCTTTGCAGAACTGTTGGGGAGCACTACGTCGACTTTGCTTCAAAACCTGGAGAACACAGCGCAGTTGCGTACAGGTATTCAAGCCGAAAAGATTGCTTTCTATATTGAACAGCAAGTTCGTTCAGGAAGAGCATTGCGCGATCTGATTGAGGAACAAGCCTCAAAGATAATGACGCTGATTGACGTTCAAGGCATGTGTCTTGTTCTCGGGGGCGAAGTACTGCACGTTGGCAAAGTTCCAAAAGAACCATTGGATTTCACCTTCTTTTTTGACGAATTAAAAGAAGGCATTGCGACGACAGACCATCTGCCTTCGATCATTACGATGGATGAGAACCAAAAAGAGTGTGCAGCTGGCGCAGCTCTCTTGGACTTGTCCGATGATGGTGAAGATTATCTAGTATTCTTGCGGCAGAGCTATGATCAAACGATCAACTGGGCAGGCAAACCCGAGAAAATTGAAACCATCGACGAAAACGGGATTAAAAGGCTGTCACCCCGAGGGTCTTTCGCCCTCTGGAGCCAGGAACGACGCGGCAGAAGCAAACCCTTTGATGAAATCATTCGCGATGCATTGCGCATCCTCAGGCGCGCACTCTTTGCACTCAATAGCCTTGAACGCAAACGGATCGCACTTAGAGCCCAGAAACAAGCTGAAGCCGAGGAAATTCGCTTACGTCACGCATTACTCGATGCGGCACGCGCCAACTCTCTTGGGGAACTTGCTTCAGCAATTGCACACGAATTAAACCAGCCGCTGTCAGCGATTGCGAACTACGTCAGCGCTTGCCGTCAAGAACTGCGCAACGCCAATGTGACGATCCCAGAGCGCGCAGGGGTTTTGATCGAAGACGCAGTTGTTGAAACCGAACGTGCCGGGGATTTGGTGCGCCGCATACGAGATTTTATCACGCGCGGCGATCTGAACACGGAATACATCGATCTTAACAAAGTGATCCAGCAAGGCGTCGATCTTGCATTAGTGACGTGCCAATTGCCAAATCTTAAGGTCAATGTTCGACAAGATCTGACCATTTCAAAAGTGCTCGCCGATCCGGTTCAAATTGGTCAAGTCATACTAAATTTGGCGCGTAATAGCATCACTGCGATGAAACATTCTGACGATCAGATCTTAACAATAAGCGTCGCTCAGCAGACTGGTTTTGTCCAAGTGAGCGTATCAGATAGTGGCTCTGGAATTCCGGCAAACGTTGCAAAATACATCTTTGAGCCGTTTCACACCTCAACAACCAAAGGCATGGGAATAGGTCTGTCGCTATGTCGTTCGATCATCGAGGCACATTCCGGCAAGATTTGGTTTGAACCGTCCCAATCGGGCGCTATCTTTTTTTTCCAGCTCCCAATTTTAGAGAATGAAAATGGATAAAGACGCAGACAAATTTTCAATCTATGTTGTTGAAGACGATGACGCCGTCTCAAAGTCTCTGTGCGCACTTCTAACCGCACATGGGTTCGAAACGATCGCGTGTACTTCTGCCGAACAATTTTTAGACCACTACGACCCTGCCAAAAAAGCATTCATGATGCTGGATCTGCGTCTCCAGGGTATGTCCGGGCTTCAGCTTCAGACGCATTTGAACGCGCTGAACGTCAAAATCCCGATTGTGGTTGTAACAGGGCATGGCGACGTGCCTGTTGCAGTCCAAGCAATGCGCGCTGGGGCGGTTGACTTTATCGAAAAGCCTGCGAATGAGGACCGTATCCTCAAGGCTGTCGAAACCGCGTCGGGGCTGCTGTTTAACAAGCGACCTGCGATCGTTTCCAAAAAGATCGTCGCAGATCGACTTGAAAAATTGACCGATCGCGAACGCGAAGTGTTGCATCACCTTCTGCTTGGTAAGTTGAACAAGGAAATCGCAAGTGAGCTGGACGTGAGCCAACGCACGGTCGAAGGTCATCGTTCGCGCATTCGCAACAAGATGCAGGCGCGTGGGATCGCCGATCTCATTCGTATGGTTGGGTAGAACGGAGATGCGTATAAATACGTGCGTATTTATCCGAACTAGTGACTGTACTTAGGCACCCTTTAGTGTTTGTTTGGCGGGATCGTCGAGACCCGTGTGGAGTTGTACGTCTTTGCCTATCTATTTTCGCCCCTTGCGGTGAATGGGCGGCTTTTTACAGCGCTTCAAATCTGAATTGTCGAGAGTGGGGACCCTCGGCATAGAGTGTTCGAAGAACCTGCGTGACGGCTTCTTTCAGGAAACCGAAATGTTGCGCCGTCCAACAATACTCTCAATATTTACCCAATTATAATTACGTCTTAGGGTTAGCCACCCTTTGATTTGTCTTAAAGCGACACCGCAAAAACGCGGTTGAATTGAGTTGAAGTTCGCCTTCACAAGGCGCGTGGATACAAGGACTTTGGAGGGATCGTAAATGTCCAGCAATCATAATTTGGCCCAAGACGGGCGGGCGCATGACGCGCTCCACTTTGACGTGTATGCGCGCAGCAAAACGAATATTTCGCGACTCAAAGCGCGTTTGCCAGATGAAATTGTCGCGAATCTCGCACGAGAAGTGATCCGTAGGGTCGTCTCCAAAGCAAGTGAAGTCGAAAATGTTGTCGCCGCCCCGAGCCAGAACACATTGGAAAAGCTGTCAGAGGCGCTGATTTCAAATGATGAACTTGCAGGTGCCAACCTAATTTTGGAACTGCGATCTGAGGGCCAAAGCGAGGAAGCAATTTATCTATCTCACCTCGCCGCCGCCGCCCGTCTCCTTGGTGAATGGTGGGAAGAAGACCGCATAGATTTCAACAAGGTGACTTTGGGAACCGGCCGTATATTCGCGATAATGCGCGGGATGCGACATCTGTTTGAACCCGCGCCCATTGCCCAACACAAGACCGCCCTGTTCGCGTCCACCCCCGGTGAAGATCACACGCTCGGCGTGCGTATGGCCGCAGATCTTTTTCGTAAAGAGGGCTGGGATATCACCCTCAAAGTGGGTTTGGGCCATGACGCTTTGGTCGCAGAGATCGAGCAGTCAAATATCAGGATTATCGGCCTGTCCATCGGCGGCGAGCATTCTACCGAAGCGCTCACGAAGTTGGTCGTCGCGCTCAACATTAACTGCCCGCATGTCTCAATCTTTGTGAGCGGTCAAAACATTGAGAGCGTGCAATCGATCTTAGATCTAATGGAGCTCTCTGGCACCGGAAGCGACATTGTCAGTGCACAGAAACAGTTGAACGATCTTTGGGATCAGCACGCGACGGCTTAGGTTTTGTTTACCAACCCATATTTGCGCAGTTTCACATAAAGTGACTGCCGCGACAGACCCAGCATTTCCGCGGCGGCGACACGGTTGTTCGATGTCATCTCAACCGCAGTTTCGATGCACATCTTCTCGATCACATCTGTTGATTTCGCCACGATGTCTTTCAAAGAATGACCGCCAATCAGCTCAATCACAGAGCGCATATCAACCTCAGTAATCTGCTGCATCGGTGTGCGCACAGTCTCGACACGTCTGCTATCTCGCAAGATCATCGCAAAAACATGCGATGTGCCAGCTTTTAGCAGAGTGGTTGAGATTTCGACCGCACGCTCACTGCCATGTTCGCAGAGCACCTTTGTTGCATAGAGGCGCATACTGCCAGTGCGTCGCGCGTTTTCAAGCATAACGTTCAAATCAACCGCACCCCGGCTGAAGAAATCGATCATCGCACGCCCTTTCAGGCTTTGTGAATGCGTGACGTCAGTAAAGTTCAAGAATGCATCATTGGCGCTTAAAATTTGGCCCGCACCCTCGACAAAGACAATCGGGTCAACGCCATGATGATAAAGATCCATGAGCTGGGATTGTAACCGATCACTTGGCACATCTTGTGCGCTATCCGTGCTGATCTTGCACAGCAACATTGGGCCGTCGGCACCGCGATAGAGGGTCGGCTTGATGCTTAGGTTTACTTTTTCGTCGGCGCTTTTAACGGCGACCACGGCGCGCAATTGTTCTGACGCAGCAGAGACCAGCTGGTCGACCAGATCACCCCTGCCCTTCGCTTTGAACTCCTGTGCAAACGAGGCACCAATCAACACTTCACGATTTTTGCTGAACATCGTCTCGAAAGCAGAGTTGCAAGCGACAGTCTTGCCCGTGCGCACTGAAATGAAAGCCGTCGAGAGATCAGAAGATTCAAGCAAAACACGAAAGCGAAGATCATGTTCGCGCTGAGCTTCGTAATCGTTTTCCAACGCGATATGCGCGGCGACCAATTGTTGCTGAATTTCTGCTGTTGAACTTAGGTCATTGCCAAGCACGAGAAGCGTGTCTTCAGAGCCAGTGCTATGAAAGCTGTAGCGCACAGGGAATTCGGCATTATTTTCAGACGCTACATGGTTCACCTGAACCGGTTGCACTGCGGTATCCTGCTCCAAAAATCGCGCCAAACGGCTTTCGAATTTTGGGACTGATTCAACTGTCAGAAAATCTTGGATCTGGCGACCGATCCAAGATGTCATATCATCGAGCGCGGTGAGGCTCGCACTTGATTGCGCGGCTTTGATCTGACCTGAGTGTGACACCATAAGAGCCAGATCCGATATGCCAGATACGATGCCCGCAACAGCGTCCGGTGCGATCGCTGGGATCACTCCGCCTGTCCAAGACATTTCACCATCTGACGTCATTCATCGAAGTCCTTTGATTGGGCTCTCACTACCAATACGCACGTATTTTTACGCTCCTTTAAAGGGCGACCTGCCTGCACGGCAACCCCCACAGGCCCAATTTTATAGCCTCTTGCCATTTATTAGTCGCAGCGTCAGCCCCCACCCTAGCGTCCAGATCAGATTGGACGCTAAGAAGGCTACCCCCGACAATAACATTCGACCGGTTTTCCCTATCGCGAGAGGCCTGCACGAACTGGCGCAAGCTCTCAATGTTTTGACCAATTGACGCTGAAATTAGAACCGCTTGAAATTGCTCTGTTTTGACGCGTTTAGACATATGTTCCGCGCTTGCGTCCAAGACCAATTGCACCACCGCACCTGCTTGGCGAAGCTGGGCGGCAAGCACTACGGCACCAAGTGTATGCTGCGCCCCTTCTGGTACAGCAACTAAGAAATTGCCAGACTGCGCAGTTTTTCGCAAAGGACGCTCTGCGAAAGACCGCTCAAGATGATGAACACAGGCTTGCAACCGCGCGCATCCGATTGTGACGGTGCCAAACGATGCAGTGTCTTCAACCCAATTCTGGCCAAGCCTGCGTGCCGTCTTAGGCACGAGCACCGAAATGATGTCTTCGATTTCGACGTGTTTTGACTGAATTTCTTTGATAACATCCGTAATTTCATGCCGGTCAGACGACGTCGACGCGACATAGAGACGTTTCACCAATTCCTGAACGAATTCTGGGTCGGTGTGCAGATTGGGCTTGAGTTTTCGGGAGGCATGCTGATCGTTGGACGCCGCCAATACCGCAAGAGCGCGAATAGCAACGTCATCAACCTTGTTCAAAGGGCGCGGCAACACGGCCGTTTGATTCGAGATCACATCACCCCTCCGAAGGTAAGCAGCTTCAATCCCACTGCCCAAAATCGGAACAGATGGTGCCATCGTTTCGCATCGCGTCAAATATGTCAATAAATCATGACACTTTTGGAATATTTCGCCAAAACTAACAGAAAATTCAAATTTCGCAGTCAAATACTGGCTTTAATGTGTAAATCAAAGTTGACAGATACACTCTATGCTGCCAAATTTTATCAAAGGCTAAGCCGTCTCAGGGGATCACATGACAAGCACGTCACGAACAGCACAAGAACAGATCGGGCTGTACACGCCCGAGCAGCGCGTGCGCCGTGACAACAGCATTTGGACCACTGTTCAGGCCATTCTAGCACCCCTGCAATTCGCAGTTTTTCTGGTCTCTCTGGTGCTGGTTCTGCGCTACCTTACGACAGGTGCTGGCTATGAAATTGCAACCGTTTCCATCATCGCGAAAACGTTCCTTTTGTATCTCATCATGGTGACTGGTGCGATCTGGGAAAAGGTGGTGTTCGGACAGTGGCTTTTCGCCCCTGCGTTCTTTTGGGAAGACGTGATCAGCTTCGTCGTGATCGGGCTTCACACCCTTTATCTATATGGTCTCTTGACGGGCAGTATCGGTCCAGAAGCGCTGATCGTAATCGTGCTAATGGCCTATGCCACTTACGTCGTGAATGCAGGTCAATTCCTGTGGAAATTGCGCGCTGCGCGCCTTCAATCGGAGCTCGCGGCATGAACGATTTAGCGCCCCCTCCCGTCACTGGCGGATGCCGCTCTGCACCTGTCCTCAAGCAACGCGGTCAACGTGAAGTGTTTTGTGGCCTCACAGGCATCATTTGGCTGCACCGTAAAATGCAAGACGCTTTCTTTTTGGTGGTTGGGTCGCGCACCTGCGCGCATCTTTTGCAGAGCGCAGCTGGCGTGATGATCTTCGCTGAACCACGCTTCGGCACAGCGATTCTCGAAGAATCAGATCTCGCTGGACTGAACGACGCGCATGCGGAACTTGATCGCGAAGTCGAAACGCTGCTCTCGCGTCGCCCTGATATTCGTCAGTTGTTCCTCGTCGGCTCTTGCCCATCCGAAGTGATCAAGCTTGATCTGAACCGTGCTGCTGAACGTCTGACGCAAGCCTATGCGCCCAAAGTGCGCGTGTTGGAATATTCCGGCTCTGGGATTGAAACGACCTTTACCCAAGGCGAAGATGCGTGTCTTGCAGCAATGGTTCCCGTCTTGCCGAAGACCGACGCACGCAACTTGGTTGTCGTCGGTGCCTTGCCCGATGTGGTCGAGGATCAAATGCTTGGGCTGCTCGACGGTCTTGGTATCAAGAACGTCCAAGTCCTACCTGCCCGCACGATTGATGCGGATGTGCAAATTGGGCCAAACACAGTCTTCGCTTTAACCCAACCCTTCCTCGGCGAAACACATGCAGCGCTTGTGCGCCGTGGTGCACGCCATCTCACCGCGCCTTTCCCTTTGGGCGAAGAAGGCACAACCGCTTGGCTTGCCGCGATTGCCGCTGAGTTCGGCGTGTCAGATGACCTTTTTGAGCAAACCACAGAAGCCCCACGCCGTCGCGCGCGCCAAGCAGTTGCACAAGCGGCTGAAGCATTGGACGGCAAGTCGGTGTTTTTCTTCCCTGACAGCCAGCTTGAAATTCCTCTTGCGCGTTTCCTGACCCGTGAATGCGGGATGAGCGCGATTGAAGTGGGCATGCCTTACATTCACGACGCATTGCATGGGCCAGATTTGGATCTGTTACCCGCTGGTCCACAGATATCCGAGGGCCAAGATGTGGATTTGCAATTGGATCGCTGCCGCGAGGCGCGTCCTGATTTGACAGTCTGTGGTTTGGGTTTGGCTAATCCGCTTGAGGCCGAAGGTCTTAGCACCAAATGGGCCATCGAGCTGGTTTTCACGCCTGTGCATTTTTACGAACAGGCAGGCGATCTCGCCTCGCTCTTTGCACGTCCATTGCGTCGTAAATCAATCCTCGGGGTCGCCGCGGAATGAAGTTAACAGTTTGGACATACGAAGGCCCGCCTCACGTTGGCGCAATGCGCGTCGCAACGGGGATGAAGGGTTTACACTACGTGTTGCACGCCCCTCAAGGCGACACATATGCAGATCTGTTGTTCACAATGATCGAGCGCCGCGATCACCGCCCACCTGTGACCTACACAACCTTCCAAGCACGCGATTTGGGTGCCGACACCGCCGGTCTGTTCAAAGAAGCCTGCCAAGACGCCTATGATCGGTTTGAGCCCGAAGCGATCATCGTTGGCGCGTCTTGTACAGCGGAGTTGATTCAAGACGATCCCGGTGGTTTGGCAGAAACCATGGGTCTCGATATCCCAGTGATCCCACTGGAACTGCCTAGCTATCAACGCAAAGAAAACTTTGGCGCGGATGAGACGTTCTTTCAGATCGTCAAGCACCTTGCCAAGCCGATGGAAAAGACAGAGCGCGTAAGCTGTAATATCATCGGTGCAACGGCCCTTGGGTTTCGCCACCGCGATGATGTCTCTGAGATCACCAACCTGCTTTATGAACTAGGGATCGAAGTGAATATCTGCGCGCCCATGGGGGCCACGCCTGCTGATATCGCCAAGATGGGCCAAGCGCATTTCAACGTATTGCTCTACCCTGAAACAGGCGAAATGGCTGCGCGTTATTGTGAACGCACGTTTAATCAGCCTTACACCAAGACCATTCCAATTGGCGCTGGTGCGACGTGGGACTTCATCGAAGAAATACGTCAGCTAAGCGGTTCTACGAACGAGATTGACAGCGACCGTCTGCGCCAAACTTGGTGGTCACGCTCGGTCGATAGCACCTATCTCACCGGCAAACGCGTCTTCATTTTCGGAGATGGAACCCACGTCAAAGCCGCCGCGCGCGTTGCGCGTGATGAAATGGGTTTCGAAGTCGTTGGCATGGGCTGTTACAACCGCGAAATGGCACGTGGTGTGCGCGCTGTTGCGAAGGATTATGGCGTCGAAGCGTTGATCACGGACGACTATCTGCTCGTTGAAAAGACGATTGAAGAGCTTCAGCCAGAGATGATCCTCGGCACACAGATGGAACGTCATATCGGCAAGCGTCTTGGCATTCCTTGTGCTGTCATTTCTGCGCCAGTGCATGTGCAAGACTTCCCTGCACGTTACTCCCCCCAAATGGGGTTTGAGGGTGCCAATGTGCTCTTTGATACATGGATTCACCCGCTTGTCATGGGTCTGGAAGAGCATCTGCTGCACATGTTCCGCGAAGATTTTGAATTCAACGATGCCGCTGGCCCAAGCCATCATGGCGGTCATGCGCCTAAACCATCTGAAGCCTCTACTTTGGAAATTGTACACAGCGCGCCCGAAACATCGGACAACGTCATCTGGCTCTCTGATGCTGAGCGAGAGTTGAAAAAAATCCCGTTCTTCGTGCGCGGCAAAGCACGCCGCAACACCGAAAACTACGCATCTGAGCGCGGCCTCAATCAAATCTCTATCGACACACTTTACGAGGCCAAAGCACACTTTGCGCGATGATGTAACGCATACCCCATACAACGTCGTTCTTGTGACGTTGGACCGCCACGCGGCGGGACCTGCTGCGCGGGTTGCACCTGCTTTGGCGATGGATTTTCCAGGGTTGCAGTTGAAGATACACGCGGCGGCGGAATGGGCCAAGGATACAGCCGCGCTTGACGCAGCCAAGGCCGATATCGCAACGGCAGACATCGTAGTAAGTTCTGTTATCTTCTTAGAAGAGCACATTCAGATGATCTTGCCTGATCTCAAAGCACGCCGTGATGCGTGCGATGCGATGGTCGGTGTGATCGCGGATCAAGAGATTGTTCAACTGACCAAGATGGGCGATCTCGACATGATGCGCCCTGCGACGGGTGCGATTGCTTTGCTCAAGAAGCTCAAGCCGTCGAAAAAGTCAGGTGGTTCTGGCGCGGGTCAGATGAAAATGCTGCGCCGCTTGCCCAAGATCCTCAAGATGATCCCCGGTAAATCGCAAGATCTACGCGCTTGGTTCCTGAGCATGCAATACTGGCTTGGCGGCTCGGACGACAATATCGAAAGCCTCGTACGCTTCTTGATTTCACGCTATTCTTCGCGTGCTGAATGGCGCGGTGTGAAAGCCGCAGAGCCAATTGAGTATCCTGAAACGGGTCTCTATCACCCCGATCTGCCCGACCATCACATTGCATCGAATATCGCTGATCTACCGCGCAAGGGTACGGGTCCGACTATCGGTGTTTTGATGCTACGCAGCTATATTCTGGCAGGCGATACAGCGCATTATGATCAGGTTATTCGCAGCTTTGAAGCACGCGGTATGAACGTTGTTCCAGCCTTCGCAGGCGGTCTTGATGGACGCCCCGCGATTAAAGCATACTACCTTGGCACGATCGACGCGCTTGTGTCCTTGACGGGTTTCTCACTGGTGGGTGGCCCAGCGTACAACGATAGCAACAGCGCCGTTGATGCCCTCAGCGCGCTTGATGTGCCTTATGTCGCAGCCCAGCCTTTAGAGTTTCAAACGCTTTCTGAATGGGCTGGAGGTGAGCAAGGTCTCAGCCCGATTGAAGCGACCATGTTAGTGGCCCTGCCAGAGATTGATGGCGCAACGAACCCGACTGTTTTTGCGGGTCGTCATGCGCCTGGTGGCTGCGCAGGTTGCGCGCATAAATGCAAAGCGATTGGGTCCGTCAAAGCAATGGCACCCTGCGTGGAGCGTATTGATGCTTTGGTTGAAAAATCCGAACGCCTCGCGCTTTTGCGTCGCAAAGAGAACGCAGACAAGACTGTCGGCATCGTGCTGTTTGGCTTTCCGCCGAATGCGGGCGCCGTTGGAACGGCTGCTTATCTTTCTGTGTTCGAAAGCCTGTTCAACACGTTGCATGAGATGAAAGCGCAAGGCTATGATCTTGAGCCACCCGCGAGCGTCGACGTACTACGTGAAGCGGTTCTCAAAGGCAACGCGCAAACATTTGGTCAAGACGCCAATGTTGCTGCGCGCATTAGCGCCGATACGTTGGTGACCAATACACCATGGCTCGATGAAATCGAAGCAACATGGGGAGCAGCACCGGGTCGTGTGCAATCCAATGGTCGCGAAGTTTTCGTGCTTGGCGCACAGTTCGGCAATGTCTTTGTCGGCGTGCAGCCCACGTTCGGGTACGAGGGCGATCCAATGCGCCTGCTCTTTGAGCGCGGCTTTGCTCCAACCCATGCGTTCAGTGCTTTTTACCAGTACCTCAAGCATGAACTGAAAGCCGATGTTGTACTACATTTTGGCATGCACGGCGCGCTTGAATTTATGCCCGGTAAGCAAAACGGATGTGGTGGTAACGACTGGCCTGATCGTTTGATGGGCAACATGCCCAATGTCTATCTCTATGCCGCGAACAACCCGTCTGAGGCGACGCTCGCAAAACGCCGCTCTAACGCTGTGACGATCACGCATTTGACGCCACCTTTGCAGGCATCTGGTCTATATCGTGGTCTTGCCGATCTTAAGGACAGCTTGACCAAATGGCGCAGCATGAACCCTGCAGATGAAGGGCTCGCGGCACTTGAAAAGCTGATCCGCGCGCAAGCAGATACAGTGCATCTAGAGTCTGATGAACTCGATCAGCTTTGGTTGAAACTGCTAGAGACCGAAGAAGCACTGATTCCTGATGGGCTTCACATCGTTGGGCGTGAACTCACTGAAGAGTCTGTGCAAAACACGCTCGATCAGATGAGCTTTGGCGATGTGAAAGCGCGCGAAACTGCGCGAGTGCATCTGACAAAGTCAGTTGAGCTCGACGCGCTTATGCGTGCAATGAATGGTGAATTTATCAAGCCTGTCGCCGGTGGTGACGTGATCCGCGCACCTAATATTCTGCCCACGGGTCGCAATATTCACGCGTTCGACCCCTTCCGCATGCCAACCGCCTACGCGATGGAAGACGGTGCTTTGCAAGCGGCTGAGTTGCTTAAGAAACACGACACTTTGCCCAAAACTGTCGCACTGGTTCTTTGGGGTTCTGACAACATTAAATCCAATGGCGGCCCTATCGCGCAAGCGCTTGTTCTTATGGGGGCGAGCCCGCGTTTTGATGGAAATGGTCGTTTGTGTGGTGCTGATCTTGTGCCGCTGGAAACGCTTGGTCGTGCGCGCATTGATGTGGTGATGACCCTGTCTGGCATTTTCCGCGATTTACTGCCTTTGCAGACCAAACTTCTCGCCGATGCTGCGCTGAAATGTGCTGAGGCGGATGAGCCGCTCGCCCTGAACCCAATCCGCGCACATGCGTTGAAGTTCATGGAAACCAACGGCTGCGATATGCAGACCGCGGCGCTGCGTGTGTTCTCAAATGCTGAGGGCGCGTATGGCTCTAACGTCAATCAACTCGTTGATAGTTCCGCTTTTGAAGACGATTGCGATCTCGCCGATGCTTATCAGTCGCGCAAAAGCTTTGCGTATGGTGTTGATGGCGAAGCATCCAAGCAATCAGAATTGCTGCAAGATACGCTCTCTAACGTCGAACTTGCTTATCAGAATCTTGAATCTGTCGAGCTGGGTATCACGTCTGTTGATCATTACTTTGACACACTGGGTGGCATTGCCGCCGCAGTAAAACGCGCCAAAAACGGTGCCGATACACCTGTCTATATCGGCGATCAAACGCGTGGTGGCGCGAAAGTGCGCAGTTTGCAAGAACAGGTTTCTCTAGAGACCCGCGCACGCAGTTTAAACCCGAAATTCTTTGAACCGCTCTTGAAGCACGGCCACGAAGGCGTGCGCCAGATTGAAGCGCATATCACCAATACCGTGGGTTGGTCCGCAACAACAGGAAAAGTCGATCCTTGGATTTACCAAGAGCTTTCCGAGACCTTCGTACTGGATGACGCGATGCGTCAGCGCCTCGCCGACCTTAATCCACAAGCGTCGATGCGCATGGCGAACCGTCTGCTCGAAGCATCAGATCGCGATTATTGGACGCCAGATTCCAACACGTTGGAGGCCCTGCAAAATGCAGCCGATGCCATTGAAGACAGATTAGAGGGCATTGCAGCCGAATGACCCAAACTTATGGAAAGGGACCAAAATGAGCCCACTTGATAGAAGCATTCCAAACCTTGGTGGCGACGGTGAAGGATCCGTGCAGGTCCATCAGGACGAGAGTTCGAAAATCGAAGGCGCGAAGGTTTTCAGCGTTTACGGCAAAGGCGGCATCGGCAAATCGACGACCTCGTCGAACTTGTCTGCTGCGTTTTCCAAGCTCGGTCACCGCGTTTTGCAAATTGGCTGTGATCCCAAGCATGACAGCACATTCACCCTGACGGGACGCTTGCAGCCAACTGTGATCGATATCCTGAAAGGCGTTGATTTCCACGCGGAAGAGCTGCGCCCAGAAGACTACGTTGCCGAAGGTTACAACGGTGTGAAATGCGTGGAAGCTGGCGGTCCGCCTGCGGGCACGGGTTGTGGTGGTTATGTGGTTGGTCAGACCGTGAAACTGCTCAAGCAGCATCATATGCTCGAAGACACCGATGTGGTGATTTTCGATGTGCTTGGTGACGTTGTGTGCGGTGGCTTCGCAGCGCCTTTGCAGCACGCAGATCGCGCGTTGATCGTGACGGCGAACGACTTTGATAGCATCTATGCAATGAACCGGATTATTGCGGCGGTTCAGGCGAAATCGAAGAACTACAAAGTCCGTCTTGCGGGTTGTGTTGCCAACCGCTCCAAGGACACGGATGAGGTGGATCGCTATTGTGACACAGTCGGCTTCAGCCGCATCGCGCATATGCCGGATCTGGATGCGATCCGTCGCTCGCGTTTGAAGAAAAAGACGCTCTTCGAGATGCCTGACGAGGAAGACATCGTTCAGGTCCGCAAGGAATACATCCGCCTCGCAGAGACGCTTTACAACGGCACGCTACCGCTGGCACCCGATCCCCTTCCTGATCGCGAGATCTTTGAATTGTTGGGTTTCGACTAAATGACCTATGAAGCCACACGCACGCGCGTCGAAACTTATTTCGATAAGACCGCGACCCGCACATGGGAGCAGCTGACATCAGATGCGCCCGTGTCGGGCATTCGCGCCACTGTACGTGCAGGACGTAATCGCATGCGAGATGTGCTACTCTCTCAACTGCCGCTTGATTTGCACGGTGCGCGAGTACTCGATGCGGGCTGTGGCACAGGCGCTTTGGCGTTTGAGTTGGCCAAGCGCGGTGCGGATGTGGTTGGCGTTGATATTTCACCGCAGCTTATTGATATCGCGCAGAAACGTCGCCCTGATCGTGTTGCCGGATCACTCACATTCTCCGCAGGTGACATGCTTGATAAGCGTCTTGGTCTTTTTGATCATATCGTCGCGATGGACAGTTTAATCTACTATACGGCCGAAGATATTGGCCAGATTTTGGATGGGCTTGCGCCGCGCCTCAGCGGCAATATGGCGTTCACTGTCGCGCCGCGCACGCCTTTGTTGATGATGATGTGGCGCGCTGGAAAACTGTTTCCGCGCTCTGATCGCTCGCCCACAATGATCCCGCATCAATCCTTTAAAATCGCAGCTGCCACCAAAGGCAAAATCCGCGAGATTGAACGTGTCTCATCCGGCTTCTATATCTCCCAAGCGCTAGGGTTCCGTGCATGATCGCGAGCAAGAACATCATCAAAAGCATGACGCTGAAGATGTTGCCGTTTGCAGATGCCGCAAGCGAGGGTTTGCCGCTGAGCCAGCTTTTGCGCCTCTCGCTATTTCAGATTTCTGTCGGCATGGCGGCTGTCATGCTACTAGGCACGTTGAACCGCGTGATGATCGTGGAACTTTCAGTGCCTGCGATGATCGTGGCTTTGATGATCGCAATCCCCGTTTTGATTGCGCCGTTCCGCGCGATCCTTGGGTTCAAGTCCGACAACTACCGCTCCGCGATTGGCTGGAAGCGAGTTCCCTACCTATGGTTCGGCACGCTTTGGCAGTTTGGTGGCCTTGCAATTATGCCGATGGCACTGCTGGTTTTGGCAGGCGATACCGCGGTGGATGCTGGCATGTTCGGCCAAGTCGCAGCGGCGCTTGCCTTTCTGCTCACAGGGCTTGGCATGCATATGACACAGACGGCGGGGCTTGCGCTTGCCGCAGATCGCGCATCAGAAGAAACGCGCGCGAAGGTCGTATCACTGCTTTATGTGATGTACTTACTCGGCATGGGAGTGTCGGCAGTCATCATCGGCACGCTGCTGCGCAATTACTCGGCGCTTTTGCTGGTGCAAGTCGTTCAAGGCGCAGCTGTGATGACCTTGATTTTGAACATCATAGCACTCTGGAAGCAGGAAAAGCTCTCTCCCATGAGCCGTGAAGTTCGAAGCGCGCCCAAGCCAGCGTTCAGCGTTGCTTGGTCCGACTTCGCCAACGAAAACAATGTGACGCGTTTGATCGTGACGATCTTCCTCGGAACGATGGCGTTCAATATGCAGGATGTTTTGCTTGAACCTTACGGCGGCGAAATTCTCGGTCTGTCTGTTTCTGCAACGACATTGCTCACTGCGATGTGGGCAAGTGGTGCTTTGCTTGGCTTTGGCCTTGCCGCGCGTTGGCTCTCGCTTGGAATTGACCCGTTTCGCATGGGGGGTCGCGGTGTGATGATCGGGATCGCTGCGTTTAGCGCGGTTCTGCTCTCTGCACCGATGAATTCACCCATTCTCTTTTTTATTGGCGCTGCCCTTATCGGTCTTGGTGGCGGACTTTTTGCTGTTGCAACCCTGACTGCCGCCATGACGATCAAAGTCAAAGGCGCTGCTGGTCGTGGCCTCGCACTTGGCGTGTGGGGCGCCGCGCAAGCAACGGGCGCAGGCCTTTCGATTTTCATCGGTGGCGCGATCCGTGATCTGGTGAATACTGCAGGGCAAAGCGGCGCTCTTGGCAACGCGCTTACCTCCCCCTCCATCGGATATTCCGCCGTTTACCAGCTCGAAATCGGGCTGCTGTTCATCACTCTCATCGCGCTTGGTCCTCTTGTTCGGGCCAAACCGCTTAACTCTTCAGAAACACGCAGCCTCGAGCTGTCTGATTTCCCAACCTAACCCCATAGGAGGCGACTATGATAGGCACTGAATTTTTTGGAAACTTCGATCTCGCGAGTGCTGCGATTTGGATGTTTTGGATCTTTTTCGCACTGTTGATTTTCTATCTTCAGACCGAAAACATGCGCGAAGGCTATCCATTGCAAGACGAAGAAGGCAACGCAGCGCCCAACCAAGGGCCGTTTCCTGTGCCAGATGACAAAACGTTCATTTTACCTGATGGCCGCGGTGAGTTGACTGTGCCCTCAGGTCAGCGCGGTGATCGCGATGATCTCGCACTTGAGCAAAGCGCGCGTGCTGCTGGATCCCCTTATATTCCAACGGGCAACCCAATGATTGATGGCGTTGGTCCCGCTTCGTGGGCCCCCCGCGAGGATCACCCAGAGCTTGATGCGCACGGGCATGTGAAGATCAAGCCGCTATCTAAGTTGCCTGACTTTGCTTTCTCTGCGGGCCGCGATCCGCGCGGCTTGGTCGTGATGGCGGGTGACGGTGAAATCATCGGACGCTGCATTGATATGTGGGTCGATGTGCCAGAGCAATTGGTGCGTTTCCTGACGATTGATTTGAATCCTGAAGGATCGGGTGAGACACGTCTGTTGCCAATCAACTTCTGCCGGATCAAAGACGATCATGTGAAAGTACGCGCGCTATACGGTACTCATTTCGCAGATATCCCCGGCATCAAGAGCGACGAGCAAATCACGCTTTTGGAGGAAGAAAAGATCATGGCCTATTACGGTGGTGGCACGCTTTACGCAGACCCAAACCGTTCCGAACCATTGCTCTAAACAAAGATCTGCCGAGCCTCTCGCCAGGGTTCGGCACCTATTTTTGAGGGACTAAAAATGCATCACAACGATTTTAAATTTGAACCGGTTCGCGGCCTTCCAGAGGAACTGCCAAGTGATGAGCAGATCCTATGGCAGGGCAGCCCCAACGCGCTCCGTCTTGCGCGCGATGCGTGGGCGTTGAACTGGGTGATTGGTTATTTCGCCTTACTCACAATCTGGCGTGTCGGCGTGTCCTCTGCAGATGTGCCGTTCACGACTGCTCTTCTGCACGGTGTACCATTCGTACTTGCTGGTGTCGTCGTCGCGCTATTGATTTACGCTGTTGCTGCAATCCAAGCACGCAGCACAGTTTACACACTGACCAATAAGCGCGTGTGCATGCGCATTGGTGCGGCCCTGACGATGACGCTGAACCTGCCATATGTGTGCATCGCGAATGCACAAGCGACTGTGCGCACGGACGGAACAGGTACGATCATGCTTGAGCTGACGGGCGAAACGCGTCTATCCTATCTAATGACTTGGCCCCATGTGCGCCCTTGGCATATGCGCCGTACACAACCTGCGCTGCGCGCTATTCCTGAGGCCGCAATGGTCGCCACAATTTTCGCCGAAGCCGCAGAAACGCGTGTTTCCCAACCACAAGTCACACGCACGCAAGAGTTCGATCTTGGCGCAGACGGCATAACGGCGGAGTAGTTTCATGGCCTCTTTCAACACACTTTCTAACGAGATGAAGCATCGCGACCGCGAGATGGTTCCGAAGTTTCTTGTCATCGCAATGTTCGCACTTATGGCGGCAAGCCTTTTGCTAGTTGGCGTCGCACGTTTCACGGGGCGTCCTGTGACTTCTGTCGTAGCACATAGCGACATTGTGCAAGAGATCTCTGTTACGCTGCAAGGGTCGCGCAGTGAAGGCATTGGTGTCTATGATGAGACAGGGACACAACTTGCGCATTCGACCGACGCCAAGAAAGGCTTCATCGATGTGATTTGGGTCGCTGTTACACGTGAGCGTTTGGTGCAGAACCTTTCATCAGATACACCCATTCGCGTAGTCCGCCGTGAAAACGGACACGTAGGAATACTAGACGATACGACCGGTTGGAAGATCGAACTAATCGGATACGGAAAAGACAATGTAGCCGCTTTCGCCAAGCTGCTTGATTGATAATTTAGCCAAAGGGACATTCGAAATGGGACTTCTGACAAGATCAAAAGAAACAGCTCCTTGCACGGTGACGATTTCACACCGTTTTGAGGAGCTGTCTGCGCATGTAAAATTCAACAACGGAGCTGTCGTGAACCCAGGTGACACAGTTCAGGTTCAAGGCCCTGAAATTATGGCCGCCTATGGTGAGTTGGTTGAAGAAGAACGCATAGCGACGATTATTCGTGCGTCCAAGTTGGAACAACTCTGGACCCGCGCCACAGGTGATTTCGAATTTATGGAACTCTGCGAATTCTCGTTTTCTGAAGAGGTGTTGTCATGAACGCTCCTACCCATTCCGCCTTTGCCAATACCGCTGAAGAAGCAATCGCCGCTCAAGACGCGCTTGATGCTGCAGGTCCCATGACTTCTGAGAAGGCAACCGAAGTTGCGATGCAGAACACACTTCTGACCCCACGCTTTTACACAACAGACTTTGAAGAGATGGACGCCATTGATGTAACGCCCGTTCGTGAAGAATGGGACGTTTTGATCAACCAGATGAAATCTGACCCGAACAAAGGTCACTTCAAAAAGACGGATGAATGGGAAGCCGATTGGGATGGTATGGACCCTGCACTAAAGGCGGAGTTCATTGATTTTCTGATCTCGTCTTGTACTGCTGAATTCTCTGGCTGTGTGCTTTATAAAGAAATGAAGCGCCGTGGTTCGAACGAGGATATCACAACACTATTCCAGCTTATGGCTCGCGACGAAGCGCGCCACGCGGGTTTCATCAACGATGCCCTTCGTGAAGCTGGCATTCGTGTGAACCTTGGGTTCTTGACCCAGCAAAAGAAGTATACATATTTCCGTCCAAAGTTCATCTACTATGCGACTTACCTGTCCGAGAAGATTGGCTATGCGCGCTATATCACGATCTATCGTCACCTGGAAAAGCATCCAGAATTAATGTTCCACCCAATTTTCAAGTGGTTCCGTGAATGGTGCAATGATGAGTTTTCGCATGGCGAAGCCTTTGCTTTGCTGTTGAAGACCGATCCCAAGCTGACGACCACACCAATGAACAAGCTTTGGATCAAGTTCTTCCTGACTGCGGTTTACTCCACCATGTGGGTGCGCGATCACCAGCGTCCTTTGTTCCATGAAGCGCTTGGCGTGGATGTGACATGGTATGGCCAAGAGGTGTTCCGCAAGACGTCAGAGATTTCCAAGCAGGTCTTCCCAATGACGCTCGACATTGATCACCAACGTTGGCGTCCAAATCTCGATCGTATGGAAGCGGCTTCGCGTCAGATTGCGGCCGCGAAAGAGCGTGGCGGCGTGCTAGGCTTCGCAAGTCGTGTAGCTGGTATGGCCAAGGCTGCGTTCGCCTTCGTATCGATCTTCACGATTCCTGCGCACAAGCACACAGTGCCTGACAGCCCACGGATGGAGCCTGCGTACTAATGCTCAGCTCGCCCTGGATCGCAGCGCTTATAGCATTGTTTTCCTGGTGGTTCTCCACCGGGATCATTTTGCTTGTGGTGCGTAGGGCGGACAAAGCGAAAAGCGGTGCGCATGGTGCTTCGGTGTTCTTTAGCATTCCACTCATCGCGCTTGGTATGGCGGGGCTTATCATCTCTGCCAGTACTTTGGATGTGGCGAATGTCTATATTGCGTTCCTTTCCGTCTTGCTGGTTTGGGGCTGGATTGAACTGGCGTTTCTCTCCGGCATTATCACAGGGCCAGAGCGTCAAAGCTGCCCCGAAGGTCTGACCGGGTTCGCGCGTTTTAATCGCGCTTGGCACACGCTGTCACATCACGAATTGCTTTTACTCTGCGGTCTTTTAGTCGTCACAGTGGCTACGACAGGCGCAGAGAACACCTTTGGCTTCTGGGCCTATCTCATCCTCTTTACGGCTCGCATATCTGCGAAGCTGAACCTTTTCTTTGGCGTGCCACGCATCAACACAGAGTTTGTGCCAGCTCCGTTGCAACACCTCAAAAGCTACTTCCGTCAAGGAAATGTGACGTTTGCGTTTGTGATCGGTGTCACCTTCCTCAGCTTGGCGACCGCGTGCTTTGCAGAACGACTTTACTCCGCCGAAACTACATCAATGCAAGTCGGGTTCGCCCTGCTCTTTGCACTGTCTGCTTTGGCGACGCTTGAACACTGGTTGATGGTTATCCCATTGCCAGATGCGAAACTATGGCGCTGGATGTTACCTGCGCTGCCAACGACCTCTAAGACAGGACAGTCCCATGAACTTTGATACACTCTTTTCCGCCCAGATCGACGCTTTGAAAGAGGACGGCAACTATCGCTATTTTGCCGAACTCGAACGCAAATGTGGGAAATTTCCACATGCGGCGAACCACCACGAGGGCACGGTGCGCGATGTGACGGTTTGGTGTTCAAACGATTACCTTGGCATGGGTCAAAACCCATTGGTCATCGATGCGATGTGTGAAGCAGTGCAGCGCACCGGAACGGGTGCAGGCGGGACGCGCAACATTTCTGGCACCAACCATGACCACCTTTTACTTGAGAACGAACTTGCGGACTTGCACGGCAAAGAAGCTGCGCTTTTATTCACTTCCGGCTACGTTTCGAACTGGGCCGCATTAAGCACTTTGGGAAGCCGTTTGCAGGACTGCATCATCCTCAGCGACGCAGGCAACCACGCCTCCATGATTGAGGGCATCCGCCATTCCCGCGCAACCAAAGTTCTGTGGAAGCATAACGACGTCGCCGATCTTGAGATAAAGCTGAAAGAGCTACCCGCTAACGCGCCAAAGATTGTCGCCTTTGAATCGGTCTATTCGATGGACGGCGATATCGCGCCCATTCGCGAGATTGTTGAAGTCGCCGAGAAGTACGGCGCGATGACCTATCTTGATGAAGTCCACGGCGTTGGCCTTTACGGACCACGCGGCGGCGGTGTCGCAGAGCAAGAAGGCCTGATGGATCGGATCACTTTGATCGAAGGTACACTCGGCAAAGCGTTCGGCGTTGTCGGTGGCTATATCACCGGTTCAGCAGTTCTGTGTGATTTCATTCGCAGCTTTGCATCTGGCTTTATCTTTACAACGGCCCTGCCACCTGCGGTCGCGGCTGCCGCGCGCGCGTCTATCATGCACCTCAAAGCGTCTGGTGTAGAGCGTCAACAACATCGCGCCCAAGTCGCTAAACTACGCGCAGGGTTGGACGCTGCGGGTATTCCCCATTTGGAGAACGAAAGCCACATCGTGCCGGTGATGATCAAAGATCCGGTCAAGACCAAGATGCTTGCGGATTACCTTATGGATCAGTGGGGTATTTACGTGCAGCCGATCAACTATCCAACGGTCCCTAAGGGGACAGAGCGGCTTCGCTTTACACCCTCGCCTTTGCACACGGACGCAGACATTGATTATCTTGTCGAAGCGTTGACGAACCTTTGGAAGCAGTGCGCAATCGCGCATGATGTGAGCCAAGAGCGAGCTTAAACGCCGCTAGAAAACAGAGTGGTCGCCGCGTTCAATTGCGGCACCACTTCCGATCACTTTGGCATAATATTCAAACAAGGTCTCCGTGCCGGTTGATGGCGTTTTATCCGCATCATATTTACCCTGCTCTGCATCCCAAACCAACATGGACTCGCTCGCGTAATATTGACCAATCTGCGCAAGCCCCGCCTTCTCAGCCGCCTTATCGCTGACCAATCCAGCACAGCGCAAAACGGCATGGATCACGCCCATCATCGCGATTGGCACATGTTTGAAGTCAGGCTCGCGACCAAGCAATCGAAACAGCGCCTCACCCTGTTCTTTTGGCGTTATAGCGTCACCCGGCCCACCAATCGGTAAGATCCTATTTTGGCGCGTATCATCTTCGATACAGCCCGCAATGTAATCGCCCAGATCATCGTCACTGATCGGTTTACACGCGGTTAAAGTACCATCGCCAAACACCAAAAATGGTTTACCTCTGCGCAACCGCTCTATTTGGCCAGAGAGGGATTTGAAAAACGCCGTGGGGCGCACAATGGAATAGGTTAGTCCAGAGGCGATCAGCTTAGCTTCAAAGGCCAGTTTGGCATGTTGAAACGGCAAGGTTGGTTTTTGCACGCAGATCGCAGAGAGTAAAATGAAACGGGTCGCACCGATTTGTTTAGTGAGATCAAGAACCGTAACTTGCGAATCATGGTCAATCGCCCAAGCGTCTTTGGCACCACCACTGCGCGACGCCAAACAAGACACTACCACATCAAATTTTTCAACACTTAGCGCACCTGCCAAGCCCGTCTCTGGCGCGGTAACATCACCGTAAACCACTTCAACACCAGCTGGCAGGGCGCTGACGCTTCGCTCAGAACGAAGCACGCAAGTGACCCCGTATCCATGACGCAAAAGCGCACGAACAGCGCCGCTGCCTGCGGTGCCGCTCGCACCAAAAACTAGAACACGTTTGTCGAAAGCCATCCGCGTTCTTAACGCATTTCCGGGATCAAAAAAAGGGCCTGCTCACGAACGAGCAGACCCCTTTACCATCTACCGCTGGGTAGAGTTTAGTAAGCTGCTTATTCCGTACCCGCGGACACGATGTACGCCCAAACGTTCGTTGCGTCTTTTTCTTTTTTCAGCTTGAACGACATCTTGGATTTCGCTTTTTTGTCATCCAACGTTCGCTTCAAGAAATCTTTCGGGTCGGCGACATAATCCACGAATTTCGCTTCATTCCAAGCGAGACCCGCTTCGCCAGCAGCGACGATGGACTTGCCATACTTGAAGCCTTCAAGAGACCCTGCAACACGCTCGTTCAAACCGAACAGATTCGGTCCCGTCTTGCCGCCCTTTACGATAACCGTGCCATCTCCAGCGACCATCATGTGACATGCTTTGCACTTCTTGAAAACTTTTTCGCCTGCTTCTGCGTCGCCCGATGCATGGCCGTCTGCCAAAAGCGGTCCCGCCGCGAGACCAAGGCCCAATGTGAGGATGCTCATAAGTTTCATGTTGATATTCCCTGTGTTTGCGATCTTGATTTAGCGCGACTTCGAAGTAAGGGAAGGGCGCCTTCGGTATTTACCTAGTTATCAACCGCTTTTATAGTCGTGCAACAAGAATTCGGGAAACGTTTTCCCCTGATCTTCACCGGATCTTGATCAAGTGTGTAAGTTATAGTTTACACTTGCAGAGTCATCAAGTGTAAGTTTAAACTTACACTATGACAGATCTAGCCAATCTTACAGAACGGACCTTTCCAGAGCCAGCCGCCATGCTGCAACTGATCAAACCCATCACATGGTTTCCGCCCATGTGGGCCTATTTGTGTGGCGCTGTGTCTTCGGGCGCATCCCCAAACGGGCAATGGCTACTGGTCATTCTTGGCGTCATTCTTGCAGGCCCGATTGTGTGCGGCATGAGCCAGGCCGCCAATGATTGGTGTGACCGTCATGTGGACGCAATCAATGAACCGCACCGCCCAATTCCATCGGGTCGCATCCCTGAACGCTGGGGCCTAGGCATCGCCGTTGCAATGTCTGTTCTATCGCTCTTTTTCGGCGCGCAACTTGGCCCTTGGGGCTTTGGTGCAACTGTTCTAGGCGTACTTTCAGCCTGGGCCTATTCAGTAGAACCAATTCGCTTGAAACGCTCAGGCTGGTGGGGGCCCGGCCTTGTGGGTCTTAGCTATGAAAGCCTGCCTTGGTTTACAGGTGCTGCCGTCCTGTCCGCAGGTGCGCCGAGTACGCAGATCGTTGTGATCGCGCTGCTTTATGGGATCGGCGCGCATGGCATTATGACATTGAATGACTTCAAAGCACTCGAAGGGGATCGCCAGATGGGCGTAAATTCCCTTCCTGTCACCCTGGGCCCAGAACGCGCCGCGCGTGTGGCGTGTTGGATCATGGCCTTGCCACAGGCCATCGTGATCGCGCTGTTGATCGCGTGGGACAAGCCCTTCTATGCACTTGCCATCGCAGTCCTGTTGGCGGCCCAAGTTTGGGCGATGACAGTTTTGCTGAGCAATCCGAAAGCCCGCGCGCCTTGGTACAATGGTTCAGGCGTTACGATGTACGTCTCCGGCATGATGATCGCCGCTTTCGCCCTAAGGACGCTGTTATGACCCTGTCTTGGACCCAGATTATGCGCCTCGGCCTTGTTCAAATGGCCCTGGGTGCGATTGTGGTTTTGACCACTTCTACACTGAACCGCTTGATGGTTGTGGAGTTCTCTTTGCCCGCTTTGCTCCCCGGGTTGCTGGTAGGTCTGCACTACGGAATTCAGCTGTCGCGGCCGCGTTGGGGATATACCTCTGATACAGGTGGCAATCGCACACGCTGGATTATTGGCGGCATGGTTATCCTTGCTATCGGTGGATTTGGCGCGGCCTTCTCGGTGACATTGTTCGCGCAAAGCTACGCACTCGCGCTTGTGCTATCCGTGCTGGCATATGCGCTGATAGGCATTGGTGTTGGCGCATCGGGGACCTCACTACTGGCTCTGCTTGCGACGGCGACTGCGCCCAGCAGACGGGCTGCGGCAGCGACAATTACATGGCTGATGATGATCTTTGGCATCGCACTGACAGCTGGTCTTGCGGGTAGCTTTCTCGACCCCTACTCGCCCGAACGGTTGCTTAGCGTTGTAGCCGTTGTTGTCACCGCAGCAACGCTCATCACGATCCTCGCAATTGGCCGCATAGAGAGCCGCGTGAGCACGATGAAAGAGGAGGCCCCAACTCCTTTCCTTGAAGGTATGCGCGATATCTGGGGCGAGCCAAAGACGCGCAATTTCACGCTCTTCGTGTTCCTCTCAATGAACGCATATTTCATGCAAGAGCTAATCCTGGAGCCCTATGCGGGCCTCGTCTTCAACTTCACGCCCGGCGAATCTACCGCCCTCAGTGGTGCACAGAATGGCGGCGTGTTTATTGGCATGCTGATAGTAGGTATCGTGGCGACCGGCCTCAAGATTGGCCAGTTGCGTACATGGGTGATCGCGGGCTGCCTTGGATCTTGCGCCGTGCTTGGCCTCATCTGCATGACAGGGTTCGCCTACACGGGTCTCAACTTTAGCTACCTTGTTGTCGCACTTGGTGTCTTCAACGGAATGTTCGCGGTTGCGGCAATTGGCTCGATGATGGCGCTTGCTTCAGAGGGGCGTCACCAACGCGAGGGCACGCGCATGGGTCTTTGGGGTGCCGCGCAAGCGATTGCAGCAGGTTTTGGCGGCCTCACAGGGGCGTTGCTTGTTGATGTGATGCGCAAGCTTACGCCCGATGGCCCCGCCTTTGGCACAGTTTTCGCCTTTGAAGCGCTGTTATTTCTCGCCGCCGCCCTGATGGCCGCGCGCGTTATGGAAACCCAAAAGTCGCCGCACACCGCGTCGCTTGTCCCGGGAGAATAAGCAATGTTTGATGTTGTTGTTATCGGTGGTGGCCCGTCTGGTGCCACAGCTGCGGAAGATCTCGCACGATCAGGTCGCAAGGTTGCGATGATTGATCGTGATGGGCGGATCAAGCCCTGCGGCGGCGCAATTCCTCCGCGTTTGATTGAAGATTTCTTCATTCCCGACAGCCAAATTATCGCCCGCATTAAGACTGCGCGCATGGTGTCACCGACGCAGCGCAAAGTGGACATCCCGATTGAGGACGGCTTTGTTGGCATGGTGGATCGCAAGGACTTTGATCCCTTCCTGCGCAATCGCGCCAAGGAAGCTGGTGCACAGTGTATGACAGGCACCTTCATGCGTATCGAGCGTGACAGCGACGGCACGCACGTGGTTTACCGCGACAAAGAAAGCGGTGAAGAAATTTCGCTCGCAACCAAGCTGATCATCGGCGCGGATGGCGCACGTTCTAAGGTGGCGAAGGCCGAAGTTCCTGGCGGCGATAAGATCCCTTATGTGATCGCATATCACGAAATTATCGAAGCGCCTGCCGCGAGCCACAACTACGACCCTAAGCGCTGCGATGTGATTTATGACGGTGCGATCTCGCCTGATTTCTATGGTTGGGTTTTTCCACATGGCTCCTCTGCCAGTGTCGGCATGGGCACGGGCATCGATGGTGTTGATCTCAAAAAAGCGACAGCTGACTTGCGCGTGGCAGCAGGTTTAGAGGGGTGCAAAACCTTGCGCCGTGAAGGTGCACCAATTCCTTTGAAACCAATGGATTGCTGGGACAATGGAACTGACGTTGTGCTTGCAGGTGATGCCGCTGGCGTCGTTGCGCCTTCCTCTGGTGAGGGAATTTATTACGCAATGCTCGGTGGTCGCGTCGCGGCGACAGCGGCAAGTGCTTGCCTTGAGACAGGTCGTGCGAAAGATCTTCAACTGGCGCGCAAGTTGTTCATGCGTGAACATAAGAGCGTGTTCAAAGTGCTGGGCGCGATGCAAAACGCTTACTATCGCAGCGATGAGCGACGCGAACGTTTCGTTTCGCTGTGTCATGATGTAGATGTGCAAAAACTCACGTTCGAGGCCTACATGAACAAACGTTTGATCAAAGCACGCCCCATGGCGCATTTGAAAATCGGGTTGAAGAACCTCGCGCATTTGACGCGTTTAGTTTCCGAAACACGCGTATGACGCAAATCATGATCCCTGCTTGGGTTGAAGGCAAGCTTCAACCTGTGGAGAAGCTCGCAGCGCATGAACGTGGGCTCAAGCATAAAGCTGTGTCCGTGTTTGTCGTCTCAGGCGAGCATATCCTGATCCAGCAGCGCGCCATGTGCAAATATCACACGCCAGGTCTTTGGGCGAACACATGCTGCACGCATCCAGAATGGGACGAAGCATCCGAGGTATGCGCCAATCGCCGCGTGAGCGAAGAGCTAGGGATCACAGGCTTAAACTACCAATACCGCGGCAAGGTCGAATACCGCGCAGATGTGGGTGGTGGCTTGATCGAGCATGAGGTGGTGCAAGTCTATCTCGCCCATGCATCGCGTGATCTGTCATTCCAAGTGAACCCAGACGAAGTCATGGCAACCCGTTGGGTCCATCGTAACACGCTTAACCAAGAACTGCGCGACACACCTGCGAAATTCACCCCGTGGCTGCGCATCTATATGGCGCAGCACGCGAGTTTGATTTTTGGGGACGCAGTGAGCGCCTAAGAAAGCTTAGGCTTAGTGACACTTTTTTGCTAGACGGTTGGGAACAAGGTCCGATGTCATCCAGTGTGTTTCGCTTCGGACTTGGTTCGCGCGCACATATTTACCCATGCGATTTGGCATTTCAATCTCTGTGAATCCAGCGGCATCCCGTGCAACGAAACCCTCTTGTGTTTCAAAGTCCAATTTGTCCGCAAGGCTCTGAATAAGCCCTTATGCGAACTGACCACGATAGAGTATTTTTACTGGAGTGATCCCAAGCTCTTCGAACCTAATAATTGTTGCATCCCAAGGCTGAATGTCGTTTTCGACAATCCAGGCGAAACCCAGGAAGTATGACTGGAAAGCATCATAACCTATTGAGTGTTGGGCATAAAAGTTTTCCCCGACAATGCGCTCATTGTCTGCAAGCTGGGGAGAAATCCCAGCCGCGAATGCCTTAAGCCAATCGCGCGATGGGTGGTAGCGACTGTCTGGACTACGAGCGTAAGTGTCTTTGCTATGGATCGTTGTGTTTTCACCATCCATCTTCTCTGTGACGACGAGATCATCAATCCTCAAGCCATCAAGCGAAGACATGGTTTTGTCATCACTTGTTGCCCCGCGTGAAATCGGCAGATGGAATGTACGCCCGTACTTTTTTATGCGTGTTTACTTGAACACTTTGTTGTTCATCAACAAAGTCCCCGATGAACTCAAAGCGGCTCACCCAAAACACCCATCTTTTGCGGATACACGTTGGCCGCCTGCAAAGCCGTCGCGGCAATATCCGTCGCGGTCAAACCCGCATCCGTATACATCGCATCGGGTGCAGCTTGGTCGATGAAGCGATCCGGCAAAGTCATCGTGCGAATGGCGAGGTCGCCATCGAGCAAACCCTCCCCTGCAAGATAGTGCAAAACCATCGCGCCAAAGCCACCTTGGGAGCCTTGCTCCACAGTGATCAGCGCCTTGTGCGTTTTCACCAATTTACGAATGAGCGCGTGATCGAGCGGCTTGGCGAAACGCGCATCCGCGACAGTGGCGCTCACGCCCTGTGCTTCCATCAAATCAGCGGCCTTCAGGCTCTCAGAGAGATGCGCGCCAAAGGAGAGAATCGCCACGTCAGCGCCTTCACGCACGATGCGACCTTTGCCGATTTCGAGCACTTCACCAATCTCAGGCATCTCAACACCTGTGCCAGAGCCACGCGGATAGCGGAACGCAATCGGGCCACTGTCATGCGCGGCGGCAGTGGCAACCATATGAACGAGTTCGGCTTCGTCCGAAGCGGCCATCACCGTCATGTTTGGCAAAGCGCTGAGATAGCCCACGTCAAACGCACCTGCATGGGTCGGACCATCGGCACCAACAAGTCCAGCGCGGTCAATCGCGAAGCGCACGGGCAGGTTTTGCAAAGCCACATCATGCACGATTTGATCGTAGCCACGTTGGAGGAAAGATGAGTAAATCGCGCAGAATGGCTTGAGTCCACCCGCCGCCATACCTGCGGCAAATGTCACACCATGTTGCTCAGCGATGCCAACGTCAAACATGCGCTTAGGGAAGTGATCAGCAAAGATGTCCATGCCCGTGCCAGAGGGCATCGCAGCGGTAATGCCAACGATTTTTGGGTCCGCTGCAGCGAGCTTGCTCAACGCTTTGCCAAACACGCTTGTGTAGCTTGGCGCATTAGGGCGGGATTTGCTTTGAACGCCGGTTGATACGTCGAATTTCGCGACGCCATGATACTTGTCAGCGGATTGCTCAGCCGGTGCATAGCCTTTACCTTTGACAGTGCAGCAATGGATCAAAACTGGGCCAGTTGATCGAGTGCGTGCAGCGCGCAAGACAGACAGAAGCTGGTCCATATCGTGTCCATCTACAGGGCCAACATATTGAAAACCAAGGTCTTCAAACATCGTCCCGCCTGCATCAGCGACACCAGTCACCAACCGGCGCGCACGTCTGGCATGATCACGCAATGGCCCGGGTAGCGCGGCTTCAAATCCTTCGGCCATGGTCTGCAATTCACCCAAAGGAGAGGCATAAAGACCGGAAAGATACTTAGACATCGCGCCCACAGGCGGTGCAATGCTCATCTCGTTATCATTTAGAATGACAAACATGCGCCGACCTTCTGCGCCTGCATTGTTCAGCGCTTCATAGGCCATGCCAGCGCTGATCGATCCATCGCCAATAATCGCCACCGCGTCACCAGTTTGCAGACCCATATCGCGCGCGATGGTGAAGCCTAAAGCGGCAGAAATAGAAGTGGACGAATGCGCAGCGCCAAAAGGATCAAACTCGGATTCAGCGCGTTTGGTGAAACCGGAAAGCCCGCCCTCTTGGCGCAACGTTTTCATGCGTTCGCGTCGCCCTGTCAGCACTTTATGCGGATAGCATTGATGGCCTACGTCCCAGATTAGCTTGTCGCGCGGCGTATCAAAAACAGCGTGCAAAGCGACTGTCAATTCGACCACACCAAGCGAGGAGCCGAGGTGTCCACCCGTCTCAGAAACCGCCTCGACGACTTCACTTCGCAACTCATGTGCGAGGGTCTCCAGCTCGGAATTGCTCAGGCCCTTCATATCTGAAGGAACATGGATACGATCTAAAATGGGGGTATTTGGACGCGACATATCTTGGGTCCTTTCTCGACGATTTGTAATGCTCGACATTTTTGGCTAGACTGTCGGCACGGGGACAGACGTTGCAAACGAGTTCCAACATCTGCCTCCCGTAGCCAACAGGATATGTCAGGACGTCGAGATCCTAACGCTTCCGCATGTTTGAAGGGACCCAAACATGCGGAACTTGGACAGTTGGGCCAAAGTCTGGCCCAACCGAATTACGTGAGCTGATTGATCGCTGGATCGCTCAGCAGGTGCGAGAACGGGGTTGGATCTTCCGTTTCGCGAGACTCTTCTGGTAGCAACAAACCGATGCCTTGCAGCGCAACGAGACTGACCCAAATAACCAAGCAAAACATCATCGCGTAGCCAGCGCCCTTGAGCATCAAGAACGTAGCATCCGCGGTCAAGCGTGACTTGTTGCCAGTTCCCAGATAGTCGTGATTATCACTCATGATAAAACTCCTCTCATTCTTCTCAGCCGCTTAATCGAGCGGCGCATATCCGTGCTCTTGCGCCCATATGAACCAGTTATCGACAACCGTGCCAGTCAGCAGAATTCCAATACCGCCTGTCAGCGTTGTCAGAACCGCGAACCACCAAGCCCAGCGGTGAATACCTTCCATCGTGGCGTTAAAACCCATGGTCCAGCGCCAGAACAAAGCTGCGCGCTCGGAGGCCGTGCCACGATCAACGATCTGTTCGATCTCGCGCTCGCCGCCGTAGCGAGATACCGCAAGGATCGTCGCACCGTGCATCGCAAACAGCAGTGCAGAGCCATAGAGGAAGGCGATCGAAAGCGCGTGGAACGGGTTGTAGAACAAGTTGCCATAGGTCAGCGAGAACAGGTTCGTCCAATCAAGATGCGAGAAAACGCCGTAGGGCACTGCTTCGGACCAGCTGCCCATGAGGATAGGACGGAACAGGCCCAAGACCAACACAAGCCACAAAGCAGATGCAAACGCCCATGAGACGTGCTTGCCCATGCCCAGCTCTTCAGCGCGTAAATACGTGCGGATCCACCAACTGCACAGCGAGATCATGAAGAAGAAACCGGCGATTAAGAACCAGCCACCCTCATTCAAAGGAGCCATGCCAAGCCCGTATTCTTCAGCAGGCGGATCAAGCGAAAACCAGAACAGGTCGCGCATGAAGATGCCTGGCGAATACTCCGCCTGGGCCCAGAAGTTCATCCCGATAATCACGAACCAGATCAGACCCGTTGCTATGGAGACAACGCCAAAGACGCCCAAGTGAAGCGGCCCAAGTTGTGCGTTGCCAAGAAGACCAGCGAGCTTGGAAAAGGTGGTGCCCTTTGTACGCTCGCGGGAAATGCTTCCATCAGGATCCACGCCCATTTCAGGGGGTCCTTGAACCTGAACCTGTGTGAAGATGTTTTGATATTCAATCATTGTTCATACCCTCCTACAGGTCAGCCCACCAAGGCAGTTCAGCATACCAATCCCACCACGCGCTCCAGCTGTCGAACCAGATGGTGCCGGAAATCACGATACAAATGGCGCTCCAGACAACCGCGCTAAGCGCAAGAAACAGACCAAGACGGTGAATACCCAAGGGTCCAATCGAATAGCCGACAAGATCGCGGAAATACGTGTCTTCATGGTCTGGCGTAACAATCGGATTGCCTTTGCCCGTGTTGACCGCAGACAGAACGAGCGAGCCGTGAAGCGCGAGGGCAAAACACGTGGTAAAGAAGAACGTGATCGCGACCATATGCGCTGGATTATAGTGGAAATTGCCATAGGCGTAGCCGACATTGTTCACCCAATCGAGGTGGCTAAAGATGCCATATGGGAAGCCATGCCCCCAAGCACCCAAGAGCACAGGGCGAATGATAACCAGCGTGACATAAGCAAGTATCGCAATGCTAAAGGCGAAGGGCACATGCAATCCCATGCCTAGCTTTCGCGCGATTTCAACTTCGCGCATCATCCAGCTTAGGAACGCAAATGTTGCGCAGACTGTGATGATCTGCCAAAGCCCGCCTTCTTCTAGTGGCGCGATGCCCAAACCTACTTCTAACGCAGGTGGATTAATGGAAATCAACCATGGGTTCCATGTGTCGCCAAGCGCGGCACCATAGAAAATCATGATCGTGCCTAAAGCGGCAAAAAAGAACGTCGTGACGCCGAAAAAGCCGACATAAAAGGGACCTACCCAGAAGTCGAACAGATCCCCGCCAACCAGAGTCCCGCCACGGACCCGATATTTTCTTTCGAAGCTGAGCTGTGCCATCTTCTTTCTCCTTCTTAAGCCGGCGTCCGATTGGTGCGAGCAAAGACAAATAAAATTCCGAGGTTGCGGCGGGCGGCGCGCAATGAGCCGCCCGCTGCGATTTTCTTAAACTGAGTTACTCGCTTGCTTCAGCCGCGAACGCGCGGTTGAACCAGTTTGTTTCTTCATTGCTGAGCAGAACGAGGTGAATCATCACCGCCAGCAAGAAAAGAAACACACCCTGTGCCACGAAAACGCGGCGTGGGTCGAAGACCAGCCAGACTTTGTAGAACTGTGCTAACATATGTTCTCCTTAGCCCCAGGCGAACCAAGGCAATTTGATGTACGTCAGTACGTGAGCAACGACGGCTACGACCGTAAAGATCGCAAACCCGCTCATGTAGACTGCGTGCAGCTCTTGCGCTTGCTCGTCTGAAAGACCCGTGAAACTCAGGTCATTTTTATCAGCCATGTTTTTCTCCTGAAAATATGTACTGACGCCGCGCTGCCCCCGCGACTGGGTGAACAGAAGCTCGTCTTCTGCCCGATATCCGCTGCCCCTTACGAGGCGGCGAAACTGTTAACCCCAGAAAATCCGAGGTGTGATCGATTGCGCTTCGCTCCACGCTTTGCGGATCGGCCCTTGCTCGGGCAGCGCCAAATTGCGCACCAACGCGTAAGCCCAAAGCAGTGTGCAAATTGGCAAAGCGGCTAGCAGAATCAGGCCAAAGTAGACCTTGTATTCATTGCTCGACGCGGACGCAGATTTGCTCTCGTGCGCGTTCCATGAAGCGTTATTTGTAAGATCAGACATATTAGGCTCCTCCCGAAGCTGGTTGGAGGTCTTCCACAATTTCAAGGAAAACCCGTTCCGCCCCACTTTCGAGCGCGCGCTTTTCAGCAGCGTCCCGTAGCGTTTTTGCAGCAGAAATTCGTGTCAGGATGGGGTGGTTCGCCACGATCTCATCCAGTCGTTTTTGTGCATCCGCATCCCAAGGGAAATCGCGACGCAGTTGTGTCGGTGTTGCAGGCGTTTCGTCCATTTCCGTGCCCAATGGCAGAATATGGAAGAGGGCATCAAAGAGGCTGTTGCAGACCTCTTGAACCAGATACGTCGCCCCCGCGTAGCCCATGAAAGGCGTGCCCGTCGCGCGCCGGATGGCGGCACCAGGAAAGGACGCAGGAATGAACGAAGGCGCAGGCCCGAAGCCTGATTTCATCTCCGCAAGGTACATTTTTTCATTGATGGACCCCATCACAATAAGCGGACGTTTTTGGTGCATCATTGCGCGCACTTCGTCATTGTTCGTCTTTTTGCCGCGAAGGCGTGCAACAGCAAAAGCGCAAGGTAGACCCAAATCATCCTCAAGAAACTTACGAACTCCACGCGTGTAGGTTTCATTGGCAACAATTGCGAAGGACGCAGTCGCAAAGAAATCCTGAGTTACAGAGCGCCACAAATCCCAAACGGGTTTGATGGTGGAGTGCTTTTCCTGTTCAATGAACGGCTCAGGATCGAGACCTAGGTGCTCACCCAATGTGCGCAAGAATTTCGTAGTTGAATCGATGCCAACGGGCGCTTGCAAGTACGGCTTGCCAAGCACCTCGCAAAGTCCACGTCCAAACTCGCGATACATGCAGATGTTCACATCCGCATTTACCAAGCCACGCATTTCAGCGACATGCGCACCGAGCGGCATGACCATGTTGATCTCAGCGCCAATGCCTTCAACGAGACGGCGGATTTCGGCCAGATCAGAGGGCATGTTAAACGTGCCATACATTGGCCCAAGGATATTCACGCGAGGCTTCGCGTCCTCGGTCCGTTTCTTTTCAGGTGGCATACGGCCTTTGGTCATGCCAAATTCCGTAAAGATCCAAGTCATCGCGCGATCTGCGGCTTCCCATTGATCTTCATCAATCGTGCGCGGTAGAAAGCGTTGGATGTTCGTGCCTTGCGGCGTCACGCCACCACCAATCATCTCAGCGATAGAGCCTGTGACAACGACCGCAGGAAGCGCGGGATCAAGCACGCCCCAAGCGCGCTTCATCGACTCTTCCGTGCCAGCACCCATCTCTTCTTCGGCGAGGCCCGTCACCACAATCGGGAGCTCATGCGGTGGCAAAGCATCGGTGTAGTGAAGCACGGATGTGACCGGGAGGTTTTCACATCCAACGGGTCCGTCAATGACACATTGCAAGCCTTTGACAGCGCAAAATGCGTAAACAGCGCCCCAGTATCCGCCCGCGCGGTCGTGATCTTGAACTAACATTAGATCATCTCCGCTGCTTTGGCGGCTTTCGCGGCGCGTTCTAGTTTCTTAAGGTTCGTGGTACGGAAATTCGGGTGCAAGTTCGGGGATTTCTCCCACACGCCTGCAGTGTCAGCATTGCCGACGCCTTCAAAGAATTCGCGCATATTAGCCATGCGATCTTTGTTACCAATCGCAGCGTTCACGACTTGCGCAAGCGAGCCTGCCCCAGCAGCGCCCATCAGCGGACGCGCAGAGATAAGGTTGGTGAAATAAAGCGACGGAATTCCCAGCTCTTTACCCTTCTGAACAACAGGCGTTGTCCCGATGGCGAGGTCAGGTTTAATCGCTTCCATCGCAGCACAATCATCCTCAAGCGAAGCACGGTATTTTACTTGAACGCCTTTCGCCTCTAACCAAGCCGCATCATCTGCGGACCAAGGTGTCTTGGGGCAAGCGGTGCCCACATAAGGAACTTCAGCACCACTTTCGATCAGTAAGCGCGCAACCAAAAGTTCGCTGCCTTCATAGCCGGACAGCGTGATCGTGCCTTTGATCGGTGTCGCAGCAAGCGCTTCTTTGATCATTGGTAGGAACTGATTTTGGGCCGCGGCAATTTGATCTGCGGGCAGATTGAACGCCTCACCAATGTTCGCAAGCCAGTTACGCGTGCCATCTAAACCAACAGGCGCAGAACCAATCACAGGACGCCCCGCTGCTTGGAATTCGCGCACGGACGCTGTGTAGAACGGATGGATCGCAGCAACAGCACCGCAATCAAGCGCCGCATAAAGCTCACGCCATTCACGGCACGGAACCACAGGACCGGCGGCAAGGCCAAGAGGTGCGAGCATTTGACCAATCACCATCGGATCGGCTGGGAACATTTCACCAAGCAGCGACACGGTCGGTCGATCCGACTTACCGCTCGCAGGCATCGGCACAGGGCCTGCCTCGATCTCTTCACGCGCGTAATTCAGCATCGCCCCTGCAAGAACGTCTTTTGCCTCCGCGTGAGTAGGAATGCCGAAACCAGGCACGTCAATGCCAACGATGCGCACGCCGTTAATCTCCTTCGGGAGAAGACGGAGCGGAACACCAGAGGCCGTCGGAACACAAAGGTTCGTCACAACAACTGAGTCAAGCTTTTCGGGGTCCGCAATGTCATGCACCGCTTCGCGAATGTCCTCGAACAGTTTGCCCGTGACCAAGGTTTCCGAATTGAACGGAACGTAGCCGACAGAACGTCGCGCGCCATAGAAATGCGACACAAACGAGAGGCCATAAACGCAGCAGGCAGATCCACTGAGGATCGTCGCAGTGCGTTTCATCCTTAATCCAACGCGCAAAGAGCCGAATGCGGGGCACATGCTCTGCGGCTTGTCATGTGGTCCTTGCGGGTAATCCGCCGCGTATTGATCCAAAATGTCAGACTTGCCAGCAGCCCGCGCCGCCGCTTCCATCTGAGCCGTGCCAGCAGAACACCCACCCTCAAGAGCGATCTCTTTGACTTCTGCAGGAGCGTCTTTTGGAACTTCGAACGTCATTGGAGAACTGACGTCGATAATGCCCAAATCAGCGGGTGCTTTCACGTCTTTATCAGCGGGCACGATTTGTACCTCGCCGTTCTCATCATATGCAACTTCATAGCCGTCACGGCCCAAACCTTCGCTCATGACGATCCTCCTAAGCGGAGGTTTATGGGATCTATGCGATTAAGCATCGTCATACACCACTTCAAGACTGACCTTAGGCTTGGAAAACTTGCCACGCATGTCTTCATCCGTGGCAGGCACTAGCTGGTAATCACCACCTGTATCTTTAGCGTCGAACAGACCCAAAAGACCGTCTTGATCAAGTGGCGTCGGGCGCACAGGTGGCGCGATGCCAACGGCTTCGCCAAGCTGGGCAAACAGCCCACCCCACTGAGACTCTTTTGTGCCAACAATCTGGTAGTTTGCAGATTTCTTGCGCAGATCGTCATCCTGCGGAATTGCCGCGAGAACGGGAATATCGACCGCTTCAGCAAAGGCTTGCGCCTCACCAGAGCCGTCATCTTTGTTGATCACAAGACCCGCGACACCAACATTGCCACCAAGCTTGCGGAAATATTCCACGGCGGAGCACACGTTGTTCGCCACATAAAGCGATTGCAAATCGTTGGACGCAACAAGGATAACTTTCTGCGCCATATCGCGTGCGATAGGCAGGCCAAAACCGCCGCAAACCACGTCGCCTAAAAAATCGAGTAGGACGTAGTCGAAATCCCAATCGTGGAAACCCAGCTTTTCGAGAAGCTCGAAACCATGAATAATTCCGCGACCACCGCAGCCACGACCGACCTCTGGTCCGCCAAGTTCCATCGCGAAGACACCGCCACGCTTGAAGCAAACATCACCGATCTTTACCTCTTCACCAGCAACCTTTTTAGCACCAGACGTTTCAATGATCGTGGGGCAAGCTTTGCCGCCGAACAATAGGGATGTCGTATCAGACTTCGGATCACAGCCAATCAGCAAAACCCGCTTGCCCTGCTCAGCCATCATGTGGCTGAGGTTCGCGAGCGTGAAGGATTTGCCAATGCCGCCTTTTCCATAGATCGCAATGATCTGGGTTTTGCTCGTCGGTTCACCTTGCGGCACTTCCAAAGACGGCTCGACAGCGGCTTCATCACGCAGGCGTTGGTCAAAGTCTTTGAGATTTGGCACTTCGTCTTTCACGTCGCGTCCCTCCAATTCAGCATCATTTTGAGGCATTCAGGATCGCTGAACGCCTGCTCATATGCAGCTGGCGCATCGGCTGAATGCGCGCTGTGCGTGATAAGACCGCCAAGGCTCAGCGCGCCGCTTTCGACCAGCGCGCGTGTGGCAATCAAATCATCCCTGTTCCATTCAGCCGCGACGCGAAAACGTGCTTCCTTCATGAAAGCAGGCGGGAAGGCGAAGCTGATGGTATCTGTGTAAAATCCGGCGAGAACGATCTCTCCGCCGCGTGCGATCCGTCCGATAAGGTCACCAAGCACAGCAGTGGACCCAGACGCATCGTAGATAGATTCATAGTTGCGACGCGGATCATCCTCTGGAGCGATCACATCATATCCAGCAGTGCCTGTACGGCGAGCCGGGTCAATTTCCCAAACCGTGGGCGCAGGCGCACCAGCGGAAAGTGTGAGACGTGCAAGTAAACGACCAAGAACGCCATGACCAACAATCAAATCAGGAACCGCTTTGCCCGGCCCCGCCATCGCGTGACGTGCAGTCGCAGCCAAAGCAAGCAAAGCACCCTCAGCGCCAAAACCTGCATCAACTTTCGTGACGCGATCCTCGTTGCTGACCAAAGTGCGCGACGCGCCACCGAACAGGCCAAACGCGCCCTCATAACAATTCGCACCGGGGACAAAGACAGTGTCACCCGCCTTATAGATGCTACCCATGGGCGCTTCGATGACTTCGCCCATGGTTTCATAGCCGGGCACAAGTGGGAAACCCATTCCCGGGAAGGGGGGCATAGCACCGGACCAAAACAGTTTTTCGGTGCCCGTGGAAATGCCAGAGTGATTCACTTCGATTACCAAATCACCATCGCTGGGCGGCGTGATCTGCAAAACGTCTAAGGCCAGATCCTTCGGGCCTTTCAGCAAAACAGCAGTTGTTTCCATGTTGACCCCCTCGGTGATCTTGCCGGTACCACGTTCAAAAGACTCAGGTGCGACATTACTTCTCATGTGTAAGGTAAAACTGACAATCTTAAGTGTCAACAAAAACTGACACTTATCCTAACGGTTATTATTTACGCGCATATAAACAAGTGGTCACGAAGGGGCGCATTGACTTGGGCATCGTGATATTTTCAAAGCCAGCTTCCTCACAAAGCGTTTTTATCTCAGCGGCAGAACGCGCTTTGCCGGTTTGCATCGCCAATGTATAAAGCGCGAAATAGACATCGCCCGCGCGTTCAGGTTTTTGGCCACCAGACATAGGTTCGGAAATTATCAACTGGCCACCGCTTGGCAGCGCCTCATAGCATTTCGCCAAAAGTTGGCGCACCGTGCTGTCGCTATGATCATAAAGCACACGGATCAGGCTAATCGCATCAGCTCCAGTAGAGATCGGATCGGTCTTGAACGACGCGCATTCGAATCGCGCGCGCCCGCTCATACCTGCAGTTTCAAACCGCGCAGTAGAGCTTGGCGCGACCTCCGGCAGATCGAAGACAACCAGTTCTAGATCTGGATAAGCATTGCCCACCACCTCAAGAAACGCGCCAGAGCCACCGCCCACATCGCGCAGTGTTTTGATGCCGGAGAAATCGATCGCGCGCAGGGTATCTTGTGCCACCAACTCTTGGCTTTGCGCCATAAGGTCGGAATAAGTCGCGGCTACATCCGGTTCCATCCCACCGCCAAAGACGTAAGGCCAAAAAGACGCCAGCTCCGTCTCTGTTTCGCCACGAAAGAACGAGACTGGATCAGAGAGATCGCGGTAAAGGATATCATGATGCTTGATCATCGCGCTTAGGCCTGGAACACCCACAAGTGCTGCACCCCTTTGCGTCAAAACGTATAGACCACCGCGCTTTTGCTTGATCAGCTGAATCGCGACGCTTGCACGCAAAAGGATCAGCATTCGCTCTTCCGGCACACGGCAAACATGGGCCAGTTGCATCACCGTCATCGGCTCATCCAGCAAGCGTTTGGGGATATCAAACTGCACCAAAGCCATTAAAACTTGCGACTGGCAAAACCCTGCGAGCAAATCAAACAGCGCTTCGCCTTCGCGCCGCACAATGCCGCGTGTCAAAGGAAACCCAGCGGCCCATGTCTGAAATTTACGCGATGAAATCAGTCTCGCGAAAAAACCACCCTTAGGCTTTTTCGCTAGTGCGCTTGGTATATCCATGCGCGCATCGGTCATTTATTCACCTGGAATTTTGTTGGCCTGACTAGCACGCCATTTCAAAGGCGTAAGCACTTCTGCTTGCATGTTCACCAGCTTAGCCAAACCTGCTTCACCAGGACATTTTGGAATCGAGGCAATTGCACCGCTTAGGATGTCTTTCATCCGATCAATAGCGCCGTATACGCCAAATTCAGTTACCGCATTTGGGCGCCCATGCAGATCATCCTGACCCACAGGCTTTCCCAAAGTTTCTTCGTCATAGAGCGCATCACGCAGGTCATCGGCCACTTGGAAGGCTTCACCAATGCGCGCGCCCAGTTCTTCCCATTGCTCGCCCTCTTGGCCCGCTGCAATCGCGCCCATTTGTGTCGCTGCAATGAACAATGCACCGGTTTTGGAACGATGATAGGCGGCAAGATCAACCGTGCTTTCGCTTTCCCACCCCTGCCCTGCGCAAATGCCGTTGGGCATGCCTGTGCGATCTGCGAGAACCTTCATCAAGCCAATCACACGCATGGGATCAAGGCCGGCAACTTCGGTGAGAACAGAGAAGGCCATGACGATAAGGCTGTCACCTGTGAGCACCGCGAGCGGCTCGCTGAATTCGATATGTGTCGTTGGCTTGCCGCGCCGCGTATCTGCGTCATCAAAACAGGGCAAATCATCATGGACGAGGGATGCGCAGTGAATCAACTCAAGCGCGACTGCCGCCGCATCGGCAATTTTGGGGGCATCATCACCACAGGCCGCAGCGACGCTGAGCAAAATGTTCGGACGAATGCGTGCTCCACCAGGACTGACAGAATAGTGCAACGCGCGCGCGAGTTTGTCAGGGGATGGCACCGCTTGACCGGCCTTGATTGCACGCGACATGGCGCTTTCGATGCGCTTTGCAAAATCCATCCGGCACTCCTTTAGCGGTTCGACAGCTCAAGTTGTATTTTCTTGAAGACTACTAATATGTAAACTAAACTGGACACATTCGAGCAGCCTGTCAATCCAAAGCCTGCGAAGGGAACCTGTTTAATGACCACAGCTGCCCCTCATATTGCGATCATTGGCGCTGGTATCGCTGGCCTTGCGGCTGCGTTGCGCCTTTCATACGCCGGGTGCCGGGTTACTGTTTTAGAGCGTCACGCGGGTCCTGGTGGCAAGATGCGCAAGCTGCCGACGATCGCTGGTGACGTGGACGCGGGCCCCACTGTTTTAACGATGAAATCTGTTTTTGAGGACCTCTTTGCCGATGCAGGTTTGCGCCTTGAGGATCACGTGACGCTACAAGCTGAGGATATTCTCGCCCGCCATTTCTGGCGCGATGGCAAAGTGTTAGACCTTATGCGCGACGCAGCGCATAGCCGCGAGAATGTGGCGCGTGCGTTCGGATCCAGCGGTGCCGAAGAGTTCACAGCTTTCTGCCAACAAACAGACCATCTCTTTGATGCATTCGATGGTCCAATGATTCGCTCAGCGCAGCCCTCCCTCGCTGAGCTTGCACTCACCGTTGCAAAATCCCCCAAGCTTCTGCGCGCGATGAGACCGCTCAGCACGCTTACGCAAAACTTGAACAGGCATTTCACCGATCCCCGTCTCGCCCAGCTTTTTGCACGCTATGCGACCTATGTCGGGGGCCTGCCCACGCAGTCACCCTCGCTTTTGAGTTTAATTTGGCAAGCTGAAAATAAAGGAGTCTGGTACGTCAAAGGGGGTATGCATCAACTTGCACAAAGCATCGTAAAGGCCGCGCGCGGGTTTGGCGCGGAATTTGTGTTTAACGCTCATGTCACGCGCATCAAAACACAAGATGGCAGCGCTTGCGCTGTGCAAACCGAAGACACGCGCTACGCTGTGGATGCCGTGCTGTTCAACGGCGATCCAAATGCACTGCAAACTGGCCTGCTTGGTCCAACGTTTGAGAAAGCCGTCGATAAAGGCATGACCACCCCTCGCAGTCTATCGGCCAATGTCATGTCGTTTGCAGCCATTCCCAAGGGCGTGGACCTTGCCGCGCACAACGTCTTTTTCGCGAGAGATCCTCAAACGGAATACGCCCCGCTCGCCAGAGGCCGGCAACAGCACGATCCGACGCTCTACATTTGCGCACAAGATCGGTTTGGCGGTGCGACGCCTGATGGTCCTGAACGCTTCGAAATTATCCTCAACAGCCCGCCAAATGATATAAATGCCGCCCCAAGTAAGAAAGAAACAGAGCAATGTCAGACCTTGATCCTTCAACAGCTCGACCAATTTGGTCTCAATTTCTCTCCCCAACCTGCGCCCGACACTCTGACGATGACCAAACACTTCGCTCAGCTTTTTCCAGCAAGCCACGGATCCCTTTACGGACGGTCCCCACATGGGATGATGGCCGCGTTCAAACGTCCGAGCGCGCGCAGCAAGGTGAAGGGGCTTTATCTGGCAGGAGGCGGCACGCATCCGGGGGCGGGGGTGCCGATGGCAACCCTCTCCGGCGCGCATGCGGCCGCGGCGATCTTGAGCGACCTAACTTCAACATAGACGTGCCTGCGGGTGGATATGCATGGTGGTATGTAGACGGTGTAAGCGATGATGGCACGCGCGCGGTTTCTGTTATCGGCTTCATCGGCTCTGTCTTTTCACCGTGGTACGCGTGGTCAGGGCGCGGTGAGCCAAGCAATCATTGCTGTATTAATGTGGCGACTTACGGCAGGGGCGGGCGTTTCGCGATGACAGATCGCGGCAGTTCTGCTTTGCGCCAAAGCGAGGATTGCTTGCAAGTCGGTCCTTCCTCCATGCGCTGGGACAATGGCGCGTTGATCATCGACATTAACGAGGTGTCTTCCCTCCCTCTCATCTCACGCATGCGCGGGCAAATCCGCCTGCTCCCTTCCGCGGTAACCAGCGTTGAAATGCCCCTCACCCTAGATGGCGCACATGTCTGGCGCCCTTTTGCGCCAACCGCACGCATCAGCGTCGATCTGGAAGCAAAGGGTTGGCAATTCGAAGGGCACGGTTATTTCGACAGCAATTTCGGCACGCGCCGTTTGGAGAATGATTTCACCACATGGAACTGGGCGCGCTATCCAACAGCAACGGGTTCCACCTGTTTTTATGATGCGAACCGATGCGATGGGTCTGTGCTTGATGCGGCGATCAACTTTGACGAAGACGGCAACGCGCTTGCAGTTTCTGGCCCACCGAAGACACCGATCAAACGCACGCTTTGGGCATTGAGACGCGACACGCGCGCGGATGTGGGCACAACGCCCAAGCAAGTCAAAGCCATGCTTGATGCGCCGTTTTATTCTCGCTCTGTCGTGCAGACGACAATCGATGGCGAACGTGTTGAGGGCGTGCACGAAGCGCTTAATCTCAATCGCTACGGCTCAAACCTGATCAAGCCCATGCTCGCTGTGCGCGTGCCGCGCCGCAAGAACTGGACGTTTTAGAGCTTGGATAGATCCAGCGCTTCGACCTCTGGGTTCAGGTTTGCAACGGAGTAATTCAACATCGCAGCGACACTGACCCAGAACAAATACGGAAGCATCGCAAGGCCAGCCCATAGGTCTAGCGACATGTGTGTGATGAAACATCCCAGCACTGAGAGCCATAAGAGCGCCATAACGCCAAGCGCGCCCTTCAAACGGCGCAAGCCAAAGAACATCGGCGTCCAGAGCGTATTAAACGCGATTTGCGCTGCCCAAAAAGCCATTGCAAAATGGCTGCCCTCTATCACTGCGACGCGCGCAGCGGCGAAAGAAATCAGTAGATAGATCGTCGTCCACATCACCGGGAATACCCAATTCGGTGGTGTCCATGATGGCTTTTCCAAGGTCTGATACCATGCGCCGGGTGGGAACAAACCGCCTGCCGCGCCTGCACCAAAACATGTACCTAGAAAGAGTGCGAAGAGTAAATATTCCATGGCGTCACCATAGAGCCGCGTTTACTCCGCCGCTACCCCGATTGTCGCTTTGGCGTTAACCTCGCGCGCTTTCAACTCAGATAGTACTGACAAAAGCGCCCCCGTGCGCCCCGTGCCCCAGTCCTGCGCACGTGGCTTATTCGTAGCGACGGCGTCCACCAAAAAGCGCACTTCGTCCAAAGCAGGTGCAAACAGAACAGGCGACTTCGGCAAAACCACGCTCGCGGCGGAGCGCAGGCCTGAGATACCAATCAAACCCAGCTTATGCACCGTATTCGTGCGCGCACGGTGGTTGATGGAATCGTGCTTAAGTCGCGTCAGTTGCGTGCCAATTGCTGCATATATAAAGCGTGCTGCGAAAATGCCTGTACGCGCGTTGAGCGGCAACGAGCTTATCCCCGTTTCAGAGCGTATATATAGACGACGTGCCTCGGCCAGCAAACGCTTCACCATTTTGCGCACGGCAAGGGAGGCTTGCGGATCGCTCATGAACGCATCAGGCGTCATACCCGAACCTTCAATCCATTCAAGCGGCAGATAAATCCGCCCAGCGCGCGCATCTTCGCCAACATCGCGCGCAATGTTTGTCAATTGCATCGCGACACCCAAATCACAGGCCCGCGCCAAAGCATCCGCATCGCGCACGCGCATCAGCACACACATCATCGCGCCAACCGCAGAAGCCACGCGCGCAGAATATCCACGCACATCAGACAGCGTTTCATACCGCCGCTCCACAGCATCCCACGCCAGACCCTCAAGCAAGGCTTCCGGCAAAGCGCGCGGCATATCGAACCTTTCACACACGGCCGCAAACGCACGATCCTCCGGTGCATTGCGTGGCGTGCCTGCGTAAACAAGATCAAGCCGAGCTTGCAAATCAAGCACTGCTGCACCCTTGTTGCTACCCTCGTCCACTTCATCATCCGCGAGGCGACAAAACGCATAAAGCGCCAAAGCAGGGTCGCGCACAGAGCCTGGCAGAAGTTTGGAGGCCGCATGAAACGACAAAGACCCTGTGCGGATCACTTCGCGGCAATGCTCAAGATCATCAGGGTGGATCACCGGCGCGCTCATTCTGCGGCCAACCTTGTCTCTGTCTCAACTGAATGCATATCAGGCACCATTTTGCTCAACACTTCTGCGCTTGAAACAACCCCCGGAAGACCCGCCCCGGGATGCGTACCCGCACCTACAAGAAAGAGTCCTTTCGCCTCTTCGCTCACATTGTGAGGGCGAAAATAGGCGCTTTGAAGGATACGCGGCTCAAGCGAAAAACCAGAGCCATGCGGACTAAGATACCGCTCGCGAAAAGTCTCGGGCGTAAAGACCGTTTCGGTTGTGATGTGATCCTGAAAGCCAGGGATCAGCTTTTCCACCTCAGCAGCAACTTTCGCGCGATAGATCGGTTCTTCGCGCGTCCAATCCACAGGGTTGTCCCAATTGAGATGTGGCACAGGGGAGAGCACATAAAACGTATCATCCCCCTCAGGAGCGGCACTTTTGTCAGTCACACATGGGCGGTGAATATAAAGGCTCATGTCATCTGCGAGTTTACCGCGCATGAAGATATCTTTCAGCAGGCCCTTAAAGCGCGGTCCATTGGCGATCGTATGATGCCCCACATCGGCCCACTTGTCCGCCGTGCCTTTGGTGCCAAAATACCAAACATAAAGCCCCATAGACCACCGCTTTCCCGCTATCTTTTTGGGGGTCCAGCGACGTTTTTTATGGTTACGCAGCAAATGCGAATAAGTGTGCCCCGCGTCTGCGTTACTGACAATCAAAGGCGCGTCCAGCTCGCTGCCATCCTTAAGGCGCACAGCCTTTGCAGCGCCTTGGTCAACCAGGATTTCGTCAACAGTGACGTTCTGTTTGACTACGCCACCCTGCGCGCGCACCACGTCCGCCATCGCATCCGCAATCGCCTGCACTCCACCCATCGCATAATGCACGCCATAGGTTTTTTCGAGATGCGCAACCAAAGCGTAGATCGAGGTCACATGCGTTGGATCACCCCCAATGAACAGCGGATGAAATGAGAGCGCCATGCGCAAGCGTTCGTCCTTCACACGCGACGCCGCTAATCCGTAAATAGAGCGATCCGCGCGCAGCCTTGCAAACGTCGGTAAAACTTTGATCGTTTCCCAAGCACGGTGCATCGGCTTGGCAACCATGCCCTCAAATCCAATAACATACCGCGCATGGGCATCCTTCAAGAACTTCTTAAACCCCTTTACATCGTTCGGACTTAGCTTGGTGACCTCTGCCAACATCTTGTCGTCGTCAGAGCTTGCGTGGAACTTCGTGCCATCCGGCCAACGCACCTCATAGAACGGCTCTAACGGGCGCAGGTCCACATCCGCATGAAAATCACGACCACAGTCAGCCCAAAGACGTTCAAACACATCAGGGACAGTAACAATCGTTGGACCAAGATCAAATCGATGGCCGTCTTGCTCAATAGACGATCCACGCCCGCCCGTGCGATCCAAGCGATCGAGCACAGTGACCGCATAGCCCTTCGCGCCCAAACGCATCGCAGCCGACAAACCACCCAGGCCCGCACCAATCACAATCGCGCGGTTGTCCAATCCATTTTCTGAAAGCTGTTTCATGATCAATCCCGGCAACAACTGTCTAGTCTAGTTTACAATTCTAGTGTGAGAGTGCTTCACAAAGCAAGGGATATGTGTCACTCTAAGTTTACACATTAGGGAATCTTTGGGAACACATGACGATGTCGCAGGTTGTCAGTTTCAGTCTCTTTCGCTTTGGCTCATGGCGCGCGCGCGCGTGGGCTTTCGTGATGATGGGACTCGCGCGCCGTCATTTGCGCAAGGTCGAGGCAATCGATTTCTGGAAGTTATGCGGCTCCGGCTCTGGCGAGGGGTTCACACCTATCCCCAACACATCCGTCTATGCGATTCTCGCGACATGGCCCGACGAGGCAAGCGCGACACGCGCGATTGAGAATGACCCCCTGTTTCAACGTTACAAAACCCATGCGTCAGAGCATTGGAGCATGTTAATGACCACCGACACCACGCGTGGCGCTTGGTCTGGCAAAACCCCGTTTATTCCAACACAACATAACAAAACCGGCCCACTGGTGGCCCTGACACGCGCCACGATCAAGCCAAGCATTGCCGCGCGCTTCTGGCGACGTGTGCCGAATATTTCCAGCGTGATTGGTCAAGATCCAAACGTCCTTTTCAAGATCGGTGTCGGTGAAATTCCATTGCTGCATCAGGTGACGTTTTCGATTTGGCGCGACGCCGCGCAAATGGCGAATTTCGCACGCACAGGACCGCATGCAGAGGCCATCAAAGCCGTCAGAAACGAAGACTGGTTCAACGAAGAGCTCTACGCGCGTTTCACCCTTATTTCAGACATCGGAACATGGGGCGGCACATCACCCTTAGCAAAAGTGGACATAGCATGAAGCATCCATTCCCTTTCTCCGCCATTGTCGGCCAAGACGACATGAAGCAGGCGATGATTCTCACGGCCATCGATCCCTCGATTGGGGGAGTATTGGTGTTTGGTGATCGCGGCACGGGCAAATCTACCGCCGTGCGCGGGCTTGCAGGGCTTCTACCGAATATCAACTCTATCAAAGCCTGCCCAGTCAACAGCGAACACTTTGCCGATTGCCCGGAGTGGGCGAATGTCACACACAAAGACACACACGAAATTCCAACGCCCGTCGTTGATCTGCCCCTTGGTGCATCAGAGGATCGCGTCACCGGTGCGCTTGATATCGAGCGTGCACTGACACGTGGCGAGAAAGCGTTTCAACCGGGGCTTTTCGCCCAAGCGAACCGCGGGTACCTTTACATTGATGAAGTGAACCTTCTCGAAGATCACATCGTTGATCTGCTTTTGGATGTCGCGCAATCCGGCGAAAATGTGGTCGAACGTGAAGGCCTCTCGATCCGCCACGCCGCGCGCTTTGTGCTTGTTGGCTCCGGCAATCCAGAAGAGGGCGAGCTACGTCCACAGCTCTTGGATCGCTTTGGTCTTTCGGTCGACGTCGCATCCCCAAGTGATATCGACGAACGTGTTCAAGTCATCAAACGCCGCGATGCCTATGAGAATGATCATGCGGCCTTCATGTTGCGCTGGCAGGCGGAAGATGCCGCGCTGCGTGATCGCATTGTCTCTGCACGCATGGCTTTGAAGGACCTTGAAACACCCGATAGCGCGCTGCGTGATGTGGCCGAGCTCTGTCTCAACCTTGGAGCCGATGGTTTGCGTGGTGAATTGACCTTGCTCAAAGCTGCGCGCGCTTACGCGGCGTTTCGCGATGATACGCATCTTGCCACCTCCCACATTCGCGCCACAGCTGCGCTCGCCCTGCGCCACCGCCTACGCCGTGATCCTCTCGATGATGCAGGGACTGGCACGCGGGTTGAGCGCATCGTGCAAGACACGTTGGGTGTCTGAATGACGCCTTGGCACCGCGCTACTCTCGCTCTGACTTTGCTGGCAATTGATCCGAATTCTTTCGCTGGCCTGATCGTGCGTGCACGTGTCTCTCCTGTGCGCGATGCTTTCCTGCGTACGAGCCAGCGAATACCAATGCCGCACGTCAAATTGCATCCGAGCATGACTGCGCAGGTCCTTGATGGCGAAATTGATCTCTCGTCCACTCTCAAAGCCAGCACGCTCATCATGCAAAAGGGCCTGCTGAATCGCGATCCGTCCCTCTTCATCCTTCCAATGGCAGAGCGCGCTAATCCATATCTCACTGCCCGTCTTAGCCAGACGCTCGACGCGGGTAACGGACATGCGTTTCTCGCCCTTGATGAAGGTGTTGAGGATGAAACGCTCCCCAATTCCCTAAGTGATCGCGCGGCGTTCTGGATTTCACTTGATGGTTTGGCGCTTGCGGACTTTGAGCCTGTGACACTCCCTGACAATCTCGCGCAACTCACCAAGGACGTGCGGCAAGTCGATATCCCTAATGAAGTTCCTGAGCAGCTGGTAACGCTCGCGGTTAGCTTCGGCATCCCCAGCCTACGCGCACCGACCTACGCGATGCGCGCCGCGCAAGCTCATGCGGCACTGCATCAGCGCAAGGTGATCACGCCAGAGGATCTAAGCATCGCCGTTGATCTCGTCTTTTCCCACCGCGCCACCCGCCTGCCTGAAACTCAAGACGAGCAGCCAGAGCAACCGCAAGAACCGCAAAACGAAACGCGGCAAAATGAGGATGATACGCTTTCCATCCCCGAAGATCTCTTGCTAAACGCTGTGAAAGCCGCGTTGCCGGCCGACGTGCTGGAGAAGCTCGCGAGCGATACCAAACGCAAACGCACCACTGGCAACGGGGCTGGTGCCAAGCAAAACGGCAATCGGCGCGGCCGCCCCCTGCCCGCACGCGCAGGGTCAAAAGCCAATACCGCGCGCGTCGATTTGATCGCCACACTGCGTGCCGCTATTCCCTATCAAACTATCCGTAGAGAAGCTCAACCCCAGCGCACGGGCCCCATCATTCACCCCGGTGACCTGCGCCGCAAACGCTATCAAACGCTTTCCGATCGTTTGCTGATTTTCACAGTCGATGCCTCTGGTTCTGCCGCAATGGCACGTTTGGCTGAAGCCAAAGGTGCCGTGGAAATGCTCCTTAGCGAAGCTTATGCACGTCGTGATCATGTGGCACTGATCTCTTTTCGTGGCCTTGATGCAGAGGTTCTTCTGCCGCCCACGCGCTCGCTGGTACAAACCAAACGTCGTCTTGCGGCGTTGCCTGGTGGCGGCGGAACACCGCTTGCCTCCGGTCTTACAGCGGCTTTATCTCTCGCAGAAACCGCGTCACACAAAGGTATGAGCGCAACCATCGTTCTGCTGACAGACGGGCGCGCGAATATTGCACTGGACGGTCAAGCCAACCGCACACAAGCAGGTGATGATGCGCAAACGATGGCGCGCAATATTCTAAGCGCTGGGGTTGATGCGTTGGTGATTGATACAACCATTCGCCCCGAACGCAGCCTTAAGCAACTGGCAGATATGATGCACGCCAACTACATCGCATTGCCGCGCGCAGATGCAAAACGGGTCAGCGCCGCTGTCACCGCCTCTTTGGCAAGCTAAGCGCGATGGACTGGGCGAAAGACAGTGCAACTTGGCCCAACACTGCCCATTCGCGTTTCGTGTCTAGCGCGCCCCATCGATGGCACGTGCAGGACATCGGCGATGGGCCTCTCGTTTTGCTTTTGCATGGGGCGGGTGGCGCGACGCATAGCTGGCAACATCTGACCCCCTTACTGCAACCTCATTTCCGCGTCGTAGTGATTGATCTTCCTGGGCAGGGTTTCACCAAGCTTGGCGCGCAACAACGCTGCGGATTGGATGCGATGGCAGAGGATATTCTTACCCTATGTCGCACAGAGCAGTTCAATCCTTATGCTATCATCGGTCATTCCGCAGGAGCGGCCATTGCTTTGCGCATGGCGGAACTTATGGCACCGGACCAGCCTAAGATCATAGGGATAAACGCAGCACTTGAACCCTTCGCAGGTGTTGCAGGTGTGGTGTTCCCTTTGCTTGCGAAAGCTATCGCAGCCCTGCCCCTTGCCGCTGATTTTTTCAGCGCCACCTCCTCGCGCGGACAAGGGGTCGAACATATTTTGAAAAGCACAGGATCAAACCTGCCAAAGGACGATATCGCCTTTTACAAGCGTCTTGTCGCCTCGCGCTCGCATGTGAATGCAACGCTGCAAATGATGGCGCAATGGTCGCTCAATAACCTGATTGCAGGCCTGCCGCAGAACGGTGCTGAGACGCTTTTGATCGCCGGAAAGAAGGATACTACCGTTCCCCCTAAAACATCCCGGAATGCCGCGGCGAAAATGCCAAATGCGCGGTTTGAGTTGTTGCCAAATCTCGGTCATTTAGCGCATGAAGAAGATGCAGAACGCGTCGCCACCATAATACTTGAGGCGCTCGCGCCTTTGCACATCAAAAACCAAGGAAGATCACTATGACATCCCAGAAAACCATCCTGCGCGCTCTCAGCGGTGAAACATTGCCCACGCCGCCAATCTGGATGATGCGCCAAGCGGGTCGGTATCTTCCTGAATATCGTGCCACACGCGCGCAAGCTGGTGATTTCCTGTCTCTTTGCTATAATTCAGAGCTCGCGACCGAAGTGACCTTGCAACCTATTCGACGCTACGGCTTTGACGCCTCTATTCTATTTGCGGACATCCTTTTGGTGCCTCAGGCCTTAGGGGCAGATCTGCGGTTTGAAACGGGCGAAGGCCCGCGGTTGTCGACAATCACCACGCAGGCAGAGCTGGACGCTTTGAAACCTGCGGATGATATCCACGACCATCTCTCTCCCGTTTACGAAACGGTCAATCGACTATCTAAGGCGTTGCCTGACGAGACGACTTTGATCGGCTTCGCAGGTGCTCCATGGACCGTTGCGACCTACATGATTGGCGGCAAAGGCACGCCAGACCAAGCGCCCGCGCATGCGTTGAAGGCCGAGAACTTGCCTGTCTTTGAAGGCGTACTCGATCGGATCACAGAGGCCACGATTGCCTACTTGAACAAGCAAATCGAAGCTGGCGCTGAAGTAATCAAAATTTTCGATAGCTGGGCTGGCTCGCTCAAAGGCGATGATTTCGACAAATATTCCCTCGCACCCATGCGCAAAATCGTTGATGGCGTGAAAGCTGCACATCCAAACACACCGATCATCGCTTTCCCACGTGGCGCGGGCGAGCGCTACAAAGGGGCACATGCCGCCATTGGTGCCGATTGTATTGCCTTTGACGACGCTGTCAGCGCCGAGTGGGTTGCACAGAACGTACAGCCCGACGGCTGTGTGCAAGGCAACCTTGCGTCCAGCCATATGGTGACAGGTGGTGAGACCTTGGTGTCTGAGACGCGCCGCATCGTCGATGTGCTTTCGAACGGGCCACATATTTTCAATTTGGGTCACGGTATTACGCCTGATGCAGATCCTGAGAACGTTCAGTTGATGATTGATACAGTTCGCGCCTAAACGGTCATCTCAATCGTTGACGGCGAGGGACTTCGATCGTCAAGTTGCAGAGATCCAAATCAGGATTGCGGTCCTCAATCGCTACACAGCTCTTGGCAGACCTAAAATCGAGCTAGTGTGCCGACTCCGCTTGCGGAAAGGAGAAGACTGCCCTTCACCTGATTCGTGTAAAAAAGCCAAGTGGCCGCTCTATTCAGTTGAGCCACGAGGCCACTCTCGAGTTGGCCTAGCGCGCAAGAAAACGAATGTCAGCGGGAAAATCACCCCATGGCACTTCGCACGGTTCCGAATTAGGGTGAGGTAACGCTAACACTCTCTTGGAGCCTACCTTGTCTAAAACTGATGCTCGCCCTCTGACGCTTCGTGATGTTTCTGAAGAATCCGGTGTCTCGGAAATGACCGTCTCGCGGGTTTTGCGCAATCGTGGGGACGTCTCGGCGGCGACCCGTGAAAAGGTGCTCAAGGCAGCGAAAGAGCTGGGTTATGTTCCCAACAAAATCGCAGGTGCGCTTGCCTCCCAACGCGTGAACCTTGTCGCAGTTGTGATCCCCTCGCTCTCCAACATGGTCTTTCCTGAGGTGATGACAGGCATTTCTCAGGTGCTCGAAGACACAGAACTTCAGCCAGTTGTCGGTGTGACAGATTACCAGCCTGAAAAAGAAGAACGCGTGCTTTTCGAAATGCTGTCCTGGCGACCCTCTGGCGTGATTGTTGCGGGTCTAGAACATTCGGATGCCTCGCGTGCGATGCTAAAAGCGTCAGGCATTCCCGTCGTCGAAATCATGGATGTAGATGGCACGCCAATTGACACGAGCGTGGGTATTTCCCATCGCCGCGCCGGACGTGAAATGGCGCAAGCGATTATCAAAGGACGCTATGAGCGCATCGGATTTATGGGCACGAAAATGCCGCTCGATCACCGTGCGCGCAAACGATTCGAGGGATTCACTGAAGGGCTTGGAAAGGCGGGCATCGAAATCGCAGAGCGCGAGTTTTATTCGGGTGGTTCTGCATTGGCCAAAGGTCGCGAAATGACTGCGGCTATGCTTGAACGTGATCCAGAGCTCGACTTTCTCTATTATTCCAACGACATGATTGGCGCGGGTGGTCTGCTGTATCTTATGGAAAATGGTTACGATATCCCTGCGCAAATCGGTCTTGCGGGGTTCAATGGTGTCGAGTTGTTGCAGGGCCTGCCACGGCAATTGGCAACGATGGATGCCTGCCGACAAGAGATTGGTCGCAAAGCTGCTGAAATTATTGCGCAACGTGTTGAAAACCCAGAAATCGAGCTGGACAAACGCGTTGAGTTGACCCCTAAAATTAGCTTTGGCGAGACGCTGAAACGTCGTTAGCCCGTGGCGCTGCCCGTTCTCAAAAACAAAGCCGCGCGAGCAATTTTTCTGGATCGGCATTTGCTAAGCGCTGCACCCTCGGGGTCTGGCAAGGGCGAAGACTTATTTGATCTGATCACCCAACTTGGCTTTGTTCAGGTCGATAGCATCAACACGGTTGAGCGCGCCCATCATATGGTTCTGCGCGCGCGACGAGCAGCGTATCGCCCCACAAACCTCACGCCCTTGCTGGAAAAAGATCACTCCCTATTCGAGCATTGGACGCATGATGCCTCCATCATTCCAACCGCATTTTTCCCACATTGGAAGCTACGCTTTGAGCGTGATGCAGAAACATTGCGGCGTCAGTGGCGCAGTTGGCGGCGTGAAGGGTTCGAAGAAAAAGTCGACACGCTTTTAGAACGCATTGAAGCGGAAGGGCCCAAGTCTTCGGCCTGTGTTGGCGAAGGCGAAAAGCATGGTTCTAGGGGTTGGTGGGATTGGCATCCTTCAAAGACGGCCTTGGAATATCTGTGGCGCACAGGTGAATTGACCGTCACGCGTCGCGAATCGTTCAAGAAGTTCTATAATGTGACCGCGCGTGTTTTGGATGCGGGTTTGATCTCCCCAGAACCCAAAAGGTAGAGCAGCATCGATTGGCTCTGTAATGCCGCTTTGGATCGTTTGGGCTTTGCAACATCAACCGAGATTGCGGATTTTTGGGATATCGTGACCAAGGCGGAAGCGAAGGAATGGTGCGCTACTGCGGATCTGACTGAGATTGATGTTGAAAGTGTTGATGGTACTTTGCGTCGCTCTTTTGCGCGCGATGGAATTTGGGACGAAACGCCCCCAAAGCCCACAAGCCGCCTGCGCATTCTTAGCCCCTTTGATCCGGCGCTTCGCGATCGCAAACGTGCGGAACGTTTGTTTGGCTTTCACTATCGCATCGAGATTTTCGTGCCCGAAGCAAAGCGGCAATACGGGTATTACGTGTTTCCAATGCTTGAAGGTGACAGGCTTGTAGGCCGCATCGACATGAAGGCCTTGCGCTCTGATGATATTTTGAACGTTACTGGCCTTTGGTGGGAAAAGGATGTTCAGGCAACACCTGCACGACGTAAAAAACTATTGGCTGAGCTGGATCGCATGGCGCGATTTGCGGGCGTTGAGCGCGTCGTGATTGACCCGAAGCTTGGCCTTACGTCAGAACACTAGCGCAACTGGTCCGCGAATGTGTCGATGAGTTTATGTTTGAGCAGCTTCCCTGTCGGCGCAGCGGGCAAGCTAAGCGCAAGAATGATCTGGCTCGGGCGTTTGTAGGGTGACAAGCGCGGTTCGACAAAGGCGCGTAAAACTTCAGTGGAGACTGTATCCAGGGAGGGGGTTTGCACAAAAGCAAGTACCTCTTCATCCCCTGTAGACGTTAGCCGACCAACGACCGCAGTCTGGATCACATCTGGATGATCGTTGAATGCTGCCTCCACCTCGGGCGGGTAAATGTTGAAGCCGCCACGTATGATCAGCTCCTTACTGCGCCCAAGGATATGTAGCAGGCCAGCGTCGTCAATCCGACCCAGGTCGCCCGTGTGCATCCAACCTTCTGCATCCAGAACCTTGTCGGTTTCATCCTCATTGCGGAAATACCCAAGCATAATATGAGGCCCGCGCGTCAGCACCTCACCAATCCCATCACCACCGCCCGTCGCGGTTTCGTCAATCGCAATCTCGACCCCTGCCAAAGGTGGCCCAACAGAGATATCTGGATCACCAAACGCGCTTTTGGTTGTGCACACACCTGCGCTGGTTTCGGTCATGCCATAGCCGTTTTGCAAGGCGATCCCATAAAACGCCTCCGCCTTGCGTTTCCACACGGGATCAAGCGGAGCGGCACCAGATGAGACATATCGCAAAGGCCCACCGGCGATGGAGGCGATCCCTTGCTCTGCTGTGTATTGCATCAACACTGCGTGCATCTGCGGGACTGCTGGCAAGATCGTCACGCCATCGCACAAGGCCGCATAGAGCTTGGCCGCGCCAAATCGTGCTTCTAACCGGATCGTCGCACCTGCAAATGTCGCCGCCATCAGCATCGAGGCAAGGCCAAATACATGGGTCATCGGCAGCGCGCCATAGACCGTATCGTCCGGCGTTATACCCCGTGTCTTAGCCGATGTTTTGCCAGCATAGACCAGATTACCATGGCTCAGCATCACCCCTTTCGGCGTGCCCGTCGTCCCTGTTGTGTACAGCATCACGGCGACGTCTAGGGTATCAACAGGATCGCTCACGCCCAAATCAGCCATCATCACTGTACCCCATGGGCCGCGCACGTCGCGAGCCTCAAAAGATGTACCATGGGTTTTGGCGTCCTCAGACACGTTCGACATGAAAATGGCCATGCGCGGCGTGGCGTGCGTAACGATGCGGTTCAATTCTGTCGCCGTTTGCCGCGCATTCACAGGAACCGCCCAAGCACCGACCAGAGAACACGCATAAATGAACGCGCAAACAGCCGCGCAATTTTCCGTCACCAGAAGCACGCGATCACCACGTTGAACGCCAGTCAGTTTCAAAAGGTCAGCAGCGGCTTTGGTGCAGTTCCACTCACGCTCAAACGTCCATTTATCTCCATTCCAATCCTCAAGCGCTACCCCGTTGGGCCGCTTTGAAGCCTGATATTGAAGAAACTCATGAATGCGCATGTGTTGCCTTTGAAAGCCGACCCGCCGCTGCCTCGGCCTGTGCTTCGAGCCGCGCAATAATCTCCGCCATTGGCTCTATCTTATCCGTAAGCCCAAGCGCATGGCCCGCAGACAACATACCGCGCGACACATCGCCTGTTTCGTAAGCCTTGCGTCCCACAGTGCCCGCCACATGCGCGCGCAAACCCTCGAACCCGATCTCTGGGTTCTCCAATTCAAGCTTCGCAACCACGTCCGTCGTTTCATTGCGCAGCGTGCGAATTGTGTTGCGCACAGTGTGCATCGTCAGCGCTGTGTCGCGTTCTGTGGCATCGACAAGCGCTTGTTTGTAATTACGATGCGCGTTCAGCTCCTCCGCAACAAGCAAACGTGTGCCCATGACAACACCGCTCGCCCCCATCGCAATAGCAGCAGAAATCTGCGCTCCATGGCCAATGCCACCCCCGATGAGAAAAGGGATCTGCAACCGCTCAAGCGCGAGCGCATTGTTCACCATCGTTCCAATCAGATCGAGCCCAGGATGCCCCCCACATTCAGCCCCCACAATCGCGACCATATCAACGCCAATGCTTTGGGCTTTCAGAGCGAAACGGACGGAGGGCACCTTGTGAATGACAAACGATCCCTGCGCTTTCAGCTGTTCCATATATTCTTCTGGGTTACGGCCAGAAGTCTCAATCGCCTTAACGCCTTCATCCGCAATCAATTTGAAAATATCCGCGGTCTTTTCGCCCGGCACCAACTTGGGCAGCATAGACACGTTTACGCCAAACGGTTTATCGCCACACAGGCGTTTGGCCTTCGTGATTTCGGTCTTCAGATCTTTAGGATCAGGAAAGGAGGCAGCCGTCACAAACCCCATGATGCCCGCATGTGCACAGGCAGCAACATAATCCGCATCCGCAAGCCACATCAGCCCGCCAGCCAACACGGGCAATCGCAGGGCGAATTCTTCCGTCAAGGGCGTGTTCAAGATCATGGGTAATCCGGCTTTTCTTTATTGAGAAAGGCGGCGATGCCAATCTTTGCTTCCGTATCGACAACCGCACGGATCATCGCTTCGCGTTCCGCGTCGAGCTGTTGTGCTTCGCTGTTTTCATAGGCGCTGTTAATTAACCCTTTGATCGTCCCTTGAGTCTTGCGGGGACCTTGGGCGAAACTCTCTGCAATAGCATGTGCATGACTCAAAGGATCGGTATCGATGGCGTTGATCACTCCAAGGTCCGCCAAACGTTCCGCAGTCACAGACCGCGCGAGCAGGCACATTTCACTCACCATTTGACGCGGCAACATGCGTGTCAGCGCGGACGTTAAGCCAGCATCAGGCACGACACCAGCCTTCACATAGGAGGCCGTGAACGTCGCGGTCGGCGCAGCGATGATCATGTCACAGGCCAAGGCAAGCGACAGGCCAGCCCCCGCAGCACCACCTTCAATCGCAGCGATGATCGGTACGGAAGCGTTGCGCAGGCCAGTCACCAAATCATGCAACTCCTGCACCTTCGCGCGGCGCTCTTCTAGGCTAAGCCCACTGCGTTCGCGAAGCGTGTTCAGATCACCACCAGAGCAAAAGAAACCGCCCTCAGACGAAAAAATGATCGCACGGATGCTGGGATCAATTGCACGCTCCAAGGCCAGCAAAATTACGGTGTAAAGATCCGGTGAGAGTGCGCCACGCTTTGTGGGGTTAGCGTTTACGATGACCAAAGTGGCGCCTTGTTGCTCGATGCGTGCGAGGCTCATGTCAGTTTCTCCTCTGGGACACGTTTGAACACGCCGCTCGACGTAGCGATCAAAGTACCGTCTTCATGACGCAGCTCGCTCGAAATGAACTTCAACGACTTGCCACCGCCTGTGATGCGACCCATCGCAGTCACGCGCCCAGGTCGGCCCGGTGCTACGAACTGCACGTTCAGCGAAACGGACAGGAACGGTACAAATCCCGATGGATCAACCGTCAAGCTCCCCGTTGCACCGCTCGCGCTATCCAAAAGCATGGTCGCGATCCCGCCGTGAAGCACGTTGTGACGGTTCAGATGCTGCTCATCCAAATCAAGCCAACAGCGTGCGCATCCATCTTCATGACCCACGTCGATGACATAACCGACCAGCCTTTGCGTTCCCGTTTCATTGCGTATCTCGCGCGTCATTTCAGACGGCACTCAATGCAATAAACCGTTCCAGATGATGGTCCGTATCCCCGAACATATGATCCGCCATCACCACGCGTTTCGCAATATGGGCAAGCTCATATTCTTGGGTCATCGCAATGCCGCCATGCATCTGAATCGCCTCTTCCGCAATCAAACGCGCAGCTCGGCCAACTAGGTTCTTTGCGGCGCTTACATAACGATCCCTCAAATGTGTATCCGCATCCAGATATCCGGCAGCACCAATCACCGCAGAGCGCGCTTGTTCTAGCTCAATCAACATATCAGACAAGCGATGCTGCAACGCTTGGAATGTACCAATCGGTTTTCCGAATTGCTTGCGTGTTTGCAGATAGTCGATGGTCAGCTTCGTCGCCGTTTCCATACCCCCAAGCGTTTGTGCACAAATCGCGGTGATCGCTTTGGCAAAAACAGTCTCTAAATAGAGGAATGCGCTGCCCTTTGGCCCAAGCCTCTTGTCGTCACTGACACTAAGCCCGTCCAGATAAATGTCAGCAGCCATGCCACCGCCCATGACAGCCGTCGTGCGCATATCAAGGTCAGGTGCAGGCACTAAGAATAGCGAAATGCCATTTTGATCGTCATTGCCGCCGCTTTCGCGTACGGAGATAATCACAAAATCTGCATTCGGTGCGCCCATAGCCATGGACTTGTGACCCTTGATTTTACCATCCTCATACTGGGTTTCCACACGACTTAGATCATAGCGACTGCGTGGCTCACTATGAGCAAGCGCAATCTTGGTGTTTCCGTCAATGATAGACTCTAACAAGCCCTTTTGTGCCTCATTTCCAAGCGCGGCGATCAGCCCACCACCAAAGATACAGGTCTCCAAGATAGGTTCGACAATACCTGCGCGACCGAGCTCTTCGAAGACAACAGCGATATCAAAACCAGCACCGCCAAAGCCACCTTGCGCTTCATCAAACAGCGCACCTTGAATGCCAAGCTCTGCGAGTTGTGACCAGATCTCAGCGCTCATACCACTTTCGCTTTCAAGGATCGCATTGCGCGTCGGCACGTCATATTTATCAGCTAGGAACCGTCGCAACGTGTCTTGCAGCATTTGGCGTTCTTCGGTCAGCTCAAAGTTCATCGCATCGCCCCCAAGGTTGTTTTGGCAATGATCTGGCGCTGCACTTCGTTGGAGCCTCCAAAGATCGAGAGCTTACGATTGTTGAAATACTCCGCTGCAACGGGCGCCGCGTACTCGGGACCAAATGGCGCTTCATTCGCGCCTTCAATCGCCTCTGAAGCGAAGGGCAGTGCATAGGGTCCAACCGCACGCCGTGCGAGATCGTTGATCTCTTGGCGGATGATGGAACCTTTCACTTTCAACATTGACGCTTCCAACCCCGGCGCACCACCTTTGGCGGCTTGGCTGACGATCCGCAGATTGCTCAGGCTCATCGCCATCAAATCGATCTCAACCTGCGCGATACGCGCGGCGAAGTGCGGATTTTCTATCAGCGGTATGCCAGCTGACAATTCAGATTTCGCAATGCGCTTAACGGCTTGCAGACCCGCGTTTGAAAAACCAACACCCGCAATATTCGTGCGCTCATGCGTCAGCAGGTATTTGGCATAGGTCCAACCCTTGTTCTCTTCACCAACAAGGTTTGCGACGGGCACTTTCACATCAGTGAACCACACTTCATTCACTTCCGCGCCACCATCCAAAAGTACGATAGGACGCACTTCGATTCCCGGTGTGTCCATGTCGATCAGCAGGAAAGAAATGCCCTCTTGCTGCTTCACATCTACATCCGTCCGCACCAAGCAGAAGATCATGTTTGCGTGCTGGCCTAGGGTCGTCCAAGTCTTCTGGCCATTGACAATATAATGATCGCCCTCACGCACTGCGCGCGTTTTGAGGGACGCCAAATCGGACCCAGCACCCGGTTCGGAGTACCCCTGACACCACCAATCTTCACCGCTTAGAATACGCGGGAGCCAGCGATCGCATTGCTCCTTCGATCCGAATTTATGCAGCACAGGCGCGAGCATCGACAGGCCAAAAGGCACAATGCGCGGCGCGTTTGCGAGGGCTGCTTCTTCCTCATAAATGTGACGCTGCACAGCGTCCCATTCCGCGCCACCAAACGCCTTGGGCCAATTCTGCGCGAGCCAGCCTTTGTCATTCAGAATGCTGTGCCATTCATCCATGTCAGCCTTGGTCAGATCACCGCCAAGGCGCACTTTCTCGGACATCTGCTTTGACAATTTCTCAGCCAGAAAATTACGCACTTCACTTTGGAAAGCGCTTTCTTCGTCGGTGTAACTCAGATCCATTATGGTGGCCCCTTAGAAGATTTCGAACAGTCCAGCGGCACCCATACCGCCACCGATACACATTGTGACAACACCCAGCTTTGCGCCACGACGCTTGCCCTCAAGCAGCAAGTGTCCAGTCATGCGCGTGCCGCTCATTCCGAACGGATGCCCAATCGCGATGGAGCCACCATTGACGTTGCATTTCTCGTCATCAATCCCAAGACGATCCCGCGAATACAGCGCTTGGGAGGCGAAGGCTTCATTCAGTTCCCACAAATCGATGTCGTCAATTTTTAGCCCATGCCGCTCCAGCAAACGCGGCACCGCATAAACTGGCCCGATGCCCATCTCGTCAGGCTCACAACCCGCAACCACGAAGCCTTTGAAAGCACCAAGCGGTTCGATACCTTGGCGCTCTGCATCGCTCGCCTCCATCAGCACCACCGCAGCAGAGCCATCAGAGAGCTGGCTTGCGTTCCCAGCGGTCACATAACCGCCTTCGCGTACCGGACTTAGCCCAGTTAGACCCTCGATATTGGTCTGCGGACGGTTACACTCGTCGCGATCTACAGTAACCTCGTGCTGCGAGATCTCGCCCGTTTCTTTGTCCTTCACAGCCATGGTCGCAGCCATCGGAACAATCTCATCCGCGAACTTGCCCGCCGCTTGCGCCGCCGCCATACGCAATTGCGAGCGCAGGCCATATTCATCCTGTGCATCGCGCGAAATTTTATATCGCTCAGCCACATTATCCGCCGTTTCGATCATGGTCATGTAGACGGCAGGCTTATGTTCTTTGATCCATGGGTCATGAGATGGCACCGCGTGATTGCCCGTGAGCGAGATGCTCTCAACACCACCCGCGACCATCGGGCCCGCACCGTTTTGAATGGATTGCGCAGCCATTGCGATGGTTTGCAAACCGCTGGAACAGAACCTATTCACTGTCGCACCGCATACCGACACTGGCAGGCCTGCGCACAATGCGATTTGACGTGCGATATTGCCGCCTGTTGCGCCCTCTGGCGTGGCGCAGCCAATCAGCACATCCTCCACGCTGGCGGGGTCAATGCCCGCGCGCGAAATTGCGTGTTGCACCGAATGCGCGCCCAAGGTTGCTCCATGTGTTTGATTCAAAGAGCCGCGAAACGACTTTGCCAAACCGCTTCTTGCGGTTGATACGATCACTGCTTGTTTCATACAGTGTCTCCTTTGTTCAGATCATCGAAAGTTTTTCCAGCCGCCACGAGGCGTTCCAAAAGCTGCGCAGGCTGCCAAAAGAAATCATCCTCTTTGGCGTAGCTTTGGATATCCACCAGAATTCCATCCAGCCCTTGCAGGTCCGCCCACTTCAAGGGTCCACCCCAATGGCGCGGAAATCCGTAGCCAAAGAGCAGCACCATATCCACATCCAGAGGCCGACGTGCGAAGCCCTCATCAACGACTTTAGCAGCCTCATTCACCATCGCGCACATGTAGCGGCGTTGGATTTCGTCCTGGCTAAAGGCACGCGGCGTGATGCCAAGTTCGCGGCGTTCTGCCTCAATCAATGCCGTGACATTCGCATCAGGCGTGCCACCGCGTTTACCCTTTTCGTAAATGTAATAGCCCTGCCCTGTCTTCTGACCAAAATGCCCCGCCTCACACATCTTGTCGGCATATGTCGCAACGCGTTCGCGGGCATCACGCGTCGGCGCAAGGCGCTTGCGTGTGGCCCAACCGATATCGAGGCCGGCCAAATCAGCGACTTCAAACGGACCCATCGCAAATCCGAACGCGGTCATCGCCGTGTCGATCTCAAATGGCGACGCACCGTCCAGAACCATGTGATCAGCACAAGTGCGATAAGTCTTGAGGATACGATTGCCGATGAACCCGTCACACACACCAGAGCGCACAGCAATCTTGCGCATAATCTTGCCAAGCGCAAAACCAGTTGCGACAACGTCAGGTGCGGTGTCCGCCGCAACGACGATTTCGAGTAGTTTCATTACATGAGCGGGCGAGAAGAAATGAAGGCCAAGAACATCAGCCGGACGTGATGTGCTTGCTGCGATCTCATTCACATCAAGGTAGGACGTGTTGGACGCCAAGACAGCACCCTTTTTGCACACGCGATCCAGTTTGGCGAAGATCGTTTTCTTCACACCCATCTCTTCAAAGGCAGCCTCGATCACAAGATCCGCATTGCTAAGTGCGTCGTAGCTGTCGCTGGCGCGAAAGCCATTCGCCATAATCGCATCGTATTTATCAGCGGTTAACTTACCGCGTTTCACCGACCCTTGAAGGAAACCTGACACCCGATCTGCACCCGCCTGAGCAGCGGAGCTATCGCGTTCAACCATCGTGACATCAAGACCCGCAAGCAAAGCAGCAACCGTGATACCCGCGCCCATCGTGCCACCGCCAATTACACCAATGGCCTTCACGTCACGCGGTTCAACACCTTTGAGTTCTGGCAATTTCGAAACAGCGCGTTCGTTAAAGAACGCATGGATCATCCCTTGCGATTGGGGCGACTTAAGAAGCGCCATGAACATGTCGCGCTCAAGCTTTATCCCTGCATCAATGTCGTTGTTGCAAGCGTGCTCAACCGCGCGAACAGCAGTTGCTTGGGCAATCTGACCACGGCCCTTGGTGAGCGCTGCTTGGTGGATTGCATCGAAATCAACAGGCGTGGGTCGCGGCATGTTCCCGACAGGACGCGGGCCTTTCCCCTCGGCCAAGATGCGCTGCGCGTAAGCGACGCCAATCTCTTCTATGTCGCCTTCACCGATCTCGTCGATGATGCCCAATTCCAACGCCTCGGCGGCACCCACTTGGCGACCCGTTGTTATGATCTCGATCGCGCGCTCAACCGCAATCAAGCGCGGTAAGCGTTGTGTACCACCAGCCCCCGGAAGCAGGCCAAGCAGGACTTCGGGCAAACCTACTTTCGCAGAAGAAACAGCGATACGGTAATGGGTGCCAAGCGCCACCTCTAAACCGCCGCCCAGCGCCGTTCCATGAATCGCTGAAATCACTGGCAGTGAACAACGCTCGATCCGGGTGCAAACGCTTGGCAGGCCCGGCTCTTTGAACGGCTTGCCAAACTCTTTGATATCCGCACCCGCAAAAAAGGTGCGCCCGCCGCCAACAATCAGCGCTGCTTTTGCTTCACTTTCAGCGCGTTCTAGACCCGCAATCAAACCGCTGCGCACAGCATGTCCTAGTGCGTTCACAGGTGGGTTATTCGCGCGCAAGATCGCGATATCGCCCTTTAGTTCATATTCGATTGCGTCGCTCATCGTAGGTTCTTTCGTCAAAGGTGTTCGCGTGACAGCTTGCAACACCTCGCGTCATTCGTCACCACGTTCTGGCTCGCATGAACGTAGCGTCACGCATTCGGGCAAACTCGCTTTCACATATCTGCTTTAAGTCCGCAGCTTTGCGTTCTTATAGTGGCGCGAACGAACCGCGGTCGACCTACAACAGAAAGCGCATCTTGCATGGATATCAGATATACTGAAAGTAGCGATATTTCAGGGCTGAAACAGGTTCTTGACCAGACAGAGCTTTTCCCGAGCAACATGCTTGAGGGTATGGTCAAAGGGTTTCTTGACGGCGAAACCGATGATCTGTGGCTTACACTCGAAGTGCAGGGCGTCGCGCTTGGCTTTTGTTATGCCAATCCCGAGCAGATGTCAGAGGATACGTGGAACATTTTGGCGCTTGCCGTCTCGCCCACGCTTCAAGGGAGCGGTGCGGGCACACAGCTAACTGAGCAAATGGAAGTGCAAATCGACGATCAAGGGGGCCGCATTGTGATCGTAGACACGTCCGGCACTGACGCTTTCGCAAAAACGCGCAGGTTTTATGAGAAAGTCGGTTACACCGAAGAAGCGCGCATTCGCGATTTCTGGAGCAAGGGCGACGATAAGGTCACCTATTGGAAAGCGTTGAGCTAGCGATGATTTCCTACGTCACAGTCGGCGCAGATGACATTGCACGCGCGAAACAATTCTACGACGCGTTTTTGCCAGCACTTGGGTATGGGCTGAAAGAGGGACCAGAGGGACTAAGCTACGCACTACCTGTCGCGCCGGACCAAACCACCCTTCTGCCGGATTTTTACATAAAACCGACATTCAACGGTGCACCCGCTTCGGCAGGCAATGGCACGATGGTCGCGTTTGAAGCGCGCAATCAAGCCCAAGTACGCACCCTTCATTTAGCAGCACTCGCCGCCGGTGGGACTGACGAAGGCCAACCCGGTTTTCGCGCTTCTTACGGGCCGCATTTCTACGTCAGTTACTTGCGTGATCCCCAAGGTAATAAGATCGCAGTCTATTCCTGCGATCCTAATGAACCCGGCCGCGACGCAGTTTAACCCGCGACCATCAGACCTTCAGCCTTAAGCGTTGAGTGACATTCATCCAGTGATTGCCACGCGCGTTCAATCAACGTGTCGATTTCTGCTTCATTAATCACCAAAGGCGGCGAAATGATCATCCGATCACCGACATGACGCATCACCAGATTGTTGGCAAAGCACCGCTCGCGGCAGATGAAACCAACGGTGCCTGTGTCGGACTTAAACGCTGCACGGCTTTCCTTGTGCGGCGTCAGAACGAGCGAGCCCATCATCCCAACAAGGTTCGCTTCGCCCACAAGCGGATGCTCTAACATCGTGTCCCATTTCTGCTTGAGATAAGGGGCCGTCTGTTCACGCACGCGCGTCACGATACCCTCTTCATCAAGGATGCGCAGGTTCTCCAAAGCAACGGCAGAGGCTACGGGATGACCAGAATAAGTATAGCCGTGATTGAACTCGCCTGAGTTGATCACGCTTGCAATTTCATCGGAGATAATCGAACCACCAATCGGCTGATAACCAGAACTCAGACCCTTAGCGATCGTCATGATGTCAGGGCGAATGCCCATGGTGGTCGAGCCGAACCAATTGCCAGTGCGTCCAAAACCGCAAATCACCTCATCCGCGATCAAGAGGATTTGATACTTGTCACAAATACGCTGGATCTCGGGCCAATAGGTCGAGGGCGGCACGATAACACCACCCGCGCCTTGCACAGGTTCTGCGATAAAGGCCGCGACGCGGTCGATCCCCATTTGCTCAATCGCTTGCTCTAACTCTTGCGCGCGCATCAGACCGAACTCTTCAGGGGTCATATCACCACCCTCTGCCCACCAATTGGGTTGGCCGATGTGATGAATGCCGGGGATCGGCATTCCACCTTGCGCATGCATCCCGCTCATCCCGCCTAGGGAACCCGAGCCAACAGAAGAGCCGTGATAGGCATTATGGCGCGAGATTATCACCTTCTTGGATGGCTTGCCTTTCATATCCCAATAGGTGCGCACCATGCGGATATTGGTGTCATTCGCCTCTGATCCAGAACCCGCGTAAAAGACGGTGTTCATTCCCTCAGGCGCGAGTTCGGCAATACGCTGACCAAGCGCGATCACAGGCACATGTGTCGTCATGAAAAACGTGTTGTAATACGGCAATTCGCGCATTTGACGCGCCGCAACATCAGCCAACTCTTCGCGCCCATAACCAACATTGACACACCATAGACCCGCCATGGCATCAAGGATTTGATTGCCCTCAGAATCGCGCAACATGACGCCATCAGCACTGGTGATAACCCGCGCACCTTTGGCCACGATCTCATCGCCCGTCGTGAAAGGGTGCATATGATGTGCCGCATCAAGTGCCTGTAATTCAGCCGTCGGCATGTGATTGGTGATCGCGTTCATCAGGGCGTTCCTTCTTTGGGCAAACGGCGTTTTATTGATAATATGAGTTACTTCAGTCTAATCAATCAATACAATAAAAACTTGCGACTCTTTCCAGCGCATGAAAACAATCTGCCCCAGACTGCTATGCATCACAAAAGCAGCGACAAAGGTGTCTTAGGGAGTTCCACTCATGAAAAAACTAATGCTCGCCAGTGCGACGATTGCGCTGATCGCAGGAAACGCGACGGCCGAAGAAGTCCGCGTTTACAACTGGTCCGACTATATCGACAAAGCCCTCTTGGAGAAGTTCGAAGCCAACACAGGCATAAAGCTGATCTACGATGTGTTCGACAGCAACGAATTGCTTGAGACAAAGATGCTCGCGGGCGGTTCCGGCTATGATGTCGTCGTCCCTTCTGGCACATTCTTGCAGCGCCAGATCACCGCGGGTGCGTTCCAGAAACTCGATATGTCCAAACTGCCAAACATGGGCAACATGTGGGACGTCGTGTCCTCGCGCACGGAGCAGTATGATCCCGACAACGCATACTCGATCAACTACATGTGGGGCACGACTGGTATCGGCGTGAATCTCGGTAAAGTGAAAGAAATCCTTGGCGACGATGCGCCTGTGGATTCCCTTGAGCTGATCTTGAACCCAGCCAACATGGCGAAATTGGCGGACTGCGGCGTTCATATGCTCGACGCGCCTGCGGAAATGATCCCAATGACGCTGAAGTTCCTCGGCGAAGACCCAGACAGCCACGACCCCGATGTGATTGCCAAAGCAGAACCGGTTCTGACCGCTGTACGCCCGCACATCCAGAAGTTCCACAGCTCTGAGTATATCAACGCACTTGCCAACGGCGATATCTGCGTGGCCATCGGTTGGTCTGGTGACATCCTGCAAGCGCGTGATCGTGCTGTGGAAGCTAAAAACGGCGTCGAAATCGCATACCATGCCGCCAAAGAGGGCGCGCAAATGTGGTTCGATCAAATGGCAATTCCTGCGGACGCTCCAAACCCAGATGCTGCGCACATGTTCCTGAACTTCATCATGGACGCGCAGAACATGGCCGATGCGTCGAACTACGTTTACTACGCAAACGGCAACCTTGCGTCCCAGCCTTTGCTTGAGGAAGACGTGATCGGCGATCCTGCGATCTACCCTGATGCAGCTACGCTTGAAAACTTGTTCACCACAACGCCTTACCCACCAAAAGTGCAGCGCGTCGTCACGCGTATGTGGACTAAGATCAAGTCCGGTACCTAAGCCAAAAAATGCCCTCGCGTTCTATTTGACGCGGGGGTTTTTCTATCTGCGGAGATCACCCGAATGGCGCAAGAAACCTTGTTTGAACCTTGGAACGATCCCAACGAGTCCCCGCTGATTCAATTCAAGAACGTCACCAAAAAATTTGGCGATTTCACGGCCATCGACGATCTTACACAAGACATTTACGCCAAAGAGTTCTTCGCCCTGCTCGGCCCGTCCGGCTGTGGAAAAACCACGATGATGCGCATGCTGGGTGGCTTTGAAACGCCTACGTCTGGCACAATCCAGATCGCAGGTCAGGACATGAACAATGTCCCCCCCAACAAGCGCGCTGTGAACATGATGTTCCAAAGCTACGCATTGTTTCCGCACCTCTCGATCTATGAAAACATCGCCTTCGGGTTACGCCGCACCGATATGGCCAAAGGCGCGATTGATGCACGCGTGAACGAAATGCTCAAACTTACGCGTTTGGAAAAATTCGCCCAGCGCAAACCGCATCAGATCTCTGGCGGTCAGCGTCAACGCGTCGCCCTCGCGCGCTCCCTCGCGAAAGCGCCTAAGCTGCTCTTGCTTGATGAACCACTAGGCGCATTAGACAAGAAACTGCGTCAGGATACCCAGTTCGAACTGATGGATATTCAAGAGAAGACAGGCACGACCTTTGTGATCGTCACACATGATCAAGAGGAAGCGATGACCGTTGCCTCCCGCGTGGCTGTGATGGACGAGGGACGCATCATCCAAGTCGCCACCCCTGACGTCATCTATGAGGCTCCCAACACCACATACGTCGCGGATTTTATTGGCGATGTGAACCTGATCAAGGGCACGGTTGAGTTGCGCGTTTCAAGCGCGCCTGTAAATGACCCCGAACCAGGGGCAGTCGCTGAGAACATCGTCGACGAGACCCCAAGTCCTCAGCCAAACAAACTGGGCGAATGGATACACGATAAGCTTCTCTCTCCCATTATTGGAGAACGTATCGAGCCGATCAAACGCCTCCCTCCGCCCAGCACAGCTGAGTTGGCCGCCTCACAAGAAAAGATGCAAACTGCCCAAGATGGCGGCCTTTTGCTCAATTGGTCCGACAAGAACCCCACGATTATTGTAAGCAACGGGGATGAGACGAAAGACGGCGCAACGCTCACATTTGCGATCCGTCCCGAGAAGCTCAATATCTCTAAAACCAAACCCGACGCGCCCAATGCGCTGCAAGGTAAAGTCATCGATATCGCTTATCTCGGAAATGTGTCGACTTACTACGTCGAACTCATTGGCGGGCAAATGATTAAAGCGCAGATGGCCAACGCTCGTCGCCTCGCGCGCCGCGATATCACATGGGAAGACGACGTTTGGGTTAGCTTCACAGACACCGCTGGTGTCTTGCTGGAGCGCTAAGATGCGCCGTTTTTCCCTCATCGCTGTGCCGTATATTTGGCTCCTCGCGTTGTTTCTCATCCCTTTCCTAATTGTCCTCAAGATCTCGCTCAGCGACGCCGCTCTGGCGATCCCACCCTACGCACCGCAACTCGATTTTGCGGGCGGCTGGGGTGCGGTCAAAGCCTTCTTTGCTGATCTCGATTTCGAGAATTTTGAGTTCCTCACGACTGATGATCTCTATTGGAAAGCTTACCTGTCCAGCCTCAAAATTGCGCTCATCTCAACGGGTTTCACGCTGCTCATCGGCTACCCCATCGCCTATTCCATGGCACGCGCAGCCCCTGAATGGCGTCCAACATTGCTGATGCTGGTAATCCTGCCGTTCTGGACGAGCTTCCTGATCCGCGTCTACGCATGGATGGGCATCCTCTCCAACGAAGGCTTGCTCAACCAGTTCCTACTTTGGAGCGGCCTCATCTCCGAACCCCTGACCATCCTTAACACCAACACCGCCGTCTACATCGGCATCGTCTACACATACCTGCCTTTCATGATCCTGCCGATCTATTCAGCGCTGGAAAAAATGGACGACAGCTTACTCGAAGCTGCAGAAGACCTCGGCTGCTCGCGCACATCCGCCTTCTGGCTGGTGACTGTCCCGCTTAGCAAAACAGGCATCATCGCGGGCTGTTTACTTGTCTTCATCCCGACGCTGGGCGAGTTCGTTATCCCGTCGCTCTTGGGCGGTTCGCAAACCCTGATGATCGGCAAAGTCCTCTGGGAAGAATTCTTCAACAACCGTGACTGGCCCGTGGCCTCCGCCGTGGCCATCATCCTGTTGTTGATCCTCATCATTCCAATCATTCTATTCCAACGCAACGAGCAGAAGCAACGGGAAGCAGAGGGCCAATGAGCAATTCACCTATCTCCCTGTTTCCAAAAATATCCCGGGGGTGCGGGGGCAGCACCCCTGCTTGGATCGGATGCTTTAGCATTCGACCAAAAAAGGGGAGACAAGCATGAAGCGCTTCTCATGGTTTAACGCCACCGCCCTGACGCTCGGCTTCGCGTTTCTCTACCTGCCAATGGTGATCCTCATGATCTATTCGTTCAACGAGAGTAAACTCGTTACCGTCTGGGCAGGCTTTTCCACCAAATGGTACGGTGAGCTCATCCAGAACGAAGCGTTCCTCAACGCAGCTTGGGTCACCATCAAAGTCGCCGTCTTCTCCTCCACAATCGCCACCATCCTCGGCACCATGGCCGCTTATGTCCTCGTGCGCGCAAACCGTTTCAAAGGGCGCACGCTGTTCTCCGGCATGATCTATGCACCGCTGGTCATGCCAGAAGTAATCACAGGCCTCTCGCTCCTCCTGCTGTTCATCGGCATAGGTCTAGATCGCGGGGTACTTACCATAGTGCTCGCCCACACCACATTTGCGATGTGCTATGTCTCAGTCGTTGTATCCTCGCGCCTCGTCTCTTTTGACCGTTCGCTCGAAGAAGCGGCACTCGACCTCGGCTGTTCCCCTTGGCAAGCATTCCGCCTTGTCACACTCCCTATCATCGCGCCTGCAGTCATTTCCGGCTGGCTCCTCGCCTTCACACTCTCGCTCGATGATCTGGTCATCGCCAGCTTCACAGCGGGCCCGTCCGCGACAACGCTCCCAATCAAAATCTTTTCTGCTGTGCGCCTTGGTGTCAGCCCTGAAATTAACGCGCTCTCCACAATCATGATCGCCATCGTCACCATTGGCGTGATCGGCGCATCGCTCATCTCCAAACAAGCGAGCCTGAAACAACAACGCGATGAACAAGCCGCCGCGCGCGGGTGAAACGCATTTACGAACCACGCGCCTATGGTCCTGAACCCGTTAAACATGGCTTTTGGCAAACGACGATAGAATCGCTCGATCAGCCCGCTCTTCAAGGCACGCATCAAACGGACGTCGCTATCATTGGTGGCGGTTTCACAGGTCTCAACGCGGCGCTGCATCTGGCAGAGGACGGTGTTGACGTTACATTACTAGACGCGGAAACTATTGGTTGGGGCGCATCTGGTCGCAATGGCGGGTTTTGTTGTCTGGGCGGCGGTATCCTTGACGACAAAAAGATCGACAAGGTTCACGGACGTGACGCACGTCATGATTGGCGTACCTCAGAAAAGGATGCAATCGCACACGTTGCCTCCCTACTTGAGCGTTTCAAAATCGACGCTGATACGCACTCTAATGGCGAAACACTGCTCGCGCACAAAACCAAGCGCATCGCAACACTCGAACATCACGCGCAAGAGGTGACGGAAAACTACGGGGTTGAGCCGATCCTTATTCCACAAAGAGAACTCGCAAATCATGGACTATCCGGTCCATTTAATAGCGCTCTGACCATCCCGATTGGCTTTGGTTTGAACCCTCTGAAATACGCACTGGGAATTGCACGGGCCGCGATCAACGCTGGCGCACGATTATATGCCTACTCCCCCGTCACACGTATCGAGCAAGGTGCACAATTCACGCTGCACACCCCTCAAGGAAAACTCACTGCCAAACGTTTGATCATCGCCACCAACGGATATTCGTCCGAGGATATTCCAGACTGGCTCACCGCGCGCTATTTGCCGGTGCAATCGAGCGTTCTTGTCACCCGCCCATTAACCGACAATGAACTGAACGCGGCCAGATGGACCTCTGATCAAATGGCCTTCGATAGTCGTAATCTCTTGCATTATTTCCGCCTCATGCCAGATCGTCGCTTCCTCTTTGGCATGCGCGGCGGAATCTTTGTCAACAAACGCGCTGATGCGAAAATTAAACGGCTCATCCGCGAGGATTTTGAGGATATGTTCCCCGCTTGGAAACACGTAGACACGCCGCATCTGTGGTCTGGCCTCGTCTGCATGAACGCCAAAGGCGCGCCCTTTACGGGGCCGATCCCAGAGATGCCCGGCGCGTTTGCGTCGCTGAGTTATCATGGCAACGGCGTCGCAATGGCCAGCTATTGCGGCCCGCTTCTGGCGGATCTGGTACAAGACAAACCACCGCGCTACCCCTATCCTGGCGTGCTAAAAAACATCCCAAAAAGAATCCCGCTAGGGTCAAAACGCCGATGGCTCTTACCGCCTATCTATACAGCAATGGGTATAGTAGATCGCTGATCGATTCATCTTGCCAAATAAACTCAATTCCCGCCCTTAACCTTGCGGTGTCAACGTCGGACGCGCTTTGCCCCGCTTTAATCCCAACGCGCGTTCGCGCCATATGATCAGAAGTCCAGAGAGGATCACAATCGCAGATCCAAACAACATTTGCGGCGTGGGTACGTCTGCAAAGAACACATAGCCAATTATCATCGCAAACAGGATCGACGCGTAATCAAACGGCGCGATCACAGCAGCGTCTGCGAAACGGTAGGCCGAGGTGATGAAAATCTGTGCAACCCCGCCGATCAACCCTGCGCAAACCAACATTGCAATCGCCCCTGCGTCAGGCATGGTCCAACCAAAGGGTAGCGTTAAAAGCGACAGAACCGTCGTCGTCATCGAAAAGTAGAACACGATTGCTGCAGTCTGCTCCGTCTGCGCCAAACGTCTAATGTGGATCTGTGCCAACGCGCGAAACATCGCAGAGGCCAGCACCAAGATCACCCCGATTTGTGCAGCACTTTCCATGGCACCGCCTGAGAAGATCGACAGCCTCGGGGCCAGGATCACTACAACACCAACCAAGCCCAAAAGAACCGCCGACATCCGATAAACGCGCAGGCGTTCGCCCAAGATCAATGCTGCAAAAATAACCGTCATTAGCGGCGCGGCAAAGCCGATGGCCGTTACATCCGGCAAAGGCAGATAGGCAAGCGAGGAAAAGCCAAAGCCCATGCCGCACACGCCAATCAGGCCACGCCATACGTGTCCCATCGGGCGTGATGTACGCAAACCTGTGCGCAAATCATGGCGCCACATCAACCACCCAAGAATTACAGGCAATGCAAAGAAGGATCGAAAGAACATCGCTTGACCCGTCGGCACGTCCTCTGTCGTCGCTTTAATCAGCGCAGACATGACAACAAAAAGAACGACGGATGCGAGTTTAAGCGCGATGCCAGTGAATGAAGACATACCCCATCGCTATAACAGCATCGCACATGTTGAAAGGGCTACTCTGCCGAGCGTCGTGGCAACACCCAATCAGGGCGGATAAAGTGGCAGGTATACCCATTTGGCACCCGCTCTAAATAATCCTGATGTTCTGGCTCTGCTTCCCAGAAATCACTGACTTCCTCCAGCTCTGTCACAACCTTATCGGGCCAAAGACCAGAGGCATCAACATCCGCGATCGTATCCAGTGCAACCGCTTTCTGCGCTTCGTCGACATAATAGATGGCAGAGCGATAGCTTAACCCGCGATCATTGCCCTGACGGTTTGGTGTGGTGGGGTCATGGATCTGAAAAAAGAACTCCAAAAGTACGCGGTAAGTAATGCCTGCAGGATCGAAGATGATCTCAATCCCCTCCGCATGTGTGCCATGATTACGATAAGTCGCATTTGGCACATCACCGCCCGTATAACCCACGCGCGTAGAAATCACCCCATCCATCTTGCGGATCAGATCTTCCATTCCCCAGAAACATCCGCCTGCTAAAACTGCGCGTTCATTCATGCGATATCCTCCACTTGATCCAAATATTTGCTGTAACCTTCACCCTCCATCTCGTCCTTATGAACGAAGCGCAAAGAGGCGGAGTTGATGCAATAACGCAGGCCACCACGATCTACAGGCCCATCATTGAAGACGTGCCCTAAATGGCTATCTCCATGGCTAGAGCGCACTTCTGTACGGATCATCCCATGCGTTGTGTCGCGCACCTCTTTGACAAACTCGTGTACAAGCGGCTTGGTAAAAGAGGGCCAGCCGCATCCGCTCTCGTATTTGTCGGAAGAGGCAAACAGTGGCTCGCCAGATACGATATCCACGTAAATCCCTGGCTCCTTATTGCCAAGGTGCTTCCCTGTGCCGGGCCGCTCCGTCCCGCTTTCTTGCGTGACGCGATACTCTTCGGGGTTCAGCGTTGCGACTACATCCATATCTTTGTGATACTCGGCCATGGCTTTCTCCTAATATGCTTGTTCCTATTAGATGGGGCGTTGGCGTAAAAATCAAAGCAAGATTTCAATCTGTGCGCGACGCCGTGAACGATTGAAACATGACATTGATACTATCGCACACGCTGCTTTTCTCTCAAGAATCAGCTTGCGATCCTTGGGCGCCCCGATGCTTCCACTGAAATCACCGCTTCAATGAACACATCGCGCGCTTCTGCCTGTGCTGTGGTGACATCGCGATGTGCGTGCACATGAATGTCCTCAGCACCAGACTCTTGCGCATCCGCCAAAGCCTGCGCACGCAAATGATCCTCTAGCGCGTTCAACGCCAGCTCACCGTCAGCGTAATCCTCCGGCCCGCTTTCAAAATGCACGCGATACCGACCTTCGCTTGGTGCAGTCACTGTGCCTTGCCTGCGCATCGTCACGCGGCCAACAACGGCCCCAATCGCATTCGCAACACCGCCATGTTCAGGCAAGATTGCCTCACATCCCAGACGCGCACCAACCGCGGGATAGTAGCTCATAGCAGAGGCCCCAAGCCCAACAATCGGCAGGTTCAAACCAGCGTCTATGCGCAGCAAACCACGATGCTGATCCATTCCCATGCGCATTAATGTATGTCGCGCCAGATCGCTGGGGGCGTGAGTGAACTCATCGTTTTCTTCTGAAAAAGCAGTCTCTAACAAGGCCAAAACAGTCTGCTCTGTCAGTTGATCAATGACGATCTGCGCCATCACATCCGCCACGGGTGCCAGCATATCACCAGCACCTGTGCGCCGACGCCCCATCAAGCAGAGCGCCTTCTTGGCAGCCTCAACATCCCAAACTTCGATACGCCCTAAAGCATGGCTCGCATCGCTTGGCGTCAATGCCGCGATCTGCACAAGTCCGCGTTCGACAAGGCGCTTCAACGCTTGCGCCTCAATGCGGTTTTTCAGAGCATGTCCCATCGGCAAGACATTTATGCCAATCCGCTCCAGCAATGCAGTTTCCCGCGCGCCCAAACCGTCAACATTCAATCCTTTCACGACACGCACGAACCGCCCGTCATGCTCTCCCGGCACAGTGCTGCGCATTTGCGCATCAAGGGCAGCGTGCACTACGTCAGGCGCATCAAGCGCAATCAGGGAAACGGGCACAACGCGCCTCGGCCCCAGCGTGACACCGCCCTTCAAACCAGAGCCGATGAAATGCACCTCACTATCACCACCAAGCCCATGCGTTCGCATGGCAACAGCCTCGACCATTGTGCGATATGGCCCCACTTGCGCCCCCATCGGATCAATCGCAGGCCGCCCGTCTCGCAGCACGGCGATGTCCGTCGTTGTGCCTCCTATATCCGACACCAACGCATGATCCGCTCCAGTCAACCAACGCGCGCCAACGATGGACGCAGCAGGCCCGCTAAGGATTGTTTCAATGGGACGCTCGCGCGCCATATCAGACCCTATTAAAGCCCCATCGCCACGTACGACCATCAAAGGCGCATCAATGCCAAACCGCTTCAACGTTGATTGCGCAGAGCCAATTAGTCCGTCAATCATCCCAATCAAACGCGCATTCAAAAGCGCCGTCATCGCCCGCTTGGGCCCGTTGAGCTTAGCCGAAAGCTGATGCGACGCACTTACAGGGACACCAAGCATGTCCGAAACAATCGATATCGCGGCCAACTCATGCGCGGGATTGCGCGTAGCAAATTGTGCGGCGACAGCAACGGCTGACACATCAGAATGCGTCTCTAAAAAGTGCTTTAATGCCTCTTTGCCAAGCGGCGCGACCTCGCCGCCTGCGTGATTATGCCCCCCTTCAAGGATCAACACAGGATCCCCTTTCAAAGCATCACGCAAACCATGCGTATCAAGGTCGCGCTCTTTGAAGCCAATATAGATCAACGCCACGCGCCCACCCTGACCTTCGACCAGAGCGTTCGTTGCTAATGTCGTAGACAGCGACGCCATTGCGACGTCACTCGCGTTAACGCCACTCTCGCTCAGAACCGCTTCAATCGCGCCGCCAATCCCAAGCGATAGATCGTGCTTCGTCGTCAGCGATTTAGCCGAGGCCACAACATCACGATCGCCACGCAACAGCACAGCATCGGTATACGTGCCGCCCGTATCCACACCCAGCAAAAGCGTCATGACTGCCTCCCAAATTCACATCTGCCATAACAGCAAAACGCGACACGTCCCGCCTGTTTGCGCCGCCTTAGGCTTCATCTTTCAAAATAAACTTCCCGCGGAGCGTCATGCACTCTCAAGCAAGCCGTGCAATTGCCCAGCGTGCCGCATCTGCAACCGCATCATCAAGATCATCGACCAGTGCAGCGGCCACGTCTTTAAGTTCAGGCCTACCAGAATTGCCAATCGCATAGAGCACATTACGTACGAACCGATCCCGCCCTATGCGCTTAATCGGCGAGCCGGAAAACAACACCCGAAACGACGCATCATCCAATGCCGCTAGCTCCGCGAGACGCGGCGCTTTCAACTCTTCTCGAGCCGCATAGCGCAACTCGCGCGCGTCAACCGCGAACTTGTTCCAAGGGCAGACCGCCAAGCAATCGTCACACCCGTAAACCCGGTTGCCTATCAACGCACGCAACTCTTCGTCTACAGGTCCCTTGTGCTCAATCGTCAGATAGGAAATGCACCGTCGCGCATCCAACTGATAGGGCGCAGGGAAGGCCTTGGTCGGACAAACATCCAAACACGAAGAACAGGACCCACAATGATCAACCTCTGCTTCATCCGAAGGCAGCTTCAAAGTCGTAAAAACAGACCCTAAAAAGAACCAATTGCCCATTTCCCGGCTCACAAGGTTCGTGTGTTTGCCTTGCCATCCAAGACCCGCAGCGGCCCCCAAAGGTTTCTCTGGCACAGGTGCGGTGTCCACGAACACTTTCACCTCTCCACCGCTTTCAGCAATCAACCAACGCGCCAAACGCTTCAGTCGCTTTTTCACCAGATCATGATAATCTTTGTTCTGTGCATAGACAGAAATCGCGCCACGATCAGGGTGCCGCAAAATCTCTAAAGGATCATGGTCTGGTGTATAACTTTCACCTAGCATTATCACCGACCGCGCGTCTGGCCAAAGTGCCCCCGGATTGCTGCGCCATCGAACTCGCTCTGCCATCCAGTCCATCTGGCCGTGACGCTCTTTTTCTAGGAATGTGTTCAGCCGTTCGGGAACCTGCGGCACGTCCCAAGGGCGACAAATACGACAGGCGTCAAACCCGATCTCATGCGCCTCTGCGACGAGCTTGGCTTTAAGATCAGAAATCAAGATCGTTGTAGTGCGCAGACGGCGGGAAGCCGGGTACCTGATCGGACAATATAGACCGGAACGCAGGGCGCGATTTGATCTTCGCGTACCAGTCTTTCACAGTCTCGGATCGTGACCAATCCACATCAGAGCTATAATCAAGCGAAGACAAATGCGCAGCCGCCGCGAAATCAGCAATCGACATCGCATCCCCCGCAAGCCAGCGACGATGATCCAAAAGCCACGCCATGTAATCAAGGTGATACTTGATCGCGCGCGCACCCTCTTTCACGTTCTTGCTGTCAGGGTAGCCCTGCTTCATCAGTTTCTTATTCACCCGCTCGTAGAGCAATTTGGACGTGACTTCCTGATGAAATTTGTCATCAAACCACGCCACCAAACGCCGCACTTCATAGCGCCCTTCAGCACTGCTTGGCATAAGCGGTGGTGTGGGATTTTTCTCTTCAAGGTACTCACAAATCGCCATACTGTCGGGCATCGTGCGACCGTTCATTTTGAGGATTGGCACCTTGCCAGCAGGATTCCGGCGCATGAAATCGGGATCGGCCTCCCAATAGCGTTCTTCGACCAGCTCAACATCAATCTTTTTTTCAGCAAGCACCAACCGGACCTTGCGACAAAAAGGAGAGAGCGGAACGTGATACAGACGGGCCATAGAGATTAAAACTAACTCAAAATTACATGAATCTCTGAATGCCCCGCATTGCGTCCAAGTTCAATCCTGAAAACAAGCCGCTCGCCCGTCGCGGCGGATCGTAGCTGCACCATCAATGATCTGACGGGTGCGTTTGCGCACATAGTTTGACGGTCGCGACGCGCTACGCTTTTTAGGGGAGGGCAAGATTGCCGCCAAACGCGCGGCTTGCGTTACGCTTAGATTTTCGGGACCGACGCCAAAGTAGTGACGCGACGCGGCCTCCACCCCAAAGACACCATCATCAAATTCGGCGATGTTCAGGTAGACTTCAAGAATGCGCTCTTTCGTCCAGATCAGTTCTACTATGGGCGTCATCGCTGCTTCCAGCGCTTTGCGCACATAGCTACGTCCATGCCAAAGGTAGACGTTCTTGACGACCTGTTGGCTTAGCGTCGACGCACCACGCGCACCGCCAGAATCAACCGCAGCACGGATCGCGGTCATGTCAAACCCCCAATGCTGGCAATAATTCGCATCCTCAGCAGCAACCACAGAGCGGGCCATAACGGGTGCTACGTCTTCTATGTCCACCCATTCATGATCGACCTCCGCACCAATGCGCAGCTCTTCACTTCGCATGTAGTGTGTCTTGTGAGGATTCGCCCAAACATAGAGACAGATCCACAAAAGCGCCGCAGCAATGATCAATAGAGTGACTCGAACCACCCAACGCCACACAAACATCCGACCTGCCGTGATCCGCGCTGCAAGGGGGCGTTTCACTTTAGACTTGGACGTTTTCTTAGCGGTCGTTTTTTTCTTTGCTGCGCGTACCATAAAAAACTGTCTATCGCGTGCGCTACAAATGCAAAACGCCCGAAGCAGAATCTCGGGCGTTTTTATCATTTCAGTTGCGGTTACTCCGCAGGTACTGCAGTTTCTTCGATACCAAGCGGATGCGGGAGCTTGTTGAGCATCTCAATCGGACAGATCTGAACGAAGTTCTTCACTTCCAAATCCCAATGTTGCAGCAGCTCTTCCGCTTTCCGGCTACCTGTTTCGGCAAAATGGCGCTCAACCAGCATCTTCAACTGGCGTTCCCAATGGGGTTGTGTGACCGCGCATGTAACCAACGTTTCGTGGTTCATCAGTGTTTGCGCAACGCTTTCTGGGTCGTACAAATACGCCATGCCACCCGTCATACCCGCGCCAAAGTTCGCGCCGATTGAGCCAAGGATAACAGCAACACCACCGGTCATATACTCACAACCGTTTGAGCCACATCCCTCGATTACCACACTCGCACCAGAGTTACGCACGCCAAACCGTTCGCCCGCGCGACCAGCGGCAAATAGGAAACCGTCCGTCGCACCATAAAGCACTGTGTTGCCGATGATCGTATTGTCAGAAGCCGTGAGCGGGCTTGCCATAGGTGGGCGCACAACGATTGTGCCACCAGAGAGGCCCTTACCGACGTAATCATTCGCGTCACCACTGACTTCCAGCTTTAGACCTGGAGCCGCGAACGCGCCAAGAGATTGGCCCGCAGAGCCTTTCAAATGTACCAACAAATGATCCAGTTGCAGCCTGTTGCGCATACCGAATTTCTTGACGATATGGCTGGAGATGCGCGTGCCAACCGTGCGATGTGTGTTCTGAATCGCGTAGCTTAACTGCATCTTTTCACCGTCTTCCAAGAAACGCGCAGCGTCGCGCACGATCTCGGCGTCGAGCGTGTCAGGCACTTCTGTACGACCACGAGAGCGGTCATAGTTGATGCTTTCCGCGCCATCGACAGTGATCAACAACGGGTTGAGATCAAGATCATCCAAGTGTGCAGAGCCACGCGAGACTTGGTGCAGCAGATCAGCACGACCAATCACGTCATCAAGCGATTTCGCGCCGATAGAGGCGAGCACTTCGCGCACTTCCTGCGCGTAGAAGGTAATCAAATTGACGACCTTATCTGCATTGCCTGTGAACTTATCACGCAGCGCTTCGTCCTGTGTACACACACCAACAGGGCACGTGTTGGACTGGCACTGGCGCACCATAATGCAACCCATCGCGATCAGCGCAGCGGTGCCGATGCCATACTCTTCGGCACCCAACATCGCGGCCATGACGATGTCACGCCCTGTACGAAGGCCACCGTCAGTACGTAAAGTAACACGATCCCGCAGGTTGTTCATCGCAAGCACTTGGTGCGCTTCGGTCAGACCCATTTCCCACGGCAGGCCCGCATATTTGATCGAGGTCGCAGGGGACGCACCTGTGCCGCCATTATGCCCTGAAATCAGGATCACATCGGCTTTCGCCTTGGCGACGCCAGCTGCAATTGTGCCGACACCAGAGGAAGCAACAAGCTTCACAGTCACCTTACAACGCGGATTGATTTGCTTGAGGTCATAGATCAGCTGCGCAAGGTCTTCGATAGAATAGATATCGTGGTGCGGCGGCGGTGAAATCAGCGTCACGCCTTTGGTTGAGTGACGCAAACGTGCGATGAGGTCTGTGACCTTCATACCAGGCAGCTGCCCACCCTCACCGGGCTTCGCGCCCTGTGCGACTTTGATTTCTAGCTCTTCGCACTGGTTTAGGTATTCAGCCGTAACACCAAAACGACCCGACGCCACCTGCTTGATCTTCGCAGACGGGTTATCCCCGTTCGGCTCTGGAACGAAGTGTGCGGGATCTTCGCCACCCTCACCACTGTCAGAGCGCGCACCAATGCGGTTCATCGCGACGTTCAAAGTTTTATGTGCCTCCGGGCTAAGCGCACCCAAAGACATGCCCGGCGTCACAAAACGCTTGCGGATCGCAGTGACACTTTCCACGTCATCCACGTTGATCGCTTCACCCATGGGCTTAATCGCCAGCAAGTCGCGCAAGTTTATTGGCGGATTGCTCTGCATCTTTGCGCTATAGTTCTTCCACATCTGGAATGAACCGGTGTTACACGCAGTCTGCATCATATGCATGGATTGCGCTTCCCACGCGTGGGTTTCGCCAGATTTGCGCGCTTTGTAGAAACCACCAATCGGCAGTACATCGCGACCACCCTGCCAGCCAAGACCGTGAATTTCTTCCGCTTTGAACTGGATGCCAGAGACACCAATCCCACTGATGCGCGACGTCATACCCGGGAAGAATTCAGCGCACATCGCACGAGACAGACCGACGGCTTCAAAGTTCAAACCACCGCGATAGGAGGACACGACAGAGATGCCCATCTTCGCCATGATCTTGAGCAAGCCCTGGTCAATCGCCTCGCGGTAGCGCGCGACGGCTTCAGTCAATGTGCAATCCAAGAGGTCACGTTCAATGCGATCTGCCAGCGAATCTTCCGCAAGGTAGGCGTTCACAACCGTCGCGCCACTGCCTATCAAAACCGCAAAGTAATGCGGATCGATACACTCAGCCGAGCGCACGTTAAGTGAACAGAAAGTCCGCAAACCTTTACGTGTCAAATGACTGTGCACAGCAGAGGTCGCGAGGATCATCGGCATACCGATTTTGTCTTCGCCCTGCGCTTGATCTGTCAGAACGATGTGGCCCGCACCAGAGCGCACCGCATCTTCCACCTCAGCACGAATACGTGCGAGACCGTCCTGAAGAGCATTTGCGCCACGCTCGAACGTGCAATCAATCGTGACAAGGTCCGCGTTGAAATTACGCGTCAGCTCATCCCATTGCGCGTTGCCCACAAAAGGACTGTCGAGTACGAGAATTTCGGTCTGTGCAGAGCTTTCGTCCAAAACGTTCTTAAGGTTACCGAAGCGCGTCTTCAGGCTCATCACACGGAATTCACGCAGTGAATCGATTGGCGGGTTCGTCACCTGAGAGAAGTTCTGACGGAAGAAATGGCTCAGCGGGCGGTACTTTTTGGACAGAACCGCCGATGGCGTATCATCACCCATAGAAGCCAGCGTTTCTTTGCCATCCTCTGCCATAGGTGCGAGGATCTGCTCTAGCTCTTCAATCGTATAACCCGCAGCGATCTGGCGCTTTCGCAATTCGCCGCCAGAATAAATCGCCTTTTCCGTCACAGATGCGAGTGCGTCGTCAAGTTCATTGATTTTGCCAACCCAATCGCTGAACGGCAAAGCAGCGGCCAGCCTGTCCTTGATTTCACCATCACGGAACATCTTGCCCTTTTTCATGTCCACGGCCAGCATTTGACCCGGACCAAGCGCACCTTTTTCAACGACAGTTGCTTCATCAATCGGGACCATGCCCGCCTCTGATCCAGCGATCAGCAGGCCGTCGCCTGTCAAAACGTAGCGCATTGGACGCAAGCCATTGCGATCGAGACCCGCGCAGACCCAGCGACCATCGGTCATCGCCAGTGCAGCAGGGCCATCCCAGGGCTCCATCACGGAGTTGCAATAGGAATACATATCACGCCAGCTTTGTGGCAGATCAACCGCCTGCTTGGACCAGCTTTCAGGGACCAACATTGTCTTCGCCATCGGCGCAGAGCGACCCGCGCGCACCAGAACTTCGAACACTGCATCAAGTGCCGCAGAGTCAGACGACCCAGACGCAATCACAGGTTTGATGTCTTCCGCCATATCGCCAAACGCGCTGGAGGCCATGCGGATCTCATGGCTTTTCATCCAGTTGACGTTGCCCTTGAGCGTGTTGATCTCTCCGTTATGCGCCAGCATGCGGAACGGCTGCGCGAGCCACCACTGCGGGAACGTATTGGTGGAATACCGCTGGTGATAGATCGCGAACGCACTCTCGAACCGCTCATCCATCAAGTCAGGGTAGAACACCGCAACCTGCTCGGCGAGCATCATGCCTTTGTAGATCACAGAGCGGCACGACAGCGACGCGATATAAAGCTCGCCTACACCCGCAGCTGTTGCCGCTTTTTCAATGCGACGACGGATTACATAAAGTTCACGTTCGAACGTTTCTTCGTCCACACCTTTGGAATTGGAGATAAGGATTTGTTCGATCTCTGGGCGTGTCGCATTCGCCTTTTCACCAAGGCAGGAAATATCGACGGGGACGTGACGCCAACCATAGATGTAGTAGCCCATGCGCAGAACTTCGGTTTCAACGATTGTGCGGCAGGTCTCTTGCGCACCGAAATCTGTGCGCGGCAAGAAGACTTGGCCAACCGCCATCAACTGATCTTTGCGCGGCGTGTGACCTGTGCGCTCGATCTGATCATAAAAGAACGAGACGGGGATTTGAACGTGGATACCAGCGCCATCACCTGTTTTGCCATCTGCGTCCACCGCACCCCGGTGCCAGATCGCCTTCAAGGCATCAATGCCAGCTTCAACAACTTTGCGCGACGGCGTACCGTCCAGCGAAACAACAAGACCAACGCCGCAAGAGCTATGCTCTTCGCTTTCGTCATACAGTCCATTCTCGGCCATATACTTGCGCTTGGCTTCCTCGTCCTTCACCCAATTTGCATCAAACTTAGTCATCAGTTGTCTCCTTCTTCGGGCGCGAATAGTGCGATTGTCTCTTTGGCTGTCATCTTGCGATGTGTGCCTGCCAACGCGTAGCCAGAGGCTGCATCAGCGAAAAATTCCAATTTCAAATCAGCGCCTGCTGCGTCTTTGAACAGGCCTGCAGAGGGATGGCGATTGCCGTCCTCTACCGTGCCGTAAAACAGTGTCGAGCCACATGTCTCGCAAAACCCACGCTCTGCCCAGTCAGAAGAGCGGTATGTTTTCACGGGGCCGTCAAAACTTAGGCTGCCCTCATCAATACCAAGCGACATAAACATGCTGCTGGTGTGCTGACGGCACATGTCACAATGACACACGCGCATCATCGGTTTTGACATGACCGCACGCGCCGTGACCTCGCCACACAAGCATTGGCCTTCTATCTGCGCCCCACTCATTCGGCCGCAACCGCAGCGCTGTTATTCAGCTTATCAAGGATCGCTTCGGCGCAATCGCGACCGTCTTTGATCGCCCAAACAACAAGGGAGGCCCCGCGCACGATGTCACCAACCGCGTAGACGTTTGGCAGATCGGTTTCACCCGTGGTGAACTGCGCCTTGACAGTACCCCAGCGGGTGACTTCAAGACCCTTGGTTTCCCAAAGCGTTGGCAGATCTTCAGGCTCGAACCCGAGCGCTTTGATCACAAGATCCGCTTCTTCAACATAATCAGCGCCCTCGATCACTTCAGGCGCTTGGCGACCTGTCGCATCCGGCGCGCCAAGGCGCATTTTCTGAACCATCACACCTGTCACAGCAGGATCGCCAACAAACCCTTTAGGCGCGGAGAGCCATTCGAATACAATGCCCTCTTCTTCCGCGTTTTGCACTTCGCGCATGGAGCCGGGCATGTTTGCTTTGTCACGACGGTAAAGACATTTTACAGAATTCGCGCCCTGACGAATCGCCGTGCGTACACAATCCATTGCCGTGTCACCACCACCGATGACAACAACACGCTTGCCCTTGGCATCCAGCTGACCATCGTCGAATTCAGGCACATCATCGCCAAAGCTTTTGCGGTTGGACGCAGTGAGATAATCAATCGCACGCTCGATGCCTTTGGCACCAGAACCGGGACCTTGCAGATCACGCGTTTTGTAAACACCAGTCGCAATGATGACCGCATCATGGGCCGCTTGGATATCGGCGAAGGAAATATCCTCGCCCACATTGCAGTTCAATTTGAAGGTCACACCGCCCTCAGCAAGCTGATCATTGCGACGCATCACGACATCTTTCTCAAGCTTAAAGCCTGGAATGCCATACGTCAGCAACCCACCTGCGCGGTCATAACGGTCATAGATCGTGACCTGCACACCTTGGCGACGCAGCACGTCAGCGGCAGCCAGACCACCAGGACCAGCGCCAATGATGCCAACGCTCTCAGTGCGCTCTGCATGCGGTTTAATCACCTTGACCCAACCGTTTTTCCAAGCCGTGTCAGTGATGTATTTCTCAACAGAGCCGATGGTCACAGTGCCATGGCCGGAATTCTCGATCACGCAGTTACCTTCGCACAAGCGATCCTGTGGGCAGATACGTCCACAAATCTCTGGGAAAGTGTTCGTCGCTTGCGAGACTTCATAAGCTTCCTGCAAACGGCCCTCAGCGGTGAGGCGGAGCCAATCAGGAATGTTGTTGTGCAAAGGACAATGCGTCTGGCAATAGGGAACGCCGCACTGGGAACACCGCGAAGATTGCTCTTTCGCTTTTGTGTCAGCGTATTCGGCATAAATCTCGCCAAAGTCGTTGTTGCGCAAATCAGGTGCGCGTTTCGTTGGCATATTGCGCTCGACAGATACGAATTTAAGCATCGGTTGCTTGGCCATTGTCACATCACTCCTGTTGCCTGAAGAGTCCCCCATAAAGAACGCGCGCAGGAAATAAAAGTCATAAAAGGTTACCTATATATCAAAATATTCGCCAGCATGACGCACAGGATAGCTTCTTACAGGAAAAATTAGGACCGATTCGGACTCAATGTAATACTTCCCACACGAATCGCTCTGCGCTAGGAGGGTCGCACCCTTGCTCGAAAGCCGCTCTATGTCTCTGTTTCAGTTGTTTCTTGTCGCCATCATCCAAGGCATCACCGAATTTCTACCTGTCTCCTCATCGGGTCACCTAATCCTGTTGCCGAAACTCACTGGCATGGCGGACCAAGGCCAAGTGATCGACGTAGCCGTCCATGTGGGCACCTTGTTCGCCGTGGTCATCTACTTCTGGAGTGACGTGCGTCTTGCACTCTCAGGTGTACCTAGCCTGCTACGTGGCAAAATCGACAATCAAGGCGCATGGCTCGCACTTTGCTTGGGATTGGCGACGATCCCCGTGGTGATTTTCGGGTTGGTGTTGAAAATTACAGGTCTTGATGATGCGATGCGCTCGGTCACTGTGATTGGTTGGACAATGCTGATCTTTGGCTTGGTTTTGTATTGGGCCGATCAAAAGGGGGAGCAGACCAAAACCGCGTCTCAATGGTCCCTCAAAGATGCTTTCATCATGGGTCTGTGGCAAGCGCTTGCGTTGATCCCCGGCACGTCCCGCTCTGGCATTACGATCACAGCGAGTCGCTATCTCGGCTACGCACGCGAGGATGCGGCCAAGCTGGCCATGCTCATGTCCATCCCCACGATCCTCGCCTCAGGTACATTGCTTGGTTTGGAAGTCGCGCGTGATGCTGATGCTGCTTTGGCACGTGATGGGGCGATTGCAACGGCATTTGCATTTGTGGCCGCATTGTTGGCGCTGAGCTTGATGATGCGTTTACTGAAATCGGTGAGCTTCACGCCTTACGTGATTTATCGTGTGATCTTGGGAATTGTGCTAATCTGGATTGGATATAGCGCCTAAACCAACCCAGCGCGTTTCGCGAAGGGATCGCGTGTGGAATCTTGGTGCCACTCGTATTCACAGCCCAGCGCCAAACGTTCTGCTATTTCGAGACCAAACAAACCCGTCATCACAGCGAGCGCCATATCCATACCCGCAGAAACACCGGATGATGTGAAGAGTTTTCTATCCTCGACCCAGCGCGCCTCTTTTACCCAATCAATCTTGGAGGCGAGGTGTATTGTGCTCGTGAAATCTATCTTGTTCGTCGTTACGCGGCGGCCATAAAGGACACCAGCCATGCCAAGCAGCACAGTGCCCGTACAAACAGCCACTACCTCTTCCGCATTAGCAGAAGCGTCGCGAATCCACTGAATGAATTCTTCGCCATTCCCCTCAATCAGCGCGAAATCACCACCGGGTATGAAGAGCAGCTCGTAGTTACTCTTTTCAGAGAAATACTTGTCCACGCAGATACGCTGCCCATGGCAGCTCGCTACGGGATCAAGCCCTTTTGCGACGATTATGATCTCTGTCTCTTAGCCATAGCCACCAAGCATCTCGATAGGCCCAAAGTAATCTAGCGTTTCAAAGCTAGTAAAAACCAGCGCGGCAAGTATTCTCATCAGCGGCTCTTAGGCACGCAAGTTCTTGGCTGAACCCTTGATCGCCGCGTACTGACCCGACGGGCGGAAACGCCAGAGATAGTCGGGCAGAACCGCTTCCATCGCAGTTGGCGTAATGCCTAACTCTGCAAAACCCTTAGCGTCGTCAGCCACAACATTATCCAGGCAAAGGTTCTTCACCTGATCCCGCGTCGCTGCAGGGTTCTTCACAAGGCCAAGCGTAATCGTTTCAAGCAAATCAAACGCCCACGCCATCACACGTGCAATTGGGAAAGGCACATTGAGAATCAATTTGCGGCGCTGGATCACACAGAGCATCGTTTGCAAAAGCTCACGGAATGTATGCACGTTAGGGCCGCCGACCTCATAGATCCCATGCGCCTCGCCCAGCACGCCTTTGACAGCCGCAGCGGCAACATCATCGACATAGGCTGGCTGGAACTTCGTCTCAGCACCGATTGCAGGCACGATCGGGCCAATACGCGCCATGGAAGCGAAGCGATTAAAGAACTTGTCCTCTGCTCCAAACATGATTGAGGGGCGCAGGATCATCACGTTTGGCATATGCGCTAGCACATTTTCCTCACCTAGCGCTTTGGTGCGGGCATAATCACTTTCAGCCTCTGCATCCGCACCAATCGCGGAAATCTGCACCATCTTGTCGATCCCAGCTGCGGCAGCTTCGCGCGCAACGCGGCCTGCACCTTCGGCCTGAACCGCATCAAACTTGTTCTTACCGTTTTGCGTCAAAATACCAACGCAGTTCACAACCGCGTCAGCACCGTGCAAAGCCGCCGCAACAGAGGCATCATCGCGAATGTTACACAGGACTGGTTCGACTTGGCCAACCGTACCGTAGGGTTTTACGAACATTGCTTCATTCGGGCGACGAACAGCAACGCGAACGCGCCAGCCTTCTTTCGCCATGCGGCGTACGATATAACGGCCTACAAAACCGGATCCACCGTAGATCGTGACAAGTTTGGACATGCGCGTAATCCTTCGCCTTTTTGTTGATGCAGATGTACCGAGCCGCGCGCGTGCAGGCAAGCCGCTTATGAGGCGCTTTTTTTAGCGTAAACGGCCTTGTTTTAGGCAAAACAGGACCTGTCGTCGAGGTATTCGCAAAAAAGCGCCCTGCGAATCTCGTTGACAGGAATGACGCCCAAGTCTAAACGCGCCTCCGAAGGCACCTGCCCAGGTGGCGGAATTGGTAGACGCGCTAGCTTCAGGTGCTAGTATTGGCAACGATGTGGAGGTTCGAGTCCTCTCCTGGGCACCAAAATCTTTCTTAAATTACCAATAAACCAAGCAAATACAGTGGTATAGCTTCTCACAGGACCACTTTCGGGACCGCTTTCGGGACCACTTTGTCAGCTTTGGGGCTAAAATAGTCAGACCTGTAGAACCGTTTTGGCTTGAACCAGGTCACGTTAGGCGCACAATCCACAACCATGAGTGATGATGTGCCCCTACGACTCCCCCGCTATGTTTTTCGCCGGAGCAACGGCAGCTTTCGCTATAAGAGGAACGTTCCAGAGCGCCTTAGACCCCTCATTGGAAAGGCCACACTGTATCG
>NZ_JABBAL010000038.1 GCF_018607995.1 Planktotalea sp.
AAAATACGCAGGTGAATCCGCTTGGGCTGGTTTGCCCGCATGAATCCAAGATAAAAACTTAACTGCGTAATTCTATATATATTTCCCGCGTATTTTATGGCATCATGAGGCACTTGTTGTAAAATATGGAAGGCATTCGTTATGAAAAATACGGCCCCAAAACTTACTGGAATGATAGTCCTCGCTGCAATGTTTGGCTTGCTATCAGTAGGTGTATCCTCCGTAGTGTTTGAGCTTGAAAAAGGTAGTATAGCATTGGTTGGCAGCAGTGTGTTTGCGCTAGTGTTTGTTATATTGGCACTCGGATGGAGAGAGCCACAAGACGGCCCAAATCGTCCAACTAAGCGATGACCTTACTGGCTAAGGCTTACGTTATCCTAACGTCTTTAGGCTGTTTCCATGAACACAAAGCTATCTGCGGTATCTGACAAACGCACGGACCTCATGTGCAGCGAATGTGGTCATAAGTCCAGCTACAAGATTGCTGACTTAATCCTAGCCACCAGAGTCGAAACAACTACCCATGAGGTCCGTCAGAGCGCCCTATGCAGGGGCTGTGGTGTCAGGGTAATGCAGGTATGTAATCGTCTAGATGAGCCTGTACGTGCGTCTGTGTGAGCCTTAGGCCCATCTCTAGTGTGACGACCAGTCCAAGTTGTTGATTGCCTCGCGAAGTTTCTTGAGGGCTAGACCATCGGAGTCCAGCGTATGAAGGCATTTTGGTAGAAGCACAGAGAAGTGTATAAATGGACTAGGGGGGTAGGTCGCCAGTTTATTCCAACCGTTGTTTAGTTTGTGGGGCTGATACAAGTCGATGGAAGAGATTGGTCTTCGCTGAGTAGTCATAAACCGTCGCCGAATGGGAAAATCTACGGGAAAAACCTACAGAAAGTAACTGCAAAAATTAACGCTAATTCTTATATAAATAAACTATAAGATGCCACTGGCATCCCGTAGGGGAATCGAACCCCTCTTTCCAGGTTGAAAACCTGGCGTCCTAACCGATAGACGAACGGGACGCACTGTGGCGTGAGAGACGTTTAGGCAAAGTCGCAGAGCCGCGCAAGAGGTAAAATCAGGTTTTGTTTAGAAGTTTTTGGTGCTTAAATTACGCAGGAGCGGCGTCTTCTAAACGCAATTGTGGGCTTTGACGTCCGCCCCATGAGTTGACCTCCAGACGGCCTGCGAGGTGGAAGCGTTTGCCGGCATGATTCTCTAAAGCTGGACCAAGAGGCGTGTCCAGCGCGCCAAAGCAAATCGCATCGATGCGCGCGCCAAGACCGTCGCCAAAGCTGATCTTAAGGTGGGTTTCACCAACGCGTTTGGTGAGCTTGAGCTCCACATCGGGAAAGGCAAAGCGCGGAGCAGGGGCGCCTGCGCCGAAAGGGCCTGCTTTTTCCAGCTGTTCTATCAATTCGATCTGGGCGGCACCGGGCATAAGCATGCCATCAAGGCGCAGATCAGCGGGACCTGCATCGCCTGCGCCTTGTTTTGCCATCAATTCGGACAGGCGGGCCATAGCGGGTTCCAGCTGCGCGCGACTAAGCGAGAGGCCTGCTGCCATTTTATGGCCACCACCTTTTTCGATGAGACCTTCGTGTGTGAGTTTTTGAATTGCAGCCCCCAGATCTATGCCAGAAATCGAGCGACCTGATCCTTTGCCCGCATCGCCGTCAAACCCGATGACAATAGCAGGGCGATGTGCTGCGTCCTTGAGGCGAGAGGCGACGATACCAACGACGCCAGCGTGCCAGCTTTCACCCGCGGCCCAAACGAGTGGCGCGTCAAAGCCACGTTCTTCCGCTTGCTCCAACGCGGCGGCGCGAACGTTGTTTTCGATCTCGCGGCGTTCGGTGTTGAGCATATCAAGGCGCTCAGCCATGGCTTTGGCCTCATGTGGGTCGCGTGTGGCAAGCAGGCGCGCGCCGAGATCGGCCTTGCCAATACGGCCACCTGCATTGACACGTGGGCCAAGTAGGAAGCCAAGGTGATACGAACTGGGTGCTGTGTCCATGCGTGAGACATCGGCGAGCGCGGTGATCCCTGTGCGTTCGCGGCGCGCCATCACCGTGAGACCTTGGCGCACCAAGGCGCGGTTCACACCGATCAAAGGCGCAACATCCGCAACGGTGCCAAGCGCAACAAGATCAAGCATATTCAGAAGGTTAGGGCCATTTACGTTGTCGATTCTAAGTTGTCGGCCCGCTTCAACAAGCATCAAGAACACAACGCCAGCGGCACAGAGATGCGCGAGATCACCGGTTTCATCGGCGCGGTTCGGGTTCACGACAGCATGCGCAGGAGGTAGGGTTTCGTCACCCAAATGGTGATCAAGAACGACCACGTCTGCCCCGACTGCGGCGGCTATGGGGCCATGAGACAGAGTTCCGCAATCGACGCAAATTATCAGATCATGTGCTGCGGCGAGCATGGCCATAGCTTCGTCATTTGGGCCGTAGCCTTCGTCGATACGGTCAGGAATATAGAGTGTTGCGGATTGATCGAAATGGCGCAGCCAGTCAATGATCAGCGCTGCAGAAGTGCCGCCATCCACATCATAATCTGCGAAGATTGCGATTTTCTGGCGGGCTTTGACGGCGGTGAGAATGCGCGCTGTGGCCTTTTCCAGGTCCCTGAGGGAGCGTGGATCAGGTAACAGATCCTTCAAAGTTGGTGCAAGAAAAGCGTCAGCATCTTGCGGCGCGACGCCGCGTTTGGCGAGCACATTGCACAAGGGAGCCGGCAAGCCCGTGGCTTGGGCAATCGCTTCGCCTTGGCGCGCGACTTCGATATCGGGACCGACCCAACGGCGGCCTGTCAAAGAACGCTTGACGTTAAGAAAGGGTCCCATACTTTCAGGCGGCTACTGGCAGGCGGTAAGTCATGCGACGCACCGAGCCAGTTTTTGAGCGCATCAACAGCGTTTCGGTGGTGATAAAGCCGACTTCGCGCTTGATCGCAGGCAACAAAGTACCGCCTGTGACGCCTGTGGCTGCGAATATGACATCCTGAGTGACCATATCATCGCGCGTGTAGATGCGATCGTAATTTGTGATGCCCGCTTTGCTGGCGCGGCGACGCTCATCGTCATTGCGAAACAAAAGCCGGCCAAACATTTGACCACCCATGCATTTCAGTGCGGATGCGGCGAGCACACCCTCGGGTGCGCCGCCTGTGCCCATATACATGTCGATACCCGTAAGATCAGATTCAGCGCAGTGCATTACGCCTGCCACATCACCGTCGGTGATCAAGCGGATTGAAGCACCAGTAGAGCGTACTTCAGCGATCATTTCCTCATGACGTGGGCGTTCCAGCATACACACAGTAATGTCGGACGGCGCGCATCCTTTTTCCGTGGCTAACGCTGAAACGCGCGTGGCGTAGGGCATATCTAGGGCGACAATACCCTCTGCGAATCCTGGACCAATCGCGAGTTTGTCCATGTAGACATCAGGCGCGTGCAGCATGGAGCCACGCGGGCCCATCGCGATCACGGTTAATGCGTTGGGCATATCCTTAGCGGTGAGCGTTGTGCCTTCCAGCGGGTCAAGCGCTATATCGACAGCAGGTCCGGAACCTGTGCCGACTTCTTCACCAATGTAGAGCATGGGCGCTTCATCGCGTTCGCCTTCGCCAATCACAACGACACCCGCGATCTCTAGCAGATTGAGCTGTTCGCGCATCGCATTGACTGCAGCTTGGTCTGCCGCTTTTTCATCGCCGCGCCCGATCAAGCTAGCGGACGCAATCGCGGCTTGTTCGGCCACGCGCGCGAGGCCGAGGGAGAGCATGCGGTCATTGAAATCGACAGAATTGTTCATTGGAGTGGTCTTTCTTCGCTTGTCTCAGAGTGACCTAGCGACGCTGGGCTTGCAAGAAGAGATACTGGGGCTTGGCTCTGAGGATGGGAGTGAGAGGGTCAGCCTTCTCGCGCTCTCTCGCGGTATTTTCAGACCATAGAAGGCTGTAGAACCTTAGAGGTTTTCGATACGCAGCGCGACTGGGGGAGTTGCCACCACATTGCTTTTGCCGATTTGCGTCAGTGCTTCATCAAGGGTTTGGCGCATGCACTTATGCGTCACGATCAACACTGGCGCGGTTTCATCCGCATGGCCAAGTTGGCGCATACGATCAATGGAAATCCCTGCCTCGCCGAGGATCGTCGCAATCTTCGCCATTGCACCAGGCTTGTCTTTGAGGCCAACGCGTAAATAGAAAGGCGCGGGGCTAGCGGCCTTTGCCGAAGTGGATTTGTGTAGTTGATTTGCGGGAATGCCGAAGGTGGGAATACGGATGCCACGTGCGATATCCATCACATCGCCCATTACCGCGCTGGCCGTGGGTCCCATGCCCGCGCCTGGCCCTCGCAGTACGATTTGCTCGACGTAATTACCTTCGATCACCATCATATTGGTGCCTCCTTCAAGCTGACCGAGTGGAGATGCGGAGGGCACGAGACAAGGCGTCATGCGTTGTTCCAAACCGCGTCCTGTCATTTGGGTGACACCCAGCAATTTGATGCGAAAGCCCATGTCAGCGGCGTGATTTATGTCTTGGAGTTCGATCCGTTGGATGCCCTCGAGTTCGACCGCGTCGAAATCAACCTGCGTGCCAAAAGCAATCGAGGCGAGCAGCGCCAGTTTGTGACCCGCATCAATCCCACCCACATCAAGGTTGGGATCCGCCTCCAGATAGCCAAGCTCCGCGCATTCATCAAAGAGGGCGTTGTAGCCGCGGCCCGACTTTTCCATATTGGTCAGGATGTAGTTACAAGTGCCGTTCATCACGCCCATCACTCGGGTGATCTCATTGCCTGCTAGACCTTCGAGCAAGGATTTGATCACTGGAATGCCACCTGCAACGGCAGCCTCGTAGCGGATAATGCTATCGTTCGCTTCAGCCATTTGCGCGAGAGCTTGGCCGTGATGCGCGAGCAAGGCTTTGTTGGCGGTGACCACATCTTTTCCAAGTGCGAGGGCGGCTTCGACCGCGTTTTTCGCAACGCCCGTGTCGCCACCGATCAGTTCGACGAAAACATCCACATCGTCGCGTTTGGCCAAGGCGACCGCATCAGTTTCCCAAGCATAGCCTGAAAGTGAAACTCCACGGTCGCGCGATTGATCCCGCGCGCTGACGGCTGAAATTACAACGCCGCGTCCTGCGCGCGCACTGAGAAGGGCAGCTTGCTGGCGGATTATTTTGACCACGCCGGTGCCGACCGTACCCAAACCTGCAATTCCAAGACGGAGAGGGGAATTTTGGCTCATGAGGTGGGCTCCTTCAAATGGGTGCGCGCGAGGCGGCTCGTTCTGTTGGCTTTACTGCTGTGCGGGCGTCTGTGCAATGAAGCTTTGCGCAGATTTCAACGATTATTCTGGCAGAGTTGGCGGGTTTATCCCACCTTCCATGCGTTTGCGTAGCGCATCATCGATAATCGGATCAGCTGCAGTTTGCGCTTTGCGACGAGCACGCAGCGCATCGAGACGATCAAGCATGGGATCATTCGCCATTTCCGTCTGTGCAGCGGACGCAACGGGCGTGCTTTGAAGCGTATCGCGACGGCTGGTGAGATCGTCTTCAACCTCATCCGTGATCGTCGCTTCGGGTTCTTTCAAGAGAATGTCGAGGGGGACGAATTTGGGATAGGGGGTTTTGCTGGTAAATTGCGCCTCTGAAATTTCGATTTCCGGGAATTTCTTGCACGCAGGAAGGGCTGCACAAAAAAGCACAGCGATCAAAAGGGTGGGGCGGAGACGAAAGCTCATAGACGTGCACTCCAACAAGGTCCCCGTCTTTTGGCGCAGAGCGCTGGGACTGACAAGGGTGTGACGGTTTTGGGTTTTTTCTGAACGGATGTTCAGTTAACGTCTTTGAATGGCACGTACTCAAGGATCTCATTCGGCCTCAACAGGGCCAAAAATTCGCGCATCGGCGCAGCGCTTGTTTGCGCAACATGGCTATGCTGCCGTTTCCATGCGCCAAATCGCGGCGGTCGTGGGCGTGCAGGCGGGCGCGCTTTATAACTATATTCCCGACAAGCAGGCACTTTTGTTCGAGCTAATGAAGCAACATATGGATGATCTGCTGGCCGCGCGGCGTGCGCAAAAGCCTGCCCAGAGCGCGCTGGCAGCACTTGAAGCGTTCACGCGGTTTCACATCGGGTTTCATTTGGATCGCCCTGATGCGGTTTTTATTGCCTATATGGAGCTGCGCAATCTGAGTGATGACAATTTCGTGGAGATCGAGACTTTGCGCACCCGCTATGAAGGGGAATTGACGCAAATTTTGCACGATGGGTTGGCCGAGAGGGTGTTTGATGTGACCGATTTAAAGGTCGCCACGCGCGCTGTCATTGCGATGCTCACGGGGGTGACCACATGGTATCGTGACAGCGGCGCGCTTAGCCGGAGCGAGGTTGAGGACATTTATTGGCAAATGGTGCGCAATGCGGTTCGGCTTACATGAGGTTTAGTGCGCGGGCTTAATAAATGTGCCGTTGCGCAGCTCTTTGACGGCTTGCATTAGCTCTTCGCGGGTGTTCATCACGATTGGCCCATGCCACGCGACAGGTTCCTTCAGCGGCTGTCCCGAGATTAGCAAAAAGCGTACACCAGTATCACCAGCTTGAACCGTGACCTCTTCGGACGCTCCAAATTTCACGAGCGTGCGGTTGCCGGTCAGGTCACGGATATTGACCTCTTTGCCGCCAACTTCCTTTTCCAAGAGCACCCCCATCGGTGCAGAAGCATCCGCGAAGGCAGCACTGCCTTCGAAGACATAAGCGAACGCACGTCTGTGGTGGCTTAGCTTGAAGGTTTTCTTCACACCAGCAGGCACGAAGACATCAAGATATTGTGGGTCTGCGGCGATGCCATCGACGGGACCACGCTTGCCCCAGAATTCGCCGACGACGACTTTGACGCGCGTGCCGTCGTCATCAATGATCTCGGGGATCTCTTTACTTTCAACGTCTTGGTAGCGAGGCGCTGTCATTTTGAGGGAGGAGGGCAAGTTCGCCCAAAGTTGAAACCCATGCATTTGGCCCTGCGCGTTCCCATGTGGCATTTCCTGATGCATGATCCCGGAGCCTGCGGTCATCCATTGCACATCGCCTGCTCCGAGCGCGCCTGTGTTGCCAAGGCTATCCTCGTGATTGACTGTGCCATTCAAAACATATGTGATCGTTTCGATGCCTCTGTGTGGATGCCAAGGAAAGCCCTTTTCAAACTTGTCAGGGTGGTCGCTGCGAAAATCGTCGAAAAGGAGAAAAGGATCCAGCTCGGTCGGATCCTGAAAGCCGAAGGCGCGGTGCAGGTGAACGCCAGCCCCTTCCAGGGTTGGCGTGGCTTGTGATGTTTCAAAGCGGGAACTGACGGACATGTCGACCTCCTATTGACGTTTGGGAGGATGTAGAGCTTTCAGTGGGATAGCACAATTCTGCACACAAGATCAGCATGCGTGCACTGACGCACAATACGCAGCGCGTTAGGCTACCGGACCTAGCCGCCTGTGTGGCTCATATGCCGTGTGACTTGGCCATCTGCTTTCTGGCGTGAATAGTCGAAATCATGGCCCTTCGGTTTCAAACTGATAGCATCATGTATCGCTTGCCTTAGAGGCGCGTTGTCTTTCGGGTTGCTGCGCAAAGGCGCGCGCAGATCCGCCATGTCTTCCTGACCCAAGCACAAATAAAGCTCGCCTGTGCAGGTCAAGCGCACGCGATTACAGCTTTCGCAGAAATTGTGCGTGAGCGGTGTAATGAAGCCGATCTTCTGACCCGTCTCCTCCAAGCGCACATAGCGCGCAGGGCCGCCCGTGCGTTCGCTGAGTTCGGTTATCGTATAGCGCTCTGCGAGTTGCGTGCGAAGATCCTTCAGCGACCAATATTGCCCCACACGATCCTCATTTCCAAGATCGCCCATCGGCATCACTTCAATCCATGTCAGCGCAATATCACGGCTTGCACACCACTCTGTCACTGTAATCAGCTCGTCTTCGTTGAAATCCTTCAGCGCAACCGCGTTGATTTTCACTTTCAAGCCAGCCGTTTGAGCCGCGTCGATCCCTTTTAAAACCTGTGTCAAACGGCCCCAACGGGTCACGCGGGCGAATTTCTCTTCGTCCAACGTATCAAGGGATACGTTCACGCGGCGCACGCCTGCGGCATACAGTGGCTCTGCAAAACGTGCGAGCTGACTTCCGTTAGTGGTGAGCGTGAGTTCATCCAGCGCACCACTGTCCAAATGGCGGCTCATGCTTTGGAAAAATGTCATAATATCACGCCGCACAAGCGGTTCACCCCCCGTGATGCGCAGCTTTTTCACGCCGAGATCCACAAATGTGGAGCACATGCGTTCTAACTCTTCGAGGGTCAGCAGTTCTTTCTTGGGCAAGAACTGCATGTTTTCGCTCATGCAATAGACGCAGCGAAAATCGCAACGATCTGTCACAGAGACGCGCAAATAGGTGATGGCGCGGGCGAAAGGGTCAATCAAGGGTGCGTTCATGAGCATAAGCTAATGCGCGCACCGAAGCACTGCAAGAGGAGTTCCGTTAAGGTGCGCACACGTTATTGCGTTCTGCGCTGGAGGGCTTAATCATGCCTTCATGACTCGTATCCTATTATTTGCTGCAATTTTAACGCTTTCTGCTTGTGCGCAGGCCCCTAAACAGGTGGACGCCCCTGAAATAGTTGTTCTTAAAAGTGATAAATTGCGTCCAAAAGTGCGTCCTGCCGGTTTCGGTCGTGTTGTTCCAAAAACGGCACGCACGGCGGAAGAGTTTGATGTCACAACCACGCAAGAGCGTGAAGAGGCTGCAGCGGTTCCTGTAGAAGCCGTTGAAAAGCGGCTTGGATTGACGGTTGTTTCGCTTGGCGATCTGACCCAAGCTGGATTTTGGATCAAGACCCCTTTGGTGAGTGCCGCTGGAAAAGGCCGTGTGGTTTATCCTGGTACTGGCAAATCCGTGCAGATTGATCTGATTCCGATCGAGGGCGCAGGATCCGCAGGAAGTCGTTTGTCCCTCGCCGCGTTCCGCTTGATCGAAGCGCCCTTAACCGAACTCCCCGAAGTTGAAGTCTTTTCAGGTGGTTAAGCCTTGGGTAGCTCTCTTGCCGCGTCCTTGCGCGCAAAGGGCTTCATCGCGTCGCCGTATTGGTCAAGGAAAGAGCTTACACGCGCGGCATCGTGTTTGCCCAGCTGGCGCAGCCACCATGAAATCGATTTTTGGATAAACCAGGTATGATCGTCGACGTAGCTTGAAGCCCAACCCAAAATGCGCTCCCGCGCGTCCAGTTCTGCTTGCTTTGGATTGTTTTGCTTGGTCCATGGCAGGGTGATCACCAAGGCCGCGCGTCGTGTCCACATGTGATCCGAGGTTGTCCAAGCCTCAATCTCATCTAATCGCGTAGGATCCGCGACCAGCCGTTTTTGTCCCGCCATGCAGGCGTGATCAGCGATGGACCAGCTGTCAAAATCTGGTACCCAACTTTTGATCAACTCCCAAGCTGCATCATCAGGTCGTATGCGTGCCTGTGTCAAAAGCTTGGAGGCCGCTAAGCGCGCTTCAAAAATATCCGAGTACCACAGTTCTTTAGCAAGGCACACGCGCGAGTTTACATCGAGATCGGAGCGCCATTTCTTTGTGAGCTCATTCACATCAGGGTTGGCGATGCCAAGATACTCACGTTTGCCCTTGTGGTATTTTGCCATGCCGTCTGCCCGACCTGGCTCGATACGTGCGCTCAATGCGTCAAGGGCTTCTTCAAGGGTCATTCGACAGTCACAGACTTCGCAAGGTTGCGCGGCTGATCCACATCTGTGCCTTTGACGACAGCAGTATGATAAGCCAGAAGTTGGGCGGGGATAGAGTAGATGATCGGCGTGATCAAAGGATCACACTGGGGCATCACGATTTCCCCCCATACATCGCCCGCTTGTTTCAACCCCTTACGGTCAGAGATCAAAAGCACTTTGCCAGAGCGGGCCATGACCTCTTGCATATTGGAAATGGACTTTTCGTAGAGCTCGTCTGATGGCGCTAGAACGACAACCGGAACCTTCTTGTCAATCAGCGCGATAGGGCCATGTTTGAGCTCTCCTGATGCATAAGCTTCTGCATGTATATAACTGATTTCTTTTAATTTTAACGCACCTTCATGGGCAATTGGATACATCAAGCCACGTCCTAGGAACAAGATGTCGCGTGCCTCTGCAAGTTTTCGCGCGTGGCGCTTGATTGCATCAGTTTGCTCCAGTGCAACGTTCAAAAGTCCGGGCGCAGAGCGGATTGCGTCGACTGCGTCTTTCAGTTCTGTTTCAGACATCGTACCGCGATCTTGCGCAGCTTTTAGCGCCAATGATACCAAAACGGTAAGCTGGCACGTGAACGCTTTGGTTGAGGCCACGCCAATTTCGACACCCGCGAAAATCGGGTAGGTCTGATCGCTTTCACGCGCGATGGAGCTTTCCGCAACGTTGGTCACAGACAGGATCTTGTCGGCCTTACCCGCACAGTAGCGCAGCGCTGCCAGTGTGTCAGCAGTTTCACCGGATTGGCTGACGAACAAAGCAGCGGTTTGACTGGGGATCGGCGGTTCGCGGTAGCGAAATTCTGAGGCCACATCGACTTCAACTGGGATGCGCGCAAGCTTTTCAAACCAGTATTTTGCGGTAAGGCATGCATAAAAGGCAGTGCCGCAGGCGACCATGCTCAAACGTTCAATCTTTGAGAAATCAATATTACCACCGGGCAGAGAGATTTTATCATTGCCTACAGGGAGATAGTTATTCACGGCGGCCCCGACAACGGCTGGCTGTTCTGCGATTTCTTTCGCCATATAGTGATCAAAACCAGTCTTATCGACCTTGGCTGTATCAATCTTGATAACGTGCATTTCGCGCCCGACTTGATGACCTTCGCTGTCCCATATGCGCAAGCTGTCGCGGGTCAGAACGGCGCGGTCGCCTTCTTCTAAGTATGTGATACGATTGGTTAAAGGGGCTAATGCGATCGCGTCGGAGCCGATGTACATTTCCTTAGCGCCATGCCCAATGGCAAGCGGCGAGCCCTTGCGCGCGGCGATCATCAGGTCTTCTTCGCCGCAGAACAAAAACGCCAAAGCAAACGCACCGTCTAGCCGGGAAATTGTCTTTTCAGCCGCGTCAGCCGGGCTAAGGCCGCTTTCCATGTGGTGTTGCGTGAGCAGAGCAACGGTTTCTGTATCCGTCTCGGTGACGAAACTGATGCCGTATCCTGCAAGTTCTACACGTAATTCGCGAAAGTTTTCGATGATGCCATTGTGCACGACAGCGACGGGACCAGCTTGGTGGGGGTGCGCGTTGTCCGTTGTCGGCGCTCCATGCGTGGCCCAGCGGGTGTGGCCGATACCTGACTTGCCCGCGAGCGGTTCGTGCACCAGAAGGTCAGAGAGATTAACCAATTTACCAACAGCGCGGCGCCGATCAAGTACGCCATTGTTGACAGTTGCAATTCCCGCGCTGTCATAGCCACGATATTCGAGGCGACGAAGCGCTTCGACAAGAGTTGGTGCCACTTCGTGCTGTCCAAGCACTCCAATAATTCCGCACATTATGACACCTCTTTTTTACTAATATTTTTCTTTTTCTTTTTCTTTAAAATATCGAACAATTTAACTGCTAAGCCTGTTTTGTTGATTTGTTTGCTACGTGCAATCGCTAAAGCATTATCAGGCACGTCTTGTGTAATCACAGTGCCGCTTGCCGTCATGGCATTTGAGCCGACAACAACAGGGGCGACCAGCAAGGTGTTAGACCCGATAAAGCTGTCTTCGCCGATTTCCGTATGATGCTTCATCACGCCGTCATAGTTGCAAGTAATTGTGCCCGCTCCGATGTTCGCGCGCGCACCCAAATGGGCGTCACCGACGTAGGACAGGTGATTAACCTTCGCGCCCTCATCAATCACTGCATTCTTGATTTCAACGAAGTTGCCAACACGGGTAAATTCAGCAAGTTCTGTTCCTGGGCGCAAGCGAGCGTAGGGGCCAACAGTCGCGCCGCGGCTGACGTGACAGCCCTCTAAGTGACTGAACGCACGGATATTTGCGCCGTTCTCAACCGTTACCGAAGCGCCAAATACAACGTTCGGTTCGATGATCGTGTCAGGACCAATATGTGTGTCGTGGGACAGATAGACCGTGTCTGGCGCGTGCAATGTGACGCCAGCTTCCATCAACGCGACACGTGCTTTGCTTTGAAAGATTGCGTCGGCTTCTGCGAGTTGGACGCGGGAATTTACACCAAGCGTTTCGCTCTCATCGCAGGTCACTGAGGTCGCACTCAGACCTTTTCTTTGGGCAATTTCGACAATATCGGTGAGGTAATATTCACCAGAGGCATTGTCGTTTCTAACCGCAGCGATAAGATCAAAAAGTACGGCTGAGCTTGCGCAGATAACGCCGCTGTTACAGAGGGTTATTTGGCGCTCTTCATCTGATGCATCTTTGAATTCCACGATTTTTTTAAGGTTCTCACCTTTCATGAATAGACGTCCATAACGGCCCGGATCAACGGCTTCAAAGCCCAAGACGATAACATCATGGCCCGCACGTGCTGCGGTCATATGCTCTAACGTTTTGGGACTGATGAAGGGTGTATCTCCGTAAAGAACCAGAGCATCACCGTCAAAATCAAACAGAGCCTCTTTCGCCTGAGCTACCGCGTGCGCCGTACCCAACTGCTCGGTCTGCAAAACCACGTCTACAGTCTCATCAAACGCTTTTGCCGCATCGCTGACCTGTTCAGCGCCGTGACCTGCGACGATGATCGTTTTCGCAGGATCTAAAGTTGCACCGCTTTTCATCGCGTGCACCAGCATTGGTGCGCCCGCAATGTGATGCAAAACTTTGGGCAGATCAGAATTCATTCGGGTGCCCTTGCCAGCGGCAAGGATAATCAGAGCAATGCTCATAATAGGGAATACTCTTTGCAATTTGCTAAGGCTCGTTCTACCTAAACTTTGAGATGCTGCAAGGCGTGTGAGATCACACAAGATTGCGGGGTGTAACAAGCGCTAAACCTTGAGTGGTCAGCGGTTTCTGGCAGGAGAGCACATGCGCACTGTTATTTTTGACCTTGATGGAACGCTTGCAGATACGAGCGGCGATCTTTTGGCCGCCGCGAACAAATGTTTTGAGAGCCTAGGTATGGCTGTGCGTCTAAAGCCTGAAATAGATGCGGGCGTGGCGTTGCGCGGGGGGCGTGCGATGTTGTCGCTTGGGATTGAACGTGAAACTGGCCAAGCCGCCGATCTAGAAGTTTTGAACGCGCAATATCAGCCTTTGTTGCGCGCCTATGAGCAAGCGATTGATGTGCACACAAAGCTCTATGACGGCGCGATGGATGCGGTAGAGCAGTTGCGCTCAGATGGCTTCAAGGTGGGAATTTGCACAAACAAGCCGGAATATCTGGCTGAGATCCTGATGACGAAGTTGGGTGTGCGGGATGCGTTTGGCTCCTTGATCGGGGCGGACACGCTTCCCGTGCGCAAACCTGATCCAGAACCGTTCTTTGAAGCGGTGCGGCGTGCGGGGGGCGATGTAAAACGCTCCTGCTTGATTGGGGATACGGTTACGGATCACAAAACCGCGCGCGCAGCGGGCGTGCCAAGCGTACTGGTGACATTCGGGCCGGGTGCGACTGCGGGGCAAGCGGATATTCGCGCATTGAAACCCGATGCTTTGCTAGATCACTTTGTTGATTTGCCTGCTTTGGCTACGAAATTATTGGGATCTTAGAGGTGTGTGAAAAATTTCAAGGCAGTTTTACGCAGCAAGAGCCGATCCCTGACGCTGGGATCGAAGCGGCGCTTCAAATTTTGAAATCCGGTCGTTTGCATAGATACAATGTGGCCAAGGGCGAACACGGCGAAACTGCACTGCTAGAGCAGGAATTCGCAGCCTCTGTGAATGCCAAATACTGTCTTGCAGTGGCTTCTGGTGGATATGCGATGGCGACAGCCTTGCGTGCTGTGGGGGTGAAGGCGGGAGACAAAGTCCTGAGCAATGCGTTCACATTAGCCCCTGTGCCTGGATCGATTGCTGCTGTCGGCGGCGTGCCAGTATTTGTGGGCGTGACCCGCGACCTCACGATAGATCTGGAGGATTTGGAGGCAAAAGCCGATCTCGCAGATGTGTTGATGCTGAGCCACATGCGTGGCCATATGTGTGACATGGATCGTTTAATGGCGATTTGCGACGCGGCTGGGATCACTGTGATCGAGGATTGCGCGCATACGATGGGTGCGAAGTGGGGCGAAACGTTCTCTGGCCGTCATGGTGTGATGGGTTGTTATTCGTGTCAAACCTACAAGCATGTGAACTCGGGCGAGGGCGGTTTGCTAGTCTCGGATAATGATGAATTGATGGCGCGCGCGATTATGCTATCGGGCAGCTACATGTTGTTTGAGCGGCACTTGGCTGGACCACCCAAAGAGGCGTTCGCGTCTATTAAATATGAAACGCCAAATATTTCAGGTCGAATGGATCACTTGCGCGCGGCCATTTTACGCCCGCAATTGGCAGATTTAGACACTCAGGTCGCGCGCTGGAACGAACGCTACGTCGCTGTTGAGGCTGGATTGCAAAACACGCTGGGGCTCACGGTGGTGAAACGGCACGAAAAAGAGAGCTACGTTGGTTCGTCGATCCAATTCTTGCTGGAAGGGTGGAGCGACGTGGCTGTGAATGACGCGATTGCGCGCTGTGGTGCGCGCGGGGTTGAGTTGAAGTGGTTTGGCGGCGCAGAACCTGTCGCGTTCACATCGCGCTATGACAGTTGGCTCTATGCCCCCTCCGAGTTGATGCCTGCGACCGATGACATTTTGCGTGGCATTGTGGATATGCGCTTACCTTTGACTTTTAGCATTGAAGATTGCCAGCAGATCGCGCGGATTATTTGCGCTGAGATTTCAGCTGTTTATCAAGGGCAGGCTTCGTGAATCATAAAGCCTACGGGGCCTCCTCGCGCCGCTATCAGTGGCCAACTTGGGCGACACTTGGCCTGTGCTACGCGCTGTTTGCGATATCTACAACTTGGGTTGCGGCATTTTGGATGCCTTTGGGCGTTGCCTTGGCGGTTCTTTCAATAGCGCTGCATTCGTCACTCACCCATGAGGTTATGCATCGGCATCCGTTTAAGAATATTCACTTGAACGCGGCTTTGGTTTTTCCAGCGCTCAGTTTCACCATTCCTTACATGCGGTTTCGTGACACGCATCTTGCCCATCACGTAGATAACCGTTTGACCGATCCCTACGATGATCCTGAAAGCTGTTATTTGGATCCCAAAGTGTGGTCCGGCCTGAACCAGTTTGAGCGTGGTTTGTTGAATTTTAACAATACTTTGCTTGGTCGCCTGGTGGTGGGTCCTGTGATTGGGCAGTATGCCTTTATGCGAGGCGATTGGCATCTGATCAAAGCGGGGGATCGCCGTGTTTTGGTTGGATGGATCTGGCATATCCCAGCGGCTACCTTGCCGCTTTGGTGGATTGTTGCGATCAGCGCGATGCCTGTTTGGGCCTATTTGATTGCGGTATATTTAGGCCTCTCAATATTGAAGATCCGCACGTATCTCGAGCATCGTGCACATACCTTAAGTCGCGGACGAACCGTTATCATCGAAGATCGCGGTATTCTCGCATTTTTGTTTTTAAACAATAATTTCCATTCAGTGCATCATATGCACCCTGATGTGTGTTGGTATGATCTGCCTGTCCTCTACGAGAGCGGAAAAGAGAGGTTCTTGGCGGTGAATGAAGGCTATTGCTATCGATCCTACGGCGATGTGTTTCGGCGCTATTTCATCAAAGCGAAAGAGCCTGTGGCCCATCCGTTCTGGTCCTCTGAGGGCTGATCAGGCATAGGCAGATCCATGGAACTTTGGATTTACGCCACAATTGGCGCGACGATCTTTCAGACGTTGCGCTTTATGCTGCAAAAGCAATTGAGCATGAGTGCGTTGAGTACGGGCGGAGCGACGTTCGCGCGCTTTGCCTATTCTGCCCCGCTATTGGCAACTGTCTTAGCGGTTTGGTTGGTGGCGAGCGACACGGAGCTGCCCGCTTTGAATGCGCGGTTTTGGACGATGGGCGCAATTGGTGGCTTGGCGCAGATTTTGGCGACTGTGTGCGTGGTTGCTTTGTTTCGTGAACGCAATTTCGCGGTGGGGATTACATTCAAGAAGACCGAAGTCGTTCAAGCCGCTTTAGTTGGTCTGATAATCTTAGGCGAAGGAGTCTCGATCCTTGGGTTGGCGGCGATCTTGGTCGGCCTGACGGGTGTTTTGCTGCTGTCCAGCGCGCCAGAGGCGAAGGGGTCTTGGCAAGAGCGGCTGTTTACGCGTGCGGCGGGGCTAGGTTTGGCATCGGGTTTGTTGTTTGCAATCTCTGGTGTCACCTACCGTGCGGCCACGTTAGAAGTGGAGGCAGATGCGCCCTTGCTGCGCGCGGCTGTGACCTTGTCGGCAGTGACTTTGATGCAATTTGGCGCGATGAGCCTTTGGTTGCGCGTTTTTGAGCAAGGTCAAATTCGAGCAGTTTGGGGCGCAAGGCGCAAAGCCCTTTGGATTGGTTTGATGAGTCTTGGGGGATCTTTGGGCTGGTTTTTGGCGTTCACTTTGCAAACGGCCGCCTACGTGAAAGCCTTGGGGCAGATCGAGTTGATCTTTTCGCTAATGGTGTCTGTGTTGGTATTCAAAGAACGGCTAAGCGTGCGCGAAGGTATCGCGATTGGATTTCTGTCAGCCAGTGTTTTGCTTTTGATTTTGGTGGCACGCTAGATTGCGGGTGATGAAGGACGCTGCCCCCGTCTGCGGGGCAGACTCCCCCGAGGTATTTAAAGACCAGAGAAGCGATTATGGTTTGAGTGCGTGTTCGAGCGGGGAGTTGCCAGCGAGGCGCAGGAACAGGCTTTCTTCTTCTGTGTTGAGGAACATCGGCACGCTGTCTGGCGTTGCTTCCTTTGAGCTGCGCCCTGCGACTTCGGCAAGCACGACTTCCGTGATGAAGGGCAAATCGAACTTGCGCACGTCTTCCAGTGCAATCCATTGCAAGTGGGAAAGCTCATCCGATGCGTTTGAGAAATCGTCGATATCGCCGTGCAGTGCCTCTGCATCGATCAGAAAGAAGCGCGCATCAAAGCGGCGTGGCCGGCCTGGTGGTGTGATCGCGCGGAACACAAATTGAAGTGCGGAGGCGTCGGGTACGTGGCCCGTGGCGGCATATCCCGTCCAATCAGCAGGCGGAGTGTTGTTCCATATGCCTTTTGTTCCAAGGATGAGGCCGGTTTCTTCCCAGAGTTCACGGATCGCAGCGACGCCAAGGGCGTGTGTGCGATCCACGTCGGTTTTCTGGGTGAGATGCGTGTGGCAACGTGGATTAATCTTTCCTGCAAGTGGGATGTCTGGGTCTGCGGCATCGACAGCGCCACCGGGAAACACGAATTTATTCGGCATAAACGCCGCTTTTGCCCCGCGTTGGCCCATCAAGATTCGCGGTGCCGTGTGGCGATCACGTAGCACAATTAGCGTGCTGGCGTGGCGTATCGCGGTTTTGTCGATGGGTGGACTGCCGCTCATGTTGCGGCCTGATGTGCGAAGCCGAACATGCGTTTGGCCCACTGATAGCCCACGATTGCGCCTTTGAAGCGTGGCAGCAAGTAGAGCGACAAGAACACGGCGATGCTTGCAAACAATGTGAAGAGCACCATTGGTTCGGGGCGGAAATGGACGAAAACGATATGCATGAAGATCGTCGCAATATGTCCAACGATCAAAATTGTCAGGTAGGCAGGGCCATCATCGGCGCGCGCGGCGCTGAAATCTTGGTCACAGTTTGAGCAGCTCTCGCGCATTTTTAGATAGCTGTGCAGTACACGACCTTCACCGCAATTGGGGCATTTCCCACGCCATCCACGGCGCAATGCGGGCCAAAGGGCCCGCTCTTCGTGCTGCTCGTTTATTGAAACCATAATGGGACCTCCTGAAAACTCGCGATAATTTAAAACGTCTATGCCACGGAAATGTAACCAAAGCACCCTGTTTCAACGGGATTTCGTGATCTTGCGGCGCGATGTCGCGAGATGAATTCAAAAAAGTTGAAAAAACTGCGACGGAAGTTTTCGCGTGCCGCGTTTGACCTACTACAGCAGGCAAGAAACGCCTGATATTTTGAGGCCCGCGTTTGGGCGAATAGACTGGAGACAATCAGATGACAACGATTTCACGCATGACAGCACGCATCGCATTGACAGGTATGGTCATTGCAACAGGATTTGCCGCGCAGGCCGCAACGGGTGAGGGCGAAGCGAAAGAGGGCAAGATGCGTCACGAGCGCCCAGGCTTCAGCACACTTGATACAGATGGCAACGACGCACTGACCCGCGAAGAGTTGGCAGCGCATGCACGTGTGCGGTTCGATAAAGCGGACACGAACGGTGATGGTATGCTGGGCGCAGAGGAGATGGGCCAGTCTGGTCGCAAGCGCGCAGAAAAACGTGCCAAGAAAATGATCAAGCGCCATGATGCGAATGGCGACGGTATGGTGAGCTTTGAAGAAATGTCCAAAGGAAGCTCGGAAGGGCGTGGTGCCAAGAGGTTTGATCGGGCGGATGCGGATGGCAATGGCTCGATCTCTGAAGAAGAGTTCGCAGAGATGGCAAAGCATGCCAAGCGTGGTAAGCACAAGAAGCAAAAAAGCGGCGAGTGATTTCGCCAAAATAGGACCGGACCTGCCCCTGAAGCAGGGTGGGTTCGCCAACTGGATTAACGGATAATCTAAGACGCGCATGACGATGGCTTTGGATCACAACATAAATATTAGCGATGACGCGCTTTTGCAGCTCTATGCAAACGGTGATCAAGCGGCCGCGCATCAGTTGACAGTGCGCTTGGCCCCGCGCGCCTATAAACAAGCCTATCGGATGTTGGGTGTTCAGGCGGATGCCGAAGATGTGGCGCAAGAGGCGATGATGCGCGTTTGGAAAATTGCACCTGAGTGGCGCAGTGGCGAGGCGAAGGTGACGACGTGGCTTTATCGCGTGGTGGCAAATCTCTGTCTGGATCGGTTGCGTAAAGTGCAAAGCACCTCGCTTGATGCGATTGATGAGCCAATTGATCCAAGCCCCAGTGCCGCTGATGACATGCAAAGCAGCGCACGACATGATGCACTGCAAGTGGCTTTGGTGGAATTGCCTGAGCGCCAAAGACAGGCCGTTGTGTTGCGCCATATCGAAGAATTGGCGAACCCCGAGATTGCTGATGTGATGGAGATCAGCGTCGCAGCGGTCGAGAGCCTAACATCGCGTGGCAAACGCGCGTTGACGCAGATATTAAAGGGGCGCAAGGCCGCCCTCGGATTTGAAGGAGATGCGCCATGAGCGATGAGACTGAGCTAAATAAGATGTTCGACCTCGCCAAACGCACAGCGCCAGAGCCGTCGCCAGACTTTATGGCGCGCATCTTGAGCGATGCGGAGGCGATGCAGCCAGCTGTGCTTGGTGTACAGACAGAAACTGCTGCAAAACGTGGGATCTTCAGAGATATGTTGTCTGCGCTAGGTGAGGCGATTGGCGGCTGGCCTGCTTTCGCAGGGCTTGCAACGGCCGCGGTAACAGGCGTTTGGATCGGGATAAGCCCGCCGCAATTGCTGATAGAGCCGTTTGGCACGGTGCTGGGCACGGATACGAGCGCTCTTTCGGAGGCGCTGGAGTACGGTGATGGTTTTGATTTTACGTTGTTTGAAGGGTGAGCGGAATGAGTGACGAGCTGAATAAAGTAGTGACGCCCGCTAAGCCGAAAAAGCGGGTTCGCATTCTTTTGGGGGTGTCTCTGGCGCTGAACTTGTTGGTGATTGGTGCGGTTGTGGGGGCCATATCCAAAGGGCCTGGCAAACAAGGCGGTGGGCCAGGTATGCGCGAAGCGGCCTTGCCCTATGTGGGGGCCTTTGATCGCTCTGACAAGCGTGCGATGCGCCAAGAAATGAAGGCGCGTTTGCCGGATCGTAGCGAAGCGCGCGCTGCGCATCAGACCTCATACCGGGCATTTCTAGAATTGTTGCGCGCAGAGACGTTTGATGTGGCTGCTGCGTCTTCTGTGATGAGCGCACAGTTCGAACGCGCACAGCGGTTTCAAACAATTGGACGCGAGCTCTCGATCCAGCGGATCAGTGACATGAGCGCTGAAAAGCGCGCAGCATATGCGGACCGTTTGGAGTATCGTTTGGACAACCCAAAGAAACGCGGCAAACGCAAAGACCGTTGAAGCCGCGCAGATTTTAGGGAATGGTCCGCACGAACCAAAAGGAGTGCGAGCGATGGCTCTGTCACGCGAATCTGCGGAAGTGTTTGCGCTACATGCGCTAGGCTGGATTGTAGGTCAGGAAGAGGATGTTTTGCCTGCTTTCCTTGGCGCGACGGGCTCTAGCGAAGCGGATATTCGTGAACGTGTCGGCGATCCTGAATTCCAGCTTTGTGTTCTTGATTTTTTGATGATGGATGATCAGTGGATCATTTCGTGTTGTGACGCGTTGCAAGTGCCCTATGAGCGTGTCGCCGAGGCACGACAAGCGATGCCCGGCGGTGCTGAGGTGAGCTGGACATGAGCAACGTTGCTGACAACTATAAGGGTGTCTTGTTTGACAAGGACGGCACGCTTTTCGATTTTCGCGGGACGTGGGATGTATGGGCCGCAGGGTTCTTGCCGAAGTTATGTGGGGGTGATGACGACCTGCTCAGCGAGCTGGCGCATGCGCTGCGCTTTGATCTGGAAAAACAAGGATTTCAGCCAAAATCAATTGCGATCGCGGGTAGTAATCGTGAGATTTCGCAAGTCATCGCGCGCGTCCTAAAGCGCAAGGATGTAGATCAGGTTGAACATGAACTGGCCGAAAGTGCCGCAGTTGCGCCGCTAGCTCCTGCGGTTGATCTCGCACCGTTTCTACAAGGTCTCAAAATTTCAGGCTACAAATTGGGTGTGATGACCAATGACGCCGAAGCAGTGGCCGAGGCGCATTTGGGCGCAGCGGGCGTACGTGATTTGTTTGACTTCGTCTGCGGCTTTGACAGCGGGTTTGGCGCGAAGCCTGACCCAGAACCTTTGTTGGCGTTTTGTCGTCATGTGCAAGTGGACCCGTTCCACACTGTCATGCTTGGCGATAGCACCCATGATCTGCAAGCCGCACGCGCGGCAGGTATGGCAGCAGTTGGCGTTCTCACGGGCGTTGCGCGCGCGGCTGAATTGGCACCGCATGCAGATGCGGTTTTGGCTGATATTGGTGAACTTCCCGCGTGGTTGATAGAAAAGTCAGCACGTCGATAGGCTATTACGACAATATGTGTCGCAGTTAAGCCGTCAAAGCCTCGTGTCCTTACGTTTGATACTCATAACGGATTGGAGAGTATCATGGCAGCAACTGGCAATCGACGTAAACGGGGTGGCGGGCGCGCCGGTGCAGCGACACGGCGGGGCAGTGCTGCGATTGAACAGAGCCCTTGGCGGCTTCCGGTCAATATAGATCGCCCGACGGAACCTCTGGATGAAGACGGCATTGCTGCGATCCACGACGGGGCCATGCGCATCCTTGAAGAGATCGGCATCGCCTTTCTAAACCCCGAAGCGATTGAGATCCTGCGCAAAAGCGGTGGTTGCTATATTGACGGCGAAATCGTGCGCATGGGCCGTGATTTCGTGATGGAAAAAATTGCGCTGGCCCCCAGCCAATTCGACATTACCCCGCGAAACCCTGATCGTAAGATTACTGTGGGTGGCAAACACCTGCTCTTTGGCAATGTCTCGTCCCCGCCCAACTATTGGGACATGGCGCTGGGTAAAAAGGTGCCCGGCACGCGCGAGATGTGTCAGAATCTTTTGAAGCTCACGCAATATTTTAACTGTATTCACTTCGCGGGTGGTTATCCGGTGGAACCTGTGGATGTGCATGCCTCTGTGCGCCATTTGGATGTGCTTTATGACAAGCTTACGATCACCGACAAGGTGATGCACGCCTATAGTCTTGGAAAAGAGCGCGTTGAGGATGTGATGGAGATGGTGCGCATCGCGGGCGGTCTCAGCCATGAAGAGTTCGACGAAAAGCCGCGCATGTATACGAATATCAATTCGACATCGCCTTTGAAGCATGACTTTCCAATGATTGACGGCTGGATGCGCCTTGCGCGGCGCGGGCAAGCGCTTGTGGTGACGCCGTTCACTTTGGCGGGGGCGATGGCGCCTGTGACCATGTCTGGCGCTGTGGCACAGTCCTTGGCGGAAGCTTTGTGCGCGGTGGTGTTGGCGCAGGTGATTAATCCTGGTTGCCCTTGTGTGATCGGCACATTTACCTCGAACGTGGACATGAAAAGCGGCGCGCCTGCCTTTGGCACACCTGAATATATGCGCGCCACGCAAATGACGGGTCAGATGGCGCGATTCTATAATTTGCCCTTGCGTTCAAGCGGTGTTTGCGCGGCCAACGTGCCTGATGGGCAAGCGATGTGGGAGACGTCGAACAGTCTATGGGCATCGGTGCAATCGGGCACGAATATGGTCTATCACGCGGCGGGTTGGCTTGAGGGTGGCTTGATCGCGTCCCCAGAGAAATTCATCATGGATTGTGAGTTTATTCAGCAAATTCAACGATACATGGAGCCTGCGACCTTCGCTACAACACCTGATGACATTGCCTTGGATGCGATTAAGTCTGTGGGTAACGATGGGCATTTCTTTGGCATTCAACATACACAAGAACGCTACACGACAGCCTTTTATCAACCATTTCTGAGTGATTGGAAAAACTATGAAGGCTGGGAGGTCGCGGGTGGTATTTGGACGCCTGAACGCGCGCATAATCTGTTCCTTCAGATTCTTGACGAGTTCGAAGAGCCGCCCATGGACGATGCAATCCGCGAAGAGCTGGCAGACTTTGTCGCACGCCGTAAATCCGAAGGCGGTGCACCCACAGATTTTTAGAAAGATTGATGAATGCTTAACTGATTTGCTTGGATGTTAGGCGTTTAGCTCTCTGTTCCTTAACCGCAGCAGTTTTCTGTTATGACCTACACGGCAAAATTTGTCCTGAAGAAAAAGTAGGGTACTAGGGATGCATGGGTAAATTAACAAAGCGATCGAGGCTTTTATAAAAGACACTTACGAAGACGAAGCTTGGCGGGCTATCGGTGTAAAAGCAGGCATTGAGGATCCATCTTTTGAAGCGATGATGGTGTTTGATACGCCGATCACCATTCGGATTGTCGCCTGTGCCACTAAGGTCTTGAATGTCGGCCGTGCAGATTTGCTGCAAAACCCTGGTACATATTTGGTGTCGCAACCCACGCAACAAGCGGTGCGGCGATTGTTGCGTTTTGGTGGTGTCGATTTTGTCTATTTTTTAGATGATTTACATGACCGCGCGCGCTTGGCAGTGCCGGATCTGTTTTTACCAAAGCTAGAATTGCGTAAACGTACAGTTAATCAATTCAGTTTGACTATAAGATCTGATCTTCTGGGCTTTGGGCGTGTCCTGATTGGGCTGCTTACTGCGATGGCTGATGACCATGGCGCGCTAGTTATGCTTGAATATGGTGGCTGTCAGGAAAGGCGTGGGATTGATTGCAATTGCGCTGCTTAAAAGCGCGTTCGCGCCTGGTAACAGGTTCTAGTTGGCGACGCGCGTGATTGTGGATCGTGGTTTGACTCAAACCCCAGCTTTGAATTGGGCCGCGCTTGAACCTGCGTTTGATATTTTGTGCCTGATGCATCTGCGACTAACCGACACTGGACATATTGTGCATGTTGAACCGACTCTGAAGAAAATGCGTGCTGACACAGACCTGATCGGAAAGCGGTTTCTTGAGGTATTTCGCCTCGATCGCCCGAGGTTGGTGAAAAGCATGAGCGAACTCACGCAACGCGCACGCAGCAAGCTGCACCTGGAGCTGCGCGATGAACCGTTTGCGGCGCTAAAAGGTGTGCTAGTCCAACTGCCAGACGGGCAGGGCGCGCTGGTGAACCTGTCGGTTGGAATCTCGGTTGTGGAAGGCGTTCAGGACTACGGTTTAAGCAGTGCGGATTTTGCGGCAACGGATTTGGTAATTGAAATGCTGTTTCTCGTGGAAGCGAAGTCAGCGGCGATGGATGCGTCATGCAATCTGAATCACCGCTTACAAGGGGCGAAACTTGCAGCAGAAGAACAGGCAGCCACGGATACATTGACTGGCTTAAAGAGCCGCCGCGCCGCAGATCATATTTTGGCGGCCGCTTTGGCGGAAGACAGTGAATTTTCACTGATGAAGCTCGATTTGGAATTCTTCAAGTCAGTAAATGATACCCAAGGACATGCAGCGGGCGATTACGTTTTGCAGGAGGTGGCCAAGGTCATGCCTGCGGAAACCCGCAAGGGCGATATGATTGCGTGGGTGGGGGTGACGAATTTATGTTCCTAATTGATGGACTTACGAAAAAGGAAAAACTCCTGGATATTGCAAATCGTCTCATCCGAGGGATCGAAAAACCCATCGCATTTGAGCAGACACAGTGTCACATTTCCGCGAGTATTGGGATTGCAACGCGCTTTAGGGGGGATCCCAAGGGGTTGGATGCATTGATGTTGTGCTCGGATCGCGCGCTTTATGCGGCCAAAAGCAAGGGACGTGCCTGTGCGACGTTTTTTGAGGATTTGGACGAAGAGACTTAGAGAGCCTCTATCGAGCACTACCAGCGCGTCGAAGCCTTAACGCATTGCTGATCACGAACACACTTGAAAATGCCATTGCGAGAGCGGCAAGTGCGGGGGACAGTAGAAGCCCGAAAATAGGATAGAGCGCGCCGGCGGCAACGGGGATTAAAAGTGCATTGTAGCCGAAAGCCCAGAACAGGTTTTGGCGAATATTGCGCAGGGTGGCTGAACTGATGTCAAAGGCAGCTACAACGGCGTTCGGATCCCCCGCGAGTAAGACTACATCTGCGGCTTCGATCGCTACATCTGTGCCTGTGCCGATTGCGATGCCAACGTTTGCGGATGCTAGGGCGGGCGCGTCATTGATGCCATCACCTACGAAAGCAACAGGTCCATCAGATTGCAACGTGCGAATTGCGTCGGCTTTGCCACCTGGCAAAACATTTGCGATGACGTGATCTAGGCCCAATTTATCTGCGACCGATTGCGCAGCTGAGTGAGTATCACCAGTGATCATCACGGTTTGAATGCCGGAGTTCTTTAGGGCGGTGATTGTCGCTTCGGCGGTTTCTTTGAGCGGATCAGAGATTTCGAATTGGGCGGCTAGTTTACCGTCCAACGCCATAAGAATTTCGGTGCCCTTAGCGCGCGTTGCGTCATGCGCGTCGAGATCGACGCCCTTTGCTGTGAGTAATGCACGGTTGCCAATGAGAACACCCTTGCCATCAATCAATGCGCTAACGCCACCTCCCGTCGCACTTGTAAACGCTTCGGTTGGCGCAACGGGGATATCACGCGACTGCGCATGGGCAACGATCGCCTGTGCGAGGGGATGTTCGGAATTGACCTCGACAGAGGCAGCGAGGGCCAGCGCATTTTTTTCATCTAGTGTGTTGAACAAATGAATGCCCGTCACGCTTGGTTTGCCTTGTGTCAACGTGCCCGTTTTGTCAAAGGCGACCGTCTTGATGCTGTTAAGCTCTTGCAAGGCCGCGCCCTTTGCAAAGAGCACACCCTGTTCAGCCGCGCGCCCTGCGCCGACCATGATTGACATGGGTGTGGCCAATCCCATTGCACAGGGGCAAGCGATAATCAGGACGGCGACACCAGCGACAAGTGCGTGACTTAACGCCGGATCAGGTCCGAAAAATAACCAAGCGAGGATTGTCAGCGCCGCGATAGCCAAGACTGCAGGGACAAACCATGCGGTGACCCGATTGACCAAGTTTTGCACGGGTAGTCGCGCGCCTTGCGCCTTTTGTACCATCTCGATGATTTGGCTGAGGACCGTATCCGCTCCAATGGCATGCGCTTTGAAGGCGAAACTGCCCGTGCTATTCACTGTGCCTGCGGTGACATGCGCGCCTGTGGTCTTTTGCACCGCAAGCGGTTCGCCGGTTAGCATGCTTTCATCCACCCAGCTGTCGCCCGATGTGACGATGCCGTCGACTGCGATCCGCTCACCTGGGCGGACGTGAATGATGTCGCCCAGGGTAAGGGTTTCAATAGCGATTTCTTGATGTGTGCCATCGCGCTCCACCATCGCGCTGTTGGGGCACAACGCGATAAGACGGGCGATAGCGGCCCCAGTGCGTCCCTTTGCACGCGCTTCCATCCAACGACCTGCGAGGATTAGGGTTATTATGACGGCTGCGGCTTCGAAATACACATTACGGGCGGATTGCGGCAGTAGGTTTGGGGCGAAAAGCACGAGTGTGGAGTAAAAGAAGGCGGCGCCGGAGCCAAGGACTACCAATGCGTTCATGTCAGGTTGCCATGTGCGCAGGGCCTTTAGGCCGGTTGTCCAGATTGCTCGACCGGGGATGCATAGAACCATAGCAGTCAGCGCAAATTGCATCATCCAACTGCTTTGCATCCCTATGGTGCGGGAAATCAAATGGTGAAAGGTCGGAAACGCATGCCCGCCCATTTCAAGGATGAACACGGGAAGTGTGAAAAAGGCGGCAATGATAAAGGCGCGCTTGTTGAATGCGGCGTCGTCGGTATGACTGACGGACGCTTGTGACACGGCAGTATCATCCAACAGCGTCGCGCTTTTCCCGCTGTCCTGTACTGCTAAGATTAGCGCCCTGGATGGGGTGCCCAAGGTTTCAACAACTGCCTGGCCCGTCGCGAGGTTCACATTGGCTGATAAGACCCCTGCAGGTTTCAACAGTGCTGTCTCAACGCGAGAGACACAGGAGGCGCAACTCATTCCATGGATATCAAGCCGGATCGTGGTGGGCTGGGCGGGCTTGCCGACAGCCTCGAGGGCGTCGATCAGCGTCTGGGCCTCAGTATTGGCTTCAAAAGAAACATCCGCTTGCCCTGTCGCGAAATTTACCCGTGCGTCTGACACACCTGCAACGCTGTTTAACGCAGTTTCAGCGCGCACAGAACAGGAGGCGCAGTTAAGTCCAGTCACAGGGAATGTAAGGCGGGTGGTCATAAACCTAAGTCCTGACAGATGGGATACGGGCGTTTTTAAGTTACAGCAGAGCGTACCTGAAAACGCCCTAGCTTATAACTTTGTGTTTTTAGGATTTATTCAAGGGTGTCGACGGCCTTCAGGATGTCGGCCTCCCCGATGAACAGTGGGGTTATGCCAAAGCGCATCATGTTGGGCGCACGGAAATCTCCGATCACTTTGCGCTCGATCAAGGTTTGCATGCAAGGATACCCGTGCTCGAATTCAAACGACACGTGTGAGCCGCGCTCGTCCATATTGTGCGGACCCGCGAGTGTGACACCATCACAGCGGCTTTCGACCTCGTGGATGAACAACTCCATCAATTCAATAGAGCGGGTGCGTACATCATTAAGGTCAACGTTATCCCAAACATCCAAAGCGGCTTCGAGAAGTGCGAAGGATGCGATAGAGGGCGTGCCAATGCGCATACGGTCAATCTTACCGGGCATTGGGCGGTAGTCGGTATCAAAGGCAAACGGAGCTTCGTGGCCGTACCAGCCAGACAGAACAGGCTTGACGGTCTCAATTAGGCGGGGGGCTAAATAGATGAACGCCGGACCTCCGGGACCCGCATTGAAAAACTTGTAAGTACAGCCAACCGCGAAATCGACATCGGTGCCCAAGACGTCCACGGGGATAGCGCCTGTGGAATGCACAAGGTCCCAGACCACGACAGCCCCAACACTATGGGCTTTGTCGATGATCGCTTTCATGTCATGTTTGCGCCCTGTGCGGTAATCTAACTCTGTGAGGGTCACGACGGCAACCTCATCGGTGATTGCGTCTAGAACCGCCGCAGGCGCGACCGTGCGTAGCTTGTAACCGTCTTCTTTCAGCTTCACCAAGCCCTGCACCATGTAAAGGTCGGTGGGGAAGTTACCTGTGTCGGAGAGGATCACCTTACGATCCGGCACCAGCGCCAGTCCCGCACCCACTGCTTGAAACACTTTGATCGAGAGCGTGTCGCTGACCACAACGCTGTCTTTGGGCGCACCAATCAATTTGCCAATGCGATCGCCTAAGGTGTTGGTTTGCATGAACCAGCCCTTAGTGTTCCACCCTTTGATCAGCTCTGTGCGCCATTCCTCGTTCATGAACCGCGTCATTGCGTCTGGTCCAGCCTTGGGCATGGGGCCTAGGGAGTTGCCGTTGTGGTAAACCATACCTTCAGGGATATCGAACATAGCCTGGGTTTTGGCAAAATTGGTTATGATAACGCTCCCTCAGAGGTTTGTTATGTATTGGTGGACCAGATGCATTGAAGCAAGGCAAGGGGGCAAAGCCGCTCAATTGCCGGATAGCGCTAGAGAGTTAATCAAATAGCTTCACGCGCTGGGCAAAGTGGTCTATCGAAACCGCGCATGACAGATCAGATCACACATAACACCGCGGACACTGCGCGTGCTGCCCGCCTAAGCGTAGCACCGATGATGGACTGGACCGATCGGCATTGTCGCTTCTTTCATCGACTGATGTCGTCACGTGCGCTTTTGTACACGGAAATGGTCACCTCGCCTGCGCTTGTCCGCGGTGGTGCGCTGCATTTGCTGAAATACTCAACCGTGGAACATCCTGTGGCCTTGCAGCTTGGTGGTTCTGATCCTGCGGAATTGGCAGAAGCTGCGCGCATCGGGGCAGAGCATGGTTATGCGGAGATCAACCTTAACGTTGGGTGTCCATCTGATCGTGTGCAAAACGGCGCGTTCGGTGCGATTCTAATGCGTGATCCTATGCTGGTTGCAGAGTGCTGTGCGGCAATGATCAAAGCGTCCTCAGTAGAGGTGACCGTGAAATGCCGCATAGGAGTGGATGATCAAGCCCCGATCGACATACTACCAGAGTTCCTCGCGCGCGTTGCTGGGGCAGGGGTTGGGCGGTTCACAATCCACGCGCGCAAAGCGTGGCTACAGGGGCTAAGCCCTAAGGAAAATCGCGATATCCCACCACTGGATTATGATTTGGTGCAGCAGATGAAGGGGTTGTTTCCCGCTCTGCATCTTAGCTTGAATGGCGGCGTCACAACGCTCGCACAGGCGCAAGACGCGCTGGAGCGGGGAATGGATGGTGTGATGATCGGACGTGCGGCCTATTACCAGCCCGCGGATATACTGATGGAGGCGGATCATCTGATCTACGGCGTACCCAAGGTTGAGCGCGCGCGCGAAGATATTGTGATGGAGATGCTGCCCTATATCGATGCGCATATCGCGGAGGGTGGCAAGCTCGGACAAGTCACGCGCCATATGTTGGGTATATTTGCTGGCGAACCGGGCGCGCGTTATTGGAAACGTCATCTTTCAGAGAATGCGCATAAACACGCCTCTGGATCGCATACGGTTGTCGATGCTATCGAAATAATGCACGCAGCGAGAAACAATTCGAAGGCGTGAACGCACGCGTGTGAAAAGGCAAAACCATGACTGATCCGATGCTCCTTGTGCAAATGCTCGTTCTCTTGTTGATCACGGGGGGCGTGGCTGGCGTGCTTGCTGGTCTTTTGGGTGTCGGTGGCGGCATCGTCTTGGTGCCCGCGTTCTTTTACGTGTTTGGCGCGTTGGGCTTTGAAGGACCGCAATTGATGCAAATGTGCCTCGCGACCTCGCTTGCGACGATCATTGTTACCTCTGTGCGCTCGGTCCTGAGCCATAACAAAAAGGGCGTTGTGGGTTGGGATATTTTGCTCACTTGGGCACCGGGCATTGTGATTGGGGCCGCGCTGGGCGTAATGGTCGCCGCGAGCCTACGATCAGGTGCCCTACAAATGATATTTGGAGTTTTGGCATTGATCGTAGGGCTTTACATGACATTTGGTCGTTCGTCTTGGCGTGTGTCAGAGGCCATGCCGACGGGTGTGAAGCGGATAATATCTTCGCCCATCCTTGGATTTATGTCTGTTCTGATGGGCATCGGCGGCGGCAGTTTCGGCGTGCCGTTCATGTCGCTGCACGGCGTGGCAATCCACCGCGCAGTGGCGACGGCAGCAGGGTTTGGTGTGCTTATCGCGGTGCCTGCGGTCATCGGGTTTTTGTTCGTGCCGATTGAACCTACGATGCGCCCGCCATTCACCGTGGGGGCGGTGAACCTGATCGCCTTCGTCGTGGTAATCGCTATGACGTTGCTGACCGCGCCCTGGGGTGTGAAACTTGCCCACGCGATGGATGCGGGGCCTTTGAAGAAAGCGTTTGGCGTGTTCTTAACCTTGGTCGCGCTGAACATGTTGCGCAAAGCCTTTGGATTTTGAAGCAGTTTGCACAGGACGGGTTTTGCGTTTTTGATGTGGATCCCCGTGTTCTAGAATGGGCTGACGCTGCTGAGGACGTTGCGCGAGACGTGGTACAAAACGCAGACATGCGCGCACTTTGGCTGCGTCATCAGGATACGTGGTTTGTGGGTGTTGATGCCTTGCCAAACGCAGCGGATGGAGCTGTGTCAGATGTCCCTCTTGACGGTCCATGGGAAGCGTTGATCACACAGCCAAAGCACTGGCATAGAGCTCAAGTCTCTGTTGTCTATGAAGGATATCCCAAACAAGACGATGGTGAGAGCTACGTAAACCATCGCTTTCGTATCAATCGCGCCGCTGCGCATGTGGATGGGATTTTGTTGGAAGACGGGCATCGCTACCTGCGGGAACCACATAGCTTTATCTTAGGGGTTCCCTTGGGGGATAGCACGGCGTCGCCTTTGGTGGTTTGGCCGCGTAGTCACATTTTGATGCGCGATGCTTTGCGGGACATAATCGGGAATAAAGATCCGAAATCTGTTGATCTAACAGACGGGTATAAATCTGCGCGCGCAAGCGTGTTTGCGCAGATTGATCCGATTGAAGTGACTGTTATCAAAGGACAATCAGTCTTGCTGCACCGTCACATGCTACACGGTGTCGCCCCTTGGAAAGCCACGGATAGTGCCCCAGATGAGGGCCGCATGGTCGCCTATTTCAGGCCAGAATATCCAGAGATAGATATGTGGTTAAGCACCCCTTAACCCTTTCTATCGCTAAAATATCCCCACCGAAGGCATGAAATCTTTTAGAACGCGCCCTTTAAGCGGGCGTTGCGAAGTGTTTTGACAGCTTCAAACCTTGGCCTTGGTAGTTCGAGGCAATGCCCGACCCATACAGCTGCGCTGGGATTTCAGACATATGTTCGTAAACCAAACGTCCCACCACCTGACCATGTTCTAATACGAAAGGTGCCTCGTGGCAGCGCACTTCCAACACGCCGCGTGATCCTGTGCCACCGGCCTCTGAATGGCCAAAGCCCGGGTCAAAGAAGCCTGCGTAATGCACGCGGAACTCACCAACCATCGCCAAGTATGGAGCCATTTCAGCAGCATAGGCAGGGGGGATATGCACCGCTTCTCGACTAACCAGAATATAAAATGCGCCGGGATCAAGGATAATTTGACCGTCTTTGCAGCGCACCTCTTCCCAGTATTCAGCGGGGTCATAATGGCCAATATTGTCAAGATCGATGACACCCGTATGCGGTTTGGCGCGGTAGCCGACGAGGTCAGTGCCATCAAGTTTAAGATCGACAGAGAAACCAAGACCGTCATCGATCAAAGCGTCACCATTCACCAAAACATCGCTGGCGTGCAGCTTAGTGAGGGCTGCGTCGTCTAAGATGGCTTGCCCCTCGCGAAAACGGATCTGGTTCAGCCGCATGCCGGGGCGCACAAGAACCGAAAACGAGCGCGGGCAGATTTCGGCGTAGAGCGGGCCTTTGTAACCTGGCGCAATGCGATCAAACTCTGCGCCGCCATCAGTGATCGTGCGCGTTAGAAGATCAAGGCGACCTGTAGAGCTTTTAGCGTTCGCGACAGCTTGCAAATCATCGGGCAGATCAAGACGCTCCATCAAAGGAACAACGTAGACGCATCCCTTTTCCAGCACCGCGCCATCGGTGAGATCAATCTGGTGCATCTCGAATTCTTCTAGGCGATCTTCTACGCGGCGGCCATGCCCTGCAAGGAAGGATGCGCGCACGCGGTAGGCCACGTTACCAAGGCGCAGATCAAGGCTAGCAGGTTGAATTTGTTCTGGAATAATCGAAGGCGTGCCGCTGAGTTGTCCCACAGTGATCATCTGCTCGAGTCGTTGGCTGGGTAGAACACCTGTCATCTTGCGTCTCCGGTGGCCCGCTCAGACCAAGATCGAGGCGGGCAAAAAGATATGACCGGATCAGCAGGCAAAGTGTAAATGGTCGGGCTAGCAGGACTCGAACCTGCGACCTTCCGTC
>NZ_JABBAL010000028.1:0-25502 GCF_018607995.1 Planktotalea sp.
CCGTGAATCATGACAGCGCCGCAAGCTCAATCAGTTAATGGGTCCTGACCCTAGCGCCACATCGCTTTTCCAGAGGTTTTGCAAACCTGAAATGACGCTGATTTCACTGAGATCAAACAACGGTAGCAGCCTTGCGCGCATAAGGGGTGCGAACCACGCGATGGGAAAGGCGTTAGGCAACGCCAAATTAATCAATTTGGGTAGAGAGTTCATATCAGTGTATAGACCCACAATCCGAAAAAGCCGAGGGCGCAGAGCAAGTGGAGGTGGTCCAACCGCCACCATTTACGTCCTTGAAGGCGATAGGACAGCGCAAAGAGCAGGGACACGAGGACTGGTAAAGCCATGCCCGAGCCTGCGTTGAATACACCTTGGTTTAGGATCAAAGAGGCCATGCGCCCGACCTCTGTCCCACTAATGCCCGCGATGGGTGGCACATATTTCGCAGCGATCCCAATGAAGGCGATGACAACGGTCGCAAGAGCAGCAAGCCTCGACGGACCCTTGGCCACGAAGATGCGCAACAGCGCGAGCGCGCCGATGACTTCGATAAAGAAGAACGTCTTGATCATCAAAAATGTGAGGATCGTGTTGTTCGGTTCAAATAGGGTGCTAAAATTACTCACATTCATAACGTGGCGGTTCAGGCGTTGTGATGCAAGTGGGTAGCTGTTCCAAATTTCCGTCGAAAATTTGGGGCCCCCTCGCTAGCGCACCGCCTCAATAGGTCCGTCAGCGCGCCCATGAATGAATTGCTCCAAATAGGGCTCGCCGGCATGATCCATATCAGCGACTGGACCGCTCCATTGAATGACGCCGTCGTGCAGCATCGCGACATTATCCGCAATCGCGCGCACAGAAGTCATATCATGGGTGATCGTCATCGCTGTTGCCCCCATTTCAACGACGATTTCGCGGATCAGATCGTTAATCACGCCGGACATGATCGGGTCCAACCCAGTTGTAGGTTCGTCAAAGAAAATTATCTCAGGCTCCGCCGCAATCGCGCGGGCTAGGCCTACGCGTTTTTGCATGCCGCCCGACAATTCTGCGGGCAGGCGATCCGCCACATCAGGCTTCAATCCAACGCGTCGCAATTTCTCAATCGCGATTTCGCGCGCTTCCTCTCTCGGACGCTTGAGAGCACCGCGCATCAATCGAAAGGCAACGTTTTGCCAAACCGGTAGGCTGTCAAACAAGGCCCCGCCCTGGAACAACATGCCAAACCGCGCCAAGAAGGCGTCGCGTTCTGCCATTGCCGCGTCTTGACCGTCCACCGTAATTGTCCCGCTATCCGGCGTCACCAAACCTAGCACCGACTTCAGCGCCACGGACTTGCCCGTGCCAGAGCCGCCAATAATGACCATCGAAGTGCCGCGCGCGATCTCTAGGTTCACGCCTTGTAAGACGTGATTGTTGCCAAAGGATTTTTTTACGTTGGCAAGCGTGATCATAGCGAGAAAAATACCCCTGTAAGCATGAAGTTGGCCGCTAAGATAAGGATTGCAGCCGCCTCGACAGAGCCTTTGGTTGCTGCCCCAACCCCTTGAGCGCCTCGTGCTGAATTCATACCGTAATAACAACCCATCAAGGTTGCGATCGCGCCAAAGACTGCGCCTTTAGCAAGCGACGAAAATACGTCTCGCAATTCTAAGAAATCGAAGGTATTTGCAAGATAAGTGGTCGAGTTGAACTCTAGCGTGCCAGTGGCGACCAAGTAGCTGCCCAAAATGCCAATCACATCGCCAACACCCACCAAAATAGGTATGCAGATAACGCCCGCCAAGACCCGTGGCACGGTCAAATATTGCATCGGATGGGTCGAGAGAGTGACCAAGGCATCAATCTGTTCGGTTACTCTCATGGTAGCGATCTCAGCGGCAATTGAAGAAGTTACGCGCGCGGCGATCATCAGGCCGACCAACACGGGCCCAAGTTCACGCACCATGCCAATCGCAACGATCTGCGGTACCACGGCTTCTGCGTTGAATCGTGCGCCCCCCGCGTAGATTTGCAATGCAAGCGCGCCGCCTGTGAAAACTGCGGTAAGGCCGACCACGGGCAAAGAGAGCCAGCCAACATTCAAGATCGCGGTGCCAAGCTCGCGCAGATAGAAAGGGCGGCGAAAGATGTGGCGGAAAGTGCTGAACGCGTAGATAGAGATTCGTCCCAATGCGGCAAGCATGTTCAACGTGGCTGCGCCAAGACTTGCAAGGGGGCGAGTGATCGCCCTCATCCCAGGTACTGACGAGAATAGCGCGCACCGAGCGAGGTTAGGATCTCATAGCCAATGGTGCCCGCATTTTGTGCCAAGGTCTCGATAGATTGTTGCGGCCCAAGAAGTTCCAGCGCGCTCGGCAAATCGCTCACGTCGGTGACATCAATGCCAATGCTATCCATGGAAATTCGGCCCGCCACAGGCACGGCTGTGCCATTGGCAAAGAGGTGGATTTTCGGCCCCATCACCCGCAAAATTCCATCCGCATATCCGCAAGACACCGTCGCAATGCGACGGTCTCGCTCTGCAATCCACGTGTTGCCGTAACCCACGCTTTCGCCCGCTAACACATCTCGGGTCTGGATGATCGGTAGAGACAGCGACACAACAGGTGTCGCATCGACAAAGGGTAGCCCGCCGTAAAGGCCAATACCAGGTCGCACCACATCGAAATGATACTCGGGCCCCAGCAAAATGCCACCAGTCGCGGCCAAAGAGCGGGGCGCTTCAATGCCATCGGTCATCTCGTTAAAGGCGGCCAATTGTTGCGCATTCATTGGATGGCTCGGGTCATCCGCGCAGGCCAGATGGGAAATGATCAACATCGGGCCTTGCGGCAGGACCAGTGATCTCACGGCTTCCCATTCGCCCTCTTCCATGCCGAGGCGGTTCATCCCAGTATCAAGCTGGATGCCAAAAGGCGTACCGGGCAGGGCTTCAAAATGGCGGAGCATTTGATCAATGGAGCTGAGTAGCGGGATCAAATGCAACTCTGCGATCATATCAGTGTCACCTGACATATGACCGGACAGGATATAAATTTCGGGATCAGGTCCAAGGGCTTGCCGGATGTCCGCCGCTTCTTCAGCCACGGCGACAAAGAACTTGTGCGCACCGGTTTGGGCCAAGCGCCGTGCTGCGCCCCCGATGCCTGTGCCGTATGCGTCCGCTTTAACCACAGCTCCAGTTTCGGCAGTGCTGAGGCGGTCGAGTGCGCTCCAGTTCGCGGCCATTGCCGCCAGATCGATTGTTAAAGTTCCAGTTCCCATAAGGTGACGTGTTTGCCACGACAGTGCTGCGCGTCAAGGGTAAAAGGCCACTTGCGATAGAGCGATGGCCTTCGCTAGCCGCAATCGGGCAGGTCTGCGCAGGTGATCACAGCCATTTTGGCCAACATGTGACTGACAGGATCAGTATGTGATCTATAGCTGCCAAAGCTGCTGCAAATGAGGTCCGCATGAACCGAAAGCGCCAAATGCTCGCGGTATAAATCGCGCGCGCCTTGCTCTAGCGTTTGTTGTTGCGCCGCATCGATATGCAGCTTGACCCCAATCAAAGCGAGGATTGCGACCAGCGCCGTAATCAGTGTAGCGACCGCTTCGATGCTGTCTGCGTTGCGTTTGAACCAAGTCATCGGGTGTCCTCAGCAGGTTTGTGCTCGTCATAACTTGCCTCCAATTCGCTGTGTAGGAATGTGCCAAAGTTGATTGGTTCAAACTGCGAAGTGTTACTTGAGATTGGTGTAATCATTGCGCTGACATGCGGGTCGTAAAAGAACGGGCAAGAGTAGCGTTCGCGTCCGCTGGCATTGATCACCCGGTGCGGTGTTGATCGCAAAATTCAACCGGATAGGCGGTGTAGCATGTCGCCAATATTCACTACAAACGCATCTTCGCGCGGTGGGACATCGATCTAGTTGCCCTTAGGTGCAAGCACTTGCAAGCCGGCGACATCGTCCGTGGCGAGGAACAACAGGTCCTTGCCCGTTACATTTTCAAGGGGCTCATTTTCCAATGCTAAGATGATTGCGCTTGTGTTAGCACACCAGAGAGAGCGGCCCAAAGCCGGAAAAGCCAACTGTCAGCGAACAACCAATCCATGGCTTGGCGCAACATCACTTGGCCTGGAATGGGCTTAGAAGCTTTGATCGTTTGATCCTACCTGCCAGGATTTCGCCAAATTCCCAAAGCGCGTGAACTGGGCCTCGAAGCTAAGTTCCACCGTGCCAATGGGGCCATGACGTTGCTTGCCGATGATCACTTCGGCTTTGCCATGCAAGCGGGACATGTCTTCCTGCCACTGCGCCATTGCTTCAAGGTTGTCATCATCGGGTTTCTCACGCTCTTTATAATACTCACCGCGATAGACGAACATCACGACATCCGCGTCCTGCTCAATCGAGCCTGATTCACGCAGGTCAGAGAGTTGCGGACGCTTGTCTTCGCGGTTTTCAACCTGACGGGAGAGCTGGGAGAGGGCAATCACGGGGATCTGCAATTCCTTTGCGATGGCTTTGAGGCCCATAGAAATCTCGCCAATCTCTTGGACACGGTTTTCCGACGTGCCGCGCACCAGTTGGAGATAGTCGATTATCAACACATCCAAACCATGTGTGCGTTTCAGGCGACGCGCGCGGGCAGAAAGTTGTGCAATTGGGATCGCGGCGGTGTCGTCGATGTAGAGCGGGCATGCCTCAAGCTCTTTCGCGGCTTCGACGAAACGGCGGAACTCAAACTCTTCCATGTCGCCTTGGCGGATCTTATGGGATGAAATTTCAGACGCCTCGGATAAAATACGTCCGGCAAGCTGCTCGGCGCTCATCTCAAGCGAGAAGAATCCGACGACGCCACCATCCACAGCCCCTTCTGTGCCATCGGCGAGCTTGCCCTGTCGAAAAGCTTTGGCGATGTTGAAAGCGATGTTGGTGGCAAGCGATGTCTTACCCATAGACGGGCGACCTGCGAGGATCAGAAGGTCGGATTTATGCAAACCACCCAGCATTTTGTCCATATCGCTAAGGCCTGTGGAGACACCTGCCATGCCGCCCCCACGCTCATAAGCGGCATTGGCTACGTTCACCGCATCGGTGATTGCGCGCAAGAAGGACTGAAATCCACTGTCGGAACTGCCTTTTTCTGCGAGCTTATACAGCTCTTGCTCCGCTTCAACGATCTGCTCTGCGGGCTCAGACGCCACATCGACGCGCGCGGCTTTCGAGGCGATATCACGCCCTAGGCCCATCAATTCGCGTCGGATCGCGAGATCATAGATAATCTGCGCATAATCGCGTGCGGCAAAAGCCGAAATCGCAGCGCCCGCGAGACGAGCCAGATATGCGGGGCCTCCGAGTTCTTTCAGACCCTCATCATCCTCAAGAAACGCCTTGAGCGTGACGGGGGAGGCCAGATTGTTCTTCGCGATACGCGCGGCGGCGACTTCATAGATGCGCTGGTGCACGGGATCAAAAAAATGGCGCGGCTGAATGATAGACGCGACACGGTCATAGATATCGTTGTTGGTTAGGATCGCGCCCAAGAGCTGCTGCTCTGCCTCGATAGAGTTCGGCATGGTTTCAGCTGTGGCAACATCCACCTGCGTTTGATTGATTGACGCGATTTCGTTCATGACAGACCCCACACATTCCCTAATGTGTTCTTACAAAACGGACGGGGGAAGGTGCAAATTGTATGTTTCTGTGGATAACCCAAAATCATGCGGAAAACCACAATATGTTGTGGGCGCGCAGGGATCAACTCTCAGTCCTTGTGGTTAAAAAAGAACTAACGTGTTGAAGGTCGGGTTAATTTTATGGATACCTTAGGCTTTTTTGTGGGCGTCTTGCCATGCGCGCGGATCATTGAGGAATGCTTCGACGCCCGCCAAAGTCTTTGCATCAAACGCGCCTTGCGCTTTTGCTTCGGCCAGCACATCCCACCATGTGCATAGGTGATGTAAGGTAACCCCATGATCCCCGAGCGTTTTTTCGGTTTCAGGGAAAATGTCGTAGTAAAAGATCACGGCCGTATGCGCGCAACTCGCGCCGGTCTCACGAATCGCATCGACGAAATTGAGCTTGGAGCCTCCATCCGTCGTGAGATCCTCGACTAGTAGAACACGTTGGCCTTCGCTCATATCGCCTTCGATCCGTGCACCACGTCCGTGCCCTTTTGGCTTTTTGCGCACATAGGTCATGGGCAGTGCCATCCGTTCGGCCACAAGGGCGGCGTAAGAGATACCCGCGGTTTCACCGCCTGCGATATTGTCGAACGCCTCAAAGCCTGCGTTGCGCATGACGGTGACGGTCATGAAGTCCATCAGCGTTGATCGGATGCGCGGATAAGAATTGGGCTTGCGGCAATCAATGTAAGTTGGGCTTGGTAAGCCAGACGAGAGAATGAAGGGTGTTTTAGCGTTGAAATGCACTGCTTTGATTTCAAGCAGCATCCGCGCGGTGAGGCGGGCGATTTCGGATTGGTTGGGGAAGCTGGAAGGGATCATAACGGTACTCTTATTTGTGGGTGCGGGGCGAGGGGCCAACCCCTCGCGCTTCCTGGGATATAAATGGAAATAGGAAGATCAAGGGGTGACAGACCACTCGAGCGCGAAACCCGGATCGAAGACCGTGACTTCACCGACACCTGTGATGATTTTCTCAGGGCAGGTAGGCGGGGTTTTGGTGAGGGTGATGTGGTCTTCGTTTGGGGCAAGGCCGTAGTGCGCAGGGCCATTGAGGGAGGCGAAAGCTTCTAGCTTGTCGAGCGCGTTTTGCTGGTCGAACACATGGGCGAGGATCGACATGGTGTTGGTAGCGGTAAAGCAGCCCGCGCAGCCGCATGCGTTTTCTTTCAGCACATCCGTATGAGGGGCTGAATCCGTGCCAAGGAAGAAGCGCGCCTCGCCAGAGGTAGCAGCATCAACCAGCGCTTCGCGGTGCAGTTCGCGTTTTGCCACTGGCAAGCAATAGTAGTGCGGTTTGATCCCGCCCACGAGCATGTGGTTGCGGTTGATGACCAAATGGTGCGTGGTGATCGTCGCGCCGAGGCTGTCGTCTTGGGCACGTGCGTAATCAACTGCGTCTTTGGTGGTGATATGTTCCATCGTGACCTTAAGGCCGAGCGTGGCGCGCCTGATAGGATCAAGGATCTTGTCGATGAAGACGGCTTCGCGATCGAAGATGTCAACCTCTGGATCGGTCACTTCGCCGTGCAGGCACAGCGGCAAACCGATCTCAGCCATCACATCAAGAACCGGCTGCACACGCGCGAAGTCGCGCACGCCACTGGTGGAATTGGTGGTTGCACCCGCGGGGTAGAGTTTGACCGCTTTGATCAAGCCGCCCGCGTGGGCGGCGCGCATATCCTCAGGGTCCGTGTCCTCAGTCAGATAGAGGGTCATCAAAGGCTCGAACGTCATACCCTCGGGGAGTGCTGCGAGAATCCGCGCTTGGTAGGCGAGCGCATCCGTGCTTGTTACCACAGGTGGCACAAGGTTGGGCATAATGATCGCCCGCGCGAAATGACGTGCCGTTTCAGGCAAAACCGCGCGCAGCATATCGCCATCGCGCAAGTGAAGATGCCAATCGTCAGGGCGGCGGAGTGTAAGGCTTTGTGTCATGCTGGTTCGCATACACCGAAGCTGCGTGAAGGGCTAGGGGTTTGCGTGTTGTCTTGCTTAGGGATAATGTTCTGCGCAGCCAATAGGAGTCGCGTCATGATTTTTATCAGACGTTTAGCGGGTCGCCACTGATTTTGGCTGCTTGCGAGAAGCTATGCGCGGATTGCTCTCGTTTGAAGGGCTGCCCGAAGGATGGCTTCACGAAGGTCAGGTCGTGGACGTAAAAGTGTCCATGTTCCGGGGTTTGCCCGCACAACCCTACCGGATGGAGCTGATCGCTTTCGATCCCAAAAACCTTACCTTCACCTCAAAAGAGGTCGGCATGGGTGTAAAACACTGGCAACATCGCTTGCGCATTGTGCCGCATGCCAACGGCGCTGAGCTGATTGACGAAATCGAAATTGAGGCAGGATGGCGTACTGGCATGATCGCAGCTTGGGCTCGGTTTATGTATGCCCGCCGACACGGGCCGCGTGTGCGAATGCTTGCTGATCGGTCGGCTTAAGGTGTTTGCGGCGTTTGATCGGCGATGAATGCTGCGATTTGCTCGCTACGTTTTGAAGCGGGGTGCCAGCAGTTTCGCTGCAGCATGATCGCAGATTGCTTTGGTGAATCCACAGCGCTTCACATCCTCTACATACCCGAGGAGTGCGCGCAAGTAAGTGCGATCGCGGCGGCGCATGCGATGCAGACTATGGTATTCGGCAGGAACCGAGGTTTCTGAGCCGACAGAAACGAGCAGGGGATAGAGAATTTCAAGGCGCATCATTTGCACATCAAGCGCGACGCCAAAGTAGGGCATCCACAACTTATCAACGTTCGCGCACGTGAAAAGTGCTGCATGCATCGTGTCTAATTCAATGCGTGGGTCATATATGACTGTTGCACTTGCAGCAGCGCCTAGCATGTCGGGCGCATGCCCCGTAGCCACAAGATCCTGCGCCGTAAAAGATCACGCGGTCAAAATCTTTAAAGAAGCCATCATCGACCAGGCGTGTTCACGTACCATTTCAAAGCTGATGGGATGTGCTTTGTTGTTCATCGATTGAACCGATTGTACGGTTTCAAACGTCACCAGAAGTGTTTTGCCAGCATCAATAAATGCCACAGTGTGCTTGGCACTGAGGGGTTGGAAATATCCGGCCTCATCCGCAAGCTCCTCGAGAGCACCAAGCCATGCCTGACCGGTTTGGCCCGCCAGTGATTCATTGAGTATTTGATGCGTTTCTTGCATTGGATCGGCTCCTGCGCGAATCGTAAAGCCTGTCTTTTTCGGGCTATTCATTATGAATGTGGCACACAAATGCGGCAGCATTGGGAAAAGGATGTGCCTATGGTTTGTCAAATTGCAGCGGTTTCAGCCACTCTTTGCATTGCTACTGCGTGCGAATTGGCGCAGGTTTCGTGCTCACTGGATCGCACAAATACCAAATAGGATTGCGCCTAATGAATGATGCCCGTTTTGATCAAATCCCCGAACAAGCGCTCGCATGGCATCGTGTTGGGCTAGGTGCGGCTTTGGCAACTGTGATCGAAACTTGGGGCAGCGCACCGCGCCGTGTGGGCAGTCAATTGGCGATCAACGGGCGGGGCGAAATTGTCGGATCTGTCTCGGGTGGTTGTGTTGAAGGAGCGGTCATCGTTGAGGCGCAAGATGCGATCAAACAAGGCGATGTGCGTGAATTGGAGTTCGGGGTCTCGGATGGTGATGCATTTGCGTTGGGTTTGGCCTGCGGTGGCACCATCCGTATTTTAGTGGAGCCCATTGGCGCGACCCTAAGTGAAGAAATCCTGGCGCAATTGGTCGCCGCGCGCGCGGCGCGAGAGCCCGTGGCCTATGTCGCAGACCTTGACAGCGGTGCGCGTGTTTTGCGGCGCGACGGCTTTGACGCGCGATTTGTAATGGATCGCTCGGGTTTTGAACGCGAAACACGGCAGTTCGTCGCCATCCACAACCCGCCTTTGCGCTTAATCATTGTCGGGGCTGTACATATCGCGCAAGCGCTGGTGCCGATGGCGCAAATGGCGGGGTACGATCCGTTGGTGATTGATCCACGTGAAAGCTTCGCAGCCCAAGCGCGGTTTCCTGATGTGCAAATCTCAAATGAATGGCCAAGTGATGCGGTGGAAGCCACCGGTCTTGATGCGCGCACAGCACTTGTTTTGCTGACCCATGATCCCAAGCTTGACGACCCTGTTTTGTACCATGCGCTGACTTCAAACGTGGCCTATATCGGCGCGCTTGGATCCAAGCGCACGCAGGCCAAGCGGTTGGAACGCTTGCAGGACGCAGGGTTCACTTCAGAACAATGTGCGCTTATTCATGGTCCGATTGGCCTAGATATCGGCGCGAACAGCCCTTCTGAAATCGCGATTTCGATCATTGCCGAGATGACGCAAGTGCTTCGCAAAGGCTGCACATGATTTTTGCCGAGCTTCCAACAACAGACACGCAGGGCAGTATTTTGGCCCATTCTATAGAGCTGCCAAAGGGACGACTACGCAAGGGCGCGGTGTTGGCTGCGGGACACATCGACGCGTTGCTGAATGCGGGCATTGAACGGGTGACGGTTGCCACTTTGGAAGTGGGCGATGTCGAAGAAAACGATGCTGCGCGACGACTTGGGGAGGCTCTTTTGGACGGGGCAAACGGGCTTCGCGCAACCGCTGCCGCGACAGGACGGGTGAACATTATGGCGGACCATGCGGGCGTGGCGCTATTGGATGTGGAGCAGCTTACGCAGATGAATGCCCTGAACCCGATGATCACTTTCGCGAGCGTGCCTGATCATCATCAAATGCATCAAGGCGGAATGTTGGGGACGGTAAAAATCATCTCCTACGCCGTGCCGGAGTTTGATTTAGAAGCGGCCTGCGCGCTGGCGAGCGGAGCGGTCAAGCTCGCGGCACCCATGTCGATGAGCGTGTCGCTGATCATCACACAAATCCGCGAAAATGCGGATGAAACGAAAGCGATCGCGGCCACCGAGGCCCGTTTGAACGCGCTAGATGCCCGCTTACTCAACGTGGTGACGTGCCCACATGGAATCGCACCGCTCGCGAAAACGATCCAGCAGGTGCAGGGCGATCTCATTCTTATTTTGACAGGTTCTGCAACGTCGGACCCTGCTGACGTGGCACCTGCCGCACTTGTCAGCGCAGGGGGGCATTCGATCCGCTTTGGAATGCCGGTTGATCCCGGAAACCTTTTGTTTATCGGTGATTTAGACGGGCGCAGTGTGATTGGCCTGCCGGGATGTGCGCGTTCGCCTGCATTGAACGGCGCTGATAAAGTGCTGAGCCGTGTTCTGTGTGGCGTGCCTGTCAGCAGCGCAGATATTGCGGGCATGGGTGTTGGTGGGTTGTTGAAAGAAATACCGACGCGGCCACGCCCAAGGTGGGCCAAATAGGATTCGCCTAAGTTGGGTGGTTTGATGTGTTTGGCGGGACCTAACATCCACGACAGTTTCGGAATCCCACAAAACCGATCTTTGAAAACAAAAAGTCCGGCACTTTGGCCGGACTTTCATAATTCAAAAAAAGGCTCGGATTACTTCGGCAATGGGCCGATCAACATAACCATCTGACGACCTTCCATCTTTGGAAAGTTCTCGACACGGCCATGTTCTTTGGTGTCGGCAGCAACGCGTTCCAACAACTCGCGGCCAAGGTTAAGGTGCGCCATCTCACGACCGCGGAAACGCAAAGTGACTTTCACTTTATCTCCGGTTTCCAGAAACTTATAGACGTTGCGCATCTTTACATCATAGTCATTCGTATCAGTATTTGGACGGAACTTGACTTCTTTGATCTCGATAATCTTCTGCTTCTTACGCGCTTCGGCTTCACGCTTTTGCGTCTCGTATTTGAACTTACCAAAGTCCATAATCTTGCAGACGGGCGGATTGGCGTTGGGGGAAATTTCCACCAGATCAAGACCTACTTCTTCGGCCATAATCAGGGCTTTTGCAGGGTGAATTACCCCAACGTTTTCACCTTCTGCGCCAATCAGGCGGATCTCAGGAGAGCGGATTTTATCGTTAACACGAGGTCCGGTGTCGCGCTGTGGTGGCGCATTGTGTGGTCTGCGGGCTATGGTATTTATCCTTAGATGGCTATAATTTCGAAACCTCAAGGTAAAGGTTGCGTGCGCTGTCTTCAAGCGCCAAATCGCTGATCTTGGGTCGTTTGGGCATGTTTTCCTCTTGCGTTTAAGCACTCATTTCGCGTTTGCAACATTCAGGAGCATGTGCTGAATGCGAAAAGTTTTTCTCGAGGGAAAGTTTCATGAAGAATTTGATTTGGGTTGTCCTGGCTGCTGTCGTGTTGGTTGGCGGTTACATGGTCTACTCCAACAACGCAGTTGAAGAGGCCGCTGCTGCAGAAGAAGCTGCTGGTGGTTTGGCAGACTTGCCGACACCAGAAGGCTTCAACTTGGATAAAGTTGGTGAGATAATCGATGGTTCTGAGCTTGCCGCTTTGAAGAAAATTCGCTCAAAACAGCCCTGGACAGAGCAAAGGACAATCCTGAGCTCCTCAACGGTGTGCTTGAGCAAATCAAAGGTACGCTTGGCATGTGAGCCAAAGCTAGGCTTTGTTTATACCCTGAAGCCTCGCATTTCGGTGCGGGGTTTTTTCTTGCCGAATCGCGTCCAAACAGGCTCCGTTACAAGTGTAAAGGAGCGGATATGCACATAACGAAACTTTCAGGATCGCTTGGCGCTGTAATCACATCGATCGATCTGAATGCTCTCTCGGATGATGGGTTCATCTCCCTGCGCGATGCACTTTTTGCCCATGGCGTCGTTGTGATCCCAAATCAGTCTCTCACACCGGAAGCACATATTGAACTGGCAAAGCGGTTCGGCACCATCGACATCAACCGTTTTTTCACGCCTGTCGCGAGCCATCCCAATATTGCCGAGGTACGCACATCGCCCGATATGACGCGAGTAATCGGTGGGACGTGGCACACGGATCATTCTTATGATCCGGCCCCTGCAATGTGCTCGATCCTCGCTGCGCGCACATTGCCGCCCTTTGGTGGGGATACTTTGTTTGCTTCCATGGCCGCCGCTTACGAAGGGCTGAGTGATGGCTTGAAGGCGACGCTACGCGATCTGAGCGCTGTACATTCCGATGGTAGTTTTGCAGATAGCAAAGTTGGTATTGATGCGGACACTTCGGCCTTTCGAGCGGCGACAAAACACCCCGTCGTCATTGCGCACCCCGATACGGGCGCGCCCTGTCTTTATGTAAACGGTGATTTCACGGTGCAGTTTGAGGGGTGGAGCATTGAGGAAAGTGCGCCTTTGTTGGCCATGCTCTACGCACATGCGACACGGCCCGAATATACTTGCCGCATTGTATGGAAAGAGGGCAGCGTTGCAATTTGGGATAACCGTTTGGTGCAGCATTTCGCCTGTGCAGATTACGCTGGCCATGCGCGTTTGATGCATCGCATCACGGTAGAAGGCACGCCGTTGTTGCGCTACCGATCTGCAAGTTAACAATCTTATAATAATTGTTAAATCGTTTCGCGCGCGAAACGAATTCGTAGGGCGCGTGATATCACGCGCCCTTTGATGTCAATCCAGAAACGCCTTCTCAACCACATATTGCGCAGGCTTTGAATTCGCCCCTTCTTCAAGACCTGCCGCTTCCAGCATCGATTTGAGTTCAAGGTTGAACGCAAGATTGCCACAAATCATCGCGCGATCGTTTTCTGCACTCAGCGGTTCGACACCCAGCTCTGCATAGGCGTCGCCAGAGTTGATCAGATCAGTGATCCGCCCCATTTTCGCACTCTCTTCGCGCGTCGTAGTGGGGTAGTATTTAATCTTTTTCCAAAACCCATCGCCAATAACCTCGTTGAGCAATTCATCATGCTCTAAGGCCTCGATCAGCTCGCGTCCATAGGTCAGTTCACCCGCAGTGCGACAGGTGTGTGTAATGATTACCTCGTCATAATCCTCATAGGTTTGAGGTTCGCGCAGAAGCGACGCAAAGGGGGCGAAGCCCGTGCCTGTTGCAAAAAACCACAGCCGTTTGCCGGGGATCAGCGCGTCATGCACCAATGTGCCCACAGGTTTGGGGCGCAAAATGATCTCGTCGCCCACTTTGATGTGTTGCAATTTGGAGGTCAGCGGTCCCTCGGGCACTTTGATTGAATAAAATTCAAGCTCCTCATCCCATGAGGGCGAAGCGATGGAATAAGCGCGCAAAAGTGGTTTCGCTTTGCCTGTTTTCTCGTTCACGTCGCCCATGAGGCCAATCATCACAAACTCGCCAGAGCGAAAGCGCATGGATGTGGGGCGGGTCATGCGAAACGAGAAAAGGCTATCCGTCCAATGTTTCACCTGTGTCACGGTTTGTGCGTCAGGAAGCGTGTGTGTTTTGGGAGTGGTTTGAGCGGTCACGGAGGTCATCTCATTCATATGTATACAAACGGAATTTAAGTTCCGTTTCCTCGTGTAATATGGATTTTCTGTTTTGGGAAGGGCGGGCGCACGTGGCCTAGCCGCGCAGGCGTGCCTGATAGTCGCCCGCTTGCCAATTGCTACGCGCAAGCCAATCCGGCTCAGGCTGGCGTTGCGCAAGGCTTGCGTCGATCTCAACCTCGTCAAAGCCCGCGCGGCGCGCCATGGCGTATTGATCTGCGATAACGTGCCCCTTTGCACGCAAGCGACCTGTGTAGCCGCGCAGGCGCAATTGACGCGCGATGGTAAAGCCACGCCCATCTGCAAAGCTTGGAAAATCAACACGGATCATCACGATTCCGTTGAAATCAAGACTGACAAGATCTGCGTCGGAGGCCAAATCAAGCGTATCTGCGCCCTCATATCCAGCGTTCCAATCATCAATTGTGAAGCCTTTATCTGTAACAACTGTGCTCATGAGAGTGTGCTTTCTGTAGTGTTAAGAGCGGATGGCACATGGATGCCGCATTCGCTTTTGTCTTGACCAGCCCAGCGACCTGCACGGGGATCATCTGTGTCGTCCGTGCGGTTGGTGCAGGGCGCGCAACCAATCGAGAGGTATCCCTCAGCGAGCAAAGGATGCGGCGGCAGCGAGTGGCTTTGCGCATAGGCGCGCATGTCCTCAAGGCTCCAATGGGCCAGTGGATTGATCTTGAGTTTGCCCGTCGCCTCATCGCCCTCAAACACCTCAAGGCTCTTGCGAATACCGCCCTGATAGCGCTTGCGCCCTGTGATCCAACCGTCAAACTCTTTGAGCGCGTTCTTCAAAGGCGCGACTTTGCGCAGACCACAGCAAGCGCTGGTGTCAAACGTATGAAGCGCGCCGTATGGGTCTTCCTTGGCGAGGTTCTGACCGTCAGGCTTAATCACGCGCAAGTCGCGCAGTCCCAAGTCGCGGGAAAGCTCTTTTTGATAGCTCAACGTTTCGGCGAAGTGCTTGCCCGTGTCGAGGAATAGCACAGGCATGTCAGGCTGCGTGGTGGCTACGAGATGCAAAAGCACAGCCGCCTCCGCACCAAAGGATGACACCAGTGCGATCTTGCTCAGACGTTGCTCTGAATGCGCAATATTGATCGCAATGCGGGCTTCTTCGACACGGTGCCGCAGGCTGAGGGATGAGACAAGATCATCAAGCGGCATCGGATTTTTCATCCTCGGCTGGATAAAGCGCCGCTTTGAATGGGGCGAGACCGAGACGGCGGTAGCTTTCGATAAAGGTTTCTTCGTCGCTTTGACGCAGCTCCAGATAAGCCTCCACAAGGCGTTCAATCGCGGGGATAATGTCATCCGCACTAAAGCCCGGACCTGCGCGCTCTCCAATGGCCGCGGTTTCTGTGTGATCACCGCCAAGCGTGATTTGATAGCTCTCCACGCCAGCGCGATCGAGGCCAAGAATGCCGATATGTGCCACATGGTGATGCCCGCAAGCGTTGATGCAGCCAGAGATCTTGATCTTTAATTCGCCAATCTTATGCTCGAGTTTCAGCTCGTCGAAACGTGTCGCGATTTGCTGGGCGATCGGGATAGATCGCGCGGTCGCAAGGGCGCAATAGTCCATGCCCGGGCAGGCGATGATGTCGGAGATCAGACCGATGTTCGCAGTCCCAAGTCCGTTCGCTTTGAGGATGCTGTGCACCTCAGGCAGATCGGATTTATGCACATGCGGCAGGATTACGTTCTGTTCGTGAGAGATACGTAGCTCATCATGTCCGAAGCGCGCAGCGATGCCTGCAAGAACGCGCATTTGTTCCGCGCTCGCATCACCTGGCGTTGCGCCGTGCTTTTTGATGGAAACGGTAACGATAGAGTAACCATCCGCTTTGTGCGCATGCAGGTTCGTGTCAGACCACGCGCGAAAGACGAGATCGCTTTGACGTGCGCTGTCATAGGCATCGACGGATTTCACCGCAAACTCAGGCGCGGCAAAGGCCGCTTCGATATTCTTAAACAACTCCTGATCAATGCCGCTGAAGCGCGCTTTGATCTCAACGAACCGTTCGTTTACGAGGTCGCGGATTTTCTCCAAACCGTTCTCGTGTACAGTGATTTTGATACGCGCTTTGTACTTATTATCGCGGCGCCCCAAGAGATTATACACGCTGACAATTGCTTCCAAGTAGGGCAGCAAATCTTCACGAGGCAAGAAATCTGCGATGACTTTGCCCAGCATGGGCGTTCGGCCCAAACCGCCGCCCACGATGACCTCAAAACCTGCAACGCCGTCGCGTTCTACCATGCGCAACCCAATGTCATGGGCGCGCGTTACGGCCCGGTCGCTCTCGGAGCCAGTTACGGCCACTTTGAATTTACGCGGTAGGAACTGGAATTCGGGGTGGTCCGTGGACCATTGACGGATCAGCTCTGCCACAGGGCGCGGATCGGCGATTTCATCGGCGGCAGCACCCGCGAAATGATCCGCAGTTACGTTGCGAATGGTGTTGCCCGAGGTCTGGATCGCGTGCATTTCCACGGTGCCCAAATCATCAAGCATGTCAGGAATGTCGCGCAATTCTGGCCAGTTATACTGGATATTCTGGCGCGTGGTAAAATGGCCATAGCCCTTGTCATACTTGTCCGCGAGATGTGCGAGCATGTTCATCTGGCCAGAGTTCAGTGTGCCGTAAGGAATGGCGACACGCAGCATGTAAGCGTGAAGTTGCAAATAAACACCGTTCATCAAACGCAGCGGTTTGAACTCGTCTTCGGTCAAATGACCGGCGATGCGGCGCTCCACCTGCGCGCGGAACTGTGCATTGCGGGATGCGAGGAAGGATTTGTCGAAGTCGTTATATGCGTACATCAGAATTGCTCCTGTTTGCCGTGTGCGTAATTGGAGGGGCCTTTGCGGCGAAACGCCTCACGAAAATGGATTGGTTCGGGGCTATCCGGGCCGTCTTGCATGTCTGCAAGGTAAGCTCCGACGACCACGCCTGTTTGCGCTTGGGCTTGCAGCAGGCGTAGGTCTGCGTCGGCTTCATCCATCAGCAAAACCGCGTCTTTCAATGAGCGCGTCCAACGATCATCGTTGGTGAGATAAACAACATCGCCTTCTAGAAGCGCGTTTGCGGTGACGACTTTGGGCGTGAAAGAACGGGACATTATGCGAATTCCTCTTGTGGGAGATCGGCGAGTGAACTGGCAGCTTCGTGTGGGGCGAGGCCAAGGAAAATGACCGCAGGGCCTGTGACGGCGGTGACTTCTGCGAGGGTTTCAAGGGTCGCCGGAATGATGCGTTGATCAGGGCGCGATGCGTTCTCGATTAAGGTGACGGGGGTCAAACGATCCGCACCGTGCATGAGCAAGCGTCCTTGCACAAATCGTGCGGCTTTCTTGCCCATATAGATCGCGGCGACTGCGTCCGGTTTGGCAAGAGTCGCCCAATCGTGATCTGCGAAACCCTTCATGTCATGTCCTGTTAGGAACCGGACAGACCCATTGCGTCCACGACGTGTGAAGCTTTGCCCGATGCTTGCAACTGCGGCGGAGGCAGCTGTGATGCCCGGGATAATAGAGTAAGCGATTTCATGAGCTTGGCAGGTTTCGATTTCTTCATCAAGGCGGCCAAAGATGGTAGGATCACCAGATTTGAGCCGCACAACCTGAGCACCGTTTTGAGTGTACTCTGCGATCAGCGTGTTGATGTGGTCTTGAGGCATGGAGGGGCCAAAACCCTCTTTGCCTGCATCGACAATCAATGCTTCGCGGCGCGCAAGTTCAAGGATTTCACCAGTGACGAGGCGGTCGTGGATAATGACATCCGCCTCATCAATTGCCTTGCGCGCTTTGAGGGTGAGAAGTTCGGGATCCCCAGGACCTGCGCCAACAAAAGCGATATGTGCGGTACGGGTTTTCCGGGCGATGTGTTTGCTGAGTGTGGCGTCGAGGGCCGCTTGGATATCGGTCTCGCTGTCGGCTTTGGGGCCACTGGTGAAATAATAGTCCCGCCAAAAGTCGCGGCGCGCGCGGCCCATTGGCAGTACATCTGCGGCCTTTCGAAAGGTCTTGCCGATACGTGCGAGCGTGCCCAGTTTTTGTGGCAAGCGCTCTTCAAGATTTGCTTTGATCGCACGCGCGAGAACAGGTGCTGCGCCTTCTGTTCCGATTGCGATTGTGACGGGATCACGGTCTACGATAGCAGGGGTGATGAATTGGCTGTCGCCGAGATTATCGACGATGTTCACCATTGCTCCATCAGCGCGGGCGATTTCGTAGGTGCGCGCATCAAGCGCGTGATCTTCATCTGCGGCATAGGCCAGCACGGCACACATGGCGTCACCTGGCGCGATGGAGCGTGCGATATAGGTGAGTTTGCCTGCCGCGTGCCACTGTTCAATCTCGGGTGCGGCTGTCGGGCTGAACACTGTGATATGTGCGTTTGTTTTTAGGAGGAGACGGAGTTTCGCCAATGCGGCCTCACCACCGCCTGCAAGGATCACGCGGCGACCTGCGAGGGCGACGAAGATTGGGAAGTGATCCATGAGGTAGCTCCATTCGGTTGGTGTCTGACCGCAATATAGGAAGATATTCTTCATTTTTGCTAGGCATTAGGGTCTGATAGGGAAGTTGTTTTGCAATGAGTTTAGTTTTGGTCTAAACGTTCTGAGAATGAGAGGAATTGCGAATGGCTGCCCGAATAGACGATACAGACCGAAAAATCCTACGCGCGCTCCAGGTGGATGCGGACCGTTCGCTGGATGAAATTGCCCGTGAAGTGGGGTCGAGCAAGACCCCCGTGTGGAATCGTATCCGCAAAATGCGTGAGGCGGACATTATCGGGGCGCAGACAGTAAAACTGGATGCTGAGGCCTTGGGGTTTGAGGCTTGTTTCTTTGTATTGATCCGCACGTCGGAGCATGATGCGAGCTGGCAAGCGGCGTTTCTGAAGGCGCTTTTGGAGCGCGCGGAGGTGCAAGAGGCGCATCGTTTGGCGGGCGATATTGATTATATTTTGAAGGTCAGGGTTCAGAATGCGAGGGCCTATGATGTGTTTTATCAAGCGCTGATTTCAGAGGTGAAGGTGCATAATGTGACAGCACTTTTGTCGATGGAAGAGATCAAAAGTACGACGGCGCTTCCGATTTAATATTTCGAATTGCTATCGCAATCCGACCGGTGCGGGGGCTAGCCCCCACACCGGTTGGGATATTTAAGGAAATAGGAAGCGCTTAGGGGGCCTTGTTTTGGGCGATGGTTTTCAAAACGGGGACAAGTTTTTGTGTGAGACCTTGAGAGAGGCCGTTCGCAATGACTGGTTTTTCACCAGAGCCGAGGCCGGAATCTTCCCATAGCATGAGGCGGCCTGAGGGTGTTTGTTTGTAGAGTGAAAGCCAGACAAACATCGCGGTTGGGCTGTCTGCACCACGAACGTAAAGTGTAAGGTGCGCTGCGTTTGGTGGTGAGTTTTCGGTAGTTAGGTAAACGTCGCGTTCAAAGCCTCATTCTGTGCGCCTAAGTGCGATATGAGTGCGGTCCTCTGTGCGGATCATGGGCTCAATGCGTATTAGTAGATCATCGCAGGCGGCATTGGCGAAACTCGCGTGCGTGAAGCTGACGCATTGAGTAATGATTGTGTTAATTCCCTTTGCTTTTTCGGGGGTGAGATTACGTGCTTGAGCCGTGGTCGGGGCGGCAAGGCAGAAAAGCAAAGCGAGCATCACATAGCGCATTTGAAAATCCTCAATCAGTGGTGAGCATCAAGCGTTCAAGCCCGTGGAAATGGTAAAGATCAGCGTATTTCGGGGGGGCTGTGATTTGGAGCTGTGGGAAACGCGTGAATAACTTGGGAAGTGCGACGCGGAGCTCTAAACGTGCAAGCGGTGCACCAACACAGAAGTGGAGACCGCCGCCGAAACTGGTGTTGGTTTGGATTTTTCTTGAATATTCAAAGCCGTTTGGATCAGGCCATTGCACGCCATCCCGATTTGCAGCAGCCAGCATCAAGGCGATCTCATCGCCGCGTTTGAAGCTGTGGTCATCAAGATCAAGGTCTTCATAGCAATAGCGCGTGAATACGTGCAAAGGCGGATCATAGCGCAGGATTTCTTCGACGGTTTGATCAATCGCTTGATCGGATAGCGCGCTAAGGGGTGTTTGCGACTCGATCAAGGTTTTCACGCCGTTGCCGAGTGTGTGCACTGTGGCTTCATGCCCCGCGTTCAGAAGCAAGATGCAGGTTGTGATCAGCTCATCCATGCTGAGTTTGTCGCCGTTTTCCTCTGCGTATAGAAGTTGGGTGATCAGATCGTCCGCAGGGTGTTTGCGTTTCTCTTCGGCAAACTCACGAACAAAATTGGCAAAATCGGTGGCGGCCTGTGCCGCGCGGTCCTCAATGGTGCGATCACGGCGGGCTTGATACATGGCGACCATATCGTTGGACCATGTAAGTAATTGATCTGAAAGGTCTTCAGGCACGCCAAGTAAGCGGCAGATGATGATCACGGGGATCGGCGTTGCGTAATGCTTGATCAGGTCAAAAGGCTGATCTTGCGGGATCTTGTCGAGTAAATCATCACAAAGCTCCTCGATTTCTGGGGCGAGTTCTTTGATCCGGCGGGATGTAAATGCACGCAAAACGAGAGAGCGCAGGTGCGTGTGGCGTGGCGGCTCTAGCTCTAACATGGAGTGGGCTTCAATTGCATAAAATGGCGCGAGATGTGGGGGGATTTCAGCGGGCTCAATCGCTTCTCGCCCAAATCGGCGGTCTTTCAAGATCTGCATAACTAGTTTGTAGCTGAACACTGCCGTCATTCCATACGCGGGCCAATCCTGAACAGGGGCAAGCGCGCGCGCTTTCGCATAGGCGGTGTAGGGGTCCTGCACGAATGCGGGGTCGGTCGGGAGTTGTTGCCAGAGTGTCATGAGCACAGCATTGCTAGGATCAAGGGGGCTTGGCAAGCCCTGCGCGCGACGTTGCGCTTGTTTCGACGCAAGGGACTCAAAGGCTTTGATATCTGCAAGATTGGTTAAGCGCTTGAGACCTGTGCAAATCCAGCGCATTCTCTGTGTCACAGAGGGGCCCGACTCGTCGGGGTCTCACTCATATTCAATGCTCTGGGAGGAGATATTCATGAAGTTTCTAGCAACAGCCGCGACGGCTTTGGCACTTGCAGTGACTGCAAACACAGCGGCTGCAGCCTGTGATGACGGTGAGATCGTCATCAAGTTCAGCCATGTGACAAACACAGACAAGCACCCGAAAGGCATCGCGGCGACTTTGCTTGAGCAGCGCGTCAACGATGAGATGAACGGTAAGGCCTGCATGGAAGTGTTCCCGAACTCCACGCTTTATAACGATGACGCAGTTCTTGAGGCGCTGCTTCAGGGCGACGTTCAGATGGCCGCGCCGTCTTTGTCAAAGTTTGAGCAGTTCACCAAGACATTCCGCTTGTTTGACCTGCCGTTCATGTTCAAGAACATCAACGCGGTTGATGAGTTTCAAACGTCTGAAACCGGTCAGGCGATGAAAGAAAGCATGACGCGTCGTGGTCTTCTTGGTCTTGCGTTCTGGCACAATGGCATGAAGCAGATGTCTGCAAATGTTGCGCTTGAATCCCCAGCAGATGCGAATGGCCTTAAGTTCCGCGTTCAGAACTCTGACGTGCTTAAAGCACAGATGGCAGCGATTGGCGGATCTCCGCAGCCGATGGCTTTCTCTGAGGTTTACGGCGCATTGCAGACAGGTGTTGTGGATGGTCAGGAAAACACATGGTCCAACATCTACGGCAAGAAGTTTTTTGAAGTGCAGGATGGCGTCACTGAAACCAACCACGGTATCATTGACTATCTCGTCGTAACGTCCACGGATTTCTGGGACGGTCTGCCGGATGACGTGCGCAGCCAATTGGGCACGATTGTCGAGGAGGTGACGGCAACACGTAACTCCGAATCCACTGCTGTGAACGCAGCTGCACGTCAGTCCATTCTGGATGCAGGCGGCGTTGTACGTGAGCTGAGTGCTGAGCAGCGTCAAGAGTGGGTCACCACGATGATGCCTGTTTGGGACCAGTTCAAAGAGGACGTGGGTCAAGAGAACATCGATGCCGCGCAAGCGATCAACGCGAAGCACTAATTCCACGTTATGTGGTCCACTCCGGCGCATGAATTCGCGCCGGAGTGAGATATGAATTCACCCAGAACAGAATAGGGAGGCACCGGCATGTCTGCGCATTTTGAGCCGCAAACTGCATTGGGCCGCGCTGTGAATGAGATCGAAGAGACGGCGATTGCGCTGATCCTTGGCCTCATGACCTTGATCACCTTTACCAATGTGATCCTGCGCTATGGCTTCAACACAGGGTTAATCTGGGGGCTTGAGATGGTCTCCTTCCTTTTTGCTTGGCTCGTATTATTTGGCATCAGCTACGCGGTGAAAGTGACCGCGCATTTGGGTGTCGATGCGATCATCAACCTCTTCGGCACGCCCGTGAAACGGGTCCTTGCGATTATCGCCGTTGCGGTGTGTATCGCTTACGCGTTTTTACTGCTTAAAGGGTCGTGGGATTACTGGGCGCCTTTCGCGGGGTATGATTCCACATCTGGACGCTGGTTCCCGACGGGGTTCGAGAATAGCCGCGATCAAGCATGGTATGAGACCAACGACATTCCTTTGCCTGAGTTCCTGCGTTTTCTGGAAAGCAGCATGAACCAAGGTGAAGAATACGAAAAACTTCCGCGGTTTATTCCTTACGCGATGCTGCCGTTTGGCGCAGCTTTGCTTTTGTTCCGCTTCATCCAAGTCGGCATTCGTGTGCTCAAAGGCACGCAAGCCACGATCATCGTCAGCCATGAGGCCGAAGAAGATGTGGCCAACGTGGCCCGAATGAATAAGGAGGGCTGAGGACATGGAAGTCGCAATTTTATTCACTATAGTCATCGGCCTGATGCTAGTCGGCGTGCCCATCGCGATCTCGCTTGGTTTCTCGTCGATCATCTTCTTACTGGTGCTGAGCGATACATCGCTTGCCTCAATCGCGCAGACGTTTTTCCAAGCGATGGCAGGGCACTACACGCTGCTTGCGATCCCGTTCTTCATTTTAGCCTCTAGCTTTATGTCCACAGGCGGCGTTGCGGCGCGGATCATTCGTTTCTCGATTGCCATTGTGGGCCATCTGCCCGGAGGCCTCGCAATCGCAGGTGTCTTCGCGTGTATGCTCTTCGCAGCGCTCTCTGGCTCTAGCCCTGCGACAGTTGTGGCCATCGGCTCCATAGTCATCGCGGGCATGGTGCAGGTGGGCTATAGTAAGGACTTCGCGGCTGGTGTAATCGCCAACGCAGGTACGCTTGGTATCCTCATTCCGCCGTCCATCGTGATGGTTGTTTACGCCTCTGCAACGGATGTTTCCGTGGGCCGTATGTTCCTTGCGGGCGTCATTCCGGGTCTTATGGCTGGCACGATGTTGATGGTGACGATCTATGCCATCGCGAAAATGCGCAACATGCCCAAAGGCGAGTGGAAGGGCTGGGGTGAAGTCTGGGCTTCAGGTGCGGAAGCAGGCTGGGGCCTGTTCCTGATCGTGATCATCTTGGGCGGCATTTACGGCGGTATCTTCACCCCGACAGAGGCAGCGGCCGTGGCCGCGGTCTATGCGTTCTTCATTGCGAATTTTATCTATCGTGATATGGGGCCGCTTTATAAGGGTGAGGGGCAGCGCAATCTAAGTCTGCTTGAAAAACCTATCGCTTTGGCCACTGCGTTCTTCCACAAAGACACGCGCGATACGTTGTTTGAAGCGGGCAAGCTGACAGTGACTTTGATGTTCATCATCGCCAACGCGTTGATCCTGAAGCATGTCCTGACTGACGAGCAAATCCCACAGCAGATCGCTGGCGCGATGTTGCAAGCGGGTTTTGGTGCGGTGATGTTCTTGGTGATAGTCAATGTGATCTTGCTGATCGGTGGTCAGTTTATGGAGCCATCAGGCCTCATTGTCATTGTGGCCCCCTTGGTGTTCCCAATCGCGATTGAACTGGGGATTGATCCAATTCACCTTGGCATCATTATGGTCGTGAATATGGAGATCGGGATGATCACGCCGCCAGTTGGTTTGAACCTTTTCGTGACCTCTGGTGTTGCTGGCATGCCTATGATGCGTGTGGTGAAGGCGGCGCTGCCATTCCTTGCAGTGCTCTTCGTGTTCCTGATCATCATCACTTATGTGCCGTGGTTCTCAACCTTTCTACCCACCTATTTCATGGGGCCGGAGATCATAACAAAGTAGTAAGAGCCACCACACCACAAAGAAAAGTCGCGCTTTGCAGAGATGCAGAGCGCGGCTTTTTGTTTTAAACGGTAAAGCTAGGGCGTCCAAAGCGCGGTGTCTGGATGGAATTGGGACCAAGCAAACCAGAAGGCCTGATGACTGCCAAGGTCTATATTGCCGGTGCCAACAGCCCTGATGCCCCCTGCTTCGAGCCTTAAAGAGACGTTTTCATACTCCACAGTTCTTGCTTAGCGCAGCGCCAGAAACGCAGCGCTATGCTGGAACGCCACAGGTTTGCCAGATGCAGTTACAGCGCCGATGGCGTCCTCATGAACGGGCAGGCAGGGGTCCACATCGCCAATTGGAAAGATAGGCGCGTTCGCGTCACGGCCATTGCGAAAATGAGGATTGCGGCCAAGAGCATAGCGCTCAAGCAACACGGTCGTCGCAGGATGCTCGCGCTTCAAGTGCCCCAATTTGTAGCGATGGCTGTCGCTTGTTTGAGCTGCAACCCTTTGCGCGCGAGTGGGCCACAGGTGCGTCTAGGCTACAGTTTTCAGAAATAACTCGCGTCTAGTGCGGTGAAACGACGAGGATGAAATCAATGGCAATCACGACGCTTAAAACTGGAAAATCCGAGGCGGAACGCGCAGAAGACGATGCGAAAGTGCGCGGTATCGTTGAGGATACGTTAAAAGATATTGAGGAGCGCGGCGATACAGCTGTGCGCGAGTTGAGCGCGAAGTTCGATAAGTATGAACCTGAGAACTTCCGTTTAGCCCAATCCGAAATAGACGCTGCGATGAGCAAAGTTTCGGCGCGCGACATGGAACATATCAAATTCGCGCAGGTCCAAATTCGCCGTTTCGCCGAAGCGCAGCGCGCGTCAATGACGGATATCGAAGTGGAAACCATGCCGGGTGTTGTGCTGGATCACAAGAATATCCATTTGCAATCAGTGGGTTGCTATATACCAGGTGGTAAGTTCCCGATGGTCGCTTCTGCGCATATGTCGGTGCTCACGGCCAATGTTGCGCAGGTTCCTCGGATCATCGCGTCTGCTCCTCCAATGAACGGTGAACCGCATCCGGCAATTGTTGCGGCGATGCATATGGGTGGCGCACACGAGATTTACGCGATGGGTGGCATGCAAGCGGTGGGTGCGATGGCGATTGGTACGGAAACGATCAAACCTGTAGATATGCTGGTCGG
>NZ_JABBAL010000028.1:25602-31761 GCF_018607995.1 Planktotalea sp.
TGGGTGCGATGGCGATTGGTACGGAAACGATCAAACCTGTAGATATGCTGGTCGGTCCAGGTAATGCCTTCGTGGCTGAGGCCAAGCGGAGCATGGCTATAACTCGTCAGCGGTCTTGCTCACGAATTCGAAGAGGTTGGCCGAAGAAACCTTGGTCGAGATCCAACGCATTCTCGAAATTCTTCCAACCAAAGAGACTGCTCGCACCAGCTGGGAAGACTATGGCGAGGTGATCCTGTGCGACACCTATGACGAAATGTTGACCGTCGCCAACGATATTGCCTCCGAGTACGTCCAAGTGATGACGGACCGCAATGTTTGGTTCCTTGAGAACATGCATTCCTACGGGACTTTGTTCCTTGGGCCGCGCACAAATTTAGCCAATGGCGACAAGGTGATCGGCACTAACCACACGCTGCCAACGAAGAAAGCAGGGCGCTACAAAAGTGGTATTTGGGTTGGTAAGTTCCTGAAAACGCATAGCTATCAGTGTGTCACTACAGATGAATCTGCAGCAGAGATTGGTGCATATGGCTCGCGATTGTGTCTGTTGGAAAGATTCGTGGGTTATGCAGAACAGTGCAACCTTCGGGTCCGTCGTTATGGTGGTAAGAACGTGCCATATGGAACGGCCGCTGAATGAGCCTCGATGCCTTGAAAATGCTGATCAAGCCGTTCCAATTGGCGATGATGGATGTTGAAGAGACTGCCAATCGCAAGGCGATGCGCGGCGTGTTTGCACCCGATGCGGCGCTGCATATGTGCCACCCGTTTGGCGATTTGACGGGACCAGATGCGCTTTGGAACACTTGCATCGGACCGCTTCATGCCGCCATGCCCGACCTTGAGTGCCGTGATATGATCATGCTTGCTGGCACTAACCCAGAGGGGCGCGACTGGATCGGCTCCATGGGGGATAACTACATGGGCACTTTCGTCGCGCCCTTCATGGATATTACCCCGACGGGACATCTGACGCACATGCGTTATCATGAGTTTTATCAGATTGAGAATGGCAAGATCAGCTCGATGCAAGCAATCTGGGATATGCCGGAACTGATGATGCAATCGGGCGCGTGGCCGATGGCCCCGCAACTAGGCAAGTTTCTCTGCACACCTTCGCCTTTGAGCAGCGACGGGCTGAACGTTTCAGGTTATGGGCAAGCGACGATGGATCATGTGATCGGCATGTTGACTGCTCTGTGCAAATACCCAAGCGATCCTAATCCATGCGATCATGGAGCTGAAAAAGTTTTGGCACCCACGTTTCAACGGGTACGGGCCTGCCGGTATAGGTACTATGCGTGGCATTTCAGGGTTCCGCAATTGGCACCAAATTCTAATCCTTCGCGGTATGCCGTACTTCTTCTTCCAGCGATAATAGGTTTGTTTATTCACGCTGATCTGTCTGATAGCATCAATTAGGGGCATGTCTTGGCCCATCAGAACTTAAACTTGCCGTAACTTCATGACAATCTCTTCCGGCTTGGGACTCTTAATGGCCATCTCTAGCCCTCTGCTGTCCTAACTACAGGGGCGGACCACTTCAAAGGGAGGGCCTTATTTGGAGGATTTAGGATTGTGATTGGCTTTCGAAGCGACAGCTAAGCTAGATTCTAGCTTTTCCAAGTAGGGTCTATTTGATCAATCAGTCGCACTAAGGCTGGCCATTCGGGATGTCTAACAAGTGCATTTGCCTGCGCCGAGCCACCTTCAAATTGTTCGCGTGTCTTTACCATAATTTCGTTTGGTATCAGATTGAGTTTTCCGGATGCCATTGCAGCAAGCTGTACCTCGGTATTCCGAATAAAAGCGAGGTGACGAACAAAGGCCCAAATTGCATCTGGTCCAGCGGTAATCAGACCGTGGTTGCGCAACAAGAGCGTGTGGGCATTACGGCCAATCGCCTCCACTAGACGGGGTCCTTCACTTCCGTCTAGAACTATGCCTTCAAAGTCATGATAACCAATCCGTTCGTAAAGCTGACAGCCTTCTTGGGTGAGCGGGATCGCCTGCGACTGCAATGCACAAAGCGCCTGCGAAACGGGCTCGTGTGTGTGTATTATGCAATGCAGGTCTTCGCGTGCTTGGTGCAATTTGGAATGTATGAGATAGCCAGCCTTATTCACGGGCCACTTGCTTTCGGACTTTTTGTTTCCATCAACATCGACGCGAATGAGGTTAGATGCCGAAATTTCATCGTATCGCAGACCAAAAGGATTGATCAAAAATTCATTTGTTCCGGGCACACGCAATGTGATGTGATTATATACTACGCTGGTCCAGCCATAGTGATCGACCAGCCGATAGCATGCTGCAAGTTCTAACCGGGTCAGCCATTCACTTTCATCAATATTTGAGGGCGTTGGGGGAATGGATATGGCATCTGAAAACACAGCTTCGGTCTTTTGTCTCAAGTTTATCATTAGGTTCGGCCTTGCGTAAGTTTAGAAGTTGCTTGAAGGACCCTAGTTCTCTTTGCAAATAAAAAATTGAGATAAACATGGTGGAGAATTAGATGGCGGTCAACGTTGACCATATAAAACAATAGACCTTCAGTAATTACCTAGATAGATCTCCAAACGGGTTATTTGTTAAGTTACGAGCAAGGGCAGGGTGTCAAGCAGCCGCGGTTTGTTTTTTTGGATCATAGAACGGACGCTCGCATATCATCGCGGGGAAGGGACCAGACCTTGTGACGACCTCGACCTGCGCGCCGATGTTGGCGTGCTCTACCGACACCATGGCCAGAGCAATTGAGTAGCCCCACTTGGGTGGTCCACATTTAGAGCTAGTGCATGATCGGCCTTTGGTCCATCGGGATGATAGCTTCAGTCGCTGGTGGGCGGTAGCCCAGTGCAATGCGTGGTCGCTTGGTGTTGTAATGTTTTCTCCAGCTTTCGATCATGATTTGGGCTTCAACGTAGCGAGTAGAATATTTCGCCGTTTAACAGTTCGTCTCGCATCCGCCCGTTGAAGCTCTCGCAGTATCTGTTCTCCCAGGGTGACCCAGGCTCGATGTAGGCAGTCTTAGCCCCGACTGCCTTAATCCAGTCTCTAGCCGCCTCGGCAATTAACTCCGGGTCATTGTCCTACCTGATGTAAGCTGGCACCCCTCGTAAAATAAACAGGTAGACAACTTCAAAAGCGGAAACTCACACCAATGACATAAAGCCGCGCGTGTGCAGGCGCGCATGGCATAGACTTTAGCCTGTCCGTCGTCAGGGTTTTTGTGACCAATGGCTACCTAAACTAAGAGAGAGTTTGGCACATCTGGCTGGTTTGATTATGCAGCGTGCTGGCGGTGATGCAAGCGGCGCGCTTCGAGTGTTTTTCGTTTGATCCTTTCGCTAGAGGGTGACTTGCGTGTCATTTTCTAGTCGTCACGCGCAAGCCATGTCACCTAGCTCACAGGTTTTCACAAACGTGCATACCCTCGCTCAGCGGTCTGTGTGGTGCTGTACGGTGGAGTTTAGCTTAGACCAAAGGCTGCACTCACAGGTCAATACAGTGGCTCTAATGGCCCTTTCAGGTGCATTGCTGTCGTGGTTCAGGCGTTTAACAATCGCACTCAAGCAGATGAGCTTTCAACTTAGCAAGAAATCATGGTGTGTTAGCCTTAAGTTTAAATGCTGAAGGTGCGATCTAGAGTGTCGTGGAAGCAGTGAAACGCAAAATGAGCGTATTAGACGATTTCCCATTGCTTACACCTAGGCTCATTTCATACCGCAAGAGTTGCCACTTCTATAATTTGCAACGCAGTAATACGCTGACTACGGACATTACGGAATTTTAGGTTGTATCAGATCGATTTGATACTACCACCGAGTGTGATAGTATCTTGGAAATACGGGATTTGAAATGCAGAAAATATTTGGGCTTATGACTTTAAGCTTTTTTTGAGTGCAACCTGCCCTCTCTATGTTGACAACTATTTCCAACCCAAATGGGGGACGCCTATTCGCTCTGCTTTAATGGATGTCATCTGCCCGCACATCGAATGGGAACTCGGGCAACCTGTTGAATTTTTTGCGAACAAATTAAGGGCCTCAGAAAATTTAGCTATAGCTTTCTTGGCACCCCAAAGACCTGGTGGAATAAAAATTGATCTGTTAAGAACACCTGGGCTTCAGCGTGGATCCTTGGAGCCAGATACTATAGATGGTACGACGGTGGCCGTTTTATACGAGAAAAAAGAGAAACTTGGGTCGCAGTTCACCATTCTATTGGTGCAACCGATGTTTGGTTTGCCGGACCTGAGCTGTGCTCTCGATATAGGGTAGTATATACCCGAATTCTGCTAATTAAAAAAGATCTGGAACCGGGCCATGAAAAGACATTATTCCCTCATGCTGACCTTAGCGACGTTGCTATTTTCGAGTCAGTTAGCAGCAAATCAATGCAGCGATTTTGGGACAACCGCATTTTCTTGTACGATAGAAAAAAACAGGAAAACTGTTTCGGTATGTGTCAACAATAATAAGATCATGCGGTATCAATATGGCAAAAAAAATGCAGTGCCGGAGTTGGAGTTGTATGCCAGTTCAAAAGATGATTTTGATGGTTTTTACAATCATGGCATTGGAAGATACCTCTGGCACGAAGCAACTTTTCCGAACGCTGGCTATAGCTACGTAGTAGGCTTTACCGTCGATAGGCTGGATGAGAACCACTCTATCGCAGGTTCAGTTTCAGTAATGAAAGATGGCAGCCCCGTAGCGACATTGATTTGTAATGAAAGCAGCATCTACAATAACATGGATGTATTATACTGAGGATGAATAATGTCTGTGGTTAGGGTTTTTGGTGCTAAGAGCTGCGTAAAATAAGAGCGTGTTTTGCTCACCCACTTAGTCTCATTGCGAAATTTAATAGCGGTTTTGCAAGCGTCGTGCTGCAAATGTCTTTCGTTTGATCCTTTCGCTCGAGCGAATGACTTGCGGGTCATACCCTAGTCGTCACGCACAAGCCATGTGACTGTATTGTAAAGACAATTTCTATTCGTCCTAGTAGTGGGAGAGCCATAGAAACACTCCCTATTTCACCCCTACTATGACTATTTTGATAGGTAATTCCCTGATAATTCTAGCCACTTGGTGAACTTAGACTTCCGATGATGACTTTGCCTGTTATACGAGGCGCGCAGAATGAAGCTGGGTATATGCAGTTCTTCCTGCCATCATCATACACCTCAGAGACAGCCCCACAGCCTACTGATCCAACTGTTGAGATAATATAGTAACTGTCAAAGGTGGTTACTACGCTGTCTATAGCTACAGCGGTCGAGCCAGTGACAGGAACTTTGATAAGGCAGAAGCCCAACTACTAGGTTACCTGACCCGCGATTGGGTTAAGGCATTCTCAGAGGTCATCAGGGCTACCGACAATGGGCTGCTTACCTTGCCGTTCAATCGTAAGAACGAAGCAATGGTACGGATTGTCTGGCCTTAATTTCCGCTACGGGGGCGTATTCCCTCGGTGGATACTACAGCCCACATTTCCCTTAGGATATCGGTCGTTATCTGGGTGAATTTATTTGCCGTCTCTGCCGTCGCTTGTGCATCGCAAACAATAATGGGGCCAAGACATTCCTATAAACAATATCAGTGATGTACCTGATGGGTCGCCAGCCAACTATCAATGAAAGTGATCGATAATAAGGCAGTCTCTGCCATACGGACACAAAGGCATCAACGCCCACGGTCACATTCCCACCTGACCTAGCATGTATCTGTTTAGCAGCCTGTTCTTCCGTAAGCCCCCAATCAGCCGCTGACTGCTCAGTAATTTTTACAAAGGTCACATCATCACCCGAAAGACCCGCATAATGCTCTATCTCTCTACGGCATATTGGGCAGTCATCGTTGTACAACACTTCTAGCTTTGCCATTGGATGCGTTCCTTTGCTGACTAATGCAGAGATAACTTGGGATTGATAAACTTCCAGTCACAGCCATTTCTCCTAGGTGGAGACTTCAGCCCACATCCCCCTGTATCCACAGGTTAGCACTGTCGCCATCGCAGCGCAGCAAGCTGCTTAGTGTGAAGGCAATATAACTAGTTGGGTGACACTTCACGGAAGGTCGTAAATGGCTAGTGTCCCAGTCTCACAGAGCCTGCCTGTGTGATCCACCCAGTGACACCCTATTAATCCAAATA
>NZ_JABBAL010000034.1:0-18882 GCF_018607995.1 Planktotalea sp.
CTGATCTCGATGCCGCGTTCGTGCAGCAGGTCCTCAACGTTTCGTAGCGAGAGCGAAAATCGGACGTAGAGCATAACAGCCAGGCGAATGATCTCAGGGCTGGTTTTAAAGTAGCGAAATGGGGAGCGTTTTGTCATCCTCAAACGCTACGAGACCTTTAGGGTTTGTAAGATTGGCATCAGAATAGGGATCAACGTCCCAAACATGGATACCCTCGGCAGGTTGAATGGCGCGGTGGCCATCGATCAGTTCCACTTCGATAACTCCGATTTCCTGTCCAACTACATAATTCGCAATCTCGAGACTTACAAAAGAGCGGGTGCGTTGTTTGTCGCCTCTAAGCTCAACCCAGCTAGCTTTTTGAACGAAGCAGAATGAGCCGCTCTTTCGTCGTAGGGCAAGGCACGATCAAGAACGGTAAAGTCGCCTTTGCAGCGGTCCTCTGCGATTTGCATGATTGCGTCAGGCCCCCCATTGCAGCGGTTGCCCAACGTGACCCTATTGGCCATGGGGAGAACGCGCGCTTCGAAAGCGCTTGCCGCAGCACTCCCGAGGCCATGGCCGCGTAGTTCAGCCGCCAGAATACGGGTGTCTAGAATGGCTTGTGTCGCACCACTTGATCCGACCGGATATGTCGCGTGAGCCGCATCACCAATCAAAACGACAGGGCCATCTGTCCAACGTGGGACAGGTTCGCGGTCTACCATCGGATACTCGAACACCTCTGTTGCAGCAGCGATCAGGCTCGGGACGTCGATCCAGCCGAAATCCCAATCCGAGAAATCACTGGCAAACTGATTTACGTCAACGCGGCGGTTCCAATCCTCTTTCTCGAAATGTGTTGCGGGGTCGACCGTCTTTTCTGCAATCCAGTTTATCTGAGAAAGGTCCGTTGCCCCATCTGGCTCAGAAATCGGGTAACTGACGAAGCGTTGCGTGTTGTTCCCAGCAAGGATCATCGACTGGCCAGTCAAAAATGGTTTGGCAAGGGATGTGCCGCGCCACATGATCGCACCGCCCCAAACTGGGGGCCCTTCGGTTGGATACATCTGCGCACGGACGCCAGAATGAATGCCATCCGCGCCGATGAGCATGTCTGCTGAGGCGGTCTTGGCACTACCTTGCACTTCATAGTGAACCGTCACACGATCGCAATTGGTTTCATACCTGCGCACTCTGGCACCAAAGGTGATGCAGCTGTCGCCACATCGCGTTAGCAGTGCATCCAGAAGCGCCATTTGCAACCGGCCCCGATGTACCGAATATTGCGGCCAATTGTATCCCGCATGGCAGCCGCGCGGCTCGGTCCAGATCTCCTGTCCGGTTCGTGTGTAGAACCCATAGTCCCGCGTCTGAATTCCGACCTCATCCAGCATATCTTCAAGCCCAAGCGCAAAGAGTTCACGCACTGCGGGGGGTTGCAAGTTTATCCCGACCCCAAGTGGTTTTGGCGCGCGTGTGGTCTCAAAGATATGGAACGGGATGCTAATCTGATGCAGCGTCAGCCCCAAAGTCAGACCTGCAATTCCACCACCCGCAATAAGAACAGTCATTTGTTTGGCCCTTTCTCCCAAAGCGCAGCGCGCAGTTAGCGGAACGCGCGCGCTGTCTCTGGCAGCCATAGCGCAATATCAGGGATGAAAAAAACCAGCACAATCAGAACCAATTGCGCGATCACAAACGGGATAACCCCTTTGTAGATCGAAGACAGCCTGACATCCGGAGCCATGCCTTTGATGACAAAAACGTTCATGCCGATTGGTGGGGTAATCAGGCCCAATTCTACCACCATTACCACAATAATGCCGAACCAGATGGGATCAAAACCAAGGTTTGTGATGATTGGAAAGAAGATCGGCACCGTCAGCAGAATCATCGCCAGCGCATCGAGAAAACAGCCCATAACCAAGTAGATCAGCAAGATGACAGCCATCACAGCCATTGGGTGCATATCAAGACCCGAGACAAATCCCGACAAAGCGCCCGCAATACCGGAAAAAACCATGAGGTTGTTAAGGGTGAGTGCCCCGATCAGAATGGTGAAAATCATCGCCGTCGTGGTGACGGTTTCCATCAGCGCCTCGCGGATGTTGATGAATGTCAAACGACCCCGCAAGGCTGATATAACGAACGCGCCAACCGCGCCGATGCCCGCAGCCTCGGTCGGGGTGAAAACACCAAAATAGATGCCGCCGATCACCAGGGCAAAAAGCAGTATGATGGCCCATGTCCGGCCCAATGCAGCAAACTTTTCAGCGAGGGTTGCCTGTTCACCTGCGGGGCCGATTGTGGGATAAATCCGCGTCATCACCACAACGACAAGCATGAAGCCCACGATGGTCAGCACCCCCGGCAGGAAGCCTGCGATGAACAGGTCCCCGATCGAGGTTTCCGTCAGAACACCGTACAACACCAGCACGACAGACGGCGGAATGAGAATGCCGATGATCCCCCCTGCTGCAACCGACCCAGTGGCGAGGCTTTCATCGTAGTTGTATCTCTTCATCTCGGGCAGAGCGACTTTTGACATGGTCGCTGCTGTGGCAACCGATGATCCGCAGATTGCAGCGAACGCACCACATGCGCCGACAGTTGCAAGCGCCAATCCGCCCCTGAACGCCCCGAACCACGCGTTAAAAGCACCATAAAGCTCCTGGCTCAACCCAGACCGGGCAGCAACGGCGCCCATCAGGACAAAAAGCGGCACGATGGAAAGATCGTAGGTCACAGTAGTTTCATAAACCGTTGTGCCAAAGAGCGAGAGAGAGGGGCCAAAGCCGATAATCATCGACATGCCCGCAAGGCCGCAAATTCCCATGGCAAAGCCTATAGGGACGGTGAGAATAAGCATGAAAAAGAGAATGACGAACGTCAGCGTTCCAATTGTAATCGGGTCCATCAGTCTTCCAAATCTGGAGCGAGCGGGTGTGTGTCGCCTTGAATAGAGGGGATAAAGAACTGCACGAGGGCGATGAAGGCGGCCACGCTAGCGGCGACTGCCATCAGTATCACGACAGGCCAAACAGGTAGGAAAAGAACGTCGGTGGCAAGGCCATCTTCATAAAACTTGATACCGCGATCCCAAAGCCGCCACGCGATGAGCGTGATGAACACCACAGCGCTCAGGGCGGCGAGCATTGCGAAAATGCGTTGCACGGATTTGGGAACGACGGTGTCGAGGACGTCAACGGCGATGTGTCCGCGATCTAGTGTCGTGATCGCAAGACCAAAGAGCACCAAAAGCCCCATGCCAAGCTGGATCATCTCAACCGCAAAGGTGATGGGAGAATTAAAGAAATAGCGCCCTACAACATCGACGAAGGTGATCAGCATCACAGCCAAAAGCACGATGCAAGCGAAGCTCGCCAGCACTTTGGAGAGCGTTTTTAAAAGGTTTTCCACGCGAGACGCCCCTAAAACAAAAAAGAGCGGTGCCAGATCACATCCGGCACCACTTGTATCGTGAGCGATTAGTTGGCGTATTTTGCAACTGTCGCTTTGAGGTCTTCAAGAAGCGCGGCACCGTCAAGGCCGGCTGCGTTTGCTTTCTCGATCCACGCATCGTTCATGAAGGCGATCTTTTCGTCCCAACGTTGAAGCTCTTCACCCTCAAGCTTGGAAAAAACGCCGTCTTGCTCTTCTGCAAGCTTACGGCCAACCGCGTCCGCATCATCCCAGCCTTTACCAAAGATTTTCGCGCCCGCAACACCACCAAGATCTGTCAGCACTTTCTTATGCTCATCAGAGAGTGCGTCGAATTTCGCAGGGTTCATCATGACCGCGAAGGGAGTCGTATAAAGACCACCTGGGATTTCGAGGTGATAGTTCACCAGCTCACCCAAACGGAAACCGCCGATGGATTCGAAAGGGAACATAGCACCGTCGGCAACACCCTTTTGGATTGCTTCATAGGCTTGCGTCGCGGGTAAAGCCACTGGCGTCGCACCAAGCGCTTCACCCATACGCACACCGCCGCCACCAACGCGTAGCTTTACGCCTGCAAGGTCTTCAAGAGAGTTAATTGGCTTTTTGGAGTGGATCGCGCCCGGACCATGCACGAAGATCGTGATGATTTTGACATCTTTGAATTCTTTGTCGAAACCGATGTTACGGTCGTACCAGTCATAAGCCGCCTGAGATCCGACTTCCGCGCTTGGGGACAAGAACGGCAGCTCTGCGCCGCGCAAGATCTCAAATGGGCCAGGCGTGTAGGCCACAACGTGATAGGACATATCCGCTGCGCCATCGCGTACGATGTCGTACTGGCCTGGCGGCTTTGCGATGGGTGCTGGGTCGATCTTGATCTTAAGCGTGCCGCCGGATGCTTCTTCCACAGCTGCGATCCATGCTGGCAGGGTTGTTGCTGTGTGGTGGTGCTTTGGTGGCAACCATGTGGACATGCGCAATGTGACGGTTTCCGCGAATGCGGCTGTCGCACCAAGGCCGAATGCCAGCACGCCTGCGGCCAAGCTGGTTTTCATCAGTGTTATACGTTTCATTGTTTCCTCCCAGAAAAGAGCCCTCTATTGCATCCATCGAAAGTTGCAAGGGCTTGATGAGGCATAGAAAACACCATGTTCTGATTGGGAGCAAGACTAATGTCCGTCGTCATATAAAGTTGGACGTCATAGCGGCTTGAGCATTGGAGGCTCTGGTTCGTTTGTGTAATTGATTAGGCGGCTTGTTTTTAATGTTGCCAGTGGCGTTTTTGGATTGTCTGTTTCTTGATCTTTTTCCTTTCTCTTAGAGTGGCTTTGTCACGCCGAATTAGACGTCTGAAGGTGTGACGTTGTTGATTCTCTCGTGGTAGCGCTGATGATTGTAGGACTCGGCGGAGGCCTCGGCCTGAGCTTCGAGGTCATCTGGCAGACCGATTCGAGAGCGCAGGCTCACACCAACTACACACAGCCGCGGATGCGCAGGCGCGCGTGGCATAAATTGAGTACGAAAAACAAGTAGCCCATAGCGCTGAGTAACGTAATACTACGACACTTTATCTCGCTGAGCGTCTCGCTGAAAAACAAAGAGCTCAGAACTAAAAGTTCTAAGCCTTTGATTTAATGGTGAGCCGTGATGGGTTCGAACCATCGACCTACTGATTAAAAGTCAGTTGCTCTACCAACTGAGCTAACGGCCCACTTGGCGCGTATCTAGAAAGCGCGGGGCATCGGGTCAACCCCGAAAATCGTGTTATTGCGCACAATGTCTGGATTCATTTCACACACGCATCTATATGCGCCCTTATGGTGGAGAACGCTGGTAATAAATTGCCGTTCATGAAGATGCATGGGCTGGGCAACGATTTTGTCGTCTTTGACGAGCGCGAGAGTGGTCCTGTGGTCACGCAAGCGCTCGTGATTGCGATGGCGGATCGTCATATGGGCGTTGGATATGACCAGCTGGTTGCGATTCGGAACCACGAAACTGCGGATATTGAGTTGGTGTTTTGGAACGCGGATGGCAGTATCGCGGGTGCATGTGGTAATGCCACGCGTTGTATCGCAGGATGGGAATTGGCCGGCACAGGCAAGGCAGTGCTCAGTATCCGTACTGAGCGTGGTTTGCTCGAAGCAGTCGATGCAGGTCATGGCGATATCGAAGTCAACATGGGTCAACCAATGATCGACTGGCACAAGGTGCCTTTGGCGCGTGAAATGGACACTTTAGAGCTACCAATTGAAGGCAAGCCGACAGCGACAAGTATGGGCAATCCGCATTGCACCTTCTTTGTAGATGATGTGGACGCCATTAATCTTGAGGCGTTTGGACCCACGATTGAACATCATCCTCTTTTTCCTGAACGTACCAACGTGCAGATTGCGCAAATCACTGGTCCGAACCAAATCCGTATGCGGGTTTGGGAGCGGGGCGTTGGGATTACGCTCGCCTCTGGCTCCTCTTCTTGTGCTGTGGCTGTGGCTGCAATGCGACGTGGTTTGATTGATGGACCTGCGACGCTGACACTTGATGTTGGTGAAATCCGTATCAAGTTGCTCCCGACGGGTGTGCATATGACTGGCAAATGGGCGCATGTGTTTGACGGGCACTGGCGGGGCATACGATGAGCGCGCCTAAGTTCACGACGCTTGGCTGTCGCCTCAATGCATACGAAACCGAAGCGATGAAAGAGCTCTCGCAGAGCGCTGGATTGCAGAATGCAGTGATCGTGAACACATGTGCTGTGACTGCCGAAGCCGTGCGCAAGGCGCGTCAGGAAATCCGCAAACTACGTCGCGAAAACCCGGAGGCACGTTTGATCGTGACAGGCTGCGCTGCGCAGACAGAGCCTGAGATATTCACTGCAATGGCCGAAGTCGATGCGGTCATCGGCAACACCGAGAAAATGCAGGCCGACACATGGCGAGGGCTTGCCGCTGATTTCATTGGAGAGACCGAAGCAGTCCAAGTCGACGACATCATGTCAGTTACCGAAACCGCTGGGCATTTGATCGACGGCTTTGGCACGCGCAGCCGCGCCTACGTGCAGGTGCAGAACGGCTGCGATCATCGTTGCACGTTTTGTATTATTCCTTATGGCCGCGGCAACTCGCGTTCCGTTCCAGCAGGTGTTGTGGTCGAGCAAATCAAGCGGCTTGTCGGCAAAGGCTATAATGAGGTTGTACTGACGGGTGTCGATCTTACCTCTTGGGGCGCTGATCTGCCAGCAGAACCAAAGCTGGGTGATCTAGTCATGCGGATCCTCAAGCTCGTGCCGGATTTGCCACGCCTCAGGATTAGCTCAATTGATTCTATCGAGGTAGATGACAACCTCATGCAGGCTATCGCAACAGAGCCGCGTTTGATGCCGCATCTACACCTAAGCCTGCAGGCGGGTGATGACATGATCCTCAAACGCATGAAGCGGCGTCACCTGCGAGATGATGCAATTGCGTTTTGCGAGGAAGCCAAACGTTTGCGCCCTGATATGACCTATGGCGCAGATATTATTGCGGGCTTTCCAACAGAGACCGATGCAATGTTTGAAAATTCGCTTAAACTGGTTGAAGATTGCGATCTCACGTGGCTCCACGTTTTTCCCTATTCATCCCGCAATGGCACGCCTGCAGCGAAGATGCCTGCGGTGAACGGTAAGGTGATCAAAGCGCGCGCCGCGCAGCTTCGTAATGCGGGCGATGCAAAAGTGCGTTCACATCTAAGCAAGCAAATTGGCAAGACGCATCATATTTTGATGGAAAACCAAACTATGGGCCGCACAGAACAATTTACAGAAGTCACCTTTGAGACGGATCAAATTGAGGGTCAGATCGTGACTGCATCCATCGTTGGTCAAACGAGCACACAACTGACCGCTTAAGGGATACAATTTTTTTCACAAAAGGAATTGTAAAAGACGCGACGAAGATCTTTCTTGCGCACATGCGTCCAAATCCTGTTTTCAGATCCGCCCAAGCGCAACACAGCCGTGAATTCGCCCGCACCCGCAGCTTTGGCACGCTTGCGATGAACGCGGACCCTGCCCCGCTTTTTGCGCATATACCGTTCCTTCTGAGCGACGACACGAGCCATGCAGATTTGCATCTGGTGCGCTCCAATCCGATTGCTCGCACGATTAGCAAAGGCGCACGAGCCGTGCGCCTCGCTGTGACTGCGCCTGATAGTTATATCTCGCCCGATTGGTACGGCGTCGAGGATCAGGTGCCAACTTGGAACTATGTCTCCGTGCATTTCACCGGCCAGCTAGAGCTTCAGCCGCAAAAACATCTGCACGTTTTGCTTAGTCGCCAATCTGCGCATTTTGAGAACCAGCTTCTGCCCAAGACCCCATGGACCAGCGATAAAATGACGCCTGAGATCATGGAAAAGATGATGTGCACGATTGTTCCTGTGCGGCTGCACATTGACGATATACAAAGCACGTGGAAACTTGGTCAGAACAAACCCGATGCCGTCCGTCAACGCGCTGCTGCTCATGTCGCAGAGCAAGATATTGGCGCGGATACACAAACACTCGCTGCGTGGATGGCAACACCCCCCAGCACAAATTAACCGCTTCGAAAGGTTTTTCATATGAAACTCAGCTACAGCCCCGCTTCGCCATATGTACGCAAAGTTATGGTCTTGCTGCATGAAACAGGTCAGCTTGATGATGTTGAGCTTTTGGAGGGGTCCGGCACGCCTTTGGCACCGCATGCTGAAACGGTGCAGAAGAACCCTATCGGCAAGATTCCCGCGCTAGAGCGTCCCGATGGCGCGACGCTTTATGATAGCCGCGTGATCTGTGCATTCCTTGATGTACGCGCGGGCAATCAGCTCTACCCCAGCGGTGCGCGGCGGTGGGAAACGCTGACGTTAGAAGCCACTGGCGATGGCATTATGGATGCCGCCTTGTTGATGACCTACGAAGGACGTTTGCGCCCTGAGAACTTGCAGATGGAAGCCTTTGTTGAGGCGCAGTACGGCAAGGTGGAGCAAGCCTGCGCCGCGCTCAACACGCGCTGGATGAGCCATTTGGCAGGACCTTTGGATATGGGGCAAGTGGCTGTCGCTTGCGCACTGGCATACGTAGATTTCCGTCATGGCCATCGCAACTGGCGCAACGACAATGACGGGTTGGCAACGTGGTTTGAAACCTTCAGTGGGCGCGCCTCAATGCAAGCGACGCTGCCACCAGCAGGTTAAGCCTTGGTCTGTATTTTGCGGATCATTTTGCGCTTCATGCGATGCGGCATAAACGGCATCAGCCAGCTGATCATGAAACGCAAATCAAACTCGTTGATGGTGACCAGCTTGCCCACCATCAACGCATCATAACCGTGCTGCACGACGCTTTCTGCCGTCGCGCCACCGCCTTTGACAAGACCCGTGCCTTCAAGATCAGCCGCCTTGGAAAACTCGGTCTCACCATATCCAGGCGCGAGTACAGTAGACTTAACACCTTTGCCGCAAAGCTCTTTGTCCAGCGCTTGACTAAACTGTTCACGAAGGCCTTGGTCGCAAAATATGTCGCTTGCAAAGGACCCGGCATAAAGCCAGCAGTCGAGCCGACATGCAAAATCTTGCCGCAGCCCTGTTCGACCATATCATTCGCAACGAGATGCGTCAGCGCGACGAGCGCTTTCACGTTGAGATCGATCATACTAAGGTCCGCCTCAAGAGAGCGCTCAACAAACTCACCTTGTCCGCCAAAACCTGCGTTGTTGATCAAAATATCCACGCGAAGACATGCGCGCTAACTCCGTGCGCAGTTTCAATCTCTACCTTGAGCGCATTCAGCTGCACAGCACGGCGCGCCGTCAAAATTACATCGCCATCCTTCGATGCATGATATTGCGCAAGTGTTGTACCGATGCCTGAAGAGGCACCTGTGATAAAGGCTGTAACCGCCATGAAATGTCCTGTCTGTAATCTGCGTTAAAAACTAAAGCTGACGCCGACGTTGATCGCATTGGTGATGATGTTGGTGTTGAGCGTCCCACCCGATGGTAGCTTCGCAGTGTTTGACGAGTAGGTGAATTGATACTCGCTAAACAGAGCCCAGCGATCTGACAGGTCATACTTTATACCAGCAATGAGGCGCGCGGCAGGGCCTGTCAATTGATACCCAAAAGAGGTGTGGCCGTTGCTGGAAATCACATCAACATGCGGCAGCGCGACGCCAACACCTGCGCCCACGTAGGGTGTGAAAGATCCGAAGCGTTCATTCCAGCGTTTTGTGATGTTGAAAGTAATGATGTTATGACCGTCTGTGAATTCCAGATCGGTGAAGCCAATCGCATTGCGTTCTGCGGCAGGCGCGTAGACTTTCGCGTGGGTCAATTCAACGCTAAAGCCAAGATCAGGACGTCGCCACCACGTGGCGCGCGCACCATAATAGGGTGGCGGGGCGAAGCTTTTGCCTTCCCAACCAATCAAACCGTTATAGTTGGCCCCCGTACCAGGATATTGGCCGGACACGCGACTGTGCGGGGAGGACTGTGATCCACCATAGAAACTCAGCTCGATTTGCGCGCTCGCGGGGGTCGAAAGCATTGGCAAAAGTGTCAAACTGGCGAAAAGAGATAGAATCAGGCGCATCAAAAACCCTCACAAAGCGGCGTGGTGTGCATTTACAACGTATTCTCGTTATACAGATGTTTGAACGCCCCCTCAACCGCGACACATCGGCGCTAAATCGATTCCAATGCTTTGCTTGCTGGACGGGGCGCAAATGTGACGCTAGATACCCCAACGAACCGGTCGCAGGGAGTCCTGTGGCCTGACGCGTATTTGCCGCCTAGCTTAGATGATCGGCGGCCTAGATATGGAGAGAATCTCGTGTCCCACGCAGACGATCACGATGACACCCACGAAGGCACGCGGAGGGATTTCCTCTATTTCGCGACAGCAGGCGCTGGCGCGGTGACGGCGGGTGCAGCTATTTGGCCCCTCGTCAACCAGATGAATCCATCAGCTGATGTGCGGGCCTTGTCCTCTATTCAGGTTGATATCTCCGGTATCGAACCTGGGACGCAGTTGACGGTGAAATGGCTCGGTAAGCCTGTGTTCATCCGCCGCCGCACCGAAGAAGAGATTACGGAGGCCCGCGCTGTCGAACTTTCCGATTTGATCGACGACGATGCGCGCAACACCAATCTTGGTGACGCGGACGCATCCGACGAAAACCGCGCCTTGGATGAGACTGGCGAATGGCTGGTAATGATGGGCGTGTGCACGCATCTTGGGTGTGTTCCACTTGGTGATGGCGCAGGTGACTATCACGGTTGGTTCTGCCCATGCCACGGTTCGCACTACGATACATCCGGTCGTATTCGCAAAGGCCCTGCACCTACGAACCTTCCGGTTCCGCCAGTGGCTTTCGTCGACGATTCAACACTTAAACTCGGTTAAGGGAGAGCACACAGATGGCTGGAATTCCTCACGACCATTACGAGCCAAAGACAGGTGGCGAAAAGTGGGTGCACTCGCGCCTTCCGATCGTTGGTCTGCTCTATGACACAATTATGCTTCCCACGCCCAAGAACCTGAACTGGATGTGGATCTGGGGCATCATTCTGACGTTCTGCCTGGCATTGCAGATTGTCACTGGTATCATCCTTGCGATGCATTACACGCCTCACGTCGATTTGGCGTTCGCCTCTGTTGAGCATATCATGCGCAACGTGAATGGTGGTCACATGCTTCGCTATTTGCACATGAATGGAGCATCGCTGTTCTTTATCGCAGTTTATGCCCACATTTTCCGTGGCCTGTACTACGGTTCATACAAAACCCCGCGTGAGATCACATGGATCATCGGCATGCTCATCTTCGTTTTGATGATGGGTGCTGGTTTCATGGGCTACGTTCTTCCATGGGGTCAGATGTCCTTCTGGGGTGCGACAGTTATTACAGGCCTCTTCGGTGCGATCCCATTCATCGGTGAGCCGATCCAGACACTTCTTCTGGGTGGACCTGCTGTTGATAACGCGACGTTAAACCGGTTTTTCTCGCTGCACTATCTGCTGCCATTTGTGATTGCTGGTCTTGTAATAGTTCACATTTGGGCATTCCACACCACAGGCAACAACAACCCGACAGGTGTTGAAGTGCGCCGCACATCCAAAGCGGATGCGGAGAAAGACACGCTGCCATTCTGGCCCTACTTCGTGATCAAAGACCTGTTCGCGCTGGCGGTTATCTTGGCTGTGTTCTTCGCGGTTGTTGGCTTTATGCCAAACTACCTGGGTCACCCAGACAACTACATCGAAGCAAACGCGCTGGCGACACCTGCGCACATCGTTCCTGAATGGTACTTTTTGCCGTTCTACGCGATCTTGCGTGCGTTCACATCCGAGGTTTGGATCGTGATCTTCTTTGAGTTCATCACAGGCGGCATCATTGATGCGAAATTCTTTGGTGTTCTGGCAATGTTTGGTGCCATCATTGTGATGGCTCTCGCGCCATGGCTTGATACATCTTCTGTGCGTTCGGGTCGATATCGTCCAATGTTTAAATGGTGGTTCTGGATTTTGGTCGTCGACTTCATCGTTCTGACGTGGCTCGGCGCAATGCCCGCAGAAGAGCCTTATGCGACCTTCTCGCTTATCGCATCTGCCTATTGGTTCGGCTATTTCCTCGTGATCCTGCCGCTCTTGGGTGTGATCGAAAAACCATTGCCACAGCCTGCCACCATCGAAGAAGACTTTGCCGCGCACTATGGCAAGCCCGACTCGACACCGGCTGAATAAGAAAGGACTGAGGACAATGTTTAAGAAACTCAGCATCGCAGCAATCGCTGCATTGGCTCTCTCATCCGGCGCGTTTGCGGCGGGTGGCGGCGACCAGCATATTGAAAACATCGATTTCTCTTTCGATGGCCCTTTTGGCAAGTTCGATCAAAACCAACTTCAGCGTGGCCTTCAGGTCTACACGGAGGTTTGTTCTGCCTGCCACGGATTGAAGTATGTCCCACTGCGCACGCTCTCTGACGAAGGTGGCCCCCACCTTCCAGAAGATCAGGTGCGCGCATATGCGGCTGAAAACTTCGAAGTCTATGACGAAGCTTTGGAAGATACGCGTCCTGCAACTCCGGTGGATCACTTCCCAGAGAACAACGGTGCAGGCGCACCTGACCTCTCCATGATGGCAAAGGCACGCGCTGGCTTCCACGGCCCCTACGGATTGGGTATCAACCAGTTCCTCTTTGGTATGGGTGGTCCTGACTACATCGCATCTTTGCTCACTGGCTACACAGGCGAGGAAAAGGAAGAAGCAGGCGTCACACTTTACGAAAACACTGCCTTCCCGGGAGGTTGGATATCCATGGCACCGCCGCTTTACGGTGAGGACGTTGACTTCAACGACGGTCACGCAAACGATCTGGAGCACATTTCAGAAGATGTATCGGCGTTCCTGATGTGGACGGCAGAACCTCAGATGATGGCACGCAAGCAAGCTGGTTTCGTCTCTGTGTTTTTCCTGACGATCCTCTCTGTTCTGCTCTACCTCACGAACAAGAAGATTTGGGCGCCAATCAAAGGCAAAGGCCGCAGAGAAAGCTAAGCGCTCTCGCCAAGCTTAGACTTAAGAACCCCCCGTAGGAGAAATCTTGCGGGGGCTCTTTTATGCGCCGAGATACGCGCGCAAAACCTCGGGTGGATTTCGTAATAGCTCATCCGTCGCGACAGGCGCATTTGCGCGACCCCCTGCCACCAGAATAGCGGTCTCGCAGATACGTTTCGCATCACTTGGATCATGGCTCACCATCATCATACCGGCCCCTGTTTGCGTACATAGTTCCGCAACAAGGTCCAACATGTCCGCTTTCAAAGCTGGCCCAAGTGCTGCAAAAGGTTCATCCAGCAGAATCATCGGTTTGCGCTGCACAAGAACCCTTGCAAGCGCGACACGGCTTTGTTGACCGCCCGACAGCTCCGCAGGCTTGCGGGCACCCATATCACCAAGTCCGACAGAGACCAGAGCCTCACTCACTTGATTCGTTTCCCCTGAGGACAACCGCAAGGATGGACGAAGCCCAAGCCCGACATTCTGCACAACGCTCATGTGTGGGAACAAATTGTTATCCTGAAATAGCACTGAAAAGGGTCGTGCGCTCGGCGCTTGTTTTGTGATTTCGAACCCATCCCACTCAAGACGTCCAGCGGAAGGTTGCAAGAACCCTGCAAGCGCCATCAACAGCGTCGATTTCCCAGCACCAGACGGACCAATCACAGCAATTCGCACTGCAGGGTCCACGTCGAACGACGCTTTCATCGCAAACGATCCTTGGCGCAATTCCAATTCTTTCAACTCAAGCACCACGGCGCCCCCATGTGTCGCAGATCCAAAATACCCCAAAAGACAGCATAGCCAACAAAAGCGCCGCTCCCGCCGCCGCGTCCATGCGATAGGCACCCATCAAGCGATAGATTTGCAACGGCAACGTCGCTTCGCCTGTTCCCGCAAACAAGGCCACGACGCCCAGATCGCCCATAGACAGGGCCGCAGCCAAGCCAATCGCAAAGCCGAGCGGCGCGCGAATGCGCGGCAGGATAACCAACCACAGCATACCCCAGCGCGACACGCCAAGACTTAGCGCCAAGCGTCCATAATCGTCGCACACGTCCTGCACCGCGGGGATTAAAACGCGCAAAGCAAAGGGCAACGCCATCACCGCATTGACGCAGGCGGTCACCAAAAACGCCCAGTCTTGTGGCGATGCGACAGGGAAAATCACGATGAACAAGCCAGTTCCGATCACCAAGGGGGATGCCGCGATGGCAAGCAATCCGACGCTTTCAATCCACGCGAACCTCGTCACCGCAAGCGCGATAGAAAGGCTAAGGAAAAGCGCCAGGCCCGCTGACAAAAGCGCCACTTGGATCGAGCTCCATGCGGAGAGCCAGACAACACTCGGCAAGCTCGGCAGCGCGGTCAATCCCCTTGATCCGACTGCGAGCATCGGCACCAACAGGAATAGAACAGCGGCGGCGATTGAGATAAAGTCCAAGCCGCGCGATCCCTCATTCCAACGCTCTAACTCTCGATCAAGGCCCTTGCCAAACCCACCTTGTCCTTGGCTCATCCACAACGCGAGCATCGCTGCGGAGCCTGCCAAAACAAGCTGCATCGCGGCCAATAGCGCCGCTTTACCTAGATCAAAGTCAAAACGAAACGCTTGGTAGATCGCCAGTTCTACAGTGGTCGCGCGCGGTCCTCCCCCCAAGGTCAGGGCGACCGCAAAACTCGACAAACAAATCGCAAAGATGATCGCGAACGCCCCAGGTGCCGCGCGTTTCAACATCGGCCATTCCATGTGCCACATAACGTCTCGCGCACTAAAGCCAAGTTGTGCGGCAAGGCGAAAGCGTTCTGCTGGAATGCCGGACCAGCCTTGCAAAATGATCCGCGTCGCAAGCGGGAGATTAAAGAACACATGCGCAATGACCACACCGTGAAACCCATAAATCGGGACTGGTGGGAGGCCAAGAAGCTCTAGCCCCTGTGACACCCAACCAGAGCGCCCAAAGACCGCAAGCAACCCCATCACAGCAACGATAACAGGAAGCAAAAATGGCGCGCCGAGCAATGTAATGAGCATCCCGCGCCCTCTAAATTGGCGACGGCTCAACGCGCGCGCAACGGGAACCGCAAATACAACACTCAACAGCGCGGACAGGAGCGCTTGGCTTACCGTAAATCGAATAGCAGCCCAATCACTAGGGCCAAGCTGAGCAGCGTTCGGCGCATGAAACGCCACAACGCCCAACGTTCCAAGGATAAGGGCGGCAACCAATGCTGCCGCCCCCACACCAAACCACGGGTTTATTTGCTGAGCGCGGTAAGCCATTCGGCCAATGCTTCATCGCGGATCGCAGGTGCGTCCGCCGCAGGTACCACCAAGGATTTTGACGGTGTCACAAGCGTTTCGAACCCTTTAGGCAAACCGCCCACAGGGGTCACAGCGGGATACATCCAATTGGTCGTCGGGATAATTGTTTGGAAACCTTCACCAACCACAAACGCAAGGAATTGATCTGCCAAATCTTGCTGATCGGAGCTTGCCAATTTACCAGCAACCTCGATCTGCATGTAGTGGCCTTCCTCAAACGCAGCGGCCGCGAAGCCTGCGTCTTCCTCTGCGATCAAGTGATACGCTGGCGATGTTGTGTAGGACAACGCCATGTCCGCTTCGCCCTCTAGGAACAGGCCGTAGGCTTCTGACCAGCCTTTGGTGACTGTCACGATATTGTCTGACAAGCTTTCCCAGATTGCAGGTGCTTCGTCGCCGTAGGCTACTTTCACCCACATCAATAGACCCAAGCCGGGGGTCGAGGAACGTGGATCCTGAATGACGATTTTCAGATCGCTTTCACCCAACGCTTTGAAATTGGTTGGTGCGTCGACGCCATCTTTATGAACAAACGCGAAATAGCCCCAATCAAAAGGCACAAAATTTGCATCCTCCCAAGTAATTGGCAGGTTATACTCGGCACTCAAGCCATGAGCCGCGAACAGCTCTGTCGCCGCTGCGGCCGCTGTCAGGTTTGTATCCAAACCCAGCACGATATCCGCCTCTGTACGCGCGCCTTCAAGCTTCACGCGCGCCAAAAGGGATGCGCCATCGCCCGCGCCCACGAATTTCAAATCGCAGCCGCACTCCGCTTCAAACGCTTTTTCCACCGCAGGGCCGGGGCCCCAATCGGACACAAAACTGTCATAGGTGTATACCACCAATTCAGGCGTCTCTGCCGCAGCAACGCTCGCTGCAAAAACACCCGCAATACATCCAAGATACTTCATAGCATCCTCCAATAAATGTAGGCGGACGGTTGGATAGGGTTGGAGATAGTGTTTCCAGACCTTCCCTCCGCCGGTCCTAACCGGTTCAGGTTCAACGGGTCATGCAGGTCGCATATCTCAGCCAGAAGGCCCCCCGAGGTGGTGCTTGATTAGGGTGCGCATCCCAACATGTCCAGCGAAATCCCTTGAGAGCCGCGCGCGGCAACGTTAACAGGGGCGCAAAGGAGCCACCCTCATGAGCCTAAACACCTTCGGTCACATCTTCCGCGTCACCACATGGGGCGAAAGCCACGGACCTGCGTTAGGCGCAACAGTGGATGGTTGTCCGCCTAATGTTGCGATTGATGAAGCGTCGATCCAGCACTGGCTCGACAAGCGCAAACCGGGCACCTCCAAATATACGACCCAGCGTCGTGAGGCAGACGCGGTCAAAATCCTCTCTGGCACTTTTGAGGACAAGACAACCGGAACACCCGTGCAATTGATGATCGAAAACACTGATCAGCGCTCCAAAGACTACGGCGATATCATCGAGAAATTTCGCCCCGGTCATGCGGATATCACCTACTATCAGAAATACGGAAACCGCGACTATCGAGGTGGCGGTCGCTCCTCTGCGCGCGAAACTGCCGCACGTGTCGCGGCTGGCGGATTGGCCCGTGCGGTACTTGCCCAGCTTGCTCCTGAAATCGAAATCACAGGCTACATGACCCGCATGGGTGCACATGAGATCGATCGCGATAACTTCGATTGGGACCAAATCGAACAAAACCCATTCTGGACTCCTGACGCCAAAGCCGCCAACACATGGGCCGTCTATCTCGATGGTCTCCGCAAGTCCGGCAGCTCCGTTGGCGCAGTTATTGAAGTCACCGCGCGCGGCGTTCCTACGGGCTTAGGCGCGCCAGTCTATGGCAAACTCGACACAGACCTCGCAAGCGCCATGATGAGCATAAACGCCGTCAAAGGCGTCGAAATTGGCGAAGGCATGTCCGCGGCCATGCTCACGGGCGAACTCAACGCAGATGAAATCACGATGGGTCCAGATGGCCCCGAATACAGCTCCAACCACGCTGGCGGCATTCTTGGCGGCATCTCCACAGGCCAAGACATCGTCGTCCGCTTCGCCGTCAAACCCACCAGCTCGATCCTGACGACGCGCAAAACAATTACCATGTCAGGTGAAGATACAGAAATCATCACCAAGGGCCGCCACGACCCCTGCGTCGGTATTCGCGCGGTTCCAGTTGGGGAAGCTATGATGGCCTGCGTGATCCTAGATCATCTGCTGCTGCACCGTGGCCAGATCGGCACAAACCAAGGCATCATCGGGGCTTAACGCCCCTCTTCATCTTGATTCTAAAATCTAGGGGTCCTGGCGGACCAGTCCCCCAGTCGGTTCGATTGCGTTAGCAATTGGAAAAAACATCCCACGCATAGCCTTGAATGAAAAGAAGCGCGGTCAAATCACCATGATAGATCCGCACATCACACTCAGCCGCAACCAACGGCTTTGCGTGTAGCGCAACGCCAGTCCCAGCGCGCGTTAACATTCCAAGATCGTTCGCACCATCACCAACCGCCAAAACATCTGTTTCAGAAATCCCCAGACGCGCGGTAATCTCTTCTAAGGCATCCACTTTTGCTTGCTTCCCGAGGATCGGCAAACCCACCTCACCCGTCAGTTCACCACCGTCAGCAATCAACGTATTGGCACGGTTCTCATCGAAACCCAACGTCTCTGCAATCGCAGCAGTAAACGCAGTGAACCCTCCAGACACTAGCGCCGCATAGGCCCCATGCGCCTTCATTGTCGCCAGCAAAACAGGCCCGCCGGGCATCAACGTGATGCGCTTATCCAACACATCGCCTATGACGCTCTCAGGTAGTCCTTTCAAAAGTTCGACCCGTTCACGCAAAGCACCATCGAAATCCAACTCTCCATTCATCGCTGCCGCGGTGATCGCTGCCACACGTTCGCCGACACCCGCTTCATCAGCCAATTCATCAATGCACTCTTGTTGGATCATCGTGCTGTCCATGTCGGCCAGCAACATCTTCTTGCGACGTCCCTCTGAAGGCTGAACAACCAAATCAACGCCCAAATCCTGAAGATCTGACCAAACCTCCCAGCGATTATCTGGGATGCGCGCCACTTCAAATTCAGCCGCTTCGTCCAGCGCAAGCCACACCGCGTCACCGCCGCCCCATGCGCTTTGTACAGACGTCACCAATGCGGGCTCTAACCCGCCTTTCTTTGAGATGAACGTTACTGTGAACATACCCCAAGCCTCCAGTAATAAATCTTACCAGCGCTCTAAAGCATCATATGCGAAACAACCAGCTTAGCGATATTGGCGCGGAACGGACTTACGAATGTTCTTGTTGATGGACGCAACGCTCCATCCGGTAATCTTGGACAAATTGCGCGCCTTTTTTGACAAACGCTTCTTCGTATCACGCACATAGGTCTTCCCTTCAGCGCAGGTCAAAGCGCCTTCATACGGATGGTTCATCACGTACCGACCTTGGAAATTTTAACGGTTTTTTCGTTGTACGAAACACCAGATCCTTTTGCATTTAGCCCTTGGAATACTGCGCATGAAGGCGCGTCACATAAACGTTCTGCGGCGTACCTTC
>NZ_JABBAL010000034.1:18982-114366 GCF_018607995.1 Planktotalea sp.
CCTTGGAATACTGCGCATGAAGGCGCGTCACATAAACGTTCTGCGGCGTACCTTCACCCCGCGGCCAGCGAACACCCAACGCGCGCAGCTCTTTGTTGCTTAAAAGGATCGGCGGCGCAAGGGTCGCACCGGCTCATGTCCCACGCGTATTCCATGACAATACCACCGGTGCGGCCAACAGTTTTTCCAAACATGTCACGGTAAAACCGCGAGAATACTTTTCGATAAATACAGGCAAATCCGTGTCGGTCGGCAGCGCCTTCGCTTTGTAATTCGCAACCTCGATCCTGCCCTCGCGGGACAGCATGAAAAATAAAGCATCCTGCACTTTGTCAGCATTGAGTTTGCCCAATTGAATCGCCAACATGAAAGGCTTTGAGCAAAAAGAGATTTGCAAAGGTGGCAACTCTCGCGAGTCACCCGCTGCATGGCGCGCGAGGTTCACATTGGCCACAAAGAACTTCATGCCATTGTCGATATAGTCTGCATGCACCGGCTCCGCGCCTTGCGGCAACTTGTATCCTTCACCCTTTAAAAACGTCGTCAAGCCATCTGACTGCTTCGCTTTGAGAATCAAAATGTCATGTTGTCCAACCGCGTACTGCGCTTTGATCGCGACACCCTGCGCACACGCGCAACTACAGATTGTAGGCTGCTTTTTCGCACCACGCCGCTGCGTGGCTTCTTCTACAATGATAGGTGTTTCCAGTTTTATTGGCGCGCAAGGATCCTCGTTAAAATATTCAACCAAACGTGGTGCTGTGTACGAATCAAGATGCGTGATGATCTTGGCATCATCCGCGCGCACTTGATCTCGATGCAAGACTTTGCGCGTTGGCACGATCATCGCAAAGTCAGACGGAGCACCGCGATAACCCGAAGACATGGTGATCATAGAATTGCACCCATTCCGTACAAAGAAGACCTTGGAGGAATGATTGTAGAGCGACCCACTGCCTTAGCGACGTAGAACCCACAAAAGGCTTGGGCGCTGTTTGCTAAAAATAGAGCAATTAAAAGAAGAGAGAAAAATCGCGTTTTGAACCAACCAATACCTTTGAAAATAAGGCCAGCCTAAAGCGTAACTCAGGCTGACGTTACCTCACGAAATGTGACAGGTGGTGTTCCCCCTATCGACGCCCATGAGGCAAACAAACGCAGATTCTTCGCATTTGATTAATTTTCGCGTTGCATTCGACCGTCGCGCCCCATAAGCCCGGCGGCGGGACACCCTTCCCCAACGAAGGGCATATATCTGTGAGGATACCAGCTATGGCTATTCAAGTACCGGTCGCGCGACCGTCGAATCCGCGTTTTTCTTCTGGCCCCTGTGCCAAACCCCCCACATTCACGCTCGACACGCTTTCTGACGCTGCCCTTGGCCGTTCGCACCGCGCTGCTGTTGGCAAGGACAAGCTTAAGGCCGCGATCGAAGAGACCCGTGAGATTTTGGGCGTACCGGCTGACTACAAAATCGGCATCGTGCCCGCCTCTGACACTGGTGCCTATGAGATGGCCATGTGGAACCTTCTAGGCGAGCGTCACGTTGAAATGCTCGCATGGGAAAGCTTCGGTGCGGGTTGGGTGACTGATGCGGTCAAACAGCTCAAGCTGGACGCGACTGTGAAAACTGCGGACTACGGTGAGATTGTTGATTTCAGCACGGTCGATTTCAACAATGATGTTTGTTTCACTTGGAACGGCACCACCTCCGGTGTGCGCCTCGTCAACGGCGACGTTATTCCCGCTGATCGTGATGGTTTAACGCTTTGCGATGCAACATCCGCCGCCTTTGCGATGGATTTGCCTTGGGACAAGCTCGATGTGACGACCTTCTCTTGGCAGAAGGTCCTCGGCGGCGAAGCCGCACATGGCATGATCATTCTAAGCCCACGCGCTGTTGCTCGCCTTGAGAGCTACACACCAGCATGGCCACTCCCCAAAATCTTCCGACTGACTAAAGGTGGCAAACTCATCGACGGTATCTTCTCAGGTGCGACAATCAACACGCCCTCCATGTTAGCGGTTGAAGACTACCTGCAAGCGCTAACATGGGCGCGTTCAGTCGGCGGTTTGCAGGGCCTCATTGCCCGCGCAGACGCAAATACGGCTGCCGTGACCAACTTTGTCGCGGAGAATGATTGGATTGATTTCCTCGCTGTAGATCCTGCGACGCGTTCAAATACGTCCGTGTGCTTGAAGTTCACGGATGATCGCATCACAAAAGGCGTGGCTTTCGCAAAAGCCATCGCTAAACGCTTGGAAGCTGAGAACGTAGCGCTCGACATAGGTGGCTATCGTGATGCCCCTGCGGGTTTACGCATCTGGTGCGGCGGTACGGTCGAAACATCGGATATCGAAGCGATGCTGCCTTGGTTGGCGTTCGCATTCGAGACCGAAATCACAGCCGCGTAAAACACATAAGGTGCGTGGACGATCCACGCACCATTCCCCCAAAAGATTGATAAAAGGACCAACGCCATGGCTCCCAAAGTACTCGTTTCTGACAAACTCAGCGAATCCGCTGTTCAAATTTTCCGCGATGCTGGCATTGATGTCGATTTCCAACCCGAGCTGGGTAAAGACAAAGCCAAGCTGGCCGAAGTGATCGGTCAATACGATGGCCTTGCGATTCGCTCCGCTACAAAGGTGACCGAAAAAATCCTGAACGCAGCAACCAATCTCAAGGTCATCGCGCGCGCAGGCATCGGCACCGATAACATCGACAAGGTCGCCGCCTCCAAAAAAGGTGTGATCGTGATGAACACACCGTTTGGCAACATGATCACCACCGCCGAGCACGCAATCGCAATGATGTTCGCTGTCGCACGTCAAATCCCAGAAGCAAGTTCATCGACACACGCAGGCAAATGGGAAAAATCTAAATTCATGGGTGTTGAGCTGACCAACAAAACGCTTGGCGTCATTGGAGCAGGCAACATTGGCGGCATTGTCTGTGACCGCGCACGTGGCTTGAAGATGAAGGTCGTCGCTTACGATCCATTTCTTGGTGAAGAGAAAGCCGAGAAGATGGCCGTCGAAAAGGTCGAGCTGGATGAACTTCTCGCCCGCGCCGATTTCATCAGCTTGCATGTGCCATTCACTGATGCGACCGCCAATATCCTCAGCCGTGAGAACCTCGCCAAGACCAAGAAAGGTGTCCGCATCATCAATTGCGCACGCGGTGGTCTTGTTGATGAGAAAGCGCTCGCTGATATGTTAAAGTCCGGCCACATCGCTGGCGCGGCTTTTGATGTGTTCAAGGAAGAGCCTGCGACAGAAAATGCACTCTTTAATTTGCCTAACGTTGTGTGCACCCCGCATTTGGGAGCGGCCACGACGGAGGCGCAGGAAAACGTCGCTTTGCAAGTCGCGCAACAAATGTCGAATTACCTCAACACAGGTGCTGTCGAGAACGCCCTCAACATGCCATCCGTCACCGCTGAAGAAGCAAAAATCATGGGACCATGGGTATCTCTCGCAGGTCATCTAGGTGCGTTCATTGGCCAAATGACGGATGAACCGATCAAAGCGATCAACATCCTCTATGATGGTTCTGTTGCGCAGATGAACCTTGATGCACTAAACTGTGCATCCATCGCAGGGATAATGAAACGGGTGAACCCCGATGTGAACATGGTGTCCGCCCCTGTGATTGCCACCGAGCGTGGCATCAAAATCAGCACAACAAATCAGGAAAAATCCGGCACGTTCGATGGTTATATCAAGGTCACCGTCGTCACAGAGAAGCGCGAGCGGTCTGTCGCAGGCACTGTCTTCAGCGATGGCAAACCGCGCTTTATCCAGATCAAAGGCATCAATATCGATGCGGAAATTGGCGCGCATATGCTCTACACAACCAACGAAGATGTGCCGGGCATCATTGGTCTCCTTGGTAACACAATGGGCAAGAATGGCGTGAACATCGCGAACTTCACGCTTGGCCGCGCTGATGTTGGCGGTGAAGCGATCGCACTCCTATACGTGGACAATCCGATCCCTGCTGATGTGTTGAAAACACTTGATGGCACAGGCAGGTTCTCACAAGTCAAACCGCTAGAGTTTGACATCGCTTAAGCAATGTAGAGGCCGCTCTTCTCAGGGCGGCCTTTCTGCATTAGGGCTATCAACATGACACAGCCCATTTACGCCATTGGCGACATTCACGGCCAGCTCGAGATGCTGGAAAACGCACTTGCTCTGATAGAAGCCGACGGCGGCACGGACGCACACATCATTTTCCTTGGTGATTATGTGGATCGCGGTATGCATTCTAAAGGGGTGATCGAGCGTCTCGCAACTGGCAAAGCAGCGGGCAAACCTTGGCGCTTTCTCAAAGGTAATCACGACCGCATGTTCGAATGGTTCATGGAACCGATCCCACGTCATGATCCCTATTTACTCATTGGTTACCATTGGTTGCACGAAAAACTTGGTGGCACGACAACCCTCGCGTCTTACGGCGTCGATGCAAGCGAGGAACGCAGGCTGTTCAACGTTCACGCCGACGCGCTCAAGGCAGTCCCACATCATCATCTCCGCTTTTTGCAAGATTGCGAAATTTCGATCTTTGCAGGCCCGTTGTTCTTCACACATGCCGGTGTGCGCCCCGGTGTCGCACTTCACGACCAAGCCGAAGACGATCTCGTGTGGATCAGAAACGAGTTTTCAAGTAACCGACGCGACCACGGCGCGCTCGTGGTCCACGGGCACACGCCCGTCGCCGCTCCTTTGCACGCAGGCAATCACGTTAACCTCGACACTGGCGCAGGGTATGGAAAACCTCTAACGACTGCCGTGTTTAAAGACACGCAAGTCCACGTACTCACAGACCAAGGCCGCCAAAAACTCGTGCCTTAGTCTTCCTATTTCCAAAAATGTCCTGGGGGTCTGGGGGCTAGCACCCAGCCTGTCGGATAGGCAATGCCCATTCAAAAACGACTACACACCCACGTCGATAATCGCTTGCGCCAAGATCGGCACAGACTGCGCGTTCAAGCCAGCGATATTCATACGGCTGTCGCCAACCATATAAATCCCATGCTCTGCACGCAGACGTTCCACCATCTCAGGAGTAGTCCCAAGGCGTGAAAACATCCCACGGTGCTGCGCCAAAAAGCCAAAGCGATCAGACCCGCTCAAACGCTGCAATTCACCTGCAAGCTGTTCACGCAAACCAAGCATGCCTAGACGCACATCTTCCAACTCTTTCACCCAATCTGCATACAGATCAGGATCGCTTAGAACCATGGTTACCAAACGCGCGCCGTGGTCGGGCGGAAAGGAAAAGTTCTGACGGTTTAAAAACGCCAAGGTCTCCTGATTGCGACCGCGTTGTGAACCATCTGCCGAGACAGCCATCAAAATACCCGTCCGCTCACGGTAGATCCCAAAGTTCTTGGAGCAACTCGCAGCCACCAGGCATTCAGGTACAGAGGAGGCGATCAAACGCACGGCGGCGGCATCTTCTTCCAAGCCATCACCAAAGCCTTGGTAAGCGATGTCAATCGTTGGAATGGCACCCATATTGTTCAACAGATCCAAAACGATCTGCCATTCGGTCAAATTCAGGTTCGCGCCCGTCGGATTGTGACAGCAGCCATGCAGCAACACGATGTCGCCTGCCTTCACGTCCTTAAGATCTTCCATCATCCCGTCAAAATCAACGCCGCGCATTTCATTATCAAAGTAGCGATACGCCACGTGCGTCATACCAAGATAGTTCAACATCGAGACATGGTTCGGCCACGTCGGGTTTGAGACGAAAACACGCGCGTCAGGATTGGCCATCTGGATCAGCTCGAACGCTTGACGGATCGCGCCAGTGCCACCGGGTGTCGCAATCGACGCGATATTGTCATGCGCAACAGAATTCCCAAGAACGAGATTGATCATTGCAGTTGAGAAAGCAGGATCGCCCGCCAAAGCCACATAGGACTTGCTGCTTTCCAGTTCCCAAAGCTGCTGCTCTGCACGCTTCACAGCACCCATGATCGGCGTGACACCTTCAGCGTTCTTATAAACACCAACACCAAGGTCGATTTTGCTATCCCGCGGATCTTCACGGTAGGCTTTGACGAGGGACAGAATTTTGTCAACAGGTTGCTCTTTAAGGTTAGCAAACATCAGGCTTCTCCGGTTGCAATAGGCATCGTTGGGGCCGCGCCCCATTCATTCCAAGATCCATCATAAACGGAATGGTCGCTCTTCCCAATCCGCTCAAGTGCAAGGGCAAGAACGCAAGCAGTAATGCCCGAACCGCATGTGTTGATCACAGGCTTGCTTAGATCAACGCCACCTGCTTCAAAGGTTGCTTTCAACGCAGCAGGTTCTTTCATAGTGTTGTCAGCGTTAAGCAGATCTTTGTAAAACACGTTCAGAGAGCCCGGAATATGACCAGCGCGCATACCCGATCTGGGCTCTGCCTCTGCGCCAGAAAAGCGTCCGGGTGAACGCGCGTCAACGATCTGAGGTGCACCAAGCTTTGCTGCACCAGCAACTTGCGTTGCGTCCTTCACCATTTGGTTCTGAAACCGCACCATCATGTGGCGATCGCGAATAACAGGGGCCAGATCTTCAACCTCACGCCCTTCTGCGACCCATTTCACCATTCCGCCATCCAAGACCGCAATGTCCATTTGACCCATCAAGCGAAACAGCCACCACACGCGCGGTGCGGAGAAAATGCCAGAGCCGTCGTAAACAACAATCTGATGCCCGTCGCCGATGCCCAACGCACGCATGCGCGACATGAATTTCTCTGCGCTGGGGGCCATATGGGTAAGCGAAGACCGCGCGTCGCTTATTTCGTCAATGTTAAAAAAACGCGCACCGGGGATGTGGCTTGCGTCATACTCCGCTTTCGCGTCTCGGCCCTCAGAGGCCATATACCAAGACGCATCAATAATTCTCAGATCGGGGTCGCGCATATGCGCTGCCAGCCAATCGGTGGAAACCAATGTCTTCGGGTCGTCCAATGCCATGTGAAAAGCCCTCTTTTGTCTAAAAACTTGCTTACTGCCGAGGGACCGCAGTAGCAAGTGCAGGCACCGCGAAACCGCGATTCCTCAAATGGCGCGATTACTTCGCCATCATGTTCTTGACTACCCCAACGGCCGCAAGAACTGTGCCGTCGCTGATACCACCTCCGAGGATGCCAGAGATTGAGTCGATGAGTGTACCTTGGTTCAGGTTCTTTAATACACCACCAGCAACGTTGCCGCCGATTGCGCCTGAAGTAAGACCAATCAAAGGTTCCATAATAATTCCTGCCCGTCGGGCCGTTATATTCAGCAACGCACGTACTGCCCGTACCATGCGCGCCTGTTGAGTATTACTACTTGCACAGGAGGTCATGGGTAAAGCAAAGGAAAACTTGTACGTTTTAGACGCAGTTTAATCTGCGTGACGCAGCAAACGTTGTTTTTGACGACCCCAATCACGCTTGGCATCACTGGCGCGTTTGTCGTGATTTTGTTTTCCCTTGGCGATGCCGATCTTCAACTTCACAAACCCTTTGTGATTGAAATAGAGCACAAGCGGCACAAGCGTCATGCCTTTGCGCTGCGTATCCGACCACATGCCCACCAGCTCTTTCTTGGAAGCAAGCAGTTTACGCCGACGGCGTTCTTCGTGGCCCCATGTCTTCGCGGCCTCGTAAGGCGCGATGTAGCTGTTCACTAACCACAGCTCGCCATCTTTTACTTCCGCGTAGCTTTCAGCAACATTGGCAGAATTCACACGCAGGGATTTGACCTCAGACCCTTGCAGAATGATCCCGCATTCAATGTCATCCTGTATCGCATAATCATAACGTGCACGCCGGTTTTCGGCGATCACTTTGTAGTTTGGATTGTCCTTGGGCTTGGCCATCGCGCACGTGTCTTTCTGAAGTCTAGGTGCACTACATAGGCGCTATACCTGCGCGCTCCAAGTGCCTTTGAGAAATGCCTCTGGACTTGGACTACACAACTGCTCAGACTTCCTTATAAAATTTGCTTTTTTGTAAGTCACCAATTTGACCGACTTACTTCTCCTTGCCTTCTTCTTTCTCTGCGCTGCCAAGATATCATTCACGATACCTAAGACAGTTCCCTGCGCATGGCGCGCTCTGCATTTGAAGCCATGGGGTTTGATAGAGCTAGAGCCGCTGACATGGTCGCTGTCTTAGATGAAATGGATCGTAAAGTGATGGTCGAGGTCGCGCCTCTCCATGAAATGGACACACCTTTGCTTGAAAACACAGAATTTATAGACACTATCCGCAAAATGATGCCCCGTTATGAGGCGGCGGTGAACAAGCAGACACTTAAAATCCTTCAGCACAACTCAAAAGGTGAGGAACAGCTATGAAAGACGACAATTTCCTACGCGAAAACAATGCCCGTCATATTTGGCACCCGATGGGGCATCAGAACAATTCTGATGAAAACATGCCCGCAATTATCACCAAGGCTGAAGGCGTCGTTATCGAAGATCTCGACGGTCACAAAACAGTCGATGCTGTTGGCGGTCTTTGGTGCGTGAACCTCGGCTATTCCAACAACGTCATTAAAGATGCAATTGCCAAGCAGCTCTATGATCTGCCCTATTATTCGGCCTTCTCTGGAACATCCAACCCGCCTGCGATTGAGGCCTCATACGCAGTACGCGAGTTCTTTGAACCCGACGGCATGGTGCGCACGTTCTTCACCTCTGGCGGCTCTGACTCGGTCGAAACCTGCCTGCGCCTGTCACGTCAGTACCACCGACTGCGGGGCGAACCAACGCGGACCAAGTTTATCTCCCTCAAGAAGGGCTATCACGGCACACACTTCGGCGGTGCATCCGTTAACGGCAACAACCGTTTCCGCATCGGCTATGAACCTATGCTGCCCGGCTGTTTCCACCTGCCCAGCCCCTATCCCTATCGCAATCCCTTCAACGAGACCGATCCTGCGCAACTGGCGCAAAACATCGCAGCCGCGTTTGAGGATGAGGTTCAGTTCCAAGGCGCGAACACCATCGCCGCCTTTATCATGGAGCCGATACAAGGCGCGGGCGGCGTGATTGTTCCACACGAGAGTTTCATGGGTCTTATGCGTGACGTCTGTGATCGTCATGGTATTTTGATGATCGCCGATGAGGTCATTACGGGTTTCGGGCGCACCGGCTCTTGGTCTGGCTCAAGCCACTACGATGTAAAACCAGATATGATGAGCACCGCCAAGGGCATCACCTCTGGCTACTTCCCTGTTGGTGCTGCGCTGTTCAACGAAAAAGTCGCGGATGTGTTTGAGAACAGCGATCCAGCGGAAGGCGGTATTTATCATGGTTACACCTACTCTGCACATCCTGTTGGCGCCGCTGCGGTCGCAGCCTGTCTTGCTGAAACCGTGCGTCTTGATCTGCGCGCCAATGCGGCTGCGCGCGGCACGCAACTTTATGAAGGCCTGCAAGCACTCGCGTCCAAGCACGACATCATAGGTAATGTGCGCGGTGGGCAAGGCTTGATGACAGGGATGGAACTGGTCTCTGACAAATCGGCTAAAACTCCGATAGATCCAGCCACAGTCAAACGCATCCAGCAAGCCACCTATGAGGCAGGTGCAATGGTACGTATGGGACCACCAAACATTCTGATGTCGCCGCCGCTGACGATTTCTGAGAGCGAAGTGCAAACAATCCTCACAGCGCTCGATTCGGGGCTTTCCGCCGCTTAAATTCTATCGGCTTGAACTTAGATGACACAGACTTCTAGGCTGACACCAGCCTGGGAGTTTTTTGTATGAAGCCATTTGTCATCGACGCGTTGATCGCCACAATCGCATCTGTTGCCCCACAATTTGCAGCCTCCAAAGAATATAAGTTCAATTGGAAGCGGACAATTTCGTCCGGCACGTTCGATTAAGAAACATTCTTTTATTGGACCCAACGTGAGCCAGATGGCGTGTGCCGCCAAGACACATCCTTTTCCATCAAAGCAAAGAAAAAGCCCAAAAAGGGCACAGTTCAGTGGTTCTGGGTCTCCAAAGTACTTCCATCAGGCGATTGCGCAGGCACGCTCGTCAGTGGATATCAGATCATGTACACACCCAAGTGTAAGCCCAAAAAGGACCTCGTTGTGCTCGAAGTGCGCGGTCTTGATCGTTTAAACGAAGGCCAAGCAGACGTTGATAAAGCACGTATCGAAATCAAGATCCGAAAGCAGTAATTACTCTTCGGCAGGCGCACCGCTTCTTGATCTGTGCGGACCTACAATTGCTGTGAGCGCAAGGATTGCGCCCGACACCGCTGCGATCATGCCTGCAGCGCTGACCGCATTATCCGCACCAAGCCAGAGCGGGCCGTAACCTGCCAACACATATCCAATCACGGCTGACAACGTCGCGAACAAAACGCTCCACGCGACCTGTGTGCCAAGATGATTGGTCATTAGCCGCGCAGCTGCTGGTGGACAAATGAACATCGCAATCACGATAATTGACCCGACTGCATCAAAAGCTGCAACCGCGGCGAGCGCTGCGACAATGACCAAAGCAAAGCCAAGTGGCCCAGTGCGAATACCCATGCTTTGCGCGAAACTCTCATCGAACGTCGAGAGCTTCAAGGGACGCCAGAACACCCATATGAACAGCACTACGACGCTTAAAACGATCAGTAAGCGGGGCAATTCAACGGGAAGATAGGCAAGCGCCTCGACATCAAGCAGCGACGCCCACCCTGTTGCATCTAGCCAGATCAGGCTTTCCAAATTCCCAAATAGCGCATGTTCAACGTCCAAATGCACAGCGCTTGTATCTGATTGCTCTAGCAGCAAAACACCGCCTGCAAACATCGCAGTAAAGGTCACGCCCATCGCTGCACCCGGCTCGATCCGGCCAAGGCGACGGATCGCTTCGATCATCACCACAGCCACCACCGCGGCACTTGCCGCACCAAGCATCATTGGCACTGCGGCAATGACGCCTGTGATCAAGAACGCCACAACGATGCCCGGCAAAACCACATGGCTGATCGCATCCCCAATCAAGGCTTGACGCCGCAACAGCAAGAAGTTTCCTGGAAGCGCACAGGCAATCGCAGCCAATGTGCCGATCAACATAGGCGTCAAAGACAGCGCTACGAATTCTTCACCCATCATGGCCGCACCCCCTTTGGCGCACCAATCAAGCGATCCAATTCGTTGATCTGATCACCTGTGAGGACCGTTTCGATCTCTGTCAGCCCATCGTAGAATGTTGCGGCCAATGCGAACTCTTCCCGCGAGCGCGCCATTTGCCAACGGGTTTCATCACGCAACGCCTTGGCCGCGCGCGCTTTGCCGTCACTGGTCGCAACGCCATCGGCGCGTACAAGTCCAGCGCGACGCAATAGGCGAAGCGTGAGTTTTTCGTAGATCGGTTGGCCTTGCGCGAGGGCAAGCAACCCTTGACGCACATGGACACGCCTTTGAAAAGAGAGGTGCTTTAGCACTGCTGCAAGAACACCGCGCGCGGGCGCAAACAGGAGCGACAAAGCGAACATCGCGAAGGAAACAAGAACGATCACAGGACCCGTCGGCAGCGCTGGCGCAATCGCCGACAAGGCCGCACCGAGGTAGCCTGAGACACCGCCAAAGATGCCCGCGACCCAGAGCACACCCGTGACTCGTTCGCTCCAAAAGCGTGCAGTGACGGGGGGGATGATCAGCAAGGCCACGATTAGGATAAGTCCGACAATCTTGAGGCCCACAACCGTGATCGCCATGACTAGACCCATCATGATCAGATCAAGACGCGGCACGTTCAAACCACTTGACGCCGCGAATTCAGGATCAAACGCAACAGCACTTAAAGGTCTGCGAAAAGCGGTAACCGCCAGCAAAACAGTGGCACCGCCAACGGCGATGATTACCGCGTCGGAATAAAGCATGCCGGCGGTGGAGCCGAGCAAGAAGCCCTCAAGCCCCGCCTGACGACCCTCGCTCATCGTTTGAATAAACGTCAAGAAAACGATGCCAATACCAAAGAAAACAGACAACACTGCGCCAATCGCTGCATCTTCTGCTAGCCGTGTGCGCCGGGTCAAAGCACTGATGCACAACAAGCCGATCCACGCAGACGCGGCAGAGCCAAGCATGAGGCCAAGCAGGCTGCGCCCGTCACCACCCATCGCAACCATCAGAATAAAGGCAAGGCCGACACCCGGCAATGTTGCATGGCTGATCGCATCACTAACCAAAGCGCGTTTGCGCAAGAAAAGAAAGGTACCTGTGACGCCCGCTGCAACACCCAACAGAGTCGCACCAAGGGTTACGAGCGTAGCGTTATAGCCAAGCTGAAGCGTTAGGGCCTGCCAAAGCATGGGTTACGTGCCAAGCGCCGTTTGACCAAGTTGACCCATTGCGAGACGACCGCCGTAAGCCTCTTGCAAGGTCTGGGGCGTGAACGCCTCTTCCACCGTACCTTCGGCAACCCGGGTCGTGTTGATCAGGAAAACGCGGTCGAAATAGTCGGGCACAGTACTCAAATCATGATGCACGGCGACGACAGTTTTGCCATCTGCGCGAAGACCTTGCAGAACGTTGATGATGGCTTTCTCCGTTGCTGCATCAACACCCGAAAAGGGTTCATCGAGAAAGTAAAGATCCGCGTTCTGCGCAAGCGCACGCGCTAAGAAAACGCGTTGCTGTTGACCACCAGAGAGCTGGCCGATTTGACGCTTGGCAAAGTCCTGCATATCGACGCGCTCTAGGCACTCCATCGCGCGCGTTTTGTGCGTTCCGCGCAGACGGCCAAGCAGACCCAGCTCACGATAAAGACCCATCAGAACCACATCCAAAACACGCGTTGGGAAATCCCAATCCACGCTTGCCCGCTGGGGCACATAAGCGATGCGCGCACGGGCGTTTTCAACAGGTTGACCAAAGACAGTCGCAGACCCAGCAAGCGGTTTGATCACACCCAAAGCAGCCTTCAAAAGCGTGGATTTTCCCGCGCCATTAGGTCCGATGATCGCTGTCATAGAACCCCTGGGTACCGTCATATCGACAGAAAACACCGCAGGCTTTTGGCCGTAACTTACGGTCATCGAACGAATGGCAAGCGCTGCATCCGCGCCGTGATCGTCCATGAGTGTTCCGTTAGATGTCGCCAGTTCAATTGCTGTCATGATCTAGCTTCCCGCCACCAATTTGCCGTTCATGCCACGCTTCGGCACGGTGCCGCCCAGCGCTTGGACAATAGTCGTAATATTGTGATCAATCATGCCGATATATGTGGCCTCATAAGTGCCATCAGCGCCCATCGCATCGGAGAACAATTCGCCACCAATTGCGACTATGTGATCCTGCGCTGCTGCGCCCTCGATCAACGCACGAATGTTGCGATCCGAGACGGAGCTTTCGACGAATGCCGCGCCAATCTTGCGTTCTACCAGCATATCCACGAGGGTCGAAATCCGGTTCAATCCTGCTTCGCTCTCGGTAGAGATACCTTGGATGCCAATCACCTCATATCCGAAGGCGCTGCCAAAATAGCTAAAGGCGTCATGCGCCGTCAGCAATACACGCGCGCTTTCAGGAACCGTCGCAAGTGCGGTTTCAGCATAAGTTTGAAGATCACGTAATTCAGCTTCGAATTCAACCAAATTAGCACCAAATTCATACTCAAAATCAGGGCGCGCATCACTCAAAACGCGGGCAATCTTTTGCGCGACACTGCTCCATAGCTTTGGCACCATCCACACGTGCGGGTCAAAACGACCGTCATAATCTGCATGCGAGATAAGCAATTCACGCGGCATCGCATCTGCAACAGGAATAGAGGGCTGGCGACGCGCGAGTTTCTTTAGAAACTCTTCCATCTGAGCCTCAAGATAAAGACCGTGCCACAACACCAAATCCGCACGCGTCATTGACGTGATATCCGTACGTGTCTGACGATACGCATGCGGATCCACACCCGAACCCATCAAAGCACGCACATTTACATGGCTGCCCCCAATGCGACGCGCAGTGTCAGCGATCATTCCTGTTGTCGCAATAATATCCAATGCGCCAGATGCCAACGAAAATTGTGGCGCGACGCTCGTGCTGGCAAGGATCGTAAGAAAATAGCGGCGATTGTAGGTCATGGAATCTCTGGACATTTACTATGAATATGAGAGTCGTTCGCAAGAAGTCAATGCAATTGCGAATTACTCGCAATAAAGCCGATAAATTTCTGATCAAATGGTCAAAATAGTTCTTCTCAACCAATGGGAATACTTGCCAAGCCCCCCCGTGCATGTGACAGGATAAGCAAAACCCCTCTCCTTTGGAGTGACCCGATATGTCCACACACACTGTTCAACCCACGTCCCACTTGCCCCTCACGATTGAACCCAGAAATCCGGGTATGGATCTGGACCTGAGCTGGGTGCGCTCTGTGCAGGCCAACACCTCGTCAATTGAGCGGCGCGCCAAAACGTTACCGGGGCGGCGCAGTGTTAAGAAAGACTACCAAGCAGCCTGGTTGCTGCGCGCTATCGAGTGCATTGATCTGACAACGCTCTCTGGCGATGACACGGCTGAACGTGTGCGCCGCCTATGCGCCAAAGCGCGCGCACCTTTGCGCAATGACCTAAAGGACGCGCTTGGGATCAGCGGCCTGCACACGGGTGCGATCTGCGTGTATCACGATATGATCGAAACGGCCGTAGATGCGCTCGCTGGCTCCGGCATTCCCGTCGCTGCTGTTTCGACTGGTTTCCCTGCGGGTCTGTCACCGTTCCATCTGCGTGTGGCCGAGATTGAGGAAAGCGTGAAAGTAGGAGCGGCAGAGATCGACATCGTCATTTCCCGCCGCCATGTTTTGGCAGGTGATTGGCAAGCTCTCTACGATGAGATGCGCGCCTTTCGTGCCGCCTGTGGCGATGCCCATGTGAAGGCGATCCTCGCTACAGGCGAGTTGGGTACATTGCGCAATGTTACGCGTGCCTCGCTGATTTGCATGATGGCAGGCGCTGATTTCATCAAAACGTCTACTGGAAAAGAAAGTGTGAATGCGACCCTTCCTGTCTCGCTCGTGATGATCCGCGCAATCCGCGACTATCATGAACGCACGGGCTTTCGCGTTGGCTACAAACCGGCGGGTGGCATTTCCAAGGCCAAAGACGCTCTCGTCTATCTCGCTTTGATGAAAGACGAATTGGGCGATCGCTGGCTGCAACCCGATCTCTTCCGCTTTGGCGCGTCGTCACTCCTCAATGATATCGAACGCCAATTAGAACACTACGTCACAGGCGCATATTCCGCCGGCTACCGCCACGCGCTGGCTTGAAGGAGACTACCATGACAATTTCTGAGCGCCTGAACAAAATGGACTACGGCCCTGCCCCTGAAAGCTCAGCTGAGGCGCTAGCGTGGATCGAAAGTCGCGGCGGCCTTGCAGGGCATTTCATTGACGGCACATTCGGCATCCTTCGCGATGATCTGGAGCTGCGCAACCCTGCCACAGGCGCGCGCCTCGCGGGTCTGACCAAAGGCACCGCTGATGAGGTTGCAAGCGCTGTGAAAGCCGCGCGCCGCGCACAAAGCAAATGGGCCAAAGATGCACCTGCACGGGCGCGTGTACTTTATGCGATTGCGCGTTTGATACAGAAACATGCGCGTTTGCTTGCGGTGATGGAAACGCTCGACAACGGCAAACCCATCCGCGAGAGCCGCGACATCGATATCCCCTTGGCGATCCGTCACTTCTACTATCACGCTGGCATGGCGCAGTTGATGGACGAGGAAATGCCTGAGCGCGAAGCACTAGGCGTGTGCGGGCAAATCATCCCTTGGAACTTCCCGCTTTTGATGCTCGCTTGGAAAATCGCGCCTGCACTAGCGATGGGCAACACCGTTGTGCTGAAACCTGCAGAATATACGACGCTGACAGCGATGATCTTTGCTGAGATCTGCGTCGAGGCCGGCGTGCCTGCGGGCGTTGTGAACATTGTCACAGGGGATGGGGAAACAGGCCAGCACATCGTTGACGCTGACGTGGATAAAATCGCCTTTACCGGCTCCACCGCTGTAGGTCGCCGCATACGCGAAGCGACCGCTGGCTCCGGCAAGGCTCTGACTTTAGAGCTGGGCGGGAAGTCGCCCTATATCGTGTTTGATGATGCTGATCTGGATAGTGCTGTTGAAGGTCTCGTTGATGCGATCTGGTTCAATCAAGGTCAGGTCTGCTGTGCTGGGTCTCGTTTGCTGGTACAGGAAAGCGTTGCTGAGCGGTTTTATGCGAAACTCAAACGCCGCATGGATGGCTTGCGCATTGGCGATCCTTTGGACAAATGCATCGACGTTGGCGCGATTGTTGATCCGGTGCAGCTGGCGCAGATCACTAAGATGGTCAGCGAAAATACTGAGGGCAACACATATCACGCCGCCTGCGAAATGCCGGAAGGTGGCTGCTTCTACCCACCAACGTTGATCACAGGTCTTTCTCCCTCCGCAACGCTGATGCAGGAAGAAATCTTCGGCCCCGTGCTCTGCGCCACCACCTTCCGCACTCCAGCGGAAGCGGTACAACTTGCCAACAACACGCGCTATGGGTTGGCTGCGACGGTGTGGAGCGAGAACGTCAATCTCGCGCTCGATGTTGCGCCAAAACTTGTGGCTGGCGTGGTTTGGGTGAATGCGACGAACCTGTTTGACGCTGCTGCCCCCTTTGGCGGCGTGCGCGAAAGCGGGTTCGGACGCGAAGGTGGTTGGGAAGGCCTCACCGCCTACTCCAAGCCTAAAGCAAAGCGCAAAGCGCTGGCAAAGATCGAACCTTTTACAGGCAATGACTCTGGTACGGACCCAATTGATCGAACGGCCAAGCTTTATATCAATGGTAAACAAGCACGCCCTGATAGCGGCTATTCCAAAGCCGTCTTTTCCAAAAAGGGTGCAAAACTCGGCGATATCTCCCTCGCCAATCGCAAAGACATCCGCAACGCAGTCGAAGCTGCGCAAGCCGCGAAAAACTGGTCCAAAACCACAGGCCACTTACGCGCACAGATCCTCTATTACATGGCGGAAAACCTCTCCGCTCGCGCAGATGAATTTGCAAAACGCATCGATGCAATGACGGGCAATCGCACTGGCAAAGCCGAGGTCGAAGACAGCCTCAACACACTCTTCACATACGCCGCATGGGCAGACAAATGGGACGGTTCAGCGCGCGGCGTTCCAATAAAAGGCATCGCGCTAGCGATGAATGAACCCGTCGGTGTTATCGGCGCGCTGTGCAGTGACGACACCCCACTCCTCGGTGCGATCCATACACTTGGAGCTTCCATGGCAATGGGCGACCGCTGCGTTCTAGTGGCCAGCGATCCCTACCCTCTTGCGGCAACGGACCTGATCCAGGTGCTGGAAACATCCGACGTCCCCGCGGGTGTCGTCAATATCCTAACCGGCAGCCATACAGACCTCGCGCCCCACCTTGCGGCACATAATGACATCGACGCTGTTTGGAGCTTCTCCTCTAGCGATCTTTCCGCAGTGATCGAACGCAACTCAACAGGCAATCTTAAACGCACTTGGGTCAACAACGCGCAAACCTCGACACCAAACACCCACGAGTTCCTAAGCGCTGCAAGCGAGACGAAAACAATTTGGGTGCCCTACGGCGAATAGTTCCTTCTTTGGTCCAAAAATACCTCGGGGTTTGGGGCAGCGCCCCAACCTGCCCGCCGTTAAGGCGGGTTAAACCTGTGCGCAGCTCAATTTGACGTACCGTTCCAACTGACAAACCCTCGGCCGAAAAGCATACTCACCCGAAATCACGCCAAGGAGATCCCTCATGTCAGACGATATCGTTATTCTCGACGGCGCGCGAACGGCAATCGGCACATTTGGCGGCGCACTCGCCAAGACACCGCCTATTGAGTTGGCAACGATCGCCAGCAAAGCCGCACTCAGCCGCGCTAACGTCAACCCCGCGCAGATCGGCCATGTGGTCTTCGGCCATGTCATCAACACAGAACCGCGCGACATGTACCTCTCCCGTGTCGCCGCTATTGATGCGGGCATCCCCGACACAACCCCTGCGATGAACGTCAACCGCCTGTGCGGCTCCGGCGCGCAAGCGATTGTATCTGCGGTTCAATCCCTGATGCTGGGCGATGCGGACTTCGCACTCGCGGGTGGCGCTGAAAATATGTCACGCTCTCCCTTTGTGATCCCCGATCAACGCTGGGGCGCAAAGATGGGCGATACGCGCACGCTCGACATGATGCTCGGTGCTTTGAACTGTCCATTTGGTACCGGTCATATGGGTGTCACCGCTGAAAACGTGGCTGCGGAACACGATATTTCGCGCGCTGCACAAGACGCTTTCGCAATGACTAGCCAAGCCCGCGCGGCCAACGCGATTGAGCAAGGCTATTTCAAAAGCCAGATCACCCCGGTCAAAATCAAAGTGAAACGCGACATGGTCGATTTCGCTGTTGATGAGCACCCCAAGGCAACCTCTGAAGAAGCGCTCGCAGGGTTGCGCACAGTGTTTCAAAAAGACGGCACAGTCACTGCAGGCAATGCTTCTGGCATCAATGATGGTGCTGCTGCGATTGTCATGGCAACCGCTTCCGCTGCTAGCAAAGCTGGTCTCAAACCACGTGCGCGCGTTTTAGGCTATGCGCATGCAGGCGTGCGACCCGAAGTCATGGGTATCGGTCCTGTTCCTGCGGTAGAAAACCTATTGGCGCGAACAGGTCTCAGCATCACGGATTTCGATGTAATCGAAAGCAACGAAGCCTTCGCCGCACAGGCACTCGCAGTGAACAAAGGTCTTGGCCTTGATCCTGCAAAAGTGAACCCGAATGGCGGTGCGATCGCGCTGGGTCATCCGGTCGGTGCAACGGGCGCGTTGATCACCGTAAAAGCCCTTTATGAGCTGGAACGCATCGGCGGCAAACGCGCACTCATCACCATGTGCATCGGCGGTGGTCAAGGCATCGCGATTGCACTCGAGGCACTCTAGTCAATCCTGATGGTAGCGCGCACAGCGCGGCCGTCGCTATCGATGACGGAGAGCTGAACGACCCCCCCACTCGAAAAAAGGCAATTGCGCGTGACGCGTCTGCACTCTGAGCAAGATCTGCGCACCACTGGCCAACCAAGTGAAAGGCGATCGCCCGTCGCAAACCTTCACAACCAGCCCCACATCAGTTTAGCGGTACGCTCACACGGAGCTGAAAGGTCTCAAGCCCCGGGTTCAGCGATGAAATATCCCCATTCGAGCGGTGATCGAACGACACCCCCATACGCAGACCGTTCTTCGCCTGATAGCCAATCTCGGCACCAGAGCGGAATTCAATCGGATAACCCAGATCAGGCCCGTTTCCTTGCGCATAAACACCTGGCATAAAGTGCAACTGCGCATAGCCACCGGCCCCAGAAGGACGTTGCCAAAAGCGGGTCGTATGAGTGGCACCAAGGCCGAGCCAAATGTCGTTACTATCACTCACCGACAGCCCCATCGCAGGCTGAAACGGCCCGAAGGAGATACCCATATCGTAGCGCAAATACACTTCACTCCCGATGTTCTTTTCCTGGAAGATCACATTGCCAAAAGAGAGAGATAGCGCCTCTTCCGCAGGCGTGCGCGTAAGGCAGCCCGTATCGCAATCATTGGCCTTCATATCAAACAAACCAACAGCGAAGAAGAGTACAGCAAGCCGTCCGTCCATGTTAAAATCCTAAATCATTAAACCATACAGCTCAAAAACGCCGAAATTCGCATTACGCTGCCTCGTTTGCGGTATAGCGCTGAAAAGCGTCACGCATCAACACATAGACACAGCTTCCAAAAAAACCCAACATCAACGAAAGCGCTAGAATGAGAGAGTCGCTCCGCGCCTTTGTGACACTGATGGCTTCTTTTCTTATATTAAAAATCTTTGCCCCTGAAGCAAAAGGTGAGCCTTTAATTGATGAGCGGAACGACTTCACAGTCACATCGTTTTTGAGAACTAATATTTTGCGTTTAGCATTCAAAAATTCTGAATTTTGCAGGTATTTTTCGTCGCCCACTCTGGTCTCAATCAAGTATATTTCCTTCTCCAAAGACTTAAATCCTCTTAGAAATAAGGTTTCAGGGCGGTCACGCAGTATGGTGCCGTCGTCTAATACTGTAGCAAACAGATTTTCTTGATAGCTATTCGTCAAACTATTTTCCGCTAGGCCAAGCTCGCGGGCGATAGAGGCCTGTTCTTTAAGAAATAGCAATCGACCTGCCGTTGCTAGATCAACTGCCTCCTCTACGGAATCCAAATTACTATCTAGATTTGCGCGCTCATTAAGCGCTCTGCGTTCGATATTGTCAGCGAGATCACTCACCATTCTAAGCTGGCCGATATTCACGTTCTCCTCTGCCTTCAAAAGAGCCATCACAAAAATATCTAAAAGCTGGTTTTTATTGCCCCATTCAAAACTTATGCGCGCATTAGGATCAAGTTCTGTTGCCGGAACTATTGAGATGTTGGAGATAAGTCCGCTCCTGGCCTCAAAAAATTCTTCGTCAGACATGTCTCTGTATTCACTATTATACTGCTTTAATGCCGCTTCAAACTCTTCGAAATCCTGAAGTTCGCGCACCATTTCAGTAAAAAGACCATCTGTTGTAATCTCAAACTGAACGGTTACTTCACCATCTTGCTTTTCATTTTGAAGAACCTCAGCATAAGACGCTTTTATGCCATCATTCAAAGGCGCGTATGCCGCTACCTGACGTCCCGTGGGCTCACGAAGAACAAACTCTCCACTATATTTTTCTGGTTTCAGAAGGAGGAAACCAAATGCCAAGCATCCGCACAGAAAAGATACTAGTAATATGGTTATCTTGTTTTTCCAAAGGTTGGAAAACAATTCGAATAAATTAATTTCATCGCTTGCTTGAAGCTGCTCTAAAGAAGAGTTCATAAAGTTTACGCCCAATAAGTTACTTAAGTGGTCTTTTAACCAACATCCCTTGCCCTGTCATGTGGCATCATTTTAAGACTTAACTTGATCCAAGCCACGCTTCAATGCCGAACCAATCTTAAAAAGTACGCCACCAGTCCTTGTTGTCGCGTTGCCAGCACACAGTTTTCTCTGGGCCTTGCTCCAACGTCACAGGAGAGTGCCAATCGAGTTCATCGCAGATGCGTGTCGGATCAATCGCATTGCGCATGTCATGGCCGGGGCAGTCGGTGACGAAGGTGATCTAATCGAGTAAAAAGTGTCCTTGGGGGGCATCACATCGAGGTGCGTGCAGATCATGCGGACTAGGTCGATATTCTTAACCTCGTTTCCGACCTTGCCGTAGACAGAGATATCATTGCCTGCGAGTGCATTCAGGATTACCGCAGACACATGTCTTCTCGTTGACCTGCTGCGCTCAAATGCGTCATACCAACCCCGAAGCAAAGCAGTGAGGGGATACCCCATGAAAATCGCAATGATCGGGACAGGCTATGTAGGTCTCGTCTCTGGCGTATGTTTTTCGGACTTCGGTCACAACGTCGTTTGTGTAGATAAAGACCCGCAGAAAATTAAAATGCTAGAGCGCGGCGAAGTACCAATCTACGAGCCGAGCCTTGATGCGCTCATGGCCAAGAACGTGGAAGCGGGACGTTTGTCCTTTACGCTTGATCTTGCGGACGCCATCGAGGGCGCAGAAGTGGTGTTCATCGCCGTTGGCACGCCCATGCGGCGCGGCGACGGCCATGCTGACCTGACTTATGTGATGGCAGCCGCGACGGAAATCGCAGAAATGTCCAAAGACTACCTAGTTGTTGTGACCAAATCTACCGTACCAGTGGGCACTAATCGCATTGTCAAACAGACAATTCGCAAGGCCAACCCAGGCCTTGAGTTCGATGTAGCCTCTAATCCTGAATTTCTGCGCGAAGGCGCAGCGATTGACGATTTCATGCGCCCTGACCGCGTGGTTATCGGCGTGCAATCAGACAAAGCCGCAGAGGTGATGAACGAACTTTATCGCCCACTATCTTTGCGTGACTTCCCCGTTGTTGTCACCGACCTGGAATCCGCCGAAATGATCAAATACGCGGCCAACGCGTTTTTGGCGACCAAGATCACTTTCATCAATGAAATCGCAGCGCTCTGCGAAAAGGTTGGCGCGGACGTCAAGCAAGTATCCAAAGGCATGGGCATGGACGGACGCATCGGTGATAAATTCCTGCGCGCAGGCCCCGGCTATGGCGGATCGTGCTTCCCGAAAGACACCAAAGCCCTCGCGCGTATCGGTCAGGAACACTCGGTTCCTATGCAAATCACCGAGACGGTCATCACCGTCAACGAAGAGATCAAGCGCCGCATGATCACCAAGCTCGAGGACCTCTGCGGTGGTTCTTTCAACGGCAAGGTAATCGCGATACTGGGTGTGACTTTCAAGCCTGACACGGACGATATGCGCGACGCCCCTGCTTTGATGATCGTGCCTGCGCTTGTGGGCGGCGGTGCCAAAGTGCGCGTGTGCGATCCTCAAGGCAAACACGAAGGCGAAGCACTCCTACCTGGCGTGCACTGGATCGAAGACCCCTACAAAGCCGCCCAAAACGCCGATCTTGTAGTAGTGCTGACCGAATGGAACGAGTTCCGCGGGCTGAACCTGAAAAAGTTGGCCAATAAAATGGCTGTCCCGCATATGGCCGACCTACGCAACGTATACTCCGTCAAGGACGCCAAGCGCGCAGGATTTGAGGCCTATGACAGCATCGGACGTATAGGTTTTATGAAGAACTAACACTCAGAGACCTATTATCTGCACTTGCCCCCACTAGCCAAGGGCAAGTGCATGCAAGAGTTTGGTGGGGCGCTCGTTTTAACAACATAACAGGTTCCAGGCTATTCATCGACTTGAAGGGTGAACTCTACGGCTAAAACCCAGATCAAAGTAGTCGTGGCAAGAGTTTGGATTGCGCACAACCACATTTCTTCGCACCCTCCGCGACGCCGTCAATGTGGCGACCAACCGCCTTGGAAGCCAACGAGCACTGGAACCATCGCCCTTACGCAGCGGTATCTTGGCCGGACGCTGTGAAGACAATGGAGTGGATATCACCGCAAGTGCCGCGTCGAGATCAAACCTCTCGGGATCATGCTACGCATAACCCTGCCGATCAGTGGATGCACTGCCTGAAACTGATGGGCGATCTCTCATGACGAGTGGCTTCGACAGGCAGGTTGCCGAGATCCAAATCCATATCGCCTTACTCAATCGCTATACTACTCTTTGCATACCTATCACTGAGACTGTAAGCTAAACCCGTCCGGAATAAGGTAAAGACTGCCAATCATCGGATTGGTGCAACAAAGCCATTGAGCATGTCTCGGCTATTTAGTATCACAATAATATCAGGATATGCCTGGTTAATCATCGATAAAACTGAGCGACCTCTCAATGCTGAATGTACCTTTTGAATGGATAACTTTGAGTTTTGGCGTATCAGCTCTCACGAATTTTTTGATCATTGTTTGGTTTGCGCGCACCCTAAAACAGCATCTGAAACGCAATGATACTTCTGCCGTACAAGCCTTACACATAAATCCAACTGCACGCATTGGTGGCCTTGCGATTGTTATCGCTTTAGTCGTGTCTGCAGCGTTGTCGCACAGCGCAGACAGTTGGAAACCATTCCTTCTTTTGCTAGTCAGTGCAATGCCTGTATTTATTGTCGGATTAGCTGAAGATCTTGGTTACCTAGCAAGTCCACTTAGAAGGCTGCTTGCCGCAACAGTCTCAGGCGCAGTGTTTATTGCACTAATGGGACAATGGGTGCTGCACACTGGCATTCCAGGTCTAGATATCGCACTTCAGTGGTCACCCTTTGCTGTAGCATTTTCATTGTTCCTAGCAGTTGGCATTAGCCATGCCTTTAATCTTATCGATGGCCTCAACGGGCTAGCAGGGTTCACAGCGTTTGCAGCCGCTCTTGCGCTGGCAACAATTGCACAGCAATCAGGGCTCACAGAGCAGCGCGACATGCTTCTTACAATTGCAGCTGCGATTACAGGCTTTTTGATTTTCAACTTTCCATTTGGCAAAATCTTTTTGGGGGATGCTGGAGCTTACGTAATTGGTCATCTACTCGTCTGGGTGTCCGTATCTATTTTGTGGAACGCTCCAAATGTGAGCCCATTTGCAATGCTGCTCATCTTCTTCTGGCCAATTGCGGACACATTACTAGCAATCATGCGGCGTTTGTCTCTCGGTAAACCAATCGCACAGCCTGACAGGTTGCATTTTCACCAGCTTGTGATCCGCAGTGTGGAAATTGTTCTTTTAGGCAGAAAGAAGCGATGGATCGCAAATCCGTTGGCAACACTGATTACGCTTCCTTTTGTTGTTGCACCTATGATCTCAGGCGTGATGTGTGCTCTTGATCATGGAAACGCAGCAATGGCCTGGGGTCTTTTTGCAATGATTTTTATTGCGACTTACAAGACAGGCATGTGGCTCGCTCCTAAACTGCGCCGCCCTCTTACCCGAAAACTGAGCGAATAACCGCAGAATGAAACTTTGAAAAAGACGTAAAGAGCTCTTTTGACCCTACCAATTAGCAGTAAAATCTACTCATCCAGGTACAAAGCCCACCGCACATCCAAGCGCAATCGCACAAGCATCTGCCAACACATCGCCTACCTCGCCACTTCTGTTCACAAAAGGTTGCGCGAGCTCGATAAAGATGCCGAACATGATCCCGTATACCACGTATTTCCGATACTAATTCGGCGTAGCAAAACTCAACAAGAGCATAAGAACAGCAAATACAAACACGTGGTATAATTTGTCTGTGCCAACCGCTTCAGGCAGCTCCTGAGCTAGTATTAAGGCAGCAAGCCCTATCGGAGCCGCCAAAACGACTGTGACCCTCTTTGCCCGAAATAGGGTCTAAGATGCTCAATCAATCTTAACCTGTTTCATATTCCTCGGGCTTTTCATCTGTATAGAAAGGGGTGCAATATGTTGCTCCCGATATAACTACATCAAAAGCATATAGTCATACAGCCACCTGGACGACCGGAAAGATTTAAACAAATTGAAAAGACTGGGTAAATACTACGCACAAGCTATTTCGAAACCTGCACTTGATCTGCGGTAACGTTAACTCTTGCATCATGCCCCATGAACTCCATCAAAAGCCAAACGCGCTGTTGTGCATCTACTTTCTCAACAGTCGCTACCAAGTTTGCAAACGGCCCCGACAGGACATCTACGGTATCACCAACATTCAATGTTTTTGGTGGTAAGAGCGTTCCCGATGTATCACAGCGCAACATCAGGCTCGAAATCAGCGGGAGTGGTAGAGGTTTAACGGTGCCATCAAAGCTCACCAGACGGGAAACTCCAATCGTGCTGTTGATTGTGCGCCACGGCGCTGCACTACTATCAACGCCAACAAACATGTAGCCTGGGAATAGTGGCCTTAAGTCTGACACAAAACGTGATGCTTTTCTTCGAGTAATTTCCTGCATAGGAAGAAAAACTTCGAAGTCTTGGCGCTTTAAATTACGCTCTGCTAACCGGTGTGCGTTTGGTTTAAATTGGATGAGATGCCACTGCTTCACTTGCGTGCCTCACGAATTTCGCTCATACTTGAACAATATTAGCATTCGATAGTATGCTGCAAGACCACTACACACCACCAGAAATTTCAAAATTTGTTACTTAAAATCAATCCTTAAATTTATTAATTTGTGTAGATTATTGATTTTATTGTATGATAACTATCCCTTATTTTTAAGTTAGTTCTAAAAAGATACTTGTGCGATTGCCTTAATTTGGCGGTTATGATATCCTTCAAAGTTGAACGGTTATGAACCTTTCTGACCTAAATCACTATTCTTTTTCAACTGAGCTTGCGCAGAACGCGAGGCTCGGTGCGGTAGCCGTTTTGGGGTGCTATTTTGGCTAGTAGCCGTAAAAAACAACAGTCTGAGATCCGCTTAAAAGTGATAAGGTTGATTTCGCAGAACCCTGAGATGTCCACGCGGCAGGTGGCGGATGAAGTTGGGATTTCAAACGGCTCGGCCTACTACGTGCTGACCGCTCTCGTTGAAAAAGGCTTTGTGAAACTGGGCAATTTCAAGAAGAATCCGCGCAAGGGTCAATACGCTTATTTATTGACGCCAAAAGGGATCCGCGAGAAGTCTCTCCTCACGCACAGCTTCATTGAGCACAAGCGCGAAGAGTTTGAGGCGTTGAAAATCGAAATCACAGCCCTTGAAGAAGAGGCTGGCCTTGCCGTTGAAGCGACGCCCGCACCAAAGGACGGCAAGCGGTGACTGAACTGACCTGCTTTAAGGCCTACGACGTGCGCGGTGAAATTGGTGTCAACATTGATGAAGATGTTGCCTACCGTATTGGTCGGGCTGTTGCGCAGCATTTTGGTGCCAAATCTATTGTGATCGGATTTGACGCGCGTGAAACCAGCCCGACTTTTGCAGCTAGGGCATCACAGGGGGCGCGCGATGCGGGCGCAGATGTCATAAACATTGGCATGGCGGGCACCGAAGAAATGTACTGGTCAGTAACTGAATTTGATGCTTGCGCCGGGATTGAAGTAACGGCTTCGCACAATCCGATCAATTACAACGGAATGAAAATCGTAAAATCACACTCGCGTCCTTTGGATGACACGAGTGATTTTCAAGTGATCAAGGCGCTGGCGGTTTCTCAGGAGTGGGCGGGCAATAGCGAGGTAGGCAAAGAGCTTGATCGCTCAGCAGAGGCGCGAAAGGCCTATGTGGATCGTGTGCTGAGTTTTGTTGATGTCACAGCACTGCGGCCTTTGAAAATTGTTGTGAATTCTGGAAATGGTGCGGCCGGTCCGACCTTTGATGCACTTGCTAAGCGGTTGATGGAGCTTGGTGCGCCGCTAGAGTTTATTCGTGTGCATCACACACCAAATGCGACATTCCCAAATGGCATCCCCAATCCACTTCTGCCTGAAAACCATCCTGCGACGGCAGACGTGGTCAAAGCGAAAAATGCCGACTTTGGCGTAGCATTCGACGGTGATTTTGATCGCTGCTTTTTCTTCGATGAAACGGGTCAATTCGTACCCGGCGAATATGTCGTCGGGCTACTCGCATCCATCTTCTTAGAAAAAGAGGTGGGCGCAAATATCGTTCACGATCCACGAGTAGTTTGGAACACGCAAGATATTGTTGCGCAAAAGGGCGGTGTCGCGGTGCAATCAAAGACCGGCCACGCCTTCATCAAGCAGGTAATGCGTTCTCAGGAAGCCGTCTACGGCGGCGAGATGTCGGCGCACCATTACTTCCGTGATTTTGCCTATTGCGATAGTGGCTTGATCCCGTGGCTTTTGGTTGCAGAGCTCGTGTCGGGCTCGGGACGCTCACTGGGTGAGTGGGTGAAGGATCGATTTGCTGTCTTCCCAAGCTCAGGTGAAATCAATTTCACAGTGACTGACGCGGGCAAAGCTATTGAGAATGTACTGTCAGCTTACCGCGCGAAGGCGCTCTCACTCGATGAGACCGACGGGGTGAGCCTGGCGTTTTATGATTGGCGTTTCAACCTTCGTCGCTCGAACACCGAGCCACTCGTCCGGTTGAATGTTGAAAGCAAAGGTGGAGCGGACAGGCTTGATGCTCAAGTGAACAAAATTGCGGATTTGCTTGGTGGGGTGCGCGCTTAAGCCTGCCGATAATGGGGTGTTATGGGTAGGTGGGTGAGAGTTTCTGGACCCCGTAAAAAAGAAGATTTCATTCAGTAATGGCAAAGAAAATTACAGTAATTGGTGGATCTGGTTTTGTTGGGACAAACCTGTGCCGACAGCTTTCATTAAAGCAGCAGGATTTTGAAATTATCGACCTAAAGATGAGCAATCAATTTCCGGAGAAGTGTAAGATTGCTGACGTCCGCGAGGCAGAGACTTTGCGAAATACCATCACGGGTGATGTGGTGGTGAATTTGGCGGCGGTTCATCGCGACGACGTCCGTGATAAGTCAGAGTATCAGCGGACTAATGTGGATGGCGCGGAAAATGTTGCCTTGGTTGGTGAAGAAAAGGGCATCGATAAGATTGTCTTCACGAGTACCGTTGCGGTTTACGGCTTTTCGGAACCTGGGACAGACGAGAGCGGGGCTATTAACCCATTCAACGAATACGGTCGCACTAAATTCGAAGCGGAAGAGAAGCTCAGGAGTTGGCAGGTGGTGTCGGATAATTCGCTTCTGATTGTGCGTCCTACGGTCATATTTGGCGAGGGAAACCGCGGGAACGTTTACAACTTGCTGAACCAAATCGCGTCTGGGAAATTTCTGATGGTCGGGCGTGGCGAGAATAAGAAGTCCATGGCGTATATCGGGAACATTGTGGCGTTCTTGGAGGCCTGTATTGCATCGGACTGTAAGTATGGCGTCTTTAATTACGTGGACACTCCAGACTTTACTATGAATGAGTTGGTATCGCAGGTGCGACAGACATTGAAAGGCAAGACTGGCGTTGGTCCTAGACTGCCATTCTGGTTGGGAATGATTTTAGGATATGTGGCTGATGGTGTGGCACAGCTCACGGGCAAAAATTTGCCAGTTAGTTCCATCAGGGTTAAAAAGTTTGTTTCTTCGACCGAGTTTCGCAGCGCAAAAAACAAACTGGAGGGCTTTCAGCCCCCGTTCCAATTGGCTGATGGAATTGTGCGAACATTGCAAAGTGAGTTTGTAGCGCCGGATCCGTCCAGAGAAATTTTTTATACAGAATAGGCGCAGATATGACCCAAGATGATATAAATGCAATCGCTGCACGTGTGATTTCGATTGAGGCGGATGCGCTGTATAAAATGGCGGGGGATTTGCCCACTGATTTTGCAGGTGCGGTTGAGGCGATTTTGCAAACCAAGGGCCGCGTGATTGTCTCAGGTGTCGGGAAATCGGGGCATATTGGTAAAAAGATTGCCGCAACTTTGGCCAGCACGGGCACGCCCGCCAGTTTCGTTCATGCGACTGAGGCGAGCCATGGGGATTTAGGAATGGTGACAGCGGCAGATTTTTGTTTGCTGATTTCCAATTCGGGGGAAACATCCGAACTTCGTGACATTGTTGCACATACGCGGCGCTTTGGCATTCCCATGGCTGCGATTTCCTCAAAGTCGAACAGCACGCTGATGCAGGCGGCCGATTACAAATTAACCCTGACGCAGGCGCCTGAGGCCTGTTCCATCGGCATGGCGCCGACCACATCCACCACACTGACGCTGGCGTTGGGTGATGCATTGGCCGTGGCGCTTATGGAACGGCGCGATTTTCAACCCGAAGATTTCAAGGTGTTCCACCCGGGCGGCAAACTTGGGGCGCAAATGGCAACGGTTGCGCAACTGATGCACCACGGCGATGCGCTGCCTATCGTTGATCATAAAACCCCGATGCAAGACGCCCTCATTACCATGACGTCCAAGGGATTTGGCATTGCCGTTGTGATCCAAGAGGGTGCATTATTAGGGGTGATCACCGATGGCGATTTGCGCCGCCATATGGATACGTTGATGCAGGCAACGGCGGGGGATATTGCGGGGCAAAATCCCGTGACAGTCACCCCCGATATGTTCGCAGCCGAGGCGTTGAACATTATGAACACGAAAAAAATCAGTGTGTTATTGGCGGTGGATCAAAACAATATGCCCATTGGCATCCTTCATATCCACGATCTATTGCGCGCAGGTGTTGTATGAAAACCGTTATTATTATTCCTGCCCGCTATGCCTCAACCAGATATCCAGGAAAGCCACTGGTGGAATTAACCCTGCCAGATGGGGCGCGCAAATCCCTGATCCAGCTTAGCTGGGAGGCGGCCTGTCGCGTGACGGGTATCGATGGAGTTTATGTGGCTACCGATGATGTGCGCATTCGCGACGCTTCAAATGCGTTTGGGGCGGATGTGATCATGACATCTGAAACCTGCCGCAATGGCACCGAACGTTGCGCCGAGGCGCTGGCAAATGCGACCCTAGACGCGGATTTGATTGTGAATTTACAGGGCGATGCCCCTCTGACACCCCATTGGTTTGTTGAGGATTTGATCGCCGCTATAAAACAGGATGAGGCTGCGCAAATGGCAACTCCAGTGCTGCGCCTTGATCGGTTGACATACGGCCACTTTACCACTGACCGCCGCGAAGGTCGGGTTGGGGGCACCACAGCGATTTTTGATAAAAACAACCACGCCCTTTATTTTTCCAAAGAGGTGGTGCCGTTCATGGATCTCGAAAAATGGCCTGCGGATGCGGAATTGCCTGTGTTCCACCATGTTGGGGTCTACGCCTATCGCCCCACAGCGCTAAGCGCCTATATGTCCTGGCCCGAGGGGACGCTCGAACGCATAGAAGGGTTAGAGCAGTTGCGGTTTTTGGAAAACGGCGAAACCGTCAAATGTGTCGAGGTTGAGGGGCGCGGCCGTGTCTTTTGGGAATTAAATAATCCCGAAGATGTGGCCCGTATCGAAGGAGTGATTGAGCAATGAGCACGCAAAAAACAGTGATGGTTGGGGATGTTCCCTTTGGCGGGGACAACCCGATCGCTTTTATCATGGGGCCGTGTCAGTTAGAAAATCGCGATCACGCCATGATGATGGCCGAACGGGTTGCCAATGCCTGTGCGCCTACGGGATCAAACTTTGTCTTTAAAACCAGCTACGATAAGGCGAACAGATCCTCAATCACATCGGCGCGTGGCATCGGCATGGACGAAGGCCTGCGTATTCTGGCAGAGGTGCGCGACACATTTGGCTGTCCAGTCATCACAGACGTTCATGAGATCAGCCATTGCGCCCCCGCGGCCGAGGTGGTGGACGTGATCCAAATTCCAGCCTTCCTATCGCGTCAGACGGATCTGTTACTGGCGGCGGGGAACACGGGCAAACCCATCAATGTGAAAAAGGGTCAGTTTTTGGCCCCATGGGAAATGCACAATGTCGCCGAAAAAATCGCCAGCACGGGAAATACCCAGATCATGTTGTGCGAACGCGGAACATCCTTCGGATACAACACATTAGTGAATGATTTCCGTGGGTTGGAAACCATGGGTGAAACGGGATACCCGGTGATTTTTGATGCAACACATTCGGTGCAACAACCGGGTGGGCGGGGCAATTCATCGGGGGGCGAGCGTAAATTCGTGGCCGCCCTCGCACGCGCGGCCTGTGCGGTTGGTGTGGCGGGTTTGTTCATTGAAACCCATCAGGACCCCGATAATGCGCCCTGTGATGGACCCAACATGATCCAGATCGACAACATGCCCGCATTGATTGCACAACTGCGTGGTTTCGATGCGCTGCGAAAAGGGTAATAATACAAATGCGCCTTGCTACTATAAACAATTACTTTGAAAACATATTACCTTTAATATTTTTTACCGTGCTGAGTGGTGTATTAACTTTAGTTCAGTTTACATTGTTTGGATACATGGTCGCAAACCTAGTCCAACCAAGTTATCCAGTTGCATTACTTGACCGCGTATTTTTAGATAAATATACCTTTATAGCCGTCTTTATTATATCTACCTTCCTTTACATCGGTATAAACCTACTTCGTATTAAAGTATTACGGAATTCATTGATCGGAAGCTATACAAATTTAATAAGTTCACTTGAAAAAGATTATTTTAATCAAAAAATAAAACGTGGAGATTTTGAGCGGAGAGAAAATCATAGAAAAATACTACTTCAGGATGCACCAAGTCTAATCAATTATTTTTACACTCCGTTGTTAGAAGCATTTTTTTCTGTTATTATTTTAGTTCTCTTGTTATTTGCAACATTTTTATTTGCGGGGTTAAAATTTGGTACGATTGCGCTTGGTATTATAAGCTTCATTTTATTTGCAGCGCTACGTACGACAAAAAAAAGTAAAGTAGACGCTAAAATACGACAAAATAGCTCTCTTGAACGAGCAAACTTACTTAATAATAGTTTAGTGAATTTAAAATACATACTTGCAAATAATTTGACCAATCGAATCATAAATCTGAATTTAGAAGCTGAGCAAAAGTTTGCGAATTCTGAAATAAACGTTGTTCAACGTTCATTGCTGCAACGATATAGCATGGAAGCGTTACTGTTTTCAGTACCAGTAATGTTTTTATTAGTGAATATTGTGGGATTTACTCTGGCAAATTCAATAGTACTTGCTGGTTTGTTCTTGAAATCAATTCCTGAAGTCCAAAAAATATTACGATTAATAAATAGATTGTATATAGGTTTAGAAATCATAAAAGATATAGAACTGAATCGCTCTACTATATCAAAAAGCGATGCTTTGCGAAAGATTTCGGACCAAGTTGAAAATCAAAACAGTATAACGCTAGCGCAGGGAATTTCGGCTGTAGAAAATGGAAAAAAAGTCCAAACATTAAAGTTTAGCGTTGGCCGTCCCACAGTAATATTTGGTGCGTCGGGGATTGGAAAAACCACAATTTTAGACCAGATCGCAGGGGTAATCGAAGAAAACATTCATAATATTCACGGTTGGGATAAAGATATTCACTATCAAACCCAGGACCCGCTTATATTATCAGCAGCTCTGATAGAAAATATTAGGTTTATTTCGAAAAATGCCACAGATGTACAGATAAACAGTTTGATACAAGAAATGAAGTTGAATTCTCTATTAGATAGACAGCAACTAGATGTGGATGTGCTGTCAGGAGGGCAGGCTCAGCGTGTTGGATTGATTAGAGCACTGTGCTGTGACGCTGACATCATACTGTTTGACGAACCGACTTCCGCACTCGATCAAAGTATGAGCAGAAAATTTGTTGAAAAGGTCGAACGACTAGCGAACACAAAGTTGGTTCTAATTGTCTCCCACGATGAATTATTATTGAAACAAGAATGGCGAGCGTTAGAAATTGTAAGTCATGCTTAGTGTTTCAAAATGTATTTATGTTTTGTTTCTATTGGCAATATTCACTTTCGAATATGGGGGGTATAAGATTACCATTTTAATCATTCCCTTGTCTTTATTTTTGCTATACCGAAGGGGTGCTTTTAAGCTAAAAGATTTATACTTTTCGATTGGGCTGTTGTGCTATCTCTTATTTATTTTGCTACAGGCGCCCGACCTAAACGCCGAAATTTTATCGCTTACGAGCCTAGTTGTCACTAGTGGAATTGTTATTTTAAGTCGGGTTGAAATGGCAAAATGCAATAATTTTGCATTAAACTTTGTTTTCGCCGCCATCATTACTGACTATCTACTGATCAGCGCTTCCGTTGACATGACACAGCTTTTTCTTGGAGTAGAAAGTAGGTATATTACTGTCGCTAAACCTTATTTTAGAGCTACAGGGATATGGGCCGAGCCAGGCACTGCGGCTGTAGCGTTGATAATTGGTGCTTTAACCTGTCACCGCGATTTTATGTCGTGCATTAAAGTGACGGTTTGTGTAATGCTTTTACTCAGTCCATATGCGTTCTTAGCGTTCGGTGTTATCATAGTCAGGTACTTGTATAAACTTGAGTCCCCCGCAGTATTCGTTTTAGTTATGAGTTTAATTAGTGCGCCAGTGATTTTCGTTCTAAATTATTTGGTAAATGGCCGACTGTTTAATATTTTAAATGATTCTTCCTTTCAGATGCGGTTTAATGCGTTTAATGAAAACGTAATAAAATTTAATGATCCAATATGGTATACTGAAGATATTCTTCTTGCGGATGTTGGGCTATGGTTTGATCTTCAGATAAATCAGGGTCCTGCGATGTTACTTTTGTTATTCATAATGTCTATTTTTTATGGAACGCCATTAATACTCTTAGTGAAAGCAAAATCCTTTAGTGCGTATTTAATATATGCCATTATCAGCAAGAAAATGTTTTTACAAGAAACTGGTCGTCCCGAGCAAAAAGCTCCAAAGCGAGGAGAGATATAAAATGACAATTGGAATTTTAATAGATGATAATGATAGATATAATTTTTTCCTCAAGGTTCTGAAATCATCATTCGCTAAAAATATCGGTGGCGTGTTATTTTTACACACCAAGTACTATAGTTACATTCGAAATGTATCAGATGGAAATCAGCACCTACTTCTTAAAGCAAAACATGTCGAAATCTGTGATTTCAAGGATTGTATTGAAGCTCACATATACGATCGATTGCCACCATCTGTTGATTTGGATCGTAAATCGGCTAAAGCTGTTCAACAGGTTACAGAATTATGGATATATTCCGGGTTTCAATTTGCTGCAAAAGTTGTTGGCCAATATAACCAAAAAAAACGATTTTTTGAGATTGGTAATTTTCCGGCGACATTCCAGGAAAATACTTTTGGAGTGAATTCTGATCGCCAAATTGAAGTTGGAACTAGTGACGAAGAAATAGTTCTTAAATTAAGGAACGAGTTGCTTGATTTTATTCCGCCCCACGTGAATAAGAGAGTAATTAATCGTTTACTTGAAACTTCTGTCAATTTAATTAGCTCGAGAATATTAAGAACTATTGCATTCCGAGCTTCTTTTTCGGATATTATTATGCGTGCTTATCGTATAAATAAAGCTCGGGCGTTTGTAAGAACGTACCAAAAGAATTCTCCGACAGGGGATTATAATTTATTTATTGCGCAAGTTGAAAACGATAGTCAAACGATTTACCAATCCTGTGAAACTCAACTAAGTGCGCTAAAAAAATCTATTGCGTTAAGTAAAGCGGACGGCCGCCCTTTAGTCGTTAGATTGCACCCAGGCGAAAAAGACTATAGGCCTCTTAAAGATCTAATTAAATTTTGCAAATTAAATAACGTTGAAATTTGTAATAAGGGTTCTCTTTTACAGGTAGTTCAAGAGGAGCGTAATATTTACACGGTTAATTCGACGGGTGGTGCACATGCTTTACTTTTGGGTGCAAAAGTAACCTGCTTTGGATCAGCGTTTTACGAGGGCTGGACTGCAGAAAATGTAGCGTTTTATGCAACGGAAATTTTGAGAAAGTTTTAGTACCCTTCTGTCACCTGATCGCGGATAATAGTCGAACTATGATCGTAGCTGAGCTAAAGTCCTTGGATCCGTCAAGCCGCGGGAAAGCGACGGCTGAGGCTATTGCAATCGGTGTCGATCCCCGGCTCATACTAAGCAAGCAATACTTCGAAAACTTCAACTACCGACGCCACTCGGACACCCTTCCCAACTTGGAGAAACGCGCCCGCCAGCTGTCTGCGGAGTACCGAGAAGTTCAGAAGGCGAGGCCGATCGATGTCGTTCCAGTCTCGCAGTCTTAGTAGGGGTTCGCGTGGCGCTACTGGGCCCGTCACGGATGCTGGCAAGGCTGTCTCGTCTCAGAACGCGCGTAAGCACGGCCTAAACGCGCCGCCCGGTAAAGCGATCGTCACGAAGTGGTTTAATGTCATTCTGAATAACAGAGGAGACGACCAGGAGGAGCCAAGCGCAGCCGATCCGCGCCGGGAGGCGGCGCTGAGGCTGGCAATTGCCGAGGCGCGCTACCACCGGGCGCTCCACAAAGTTGACACCCACGAGCGCGAGCCGGGTTCCGCGCAGCAGCTTGCGATCAAGTTGCGCCAAGAGATTTGGGATGTTCTTGCCGGTATGCCAAAGAAAATAGCCGACGGGCCACCTGATCCACACGCGCTAGCCTACGCAAATTTTGCCATCAAGCAACTCGAGGAATTGTTTGCGCAGATCGGCCGAGAGCGTCGCCTATACCGCCGTTACCTCGGCGAGGCGCGGGCGCAGCGCCGGAAAGCATTGAGGGCTTGGTGTGCCTTTAACCGTCACGAACACCTAAATTCCCGAAACGAACTCAAATCACAATTATAGGGAGAATACTGGGCCGAACTTAGATCGTTAGCGCCTGCGTAGGCGGCGGTAGAGCAGGCCCAAGCTAATGCCCAAGGCCACTCCCACGACGTCCGCTATCCAGTCGTTGACGTCGGCGCTGCGGTTGAAGCTGGGCTGAATGAGTTCAATGATGCCGCCGAAGGAGCTCGCGCCGATGAAGACGGGCAGCAGCCCGAAGCGTCCGGTGCGCGCAAGCGGGAAAGCGAGCGCCGCGAAGGCTAAGAAGTGCACGAGCTTGTCGCTTCCCTCCGGCGCTGGGGGCGGCGCCTGCAGGGGCCAGAGCATCGCGACACACAGGGTGAGCGTCACGGCGAGCGTCAGGGGGATGTCGAGGTACTTGCGAATAGTCACCGCCTAAAGGCGCTAGGCAAAGAACACAAGGGAAAGCTATCATTTGGGAGTTTTGCGGTTAAGTAGAAATAGGCTTTAAATCAGGGGGTTGGAGGTTCCGATAAGCTAAAATTCTGGGTAAGTGATTGCAGTCGTTCGTGTTACCCAAGAAGCAATTGAAAGCGCATCATAATTGCGCTGGATGCTAACGTTTTACTGCGCTAGCGTGAATGGGTACAGCGCACTTTCTACACAAACATTGCCAAAATATTTAACATAATCTGCTATTAAATTTTAAGTACCAGTCGGAGACATCTCTATGGCTACAATGAATTTTCGCACCCTTATTAGTTAGTTTGGGGACACGCATGCGTATTACAATGGCCCCGGATGGCAGCACGTTCCACGATGCTTTAGCAATCGGTTCAGCGACTAGCATTGCAAATCAACCAAGGCGGCCCCGCTTCAAAACCCGTACGAATTACAACAACTACGTCGGTGTCGAAACATGGGCTTAGCTGGGCACCAACACCACTGAATACAATGATCAAATCTGGTTTGACACTGCCACCAATCTCTTCACAGCGCCTGCCACAGACACTAACCTGCTAGCGACATCCTTGACGTACAAAACCAAAAGCAATGCGGACGCGCGCAAGAAATTTGCGTTAAAGAAAAAACGAAGCGCACTTATATCCCGATCTTCGCCATAATCGCACATGCGATGCCAGGTGACCAAGAGGCCATTTTAGATGCAGGCTTGGATCGCTATCTAACTAAACCGTTAAAAAGGCGCTTGTCATTGAACAGATCGAGCAGGTTCAAGTCTAAGGCACTCAACCTATTCGCGCAGATCAGGCTGGATAATCGCGCAAAAACACCCAACAGTCGCCTTCGCTCATATCCTGTTGGAACGCGTAACCACCTGAATTGAATGCTTTGATCTCTTCCGCGTTCTCCACGCGGTTTTGGATAATATAGCGTGCCATCGCGCCGCGTGCTTTTTTGGCGAAGAAGCTAACGATCTTGGCTTTTCCGTCTTTTAATTCCATGAACACAGGCGTGATCACACGCAATTTCAACGCCTTTGGAGCGACAGCGCCAAAGTACTCCTGACTCGCGCAATTGACCAACGTGTCAGTGCCTATGACCTCTGCTTGAGTGTTGAGCATTTTCGATAAATCCGTGCGCCAATAATCATAAAGCGAAGTGCCACGACGGGTTTTCAAACGCGATCCCATTTCCAAACGATACGGCTGAATCGCATCTAGAGGTCGCAAAACCCCGTAAAGCCCCGACAAAATCCGCAAATGATCTTGCGCCCAGCGCATCTCGTCGCCGTCCAAGCTTGTGGCTTCCAAGCCTTGATACGTATCGCCCGCAAACGCCAAGGCAGCGGGACGCACCAAATCATCACTCGGTTCCGCTTCAAACGCTTGAAACCGGTCGCGATTAAGCCGTGCCAAATCCTCACTGAGGTGCATCAGCTTGCGCAATTCGCCAAGGGTCAGGTTCTTCGCTGTTTTTGACAAACGAACCGCATCGGCTTGCAGGTCAGGCGCACTCATCTCGACGTCACGCTCTGCCCAATCCAATCGCTTGGCCGGTGAAATCACAACTAACATACTCGCCCCCTTGTTTGCTTTGCTTAGATCTAGCTCGCTTCCCTGAGGACGTCCAGAAAAGCGCGGCCAAATCTTTCACTGCGCCGTTCCCCAAGGATACGTTCAAGCGCCATTTCATTCTGTGGTTTTTGCGCTGCGACCTTAGCAAGGAGTGAAGCGGAACAGCTGAGTGGCTTGTCATGACCCTCCCCGCCACGCGCAAGATCGGCCTGGACTTCAAGCAAACGATCAAAAAGTGTACCACTGTCACGCCCCGCAAGTTTGCGACGCGCAGGATGAAGCGTTTCGACCTCGCCATTGATCACTTCGATAAAAGCCGCGCCATAAGTGTCGAGCTTCTTCGCGCCCACCCCACCAATCCGCGCCATATCATCCAGCGTTTTGGGGCGCACTTGCGCCATTTCGATCAGCGTTTTGTCGTTGAAAACGATGTAGGCTGGCACGCGCGCGGTTTCCGCAAGGCCACGTCGCTTCGCTTTTAGCGCCGACAGCAAAGGCGCATCTTCCTCGCTTACGAGGGCTTTGACAGACGGTGAAAACTTCGAGGCGGCTTTGATGCTATCGCGGCGCAACCGGATCGAGGCTTCACCCCTTAGGATCGGCATTGCCTCATCCGTCATGCGCAAAGCGCCATGGCGTTCTGGATCAGGGCGCACCAAATCGTGACCCATCATCTGACGAAACACCGCCTGCCATTCACGTTTGCTGTATTCTTTGCCAACGCCGTAGGTCGGCAAATCTTCATGCCCACGCGTAAGAACTTTGTCGGTTTCATTGCCCAAAAGAATGTCGATCAAGTGGCCCGCACCGAAGTATTCATTGGTGCGCAGAATAGCGGACAACGCTTTTCGCACAGCAATCGTGCCATCAAACACATCCACAGGCGTGTCACACAGATCGCAGTTTTTGCACGTCACATTAGTTTCACCAAAATACGCGAGCAAGCTCGCGCGGCGACAATCAAGCGCTTCAGCCAGACCAAGAAGTGCGTTCAAACGCGCATGATCCGCCGTGCGTCGTTCGGGGGGCGCGAGGCCTTCGTCAATCTGGCTACGGCGCAGGCGAATATCGTCAGGCCCATAAAGGGTGAGCGTTTCAGCCGGCGCACCATCACGACCGCCGCGACCGATTTCTTGGTAATAGGCCTCAATGGATTTGGGCAAATCCGCGTGGGCGACCCAGCGAATATCAGGCTTATCAACGCCCATCCCAAAGGCAACGGTGGCCACGACAATCAACCCATCTTCACGTTGAAAGCGCGCTTCAACCTTGCGACGTGCATCGGGGTCCATGCCACCATGATAGAAACACGCACTATGTCCCGCTTGATTTAGCGCGCCAGACAGACCTTCAGTTTTCGCGCGCGTGCCGCAATAGACTATCCCCGATTGACCTTTACGCGCAGCTGCAAAGCTGAGGATCTGCTGGCGCGGGCCATCTTTGGCAGCGAAAGCTAGGTGGATGTTAGGGCGATCAAAGCCATGCAGAAAAGTTTGCGGGGTCTGGCCATCGAATAAACGCTCTGCGATCTCGACGCGCGTTTCTGCATCGGCGGTGGCGGTGAAGGCAGCAATTGGCACGTTCAACGTGCGACGCAGATCACCGATACGCAGATAGTCGGGGCGAAAATCGTGACCCCATTGGCTAACGCAATGCGCCTCGTCTACAGCAATTCGGCGCACACCCGCGCGGCGCAGCAGATTGACGGCACCACCAGAAGCAAGCCGCTCCGGTGCCATATACAAAAGTCGCAAAGTGCCTGCGTCAATCGCCTCGAACACCGCATTTGTTTCTTCGTCCGTGTTGCCAGAGGTCAGCGCACCCGCGACAACACCACTTGCTTTCAGCGCTTGAACCTGATCGCGCATCAACGCGATTAAAGGAGAGATGACAACCGTTAATCCACTGTCATCCATCAAGGCAGGCAGCTGATAGCAAAGCGATTTACCACCGCCTGTCGGCATGATCGCGAGCACGTTTTGATCGCCCGCCACAGCATCAACAATATCGCGCTGGCCAGGGCGAAAGGCGTCAAATCCGAAAACGTCGCTTAACAGCGATGCGGCGCGGTCCATGGGATGTCCTGTAATGGCATTGCTATGCTCTTACTGGATATGTCTCATAGGTTAGCAACTCACACAAGATGGTGTATTAGTAAAAGGCCTGGATATTATTCGCGATAACGATGCGCAACGCGTATACGCCGACCAGCGCGATCAAAGGCGCAAGGTCAATGCCCGCCATATTCGGTAAAAAGCTGCGAATTTTTGAATACACAGGCTCTAATATACGATTCAAACCATACCAAATCTGCGCAATTAATTGTTGGTTGAGATTGAGGACCTGAAAATTGATCAGCCAGCTCATGATTACATGAGCCACGATGAAGAACCACGCGATATCAAGGATCAGCATCAGGATTTGGAAAAGCGACAACATGGGGCAGGCTCCGGAATTTCTATTCGTTCCCTAGGTAGTCGCGCAAAGGGTCGGCGGCAAGTGCCGTGGGGTCGCGACTTGACGCGAATGCAAACTATCGCAAGTGAGGGGCGCAATAGGAGCGCGCACATGTACCCTTTCATTCGTATGACCAAAGCTTTGTGGCAAAGCCGAAACCTACCTGCGATCGGGTTTGACGAAACCCACGTGTCGCATCACCGGTGTTGGCCTTGGGACATCGATATGTGGATGGAGCTGAACAATGGGCGCACGCTAACTCTGCTCGATCTCGGGCGTATTCCCTTGGCGAAGCGCGCGGGTTTGATCGATGTGCTTAAAGGCAACCGTTGGGGTCTGACGATGGCTGGAGTATCTGTGCGGTATCGCAGGCGCATTCGCACGTTTGAAGCCTTCACGATGAAATCACGCGCAGTGTGTTGGGATGAACGGTTCTTCTATCTCGAACAATGCATGATCAAAAGCGACGGCGAGGTCGCTAATCACGCCCTCTACCGAGCGGCGGTGACCGATAAATCCGGTATCCTGACGCCCGCGCGCGTAGCGGAAGCAATGGGGCGCGATACAGTATCGCCGCCCATTCCCGCGTGGGTCGCCAACTGGATCGAAGCGGATGCAAGCCGCCCTTGGCCGCCGATGCAGGACTAAACGCTTGCGCGGATGAGTTTGTATCTGTCTAACTGTTCCAAGCACAGGGGACAGAAAAATGACAAGCGCAAACGCTAACAAAAACTTGCGGAAACGCGTCTGGGGTTGGTACTTTTTCGACTTCGCGAGCCAACCCTATCATACGGTTCTCAACACATTTATCTTCGGTCCCTTCTTTGTGGCGATTGCTGCGACTTACTACCTTGGCCAAGGGCTTGAGAAAGGGATCGCCGACGCCAATGCGCAATCCATTTGGGCGTGGACAACTGCGCTGATCGGGCTGATCATCGCTTTTTCTGCCCCCATTTTCGGCGCGATGGCGGATAGCACAGGGCGCAAAATGCCGTGGGTCATGTCGTTCAGTATTATGTATGTGCTGGGATGCGCAGCCCTTTGGTATACCGCGCCGGATGCGAGCAATTTATTCTGGATGCTCGCTGCCTTCGGCGTCGGCTTTATCGGTGCTGAATACGCGCTTATTTTCACCAACGCGCAATTGCCGGGTTTGGGTGCACGGGAACAGATTGGTAAAATCTCCGGCTCCGGCTTTGCATTTGGCTATCTTGGTGGTGTAATCGCACTGGCCATCGCGCTTTTGTTACTGGTGGAACAGGGCAACGGGAAGACAGTCGCGGGCCTTGATCCTTTGTTCGGTCTTAATCCTGCGGCACACGAAGGAACGCGCGCGACGGGTCCCTTCGCGGCCATTTGGTTCATTGTGTTCATGATCCCTTATTTTCTCTGGGTACGCGAAGTGCGCACCGATCAAGTCAGATCCAGCTTTTCAGAGGCCTTTTCACAGGTCATCGCTTCGCTTAAAGGTCTCAAATCCCGCCGCTCTCTTGGGTACTTTCTTGTTGGCTCAATGTTCTACCGCGATGCGCTGAACGGGCTTTACGCGTTTGGTGGGGTATACGCGAAACTGGTGCTCGATTGGGAAGTCACTCAAATCGGCGTCTTCGGTGTTGTTGCTGCAATCGGCGCGGCGGTGTTTAGCTATCTTGGTGGCTTTGCAGATCGCCGATTTGGTCCAAAACCTGTGATCACCTTTACGATTATCATTCTGATGTGCGTCAGCCTTACGGTGATCAACATAACCCCTGACACGGTCTATGGCATAGGTGTCGCAGCAGGCACACCTGACCTTCTCTTCATCATTTGTGGCGTTTTAATCGGTGGTATGGGTGGTATGCTACAATCCTCAAGCCGCTCTTTGATGGTGCGCCACACGGACGCTGACAACGCGACCGAATATTTCGGGCTTTATGGTCTGTCTGGTCGCGCTACCGCGTTCCTTGCGCCGCTTCTCATCGGGATCGTCACAACCGTTACGCAAAGTGCCCGTCTAGGCGTATCGCCTGTGATCTTCCTTTTCTTGATCGGCCTAATCCTGCTAGCCTACGTCCATAAAAATGGCGATTTTGAAAAATGATGCGCGTTGTTGCCGTTGTTCTGAGTTTGGTTGTCGCCCTCCCTTTGTCCGCAGCACCAGAAGCAAAACAGCTTTTTGGTGCTGCAAAAAATGGCTCCACCCAGCGCGCCGCACCTTTGGGATCTTACACGAAAGGCTGCGCTGCCGGCTCGGTCGCATTGCCCGAAACGGGACCAACGTGGCAAGCCATGCGCCTGTCGCGCAATCGCAATTGGGGTCATCCGACGACAATCGATTTCATTCAAAAACTCTCTGCCAAGGCCGCGCAATTGCCTGGCTGGAATGGGCTTTATATTGGCGACATCAGCCAACCACGCGGCGGCCCTATGCTTTCTGGCCATCGCAGCCATCAGATTGGTCTCGACATCGATATCTGGATGTTGCCTGCGAATAATCTCAAACTTTCGCGTCGTGAACGCGAGAAGGTCAGCTCTATCTCGCTGCGTCGCGCGAAGGGTGCGTATATTAACAGCAAGTTCACGGTCCAGCACATGGAAATCATGAAAGCGGCAGCAAAAGACAAACGTACCGCACGCATTTTTGTGTTCCCCGGTGCAAAAGTTGCGATGTGCAACGCGGAGAAAGGCAATCGTCGGTGGTTACGTAAAATTCGACCTTGGTATGGGCATCACTATCATTTTCACGTGCGCCTTGCCTGCCCCAAAGATGCGCGCGAATGTAAAGATCAGAACCCGCCACCTGCTGGCGATGGCTGTGCAGATGCACAAAAATGGGTGAATGACATTTTGAACCCGCCAAAGGCCAAGCCGCGCGATCCGAATGCACCTAAGCCCAAGCCTCGGGTGCGCCGCAAATATGTTCTTTCTGACCTGCCTCAGCAATGCGCCGACGTTCTTCGCTCGCGCTAGCGATTTGCGCCGCTCTCTGTGCGTCGCCGCTTTTTGCTGAGCCACGCGCAGAACCGGTTGCACATTTCTCATGGCATCCAGAATACAAATATTCCAGTGGAGTTTCTGAACTAGAAGTCAACGCCGATGGGTTGCGTTTTGTTTCTGTCAGCGACGATGACACGCTATATCGTGGCAACCTTACGCGCGATCAGGATGGCTTATTGGAAAGTGCGACCCTAGTCGAAACCATTCCTTTAGTTATCGAAGACGGAACGCGAACTGACCCAAAACGCTACCGCGATATGGAGGGTCTCACTGGCGTCCAACGGTGTGATCCACATCTCTGCTGAACATAATTCACGCACTCTAAGCTATGCAGACGCAAAGGGCACACCCGACACACAGCAGCTTCCTTTCGTCAAAACAAACACGCCCAAGAACGTCGGGTACGAAGCCTTCGCGATTTCGCCAGAAGGACATTTAATCGTCATGCGCGAAAAATCTGCCAGCATTCAAACACAATTTTGAATTTACCAAAGAGCTACTGATGGCACATGGAGCACCATCTACAACCTTCCCCGTGTTGGTAGCTTTCGTCCAGTTGGCGCAGATTTTGAGCCAGATGGTCATCTTTACGTGCTAACGCGTGGTTTCAACGGTTTCGCGTTTGCCACGCAGATAGAGCGTGTCCAGCTTAGTAACGGCAAACCCGTTGGGCAAGGGCGTATATTCGCCAGTGAATTCGGACAATTCGATAATCTTGAGGGTATTTCTGTTTGGCGTGATCAACAGGGAAAAATTCGTCTCATGGCGACCTCTGACGAAAAATTTAGTCGCTTCCAATCCACCATCATCGTTGAGTTTGAGCTGCAGGAATAACTTGCCATACACCGTTACAAGGCCTAAACGGCATCGACTCTCACTTAAGAGAGGAAGTAGCCGCAACCTTGTAAAAAACGGGCACTCAATATGACACGCACTTATCTTCCTGGCATCCTTGCCATGGCAACCATCGTTGTTGCCTCTAATATCCTCGTACAGTTTCTGTTTGGTCAATGGCTGACGTGGGGCGCATTTACCTACCCCTTCGCGTTCCTTGTGACGGACCTGATGAACCGCATCTATGGTGCGAACGCCGCGCGCCGCGTAATTTTCGTGGGTTTCGTGATTGGCGTTATTTGCTCGCTAATCGGTACACAGATGCCAGGCGAATTCGGCCCGCTGGTCACACTTCGTATCGCAATTGGCTCCGGAACGGCGTTCCTTGTGGCACAGTTGATCGACGTCTCGATCTTCTCAGCGTTAAAAAACGACAAGTGGTGGCGCGCGCCTTTGGCGTCTTCGATTATCGGCTCTACGGTTGATACTGCGCTCTTCTTCACCATCGCATTCTCGGCTAGCCTCATTTTCCTTGAGCCGTCTAATGATGTGAGCTGGGCAAATGAAACGTTGCCAGTTCTAGGGTTCGGACCCATTGCCCCGCTCTGGACGTCCTGGGCCGTCGCTGATTGGGGCGTGAAATTGACCCTCGCCTTGATCGCATTGATGCCGTTCAAAGCAATCACCACGCGTTGGTACAAAAATAGAGAGCATTCCGCCTAAAAAACATTTGGTGTTCACCGATATCCATGCCATCCTTTCTTTGATTGAAACAAATGAGAGGAGGTGATCCTGTGTCTAAAAAGGTATTGGAGAATGGTGTTGGGACAATTTGCGAGGTGCGCCGCTAGCGGCAACCCCTAGCCGGCCTTGCGCCCGCAAATTGGCGACTGCCTAACTAGCACGCCTCCGAAACTCAGATTAAGGGCCGCTCATCGGGTGGCCCTTTTTGCGTCTGGCGGCGCGGCGTGGCATGTAAGGCGCATGTTACAAATCACACCCACCTTAGAGATTGCCGATTGGGAGCTGACGGAAACGTTCACGCGCGCCTCCGGTCCAGGTGGGCAGAATGTGAACAAAGTCTCAACTGCTGTGGAATTACGCTTTGAAGCAGATCGTTCACCAAGCCTCACAGGACCCGTCAAGTCCCGCTTGAAGCGTTTGGCTGGCCGACGTTGGACATTAGACGGTGCCTTAATCATCCGTGCAGAAGAGGAACGTAGCCAAGCCCGAAACCGGGCAATCGCACGCGAACGACTGGCCGACTTGATCCGCAAAGCGTTGGTCGCGCCGAAACAACGCATTGCAACGCGCCCCACATTGGGCAGCAAAAAACGCCGCTTGAAATCCAAGAAGGAACGCGGCGAAGTGAAAGCGCTCCGTGGTCGCATAACCGACGACGATTAAACGATCATCTCTTGGTGGGTCTGTTGGCCCAATTCAAACACGCGTTTGTATCGTTCTATCTGAGCCGCAGGACCCATTGCCTTGCCGGGATTGTCCGACAGTTTAACCGTCGGTTTTTTATCCGCTTCGACCGCTTTGCACACGATTGAAAACGGATCGAGGCCACCATCCGGCACCAATTCGCGGAAATCGTTGGTCAAAAGTGTCCCCCAACCAAAGCTCACACGCACGCGACCTTCAAACTGTTTGTGCAGCTCGATAATCTTCTCAACATCCAAACCGTCCGAAAAAATGACCAGTTTATCGCGCGGATCTTCTCCGCGCTCTTTCCACCATTTGATCGCTATTTCAGCGCCCGTCGCAGGATCACCAGAATCGATGCGAATACCCGTCCAACCCGCTAGCCAATCAGGCGCATGTTCAAGGAAGCCTTGGGTGCCATAGGTATCGGGCAAGATGATGCGGAGATTTCCATCGTGCTCTTCCTGCCAATCTTCCAAAACCTGGTAGGGGGCCTGACGCAACGCATCATCGGTCTGTGCCAGCGCAGAATAGACCATCGGCAATTCATGCGCGTTGGTTCCAATCGCTTCGATGTCGCGTTTCATTGCGATCTTGCAATTGGACGTCCCTACGAACTTCTCGCCGAGCCCTTCTTGCATCGCTTGCACACACCAATCCTGCCATAGAAAAGAATGCCGACGCCGCGTTCCAAAATCAGCAATGCGGAGGCCATCAACAGCGCACAAACGTTCGACTTTTTCCCAAACCCGGGTCATTGCGCGGGCATATAAAACCTGAAGCTCGAATTTGCCCATATTGTCTAGGACCGCTCGGCTGCGCAGCTCCATCAACACCGCGAGCGCGGGAATTTCCCACAACATGACTTCGCACCATTTGCCTTCAAACGTCAGCTCGTACTGGCCATCGCATTTTTCCAAGTGATACTCGGGGAGACGCATATTTTCGAACCACTCCATAAAGTCGGATCGAAACATTTGGCGTTTGCCGTAGAAAGTATTGCCGCGCAGCCACGTACTTTCACCGCGGCTCAGCGATAGCGAACGGATATGATCCAGTTGTTCGCGCAGCTCACCTTCGTCAATCAGGTCACCAAGACGAACCGACTTAGTTCTGTTGATCAGACTAAATTTGACGTGCGTGTTTGGGTGGCTCTGAAAGACCGATTGGCACATCAAAAGTTTATAAAAATCATCGTCAATGAGGGAGCGAATGATTGGGTCAATCTTCCATTTGTGGTTCCACACGCGTGTTGCAATATCCAAAATCGACCCTCACCTGCAAATGTTACGCCTTGATACGCCAAAGGTTTGATCGGATCAAAGCTGATTTGCTGCCATTTCAGCACTGAGTTCGGAAAGCTTCAAAAGAAAATCCGCCTTCTTCACAGGTTTTGCAAAAAAATCATCCATACCTGCGTCGAAACGAGCTTTTCGATCATTGGCAAAAGCGTTTGCTGTAAGCGCTATTATACGCGGCTGTACTTATTGTTGAGCGCGAATATGTTTCGTAGCCTCAAGTCCGTCCATTTGGGGCATAGATATATCCATGAAAATCAAATTAGGCGATAACTCTTTCGCGTTTTCAGAAGCTTATTGATCATTATGCACAAAATGAACATCAATGGGTAAGTCCCTTAGGTACTTCGAAATCAGGAACCTGTTTGTTTTGTTATCCTCCGCAACCAGGACCAACATCGATGAAATGTCCTTTGCAGCTAATGCTGACGCAACCTTTTTGCTCTGAGTGTTTTGCGCCCGACCGAGCATCAAAGTGATTTGAAATGTTGGTCCATTACCCGGTTCAGAGTGAACTACGATATCGCTATCCATGAGCCGCGCAAGTTGGCGCGAAATCGAGAGGCCAAGCTCGATTCCAGCGGCTTTTCGGGTTGTTTTGCTATCTGCTTTTTGGAATTTTCAAAGCTCTGAGCGTTGCAATCTCTAGGAACGTTGCCTTGCGATGTAGCATTAGGCCGCATTCCCAATCACATTGAGCAAAATTTACCGAATACGTCCGCTGTCGCCAATCACCTACTTCGGAAAAACTTCATCCTGAATGACGTCCAGGTAGATGCCCTTGCTCGCTGCTTGGGGGCTAAACAATTCGACGGAACTGTGAAAACAACTATTGAAATCGAATTGCCGTGGTTCCATCGTAGGGTGCCTCACATCAAGTTTTGAGATGTCCAAAATATCATTGATAATTGCCAGAAGGGCATCGGCAGATACGTTAATGGTTCACGCGTAAGCTTGCGCGTCCTAAGAAAGATCAAGGTCGGCAAAACGATCAGTCAGGCCGATGATCCCGTTCATTGATGTTATAATTTTATGGCCCATAGTGGCAAGAAATTCGCTTTTTTGCGCGCTCCCCTTTCTCAGCGAGAACCTCCGCATGGGCGAGCTCTTGTTCATGCGTTTTGATCGCAGTAATATCTGCGCTCAATCACACCAATCGTTTCAATAGATCTGTTATCCAATTTGACCGGCGCAATATTAGTTTCAACCCGGACCTTTTCACCATCTTTTCATTTATTCAAAACCTCAGCGCGAATTGGGTCACCTGTTTGAATGTGTTACGCAATCTTTTTTGAGACCTCTAAATCAATCGCCTCATCATTCAAAAAATCGGGAGGCGTTCGGCCAATCGCTTCGGAGCGCATGTAGCCTGTGATTTTTGAAAATGCTTTGTTCACCCAAGAAATTCACCCATAAGAGTCTGAAATTATGATACTATGTTTAGAATTTTCGTGCCGCGAGTGACAGCTTTCTCGCTTGCACTTCCGATTCTTTTTCAGTTTGTCGGATGCTTCTAATGCTTGCGATTTCACCAAAATTTGTCGGTTGTTCTTTTGGTGTTTCGCATCACTCAACACGACATATTGCAAAATTACATAGACGATATAGGTCATCATCAGCATCGTTAGAGCGTCGGCCGTAAAGGGTTTCAGCTGCGCGTTTGATCGCCCCAACTGATCGATAATTATGACCTAAAATGTAAGCGAATAAAGGGGCAAACCGGATCAAAGAACTAGACTTGTGATAGAGCCAAATCAAGCCAGCATTGAGCGCCGCAAACATCAAAAAAACGAGCGCGAAATTTACACCTGCTCCGCCCTGTGGCAGAAGATCGGCCAACAGGATGCAAATCGAAGTTCATAAGTCTTGAAAAGCAGCGGTCGTCATAGCCGCGATGTTCACAGTCTTATATTTTTTGCCCTGATCAAGCGCTAAAAATTGCCACTTGAGATTATAGCAATCCAATAACTCGCCACAGAGCGCGATGGCAAAAGCAAGCAAGCTAAAAAATGGTGTCGTTAGAAGCGCTACGAAACAGGAACCGACAACCGTTAAGATCTGCCGTTTTCCAAAATGTGCAATCCGTCGACGCACATATCTTTGGAACCCCTCGACAATGACGTCATCGCGACTCAAAATGGTGGCCTAGTGTTTGCTAGGCTGGGGAATCCCCTATTACTCGGGTCTCTGCTCACCCTCCTCTGTGATGCAAGAATATTAACGAATCGGGCAATGGGGCCGCTATTTCAGGGCGACCCCTGCATTTTTCATCTGTGTTAGAGCGGTATCCAAACTTCCATCAAGATCGATGGCGCGGCACGCATGGCTTTCAACTGTAACGTCATACCCGAGTTTTCGCGCATCCATAGCTGAATAATAAACGCAAAAGTCCAACGCCAAGCCAACAAGCGTTACCGATCTGACACTTCTGGATGTGAGGTATCCGTGAAGGCCTGTTACCGTTGTATGATCGTTCTCAAAGAATGTGGAGTAACTATCGATTTCTGCGCGAAATCCTTTGCGCACGACAAGCTGAGCAGTGTTCACATTTAGAGTCTTATGAAATTCTGCGCCTTCACTGCCCTGTACACAGTGGCGCGGCCACAGAACTTGCGAACCGTAAGCCATGGAAATTACTTCAAATGGGTTTTTATTAGGATGAACATCCGCGAAAGAACTATGATCACTTGGGTGCCAATCCTGCGAGAATACGTTAATATGAGAATGTTTCAGCATTTCATTTATCGGTGCGATAACCTCTGATCCCCGCGGCACAGCTAATGCTCCGCCTTCGCAAAAGTCGTTTTGAACGTCGATGACGAGCAGCGCGTCATTTTTGGGCATAATTTTCTCCTTCGCGGTAGTTGACTTGTAATAGGTCACTTGCATTGAAGGGTCAAAATCCGCTACTGACCCGCGCATGTTTACAATCGCCGCTCTCTATCACTTCGCGCCAGTCGCTGATCCCGTTCAAATGCAAAGCACGGTAAAAATGCATTGCGAAGAACTGGAAATCAAAGGCACTTTATTGATCGCCAATGAGGGCATCAATGGAACAATTTCTGGTGCAGCAGCAAATATAGATTCCATTTTGGGTTTTCTGAGTAGCATCCCGGGATTTGCAGATTTGGTTTGGAAATTGAGCACCAGTCCAGAGCAACCTTTTGCGCGTCTCAAAGTCAGGTTGAAGCGCGAGATTGTAACGATGGGTCAGCCCGACGTTGATCCAAGGGGCGCGGTCGGCCAGTATATTGAACCAGAAGATTGGAACGATTTCATAAGTGCTGAAGATGTCGTCGTGATTGATACCCGAAACGACTATGAGGTGTCGATTGGTACTTTTGATGGTGCAATCGATCCCAAAACAAAGAATTTTCGTGAATTTCCAGCTTGGTGGGAAGACAATAAGCAGCGCTTTGCAAACCAGAAGGTTGCGATGTTCTGCACGGGGGGCATCCGTTGCGAAAAATCTACGAGTTATCTGCGAAGCCAAGGGGTTGAAGAGGTGTTTCACCTAAAAGGTGGGATTTTAAAGTACTTGGAAGAGATGCCTGAAGAAAAATCTTTGTGGAACGGCGATTGTTTTGTTTTTGATCGACGTGTCTCCGTTGGCCATGGTTTGGAAATCGGGCCGCATCAACTTTGTTATGGATGTCGACGTCCGATCATGCCGGAAGATGTGAAACACGGAAATTTTGAGCTTGGCGTGTCTTGTCAGCAATGCTTCAGTGAAACGTCCGAGCAGGACAAAGATAGATTTCGTGAGCGTCAAAAACAGATTAATCTCGAGAAGCGCCGAAAAATTCGTATCGAAGATTGATCTAGTCTAACGTGTTTAGCGCACCACAAATTCAGCATGCGAGGCGCCCACCGCCTTAATGCTCTTTAAAACATCAAGCATATCGAGCGACGCGACACCAAGCGAATAAAGTCTCAATCCTCTATGATCTTTATGAATTTTTGGACACCCAACACGCCGCGCTTTACGGGCAAAAATGCGGAACATTTGCGCGCACCTTTCCTAAGGCATCGCCTTGGATCATCACTTAATGAGATGGGGATTCTGTCGCTCATTATCCGCGGCGCACTGGATGGGCCCTTGACCAGCGAAGAGTATTACAAGCTCTTGCGCACCCGCAAAATTTCGCCGCGTTATCAGCGGGAAGCATTCAAGAAACCCGTCGATAAGGGTCACAAAGATTTGCCGCGCTCCATGGGGGAATATATCCTGAAGCAGAACCCGAACCGCGCTGTGCGGCTAGGTACGCGCGCGTTGTGACAGTTTGAATTCAGTCACAGCTTTGTAAGTATCTTCTGGCTTCAAAACCATATTGGGAAAGCCTATGTGATTGATAGCATCCGGCCAAACCTGCGGTTCAATCGCGAGACCGGATCGATCTATGTGGCGCCCATCGTAGACCTGCACGCCACTTTCCGTACTCGCAACCTCCAATGAAATTCCACTGTGTTCAGAAACTAAGCGTAGCACAGGCCGCAACGTTTCGCGCTCATGCGAAACACAAAAATTATGATCCAGGGCCGTCGCTCCCAAAGCTCGGGTCTCTCTGAAATCAAACCGCGTGCCAGACATGGGTGCAATCTGACCCGTAGGCACGTTATTTTCATTAGTTGGAAGATAGTGCTCCGCATTAATCTGCATCACATGCGCGTTAATTGTGTCCTGCCTTGAAAGGTTCCAATAGATGTGCGGCGCGAATGTGCACAGGGTCTCGCGATCTGTCGTTGCCGTAATTTCCACACACAGTGTTGACTCAAAAAGCTGATAGCGCACCTGCACCTTCAAATGACCAGGAAAGCCCATGTGTCCATCTACCATCTCAAGCGTCAGAACCGCATGTTGCGGCCCATGTTCCAGCACGCTCCAAACCTGCTGGCTAGATCCCTCGTCCCCGCCATGGAGGCAATTGCCAGTGGTTTCGTTTTCGTCGAACGAATGTTCATTACCATTAACCGTCGCACGCGCGTGAGCAATCCGATTGGCAACACGTCCAACAATGGCCCCGCAGTAGATGTAACGGTCTAAGTAATCGGTAATATTGTCACTGCTCAAGACGACGGGTTGACCCCTGAAAATTAGGCTTTGAACACTCGCCCCATAGGTCAAAATCCCAACTGTGAGGTCATCGTTTTCCAATGTAAGCTTAGACACGTCCTGCCCGCTTAGGAGGGAATTAAAATGGGTAATCATCGGTTCTCTTACACGCGCGATGCGAGGTAGGTTGAAACGTCCTCGGCAATTTTTTGCAGCTCAAGTTTCGACAGACCTTTACCCTTCGCGTTTATCCTGACGCCGGCTTTACCTGCAATTATATCCAAGGGTATACTGCGCGTTTAGATTTTATTGTCAGTGGCCTAGGTAGGTTTTTCTTATTTGGTTTTGGCCCACGCTTTAACTTTGGAACAATGATATGATACTCTCGCTTTGGGGCGGTTTCAACATCAACCTCATCCATGATTTTTTCGCGCAGTGACACGCAGGCAAGGCCCAAAGACACGTCACCTTGTAGCACTGACAGCCGTGCTGCGATTTCTTCTTGGCTCAGGTCTGATAGGCTTTCGGTGAACGATCCGATGGATAGTAATTCTTCAATCCCGTTCAGGTCTTTTCGCATCATGTTTTCGTGAAAGCGCTCTTCCAAATTTGCGAGCGCGGCATCGCCTTAATCCGTTGAAAGGATCGCTAAAACAGGAAGACCCAGTAGACAGTAGACCTCAATTCGACGGCATCCAGGTTGCACGACAACCGCACTATCTGTTTGAAGTGGACTTCCTTCATTGGGCCGCCAATCAGAATCGACGGGACTCACACGAATGGGCTGGGTTTGACCAAGGCGCGCAATATTGCCTTTCAATGCTTCAAACGCTTCATCAGACAACCAATCACTGCCTGCAGGATCATTAATCTGCGTCACATCAAGCAACATCGCCATTCAGGATGCCGAACACAAGTGCGCCATACGTTTCTTCGATACGATGCTTTAGCAAGTTCATCGCAGAACCGACCTACATGCCCCCCATCGCAGGCTTAGGACCGATTCTGATCCCTTAGACGTTTTATTATGACAGGGTAAGGAGCGAAAACCATGTTTAAGGCAAGAGATACTATGTCTAAGAATGGGTAGCGCTTTGATGAGTTTGGGGTGTCCTTATGGACTAGACATAGAGCCAATTAAAATTAAACAAAAATATAGAAACGCTGCCCGTTAAGAATTTTAGAGTGAAACCTGACAGCTTAATGCTTTTTCACCGAATCAACTTCGCTATGGTGACGTTTGCTTGTTCAGATCGCGTGATGCAGTGGAAGAGATTGATTGAAAAGATGCAAAAATGATAGTGCACACCCAAGAGCGTTTCCCCGAACTGAGGTTTGTCGGTGTGGATGGCGTACTTGTACGTTTCGGGGCGGATGTGACAGAGCAGGCGAATGTTGCGGCCTTCTCGTTTCATCAACATATTGACTCGCTCAGACTGCAAAGCATTCTTGAAAGCGCACCGTCTCTGAGCGCTGTTTTTTTGCGACTTGATCTTGCAGGCGATCTTGATGCCACCGTGCAACTCATTGAGGCGGAGATGCGGGCCAAGGACTGGCTTGGCCTGCCTTTTAAGCCAGGCAGGCGATGGACCATTCCGTGTAGCTTTGATGGCCCACAGCTTAGCGAAGCGGCGGGATTGGCTGGTGTAAGCGAAGCCAGTACGATTGCGCAAATTACTGATTCACGGCTACGTGTTCTTACACTTGGGTTTGCGCCGGGGCAGCCGTATTTAGGCAGTTTAGAGCCACATTGGAACATTCCGCGCATGGGCGGAGTCGCGCCGAAAGTACCTGCCGGTGCTCTGGTTGTCGCCGTGCGTCAGCTTATTATTTTTAGTTTCGAGGCACCGACAGGTTGGCGCCATATTGGCCAAACTGCATTTCGATGTTTTGACAAGAACCGCACAACGCCGTTTGCGTTTGAAGCTGGGGATGTGGTCCGGTTCGCGCAAGCGAGCGCAGGAGAGATTGAGGATCTACGCCGGGATACTTTTGGCGGGGCGCGATTGGAGACTTTGACATGACCTCCTCGTTTTATGTCGAACACTGCGGCCCTGCGGTGACTGTTCAAGACGCGGGCTGGCGCGGAACGTTGGCGAGCGGTTTGTCGCGGGGCGGGGCGGCAGACACATTGGCTTTGGCACAGGTTTGGGCTTTGCTCGGGCAAGAGGGCTCCGCCGTTCTGGAGCTGGCGGGTCTTGGAGGACGATTCGAAGCTCTCTCAGCTACGCGCATCGCTTTCGCGGGGGCGAATATGGATCTGCGGTTGGATGGCGAAGCGTTGCTGGATCATGCAGTGCACCGCGTTGAGGTCGGGCAGGTTCTTGACATTGGTGCAGCGCGCGCCGGAACCTATGGATATCTTGGAGTTGGCGGCGGACTTGAAACACCGCGCTTCTTGGGCTCTGCGAGTACGCATCGTGGGGCGGGGCTGGGGCAAGTGATCGAGGCCGGACAAACGCTCGCCTGTGGGGCAGATGCTACGCCAGATCGTGTTGGGCTTAAGCTGCCGCAGATGAATGCCAAGAGTGGTGCCATTCGCATGGTGCCAACAGCCCATACCTTGCTCTTTTCAAAGGATCAGCGCGAGGCGTTTGAGAGAACGGCTTTCACACGTGGGGCGCGTGGCAATCGGCAAGGAATCGCGCTGGAGACGGATGTGAGTTTTGCGCTTAAGGGCGGTCAATCTATACCGTCTGAAACTGTGATTCCCGGTGATATTCAAGTTCCGGGGCAGGGGGCGCCGTTTGCGCTTTTGGCGGATAGTCAAACGACAGGGGGCTACCCTAGGATTGCTGCGATCTTGCCGTGTGATTTACCGAGGGTGGCGCAGGCGGATGTGGGCGAGACTTTGCGGTTCTCATTCGTGAGCCGCGAAGAGGGTATCGCGTTCGAACGCGCGGATCGCAAAGCGCGTGCAGCATTAGTGAAAGCCTGTACGCCAATTTTACGCAACCCAGCAGACATAAATGACCTGTTGTCCTATCAGTTGATCAGCGGCGCAATATCAGGAGAAAATGAATGACACAGACTGTCGATTTGAATGCAGATATGGGCGAGAGCTTCGGGGCTTGGACACTTGGCAACGATAGCGCACTTTTGGATATCGTGACCTCTGCTAATATTGCCTGTGGCTTTCATGCGGGGGACCCTGATGTGATGGCGCAGACGATGAAATTGGCCGTCGAAATGGGCGTCGGTATTGGCGCGCATCCTGGCTTTCCAGACTTGAGAGGGTTTGGGCGTTACCGTATGCATTTGCCTTTGCCGCAATTGGCAAATGCGGTGCGCTATCAATTGGGCGCGGCGCAAGCTATGGCCAAGGTCGCAGGCGGGCACGTGCGTCATTTGAAGCTACATGGGGCTTTGGCGAATATGTGTTCCGAGAACTACGAAATGGCAGAAGCCTGTTATCGCGCGGCTTTGGAAGTTGATTCAGAGATCATCATCATGGTCTTGGCTGGCACGCAGCAGCAAAAGGCGGTTGAAGCACTTGGCTGTGCCTATGCGGCCGAGATTTTTGCGGATCGCGCCTATAATGATGATGCTACTTTGGTGGATCGCGCTTTGCCGGGGGCTGTTATTCATGATGCGGATCTTGCGGCTATGCGCATGGTTGAGATGGTGCAAGCGGGTGCGATGATTGCGGAAAGTGGCAAGCGTATTCCAACGCGGATCGATACGATTTGCATGCATGGAGACACCCCCGAAGCGGTTGAGATCGCACGTGCAGTGAAAGCCGCGTTAGAGGCGGCAGGCATCGCCGCGAAAGCTTTTCCGCATGAGTGAGCAGAACCCGTTTTGGCAAGACTTGAACGGTGCCGTGTTTGGCGAACAGATCGCGCCATATCAGGTGACGGGGCGGGGGCATCTATCTTCGTTCTATTGCACCTCTGATATGGCAGAAGCCTCTATCGGTTTAGCAGGGACTGCTTTGGCGCGATATTGTGGTGTGGCGAGCGATACGGTCACCGTGGATCGCCGTCTTGCGTCGCTCTGGTTTGGTATGACGTTGCGCCCTGACGGATGGGAGCTGCCCTCGCTTTGGGATGAGGTCGCGGGTGATTATCAATGTGCCGACGGATGGATTCGGCTGCACACGAACGCGCGCCATCACCGTGATGCTGCTTTGCATGTTTTGAACGTCGCTGTTGACCGCGATGCTGTGAGAGAGGCGGTTTTAGCGTGGAGAGGGATTGAGCTGGAAACTGCGATTGTTACTGCTGGTGGGTGCGCGTCGTTTATGCGCACCACAGAGGAGTGGGCGCAGCATCCGCAGGGCAGGGCGGTCGCGTCTAATCCTCTGGTGTATTGGGAGACCCATGGATCGTGCACATCTCGTTCGCTTCCTGAAAAGATTAGTCTCGCTGGTTTAAAAGTCCTTGATCTCACCCGCGTCCTTGCAGGGCCAGTGGCAACACGGTTTTTGGCGGGCTTTGGTGCAGAGATCTTGCGCATTGATCCGCCATTCTGGACCGAGCCGAGTGTCGAAATGGAAGTCACGCTTGGCAAACGCTGTGCGGGTCTTGATCTGCGCGTGGACACGGACGTGCAACGCTTGAAAGACCTGATGAAAGAGGCGGATGTTTTCGTGCACGGGTACCGTGCGGATGCGTTCGAAAATCTGGGGCTGGGTCGGGATATGCGTCGGTCGTTGAACCCACATATGATTGATGTGTCGCTGAACGCCTATGGCTGGAGCGGTCCTTGGGTTGCGCGGCGTGGTTTTGACAGTTTGGTGCAGATGAGTTGTGGCATTGCGGCGCTCGGGATGCAGGAATCTGGTGAAGCGCGCCCCGTGCCTTTACCTGTTCAGGCGTTGGATCACGCGACGGGATATCTGGTTGCTGCCTGCGTTTTGGAAGCTTTGTCAAAGCGCGCGACCGGTCAGATCACATCGGCACGTTTGTCATTGGCGGCCACAGCGCATCTTTTGGCGCAGCATCGATGCGCGCGCGTGTCAGAGGGCGCGATTGTTCAATCATCTGAAGATTTTGATTCGAAGTGTGAGGCAACAGGATGGGGTCCCGCATTTCGTGTGAAAGCCCCGATCGATGTCTCGGGACAGGTGATGGAGTGGACGCTCGGTGCGGGGCCGCTTCGTCGACATGATTCACACTGGTCGTGATTTAGTGTGCAGCGCAGATTTGATGAGAGCCAAAAATCTGATAATCAGTCTTATGTAAAATTTATAAAATCTAACTCACGACCGTACCATCCGCACACCAGCCATCAAATATCTCAAGCGCTTTGTCTGCAAATTCAGCGTCGTTGATGTGGCAGGCGAGGCGGTGCGCTTGGATATTATCGGGCAAACTCACCTCTAGCTCTGCCAAGAACGCGGCAAGACCGTCTGGGTTATGTAGATCCGCACCTTCTCGATCCCATTCACCAAGCCCATGGGTGGGTAAGATCATCTTCACAGGGCCTGTGGCCTGCGCGAGCCTGTCCACATGGGCCTGTGCAACAAGCTTGGTTTCCGCAGCTGCCAGCACGATAGAGGTTAGCAAGCGATTGTGCGCATGTTTGAGATGTTTATCCCATTTGTCTGCGATAGGCTGCCAGCCTACGACATCCACCAGATCATAGCAGCCCGGTGCCACGATTTGCGGTGTCCCGTTGGCACCCGCGTTGGTCAATCGATCAGCGCCCGCAGAAATATTTGACCCGTTCACGTGATTGCCCACCTCTTGAGTGCAAAAATCGAAAACGCAGGCGAAAGCACCCTGCGCTGCAAGGCTCTCAAAGGCGCGCCCGCCCATGCCTGTTGCGTGAAAGACGGCGACTTCAAAGCCGCGCTCTTCCAATGCAGGTTTCAATGGGATCACATATTTCAATGCGGATGTGCCCAGTGACATCATCCCGATCAAAGGCTTCTTCGGGTCTGGCAATTGCACGGCACGCGCTGCGCCCAAGACCGCGCCTGCTGCTTGGGACAACGATGCTTTGCAAACTGAGTTTAAACCATAAAGCCCCCCTGCCCAGAGGATCATCTGTGTGTCTGCCGCCAAGCGCTGCGCAGGGATAAGCGGCGAAAATGAAACAGTGGAGACGATATATTTCGGCACGCCCAAAGGCAGGGCAGAGGCGACATCAAGTGCGAGGTCCGTTCCCATCGTTCCGCCGAGCACGATCATACCGTCGAACCTGCCCTCGCGGTGCAAACGCGCGGCAAGCAGGCTCGCGCCTTTCGCCATGATTTGCATGGCTTTGTTTTCATCACCGCTGTCAATTGCGGCTTGGATTGAACTGCCACCCTCGCTCGCGACATCATGCTTGGCAAAATCGCACGGCTTTGAGGGATCGCCCAAAACGGAGACATCCATTGTCACGACTTTCCCGCCTTGCTCGCGGATCACATTCGCAAGGAAGCCGAGTTCGTCGTCTTTGGTGTCGTAGGTGCCAATCACCAGAATGTTTTTATCGCTCATAGCTTGATCCACGCAGTTTTGAGGATGACATATTTCTCTATCGCGTGCAGTGACTTGTCTGATCCGTTGCCAGATTGACCGACACCCCCCAAGGGCACGGTGCCGTCTGCGCCGCCATATGTGTTGATATGCATAACACCCGTGCGCACGCCACGGATCATGCGGTGGGCGCGGCCAAGGTTCGACGTCCACGCCGCACCCGCCAACCCGTAGACAGTGGCGTTGGCGAGCGCGATGGCCTCCGCTTCGGTCTCAAACGGGGTGACGCCAAGGACAGGACCGAAGACCTCTTTTTGGGTCAATGTTGCATCACGGGTCACGCCTGTCACGATCGTTGGCTCCATGTAATAGCCGCCAGTTTCTTGCAAAATCTGTGTGCCACCTAAAGCGATTTTGCCGCCCTCAGAGGTCGCCGTTTTGACGAACCTGAGATTCGCTTTCAATTGCACCTCTGAGTTTACCGCGCCTATATGGGTCTCCATGCTAAGGGGATCTCCAACGCGCATCTGGGTCGTGGCTTTAGCAACAGCAGCGACAAAATCATCGTGGATCGACGCCTCCACCAATAGCCGCGAGCCTGCGACACAGACTTGGCCTGAATTGCGAAAAATTCCGCCAGCTACGACCTGAGCTGCCTCGTCAAGATTGGGGGCGTCAGCGAAGACAATGTTGGGCGATTTGCCCCCTAGCTCCAAATAGACGCGTTTCATGTTGGAGCGCGCCGCGTATTCCATCAAGCGTCGACCCGTGTCACCAGAGCCTGTAAAAACTAACACATCGATATCCATCGAAAGCCCCATCGCTTCGCCAACGACTTTGCCTTCCCCTGTCACAGCGTTCAAAACGCCGGACGGCAAACCTGCCTCAAGCGCAAGTTCGCACATGCGCATCAGGGAAAGTGACGCCGTCTCGGAGGGTTTCAACACCACTGAATTACCCATCGCCAAGGCTGGGCCAAGTTTCCAAGCACCAATCATCATCGGGAAATTCCACGGGATGATTGCGCCAACGACACCAACAGGTTCCTTGTGGATCATACCAAGGATATCAGATGAGGTCGGTGCAATCTCTCCATAAATCTTGTCGAGCGCTTCTGCGTAATAACGGATTGTGCCTGCGGCTGAGCCTGGCTCTGCCTTAATGGCCATGCCGATCTCTGTGCCATTGTCGCGCACGCCGAGGACTGCGAGTTCCAACGCATTGGCATCGATTAAGTCGGCCCATTTCAGTAGCACCTTTTTGCGCGCCGCAGGAGGTTGTCCAGCCCAACGCCCATCCTCGAACGCGGCACGCGCAGAGGCAATCGCGGCCTCCATATCAGCGGCGGTGCCTTTGGCGGTGGTTGTCAAAACCTGCCCGTCGATGGGCGAGATGATATCCATCGTTCCACCATCAGACGCGGGGACATGTTTGCCATCAATCAAGTGCGAAAATGCCGAAACGGGCTGTGCTCGAAAAGTGTCGATCTGTTGCTGGTCCATAGGTCCTACCGTTGTTGGCTATCATGAAAGTCGTGATTTTCTTGCGGCTGATGTGCGCGGTATTCTTTGAACAGAGTTCGCAAATGCAAGGCCAAAACTAGCAAGATGATTACGAACAGAATAAACGTAATGGGTCGATCAATCATATCGAGCGGTGATTTGAGGCGGGGCATCGCAGAGCGGAGTTTTACCTCCATAATGCCACCCAGAACCATGCCTAGAATGATGGGCACGATCGGCAGATTCAAGCGTTTTAAAACAAGGCCCAAGACACCGAAGGTTGCCGCAATCATGCAATCTGTCAGCGAATTGCGCAGGCTATAGACCCCAACAAAGGATAGGATCAAAATTATTATGCCAAGAAAACGGGTCGGCACACGCATGACTTTCGTCAGCAGGTTGGTTGAGAACAGCAAGAACACCATAACAATGACATTCAACGCGATCAGTGCGAAATATAGGCCATACACCAGATCGATATTATTCTGGAAAAGTTGCGGCCCTGGAATGACATTGTGCACATAAAATACTGACAACATCATTGCTGTTAGGGCTTCCCCCGGAATGCCAAGGGCAAGCAAAGGAATCATAGCCGCGGCAGGCACCGCATTGTTTGCTGCTTCAGATGCGATCAATCCCTCGGGAGCGCCTTTGCCAAATGTCTCGGGAGATTTGGAAGTTTTTTGTGCATATGTGTAGCTCATGAATTGGGCGGTGAATTCGCCTGTTCCGGGGATCATCCCAAGGATCACACCAAAGCTGGAGGCGACCGTTGCGACACGTTTGTGCTTCATCAATTCGCGTATACCAACAAACATGCGCCCTTTTACAGGCTTGGCATCAGGGCTGCTATCTGGATTGCCGAGCAACAAAAACGCCTGAGACAGAGCGAACAATCCCAGCACGACAACGATCAGGTTCACGCCAGAACTGAGAAAGGAATAATCGAACGTATAGCGCTGCGTGTAGGTCACTGAGTCCAGCCCGATGGTTTGCAAGAAAATACCAAACATTGCCAACATTCCCGTTGCAAAAATTTGGCCGCGATGGGCAAGGATCACAAGAATGATGCCCAGCAATGCCGCAAGAAAAATTTCGCGGCTGCCAAACATCGGGGCGACTAAAGCCAATACAGGAGACAGCAGGATCAGGCAAAGGATACCAAAAATGCCACCCCAGAAGGACGCGGAATAGGCCAGTGACAGAGCACGATGCCCCTCACCCTTCTCAGTCATGGGATAGCCGTCATAAGACGTTAGTGCATTCACCGCAGTGCCCGGCGTGTTGATCAAGATCGCCGGAATCGCGCCACCATACATCGACGATCCATAAATTCCGAGCAGCATCGTCAGGCCAACAATCGGATCAAGAGAGAAGGTTGCAGGCAGCAAGATCGCAATGGCGACCGCAGGGCCAACACCCGGGATCGCACCTATGATGACACCACCGATGGACCCGATAAAGAGTGCGAGGATCACATCCCAGCGGGCCAGCATCTCTAGGCCAAGAAGTATGTTTTCCATTGCTTAGGATCCGATCAGAAATAGGTCAGCATGATTTGGCGCAGGCCGTCTGGCAGCACCTCATAGATCCGACCTGCGGGAAGATTAACCTTCAGCAAGGTCTTGAACACCACAACAACGATAAACGAGGAAACGATAGCAGCACTGATCATTTTAGCGTTGCGGTATCCTGATCGCAGGGTCAGCAAAATCGCAAAAATGATCGTTGTGGGCAGGTAGCCTGCGTAGGGAACCGATGCGGCATAGGCTATAAACCAGCCTGCGTATTCGACGGATTTGATCCAATGCCAAACCTCGCGCCAGCGTCCTTCTATTCGTTCGGAAAAAGCAGAGCCCAGAAGGTGAAAAACTGCAAAAACCGACATTGTACCTAGCGAAATAGCGGGCCAAAAGCGTGGTTGTGCGACAAGCTTGCCACGTGATTGATAGGCGGTTTGATCAAATATTTGCGACAAAAGGAAGACCGAGAAGATAAGAACAATCCAGGCAAACACAATGTCTCCGGGGCGGCGATAGCGTTTGAACAAGGATTGAAGCGTTTTGACGCGCGACATGGTCAACCTTCCAAAAAGAATGATCGGGCAACACACACGCTGCCCGACCAAATTGAGATTACTCAGCAAGCATCACTTCGATACCGGCCATTGTCTCCATGTCTTTCTTGATCTGCTCAACCACTTCGCCAGCAGGTTGCCAGTAGACAGCAGCACCTGTTTCAGCGGCCAATTTCTGCGCACGCTCAGACATCATGGTCTTTTGAGCAACGGCAATAATTTTGTCCTGTACATCTTGTGGTGTGTCTTTGTTCACAAACAAACCGTTCCACAATGCCACGTCCAGAGCAGGCGCGAGTTCGGAAACTGTAGGCGCGTCAGGTGTCAACGTAATACGTTCGGATCCGATTGATGCCAAAACCTTGACCGTATCGAGGCAAGGCAAGATCAGCTGAAGTGTTGTGTTGATCACATCGACATCACCTGATGCGAGCGTGTTGCAATCTAGCGCATCAAACGCTGCGTCCGCCGCGAAGGAGAAGCCCATTTCCTTGGCCAAACCAAATGTTACCTGCGTGGGCACCAAAGGCGCGCCAAAGTGGCCGAGCACCACTTCATTGTCTTGCGCATGAGCAGTTAGACCGGTCATGTCGTCATAAGGCGCATCTGCTCCAGCGGCGATCACAAACGGGTATGTCAGAAAGTTGCCAAGCGGAACGAAAGGATTCGGGTTCAGCTCTGGAATGCCAATGAATGGGCCCACAACAGGGATCGCGATGATGAAGGACCCGACAGTGTAGCCATCTGCAGGTGCGTTCGCGACGTCGATCGCTCCGGGGAACGGGCCACCGCCGCCGCCTGGCTTGTTCACGACGGCTGTTGGAACGCCATACTCAGCGGAAAAATCTTCCGCGATCATGCGTGTCAGAACGTCTTCCAGATCACCTGGAGGCCAGGGCACAACAAACTCCACCGGCTTCTCTGGATATTCCGCGAACGCAGGTCCCGCAACAGACGCCAGCGCAAGCGCCATGGCTGTCATTGATTTCGTAAATTTAGTCATTTCTGCCTCCCTATATTGGTTCATATATTGAACCATTGTTGTGCAAAAAGGTTGCCTTGTTAATCAACCTGTGTCAAACTTTTTCTACCCAAACTGCAGTAAGGTCGTTTCAGATGTCGTCCGTGATCAAAGCTCTGGATCTTCTCAGCCACTTCTCGGCGAGCCAGCCAGAGATTGGCCTGTCGCAGTTGTGCCGCATCGCAAAACGAGACAAGGCAACGACCTATCGTCATCTTCAGGCGCTTGAAGTCACAGGCTTTATTGAGCAAAATTCAGCTACCAAACACTATCGGCTTGGCCCTGCGGTGTTACAGCTTGCCGAGATCCGCGAAGCGACTGTACCGCGTAAATCCAGCGCTGAAGGCCCCTTGTTTGATCTCGCAGGTGCCACGGGTGAGACGGCGCATGTTACCGTGCTTTCTGGAACAAAGGTCTACGGTCTGGCGTCCTGCGAATCTCCCCGTCATGGCACACGTGCGATCGTCGACATTGACGTGTTTCCGCTACATGCCACTGCGTCCGGCCTGTGCGCTCTCGCTTTTGGTCCTAAATATCTGATGGAGGCTGGACTCGCTGACCTTACCTCTTTTACGCAAAAGACAGCGACAACACCGCAGATGTTGAGAGAGACAGTCCAAGCGATCCAACAAACTGGCTTCGGGGGCGCAAGGCACACCTATGAGGCCGAGGTTGTAGGTCTCTCCACACCCTTATTCGACCAAACAGGGCAATTTGCAGGTGCGGTTTCAGTTGCCAGCGTCGCGACGCGGTTCACACCCGCGCTGGAGCACATAATCAAAGAACATCTGATGATTGCAAGTCGCGATATTACTCGCAATTGGGGTGGCTTCATCCCTTCTGACATCGAAGGCCTTTGGGCCAAAACATTCACCTCGCCGCGTGCATTGGAATCCACATCATGAAAGATTCAAACTTCCTTAAAGAAAACAATGGTCGCCTGATGTGGCACCCTATGACGTCGCCCAAAGACAGTATTGATAATCCTCCGAAAATCATCACAGGCTCAGGCGGTGTGACAATCACTGATATCGACGGGCATTCTGTTGTCGATGGCGTTGGTGGCCTGTGGAACGTCAACCTTGGGTATTCATGCCAACCTGTCAAAGACGCGATGGCGGCGCAGCTTGATAAGCTACCTTATTATTCCACCTTCCGCGGCACATCCAACGATGTTGCGATTGAGCTGTCTTTTGAATTGTCCAAGTTCTTTGAACCCGATGGCATGTCGCGCGCGTTCTTCACGTCTGGTGGATCGGATTCGGTAGAGAGCGCCCTGCGCCTTGCCCGTCAGTACCATAAATTGCGCGGCGAAGAGGGTCGCACGAAGTTTCTGAGCCTCAAGAAAGGTTATCATGGCACGCATATCGGTGGCGCATCCGTAAATGGCAACGCGAACTTCCGCACCGCCTACGAGCCGCTTTTGCCCGGCTGTTTCCACATTCCCGCGCCTTACACGTACCGTAATCCGTTCAATGAGACCGATCCCGAAAAGCTCGCGCAGCTTTGCGTGCAAGCGTTGGAAGATGAAATCGCATTCCAAGGGGCGGGTACGATTGCTGCGATGATCATGGAGCCTATTCTTGGTGCGGGCGGTGTTATTCCACCGCATAAATCCTTCGCACCGATGGTGCAGGAGATTTGTAACCGGAATGGCATTTTGTTGATTACTGACGAAGTCATTACAGCCTACGGGCGCACGGGAGCATGGTCTGGTGCGCGCCTTTGGGGCATCCAGCCTGACATGATGTGCACTGCCAAAGCGATTACCAATGGATATTTTCCGTTTGGTGCCTTGATGCTTGGTCACCGCGTTGTGGAGGTGTTTGAAAACAACCCTGCCGCAAAGATCGGCCATGGTTACACTTACTCAGGTCACCCGGTTGGGGCTGCTGCTGCTCTAGCCTGTCTAAAAGAAACCAAACGTCTGAACGTGATTGAAAATGCTGCTGCACGCGGAACGCAACTGTTTGAAGGTGCACAGGCGCTGATGGGGAAATATGAGATCATTGGGAATGTGCGGGGCGGCCACGGTCTTATGACCGCGCTGGAAATGGTCAGTGATCGCACCACCAAAAAGCCAATTGATGCGGATACGGCACAGACCGTCCAAGACGTCACTTACGATAATGGCGCGATGGTGCGCGTCTCCGGACCGAACCTGATCTTGTCGCCCCCTCTCGTGCTGACTGAAGACGACGTTACCATCATGTTGAACGCCATCGACGCGGGCTTTGCGGCGGCCACGAAAAGCCAAGCTAAATCGCAAACACTGGAATAAGTAATTGATCGTCGCTCACGATGATTTCTGGAGTGTACTATGACCCGCACAACTCAACAGCTCCTTGCTGATCGTGCTCGTTTGATGGGACCGAATGTGTCGACGTTTTACGAGGAACCCGTACATTTTGTGCGCGGCGAAGGTGTGTGGTTGTGGGATTCCGAGGGGCGCAAATATCTCGATTGCTACAATAATGTTCCGCATGTGGGCCATTGTAATCCACGCGTGGTCGAAGCGATTTGTCGCCAAGCGGGCACGCTCAATACGCATACGCGCTATCTGCATGATGGCATTCTGGATTATATCGAAAGGCTGACGGCAACGATGGATCCATCGCTGGACACTGCGATTTTGACCTGTACCGGATCGGAAGCTAACGACATTGCCCTGCGGATGGCCGAAGCAGTAACGGGCAAGCGTGGCATCATTGCGACGGATGCCACGTATCACGGCAACACATCGCTGGTCAGCCAATTGTCAAAGTCAAATATCCCAACCGTCGGCTTCGGCCTTGGGCAATATTTCCGCTTTGTGGATGCCCCCGACAGCTATCGCCATCCCAACCCTGATGGTGCGATTTTCGCAGCGCACGTCGCGGAACAAATCGAAAGGCTTATTGAGGATGGCACAGGCTTTGCCGCCCTTGTCGTGTGCCCCTATTTCCTGAACGAAGGTTTCCCCGACATTCCAGATGGCTGGCTGAAACCTATCGCTGACGTTGTTCGCAAAGCCGGTGGATTGTTGATCTGCGACGAAGTCCAATCGGGCTTTGGGCGGACTGGCACACATCTTTGGGCGCATGAGAAAATGGGCGTTGTTCCAGACATCATGGTGCTGGGCAAACCGATGGCCAACGGCCATCCCGTTGGCGGCGTTGTCGCGAACCGTGATATCGTTGCGGCCTTCCGTAAAGGGTATCGCTATTTTAATACTTTTGGTGGCAATCCCGTCTCTTGCGCGGCAGCCATGGCAGTACTTGAGGAGATAGAGGCACAAGACCTGCAAGCCAATGCCAAACGTGTTGGCGATCACGCCCGCAAAAGGATGACTACGCTGGCTGCAAAATATGACATTATAGGTGATGTTCGCGGCTCGGGCCTGATCTTTGGGGCTGAACTCGTGAAGGAGCACACAAACAAGACCCCCGCCAGCAATATGACCGACCGCGTCATCAACGCGATGCGCTCGCGTGGGATTATCCATTCCAAATTGGGCCGCCACAAAAACACGCTCAAAATTCGCCCACCTATGCCTTTCTCGATCGAGAATGCAGATCTATTGTTCGACACGCTTGATGACGTCCTCAGTGAGGTAACGCGATGAGTGCGACTGTCGACAAAGCCTTGCAACTTTGGAGTCTGTCAGACGCATGCTACACACTTGTCGCAGCACGTGAGAACGCGGTGTATAAAGTAACGACGCCCTCAAAAAATTACGCTTTGCGTTTGCATCGGCGAGATTATCGCACCGATGCGGAGCTGGCATCAGAACTCCAATGGATGAACGCGATCCGCATTGGCGGGTTAAGCGTCCCCTCTCCGATCCGCTCAACCTCAGGCGCCGTCATGCAGGTGATTGATGGTGTCCAAGTTGATGTACTCGACTGGCTTTCGGGCGAAACGCTTGATGTTGTTCTAGAGCAATCCAACCCCGCTAAACGCGCGGCGTTGTTTCATATGCTTGGGCAAAACATGGCACGATTTCATGATATTTGCGATGCTTGGCAGCAACCGGATGGCTTTACCCGCTGCGCTTGGGACAGTGAGGGTTTGTTGGGTGATGCACCACTTTGGGATAGATTTTGGGAAAACCCTGGCCTGTCATTAGAAGACCGCGCGCTGCTCGCTGTTTTTCGTCAAAAAGCCCGTGCAGAGCTGACGACGCGTACAAACGAGCTAGACCATGGCTTGATCCATGCGGATTTTGTGGCGGTGAATGTTATGGTTAATGAAACGGGACTGCAGCACTTCATCGACTTTGATGATGGTGGGTTTGGCTATCGTATGTTTGAACTTGCGACGGCGCTGCTAAAACACATAGGCGCGCCCGATTTTACCGACCTAAAGCAGGCGCTTATCAACGGATATACGCAGATCCGCCCTATTGATCTTGGCACTTTTGATTTGTTCATGGCACTACGGGCCACGACATATGTTGGATGGAATATCACGCGAAGGGGTGAAGACGGTGGCACCACTCGCAACACGCGTTTCATAAAGACTGCAACAAAACTCGCTGCAAACTACATCGGCTAACAGAACAGTTTTCAAAAAGAGGCTTACAATGCAATTTCATCTCAACGGGTTCAAACCGGGTAACTATCAGGTTCCAGATTCGGCGCGCAAAGCCTATCCCATTCCACCTATCGCAGATTTGCCCACAACGGTGGACGTGCTGATCGTTGGCACTGGTCCTGCAGGCCTGACCATGGCGCGTCAGATGTCAGAGTTCAGCGATGTTAAAACTTGTATCGTGGATATGGCCGAAGGCCCTTTGCTTTTCGGTCGCGCAGATGGCATTTCCTGTCGTACGATCGAAATCATGGAAGCCTTTAACAGTGCTGAAATGGTTGAAAAAGAAACCTACAAGCTGATGCAGAACACGTTCTGGGAGCCGGACACAGCCAATCCGAACAACATCAAACGCAAATACAAGATCGCCGACGCGCGTCTTGGCATGTCGGAATTCAAGCACGGCATCGTCAATCAGGCGCGTTTGCATGAGCTTCTGCTTGACGGGATGGCGAACACGATGACCAACTTGCGCCCCCATTACAGCCGCGAATTGCTTGATCTGGAGATTGATGAAACCCTCACGCAAGACCTTGATGCGCATCCTATCACAGCGACGTTCAAGCGGGTTGATGATGCAGGCAACGGCAAGATCGAAACAGTTAAAGCGCGCTTTGCTGTTGGGGCTGATGGCGGACGCAGTCGCGTGCGCAAAAGTCTTGATATTGCACTTGAGGGGGACAGCGCCGACAAAGCTTGGGGCGTGATGGATATCCTGCTCAACACGGATTTCCCCGACATCCGCGTCAAAAGTTTTATCCAGTCCAAAGACCATGGCGCGGTCATGACGATCCCGCGTGAAGGCGGATATCTTATCCGCTTTTATGTTGAGCTTGACCTGATCGACAAAAACAAGCGCGCGACAGACATTAAACTGACCGAGACCGATATCATCGCGAAAGCGCAAAAGATTTTTCACCCCTACACTTTGGACGTGAAAGAAGTGGCATGGTGGTCGATCTATTCTGTGGGCCAACGTCTCGCGGATCGGTTTGATAACCGCGCAGCAAATAGCGCTGATGACATCATCCCGCGTGCTTTCGTCGCCGGTGATGCCTGCCATACACACAGTCCCAAAGGAGGGTGGGGTCTGAACACGTCCCTACCAGATACCTTCAACCTCGGCTGGAAAATGGCTGCCGTTCTGCAAGGCAAAAGCAAACCTGCGTTGCTGGCGACTTACACGACAGAGCGACGCAAAGTCGCGAATCAACTGATCAACGCAGATAAGGAACTGTCACGCATCGTAGCGACGCGGCCCACCGCGGGTGATGGATCTGCAAAGGCAGAAGTCGATACAGCCAAGATCGAAACCTTCATGAAACGCCAAAGTGGGTTTGTCAGTGGAACCTCAATCGAGTATTTCCCCTCCTACATTTGCACCGCCCAAGAAAACCAAGATCTCGCAACGGGTTACAAAATCGGTCAACGCTTCCACTCCGCAGAGGCCAATCGCGTCGCTGATGGCGGAATTCAGCATCTGGGCCATCTCGTCAAAGCAGATGGACGCTGGCGCATTTTCGTGTTCGGCGGGGCGCAAGATCCAACACAGACATCTTCCAACGCCCATCAACTCGCCGAGTTTCTGGCGAAAGACCCCACATCGCCAGTGCAAAAATATACGCCAAAAGGCGCGGATATAGATGCGGTTATCGACACCTATGCCGTCTTCCAGCAACACGATTTATCCATGCACGATCTGCATGGATATCTGTGGCCTGCAAAGGGCAAATATGGCTTGCGTGACTATGAAAAAGTGTTCCAGCCACAAGAAGACAACGACGTCTATGATATTCGTGGTATTGATCGACACTCAGGGTGCATTGTGATCGTCAGACCAGATCAACATATCGCCTCGATCTTGCCGATCACGGCACATGCAGAGCTCTCAAAGTTCTTTGATGTCTTCATGATTGAGCAGACCTAAGTCTAAGTACGCCCCAACACGAGTGCGGCCACATGCTCTGCGTATCGCGTGCGATCCACCTGCGTTGCGTTGCGGTTCCACATGTAAAACCAGTTCAGCATGCCAAAGACAGACATTGTTGTAGCTTTCAATTCGGCTTTGGTGCCGACCAAATGCGGGGGAGCGCAAAGCCTTAGAATGTCCCCCAATTGCACGACCATATCGCGTTGATAGGACTTTAAGATCTCTTGCTCTTTACGGCCCAGACTGGCGATACCGTCTGTCTGGATCTGATGTTCTGCGTCCATCCCCTCATAGGCCAACAAGGTTTCATTCACAAAACGCAACAGTTGCGACGCTGGGTTCTCACCCTGCCCATCAAGCTGCGCCAAACGATCCCGCAAAGTGCGCAGATAGCTGTCGAGGATATCAAACACCAACGCGTCTTTGCTGTCATAATAGTGATAAATGTTCGCCTTGGAGACACCGCAGGCCTCCGCCACTTGCGCCATAGACGCGCGCGCAATACCGCCATTGGCGAACACGCGCGCGGCGACGCGCAGGATATGCGCGCGCTTCTCACTGTGATCTTTGGCGATAGGACGGGCCATGATTCACCCCCGTTTGTCCACAACGCGCACAGCCTTGCCTTGCGAGCGCGCGACAGTGCCGGGATCGCCCACATGCACCTCGGTAGAAACACCAACCATGTCTTTGATCCGCTTGGCGAGCATCTGCGCAGCTGCATCTTTGCTGGCCTCTGAATTTGCATCAGGCAGCATTTCAACATGCACACGCATCGCGTCCATGTGCCCAGATTTATTCAGCTCGATCTGGAAATACGGACCAAGCCCGCCCGTCGCCATCACCTGTTCCTCAATCTGTGTCGGAAACACGTTCACGCCGCGCAGAATGATCATATCATCCGAGCGTCCAGTGATCTTGGAAATCCTGCGCATAGACCGCGCAGTGCCCGGCAAAAGCCGCGTCAGATCGCGGGTGCGGTAGCGGATAATCGGCATGCCCTCTTTGGTGAGCGTGGTAAAGACCAGCTCCCCCTCTTGCCCATCGGGCAGCACCTCGCCCGTTACGGGATCAATGATCTCAGGGTAGAAATGATCTTCCCAAATGACAGGTCCGTCTTTGGTTTCAACACACTCATTCGCAACGCCCGGCCCCATCACTTCGGAGAGCCCGTAGATATCGACCGCGTTGAGATCAAACGCATCCTCAATCTCTGTGCGCATGGCTTCCGTCCAGGGTTCAGCGCCGAAGACCGCAACCTCCAACGAGCTTTTGCGCGGATCGAGACCCACCTTATGAAACGCCTCTAGGATGTTGAGCATATAGGACGGCGTTACCAAAATCCCACGTGGCTTGAAGTCATTGATCAAGCCAACCTGCTTGTTCGTTTGACCACCCCCCATAGGGATCACAGTTGCGCCTAAACGTTCAATCCCGTAATGCGCGCCAAGGCCACCTGTGAACAAGCCATAGCCGTAAGCGTTGTGGATTAGATCACCCTTGCGCAGCCCCGCCGCCCTTAGAGAGCGCGCGACAAGATCGGCCCAATTCGAAATATCATTCGCGGTATAGCCAACAACGGTGGCCTTTCCCGTGGTGCCAGAAGATGCATGAATGCGCATGATATCCGTCCGCGGAACGGCGAACATCCCAAACGGATAATTGTCGCGCAGATCGTCCTTCACGGTGAAGGGAAACTTCGCCAAGTCACTTAGAGATTTCAGATCATCGGGATGCACACCCGCCGCGTCGAAGCGCTCCTTATACATCGCGACATTGTCATAGGCATGGCGCAAAGACCAACGCATCCGCTCCAGCTGGAGCGCGCCAATCTCATCGCGGCTTGCAATCTCAATAGGGTCTAAAATCGATGCATTTGGAGTGAGTTTGCTCATGGTGCTTCCTCGTCAAATAATTGGCCTTTTATCGCGCGCGACAAACCGCGCATCTCTGCGATCAATGTCCCATCTTGGTTAACAACGCGCACATCATAAATGCCACTCCGCCCAGTTAGAGACACTTCGCGCGCGCTTGCGGTTAACACATCCCCAATCTGGCCCGGGGCGATAAACGTAATCATATTATTCTGCGCAACTGTATTTTGATTACGAGAATTACAGGCGAACGCGAATGCCGTATCAGCAAGCGTGAAGATAACACCGCCATGGCAAATGTTATGCCCATTGCAATGATGCTCTCGCACACACAACGACATGCGCGCGCCACTTTCAATGACCTCGCCGCGCTCAATACCCATCCAATGAGACGCGTGATCATTGACCCATAGCGCATCACTAGATTTATTGGCTCTGTCCTGTGGTGTCATCGTCGCCCTCCCATCGCGCATTTAGATATGTCTTGCATAAGCCGTCCAAGCGGTCAATTAATAACGCAAGCGTGTTTTCAAAGGATCAAAGATATGGGCTTGCTACAGATAAATTCCTTCGCTGCGGGCACATGGATTGCACCAGATTCAAGCGCGCGACCGATCGAGAACGCGGTCACAGGCGAGTTGATGGGGCAAGCCGGAAACGCATCCCTTGATGTTGCAGGAATGCTGGAACACGCGCGCACCATTGGTGGGCCGAACCTGCGCAAGATGACGTTTCATGATCGCGCTCGGATGCTCAAAGCAGTAGCCGCACATCTCAACACCCACAAACAAGCACTTTATGATCTGTCCTTCGCGACAGGCGCAACGCAATCGGATCACCTTATTGATGTCGATGGCGGCATTGGCACGATGTTTGTCTTCGCCTCAAAAGGACGTCGCGAAATGCCCGATGGGCATGTCTACATCGATGGTGAAATTGAACAGCTCTCGCGCAATGGCACGTTTCTCGGTCAACACATATGCACGTCGATGCAGGGCGTCGCGGTCCATATCAATGCATTCAACTTCCCTGTGTGGGGCATGTTGGAAAAACTCGCACCGACGCTTCTTGCCGGGGTTCCTGCGATCGTGAAACCCGCGACGGCCACCTGCTATGTCACAGAACTTGCAGTGCGCTTGATGTTGGAAAGCGGGCTGTTACCGGACGGTGCTTTGCAGCTGGTCAGCGGTGGTTTGGGAACCATGCTTGATCAACTCACCTTGCAAGATGTGGTCAGTTTCACAGGCTCCGCGCAGACAGCGTTAAAGCTGCGCTCTGCCCCACATATCCTTGAAAACTCCATCCGTTTCGTCGCAGAGCAAGACAGCCTCAACGCCTCTATTCTCGGCCCAGACGCGGTGCCCGGAACGCCTGAATTTGAGCTCTTCATCAAAGAGGCACAGCGCGAAATGACCACCAAAGCGGGTCAAAAATGCACAGCTATCCGCCGCATCATTGCACCTGAAAACTACGTGAGCGCGGTTATTGACGCGCTCTCTGATCTGCTCTCTAAAACCGTGATAGGAGACCCTAACAAGGCCGAAACGCGCATGGGCGCATTGGTATCGAACGCGCAAAAGCGCGATGTATTAGCCAAAGCTGCGATCATTGGCGCTGAGGCGGAACAGGTTTACGGCAACAAAGACTTCCACGAACACAAAGGCGCGTTTCTCACGCCGATGTTGTTTCATTGCACCACTCCCGATACGGCAAACCGCGTGCACGACACAGAAGCATTTGGCCCCGTTTCCACCGTAATGGGTTACCGCGATGTCGATCATGCAATCGCGCTGGTGAACAAAGGCCAAGGCTCTCTCGTGGCGTCGGTGATCACGCATGACCCTGTGGTCGCACGCAACGTTGCGCTTGGGGCAGGTGCCTTTCATGGGCGGCTCTATTTTAACAACCGCGACTCTATGAAAGAAAGCACCGGTCATGGTTCTCCCCTGCCCCACATGGTGCATGGCGGTCCGGGTCGTGCAGGCGGTGGCGAAGAATTGGGCGGCGTGCGCGGCGTGATGCATTACATGCAGCGCACTGCAATCCAAGGTAGCCCCGATATCCTGACCGCGATTGGCAGCACATGGGTCGACGGCGCGAAAGAGAAACCCGCACCCGCCCATCCGTTCACGCGCACCTTCCACGAAGTCGAGATTGGCGAAACGATCCACACCGATCCCCGCTCTGTAAGTATGGACGACATCGAACATTTCGCGCATTTCACGGGCGACACATTTTACGCGCATATGGATGACGCTGCGGCCAAACGTAACCCGTTTTTCCCCGGTCGTGTGGCGCATGGATATCTGTTGCTGAGCTTCGCGGCCGGCATGTTCGTAGAGCCGAATGAAGGCCCCGTTCTGGCCAACACAGGCCTCGACAATCTGTGCTTTATGAAGCCCGTCGAGGCGGGAGACAGCATAAAAGTGCGTCTTACCGTGAAAAAGAAGACCCCTCGCAACGAAGAGTATGGCGAGGTGCGTTGGCACGTGACGCTGACTAATCAAAACGCCGAAAAAGTAGCGGAGTACGAGCTGCTGACCATGAACGCATATATAAGGTAGGCGTGCGTAATGTCCGATATCATCCGCTGGTCCGCTGTTGAAACAGCCGCGCATATCTGTGCCAAAGACGTCTCTGTTACTGAGGTCACACAAGCGCACCTGACGCGCATGGAACAGGCTAACCCAACTTTGAACGCGGTCACCCATTTGATTGACGGCGCACTTGAAGTGGCGAGATCTCTGGATACTGGGGGCGTGCCGGATGATGCCAGCCCGCTCTTTGGTGTTCCAGTCACGGTGAAAGTGAACATCGATATGGCTGACTATCCCAACACCAATGGGGTGCCTGCTTTCAAGGATATGACAGGCCCAGGCGATGCGCCTGTGGCGGCGAATCTCAAATCCTCTGGAGCGGTGATCATTGCGCGCACGAACACGCCTGAATTTTCAATGCGCTGGTCAACAAGCAATCCGTTGCATGGCGTCTCACTTAATCCTTGGAACACTGCCCTCACGCCTGGTGGGTCCAGTGGTGCCGCTGCTGCTGCAGTCGCCTCTGGAATCGGCGCGATTGCACATGGCAATGATCTTGGTGGCTCGCTAAGATATCCAGCCTATTGCTGTGGTGTGGCGACGATCCGCCCCTCTTTGGGCCGCATTGCATCGATGAACCCAAATGCGCCGGCTGAACGCCCTCCAATCACGCAAATGATGTCCGTCCAAGGTCCAATCGCGCGCAATGTTGCCGATGTGCGCGCGGGTCTTACGGTCATGTCAAAACGTGACCCGCGCGATCCAATGCAAGTGAACACCGCACCGAGCGGGCGAGCACGCGATGATAAAATCACGCTCGGGATCGCGGCCAACCCGTTCGCGACAGATATAGACAACGCGGTTGCCAACGCAATTCAACATGCGGCCAATGCGGCCACATCCGCAGGAATTGAGGTGAAACACATCACCCCGCCCCACATCGACGAATGCGCCGAACTTTGGGGTGAACTGCTGTTCACAGAAACGCACCATATGACACGCGCAGTTGTTACGCAGCATGGCTCGCCTGAAATGAACCGCACAGTTGATGCCTATCAAGAGCGATTTCGCCTCTTGGACATGCCCAATTTTCTAGCCGGGTTGACCCGTCGGGTACAGCTACAACGCATGTGGTCAATGATGTTTGAAGAGGTAGACGCGCTCTTGATGCCGACATCCTTGATCGCGCCGTTCGAGAATGATCTCGACTTCAAAGACCCCGCCAAAATCCCTGATCTCTTAGCCGCACAAGCACCCTCGTTTGTAGTCGCCCTTCTTGGCTTGCCCTCGGTTGCGATCCCGACCCATCTTGAAGATGGCGTGCCCAATGGGGTGCAAATAGTCGCGCCCATGCACGACGATGAATTCGCGCTAGACCTTGCGGAACGGTTGGAGGCAGAGCTTGGAACGCTCTGGCAAAATTTGCCAATCTGGGCCTAACCTGAAACGCGTAAAAACTACTCGGGGGCGCTCAATTTCAACTCAATGGGTGCAAGACCCTCAACGCCGCCACGCAAAATATCACCAGCCACGACAGCACCCACGCCAGCGGGTGTCCCGGTCATAATCACGTCACCCGCGTTTAAGTGATAGTACTTCGAGAGATCCGCAATCACCGCAGGCACTGAATGAATTAGCTCAGCAAAGCTCGCATCCTGCCGCATCTCTCCATTCACTTCGAGATATATACGCTGATCCGTCACGGTGCCAAAGGCTTCCGCTTTACGCGCCTGTGCGAAAATTGCAGAGGCTTCGAAATCTTTGCCTGTGTCCCAAGGGCGCCGCTTGTCCTTTGACGCACCTTGCAAATCGCGCCGCGTCATATCGAGCGCGCAGCAATACCCATAAACCACGCTCAACGCCTCTTCTTGAGCAATCCGAAAGGCAGGGGCGCCGATCAAAATCGCCAGCTCCATCTCGTGATGATAGTTGCTGGTCTCCAGCGGATAAGGAATGCGCGCACCACTATCGATCGCATGCGCAGGCGACTTAGTGAAATAAAACGGTGCTTCGTAATCAGGAGTATTGCCCATTTCGGCAGCGTGGGCGGCATAATTGCGCCCCACGCAAAAAATCCGGTGAATCGGGAACGCCGCGCTTTCGCCTTCAACAGGAATTGTGTGAACAAGTGGCGCGGGGAACAGCAGATCGCTCATGGGACTCTCCTTTTTGTCAAATGGCTCCCTTTGCTTGAACCTGTCAAGCAGATCGCTAGGCTGTTGGCATGAATAGAGCGAACAACATCTGTGAAAAACTAACCCCTTGCATAGGCAAGCCTTTGCCACCCTCTCGCTGGATAGAGATGGATCAAGCTCGCATCACTGCCTTCGCCAATGTGACAGAGGATCATCAATTCATTCACCTCGATCCGGACCGCACAGCGGCGGAAACGCCCTTCGACGGCACCATTGCACATGGTTATTTAACTCTATCGATGGCAAGCGCATTTGCCTATGAAGTGATGCAGGGGATTGAAGGTCAAACTGCCTCTGTTAATTACGGGTTTGAAAAGATCCGCTTCCTCGCGCCAGTTCCGGGAGGCAGTCGTATTCGGGGAAATTTTGTGCTAAAATCTGCAATGCCTAAAGGCGAATCTGCGATCTTACAGATGCATGGGCTCAGCATCGAAATCGAAGGTGCCGATACCCCTGCCCTTGTGGCGGATTGGCTGACCCTGCATCAGCTTTAATGCACTGTTTCGCCCTCTAGCTCGACAGTAAAGAACCACTCGTCCTCGATCTCTTTCGCGACTATTTCGTCGGGCACTACCGTTGGCCTTGACAGAAACACGTTTGATCCGAAATGCAGATGCAAGCGCGCCAGTTTTTCCTGACGCTCGCTTGTGAGTTCTGCGAAGAACTTCGAGTAGTTCTCCGTGGCTTTCAACTCATCAATCTTAGCGAGGTAACAAGCGCCCGAATGCTCATGCACGGCCGCAATCTCTGAATCGCTCATCAACTTCGCCAGCTCTTCTTTCATCATAGGAAGGCGCAACATGATCGAAGTCTTTTCCTCATAATTGTTGTTCATGCGAAACCAATAATCGAGCCCCTGATCACGATCCACGTGGTTCACAAAAACCACGATCCCACTTGACCAGAAAGCTCTCGGCAGAGCGCACAGCGTAGTGATTGAGCTGCACCAGGTCATAGCCATAGGTTTCAATCGTCGAACGCCAGCCATTACTAAACATCTTGCGTGGCAAAGGGTTGCCAGAGCCATTGAACCAATTGATGTCTTCCCAAAGCTGCGGGTTCAGACCCTTGGGTCGATGCACGCCCAGCTTCTTAAACAGCCCGATATTCTGGAACAGCGTCTTAAAACCCCACGCCTGATGCGGCTTGCGCAAAAACTCGGGAGTGCAGCGCAGGAACTGTTCGGTGATCGGCCCGTCCACATAATCATGTACATCGCCATTGCCGAACAAACGCCATGTCATCGCGATCATATTGGCGTCCGACACAGCAGCGAAAAGCGCGTCCAAAATCCCATCGCCGGCCTTAATATTCACGTACTCATCCACGCCAATAAAGGTCGCCCACTTGGCGTTCTGAATGACGTTTTCTTCTTCCACCGATTGAAGCGCTGCGTACTGCGGCTTCAAATCCATTTCGCGAAACCGGTTCTCGCGCCATTAGCAGATGCCTTTACGTTCCAGCATTTGCAGCATCGTGTCGGTGCCATTAATACAATCGTTGGTGTAAACAATGATGTCGTCAAACCCGATCGCACGATGGTAAGCGATCCACTCCAAGATGAACGGACCCTCGTTCTTCATCGTAGTCACAATCGTGCAACGCCCCCTGCCTTTTAGCGCGCGATCCTGCTCAATCTCGGGCATCCACACTGGATTATGCTTCCAGAATTTCTTTGCCTGCTTCAACAACGACAGATGTTCAATCAGCGAGGTCATATGAGTGTTCTGCTTCTCCAATGACCATCTTTAGAAACTTTCAGAAATTTCTGGGCGCGTCCAGGAACCAAGGCGTGCAACGCTTCTGGATTAGATAGAAAATCGCTCTAGTCTGTTATTTGTTCCAGGTCATCGAGACTTACTTCGGTAAACCTCTTGCTCCAATCTTCGAAGGCCCTTTTAGGGATGATTTCCCGCACGGTTGTGACGATGTTTCCGTGACGATGGTCAACTGCGATTTTCTCGAATAGTTCATCGATCTCAACTTTGCGACCTCGATAACCTGCGGAAAACTGCCATCAATATGTAATAGCATTCCGCTAATTTATAGATCAGCGTTTTTGATGAGTGATTTTCCTAGAAGCGTCAGTAGCTCATCATGGCCAAAAGGGGTCGTAGCGGCGCTGCTATAAATGATGCGGATGAGACGTGACATTGCATTCCTTTGTTGCGTTCGTAGAGCGAGCTGCAACACTCAAGTAATCAACTTCAGGCTATAGCTTTGAGTAAAAGTCACAAGTCAGTCGGCGTTCTCTGTGATCTATGTCATCTAGTTTTTAATTCAGAAGATCGTTCATATGAACCTGCGCCGACATCGACCTTATTGAACGGTTTTCTCTTTGGTTGGGCAACGCTTTCTGAGGTCATCGGATCCTTAAGTTCGCAACAAACTAGTGGGGCTGGGTGAAATCCAGTAGCTATGGCTGCGAAGTTGGCCCTGGAAGCTTGGACAACTATATGCCTATCAAGAACGTATGGCATTCAACGGAAATCGTGTAAGCCCAACACAAATTGTCGAACATCTGGAATAGAAAAATGACTGCATCTGTAGGAAAAATTACCCGCGAGGACACGATCAAAATGGATGGTGCTGATCCGATTGCCCATCTGCGTGAGCGTTTTGAATTGCCGGAAGGCGATATTTACCTCGACGGTAACTCCCTTGGTGCGCTGCCGCTGGGTGTGATGGAACGTCTTGAGGTCGCTGTGAAAAAGGAATGGGGCCAAGGGTTGATCCGCAGTTGGAACGATGCGGATTGGTATCCTGCCCCGCAACGCGCTGGCGCTGCGATTGCGCGTATTTTGGGCGCGGATGACGACGAAGTCATCGTGTGCGATTCCATTTCTGTGAACTTGTTCAAGCTGCTGGTTGGCGCTTTGCGTATACGCAGGGATCGCAAGATCATCGTCTCTGAAATCGGCAACTTCCCGACGGATGTCTACATCAACCAGGAGGTTGCGGACCTTATGGGTTGTGAGCTGCGCTGCGTCATGCCCGAAGACGTCGAAGCGGCGATTAACGCCGCTGGTGATAACCTCGCACTCGTCCAATTGACGCATGTTCACTACAAAACTGGCAGCATTTACGACATGCAGGACATCACCAAACAAGCGCAGGATCTTGGCGGCTTGGTGATCTGGGATCTAGCGCATTCTGCTGGATGTCTGCCCGTACAGCTAAACGGATGTAACGCCGATTTCGCGGTTGGTTGTGGGTACAAATATCTCAATGGCGGCCCTGGCGCGCCTGCGTTTGTCTTCGTCGCACGCCGCCATTTTGAAGCGATGGATCAGCCCCTTCGTGGTTGGCATGGCCACGCTGAACCTTTCGCGTTCACGCAAGAGTATAAACCGCATCCAACAATTGATCAGATGTTAACGGGCACAGCCTCCCAGCTTGCCACACTTGCGCTAGAAACTGCGCTGAAAGTGTTTGAGGACGTCGACATGAACGTGTTGCGTCAAAAAAATATGGCGCTGGGGGATTTGTTCATCGCCTTGGTCGAGCAAGAACTAGGCGGTATGAATTTTGAGCTTGCCAGCCCTAAAGAGGCTGAGCATCGCGGCTCTCAGGTCTCACTGACCCATGAAGAAGGATACGCGATCATGCAGTCTGTTATCGCACGTGGTATCGTAGGCGATTTCCGCGCGCCCGACATCCTACGCTTTGGCTTTGCAGCCCCCTATGTGCGGTACATTGATATCTGGGATTCAATAGCTCAACTGCGTGACGTAATGGAGACGCGTGAGTGGGATCAGCCCAAGTTCAAAGAACGCCGCGCGGTGACCTAAAGATCTTGGGTTTTAGAATGTTTTCCAAGCGCCAAGCTCAGTCTCGTAACAGAACTCAAGATAGATTTCATCCGCGGCATCATCGCGGCACATATCTATGTCGATTTTGTCATCTACTATGGTGGCGCGATTGTGCTGTATGCGAGACCGAGTGAACATGGCTTTTTACAAGCACGCACCTCGCTGCAGAAAAATGTGGCATAATGATGATTATGTAATTTGTTGCGCGGTTATGCCAGGAGCGCACGCGTGATTTCACTCTCTGGCAAGCACAGCCCGTCAAGCACCGTGAAATGATCGTACTGTGCGTCAACAGTGCTTTGAGTTTTGACGTCTAAGCCCGCCCAGATCTGCGCGATGAGTTGGGTTTGGCGGATGAACTCGGGGCGCTCACCACCGCCCACCCAAGACCTATATGGAATCGTGCCCGCGGGACGGTGTAGGACAGGACTTTCGACATAGGCTTCTGCTTCATCAAGGCGCAATGTTTCGTTTAGCTTGGTGTGCAGCAAGGGGCGCAAATCATGCACGCCGCTGATCGAGAACACAGAGATCACACGCGCCAAAGTTGCCGCGCTCAGAGGACTATCATCGCACATCATACGCGTTGCGAGGTGGCCGCCGGCAGAATGGCCCGTGATACGAATTGGACCCTCCACATGCGTTGCAGCCTGAGTGACCGCACGTCCGATTTGCGCAGTGATTTCGTGGATACGAGCTTCTGGCGCGAGGGTATAACTGGGCATGCACACGGCCCATCCATTGTCGCGCGCGCCTTCTGCAAGATGGCTCCAGTAGGCTTTATCAAGGCGCATCCAATAACCGCCATGCACAAAGATCACCAACCCTTTCGGCGTCTCGTCAGGCCAAATTAGATCGAACCGTTCTCTTGGGTGATCGCCGTAGGGAATGTCGTGCTCAATCTTAACACCGCTTGTGTGATAGGCAGCGGCGCTATCCGTCCATATCTGTGGCAGGCTTACGGAGCCTGGAATATAGGCCATGTTTGCGAACGCATCGTCCCAATCGTGGATCGGCTTTAGCATGTCACTCTCCTGCATTTGGGGCCCCGATATGGCCCTATTCTAAACGGGTTGTTGGGATTTGCCATTAGACTTTTCCATAAAACGTTACGAATTTTCCAAAAAATGGCAATTTTTGTAACTTATGCTTGCGCGACTCTCCCGAATGCCGATATCCTAAAGGTCAAGACTAGGGAGATCGTCTTCATGGAAGCCTTTATTTGCGATGGCGTGCGCACACCGATTGGGCGGTATGGCGGTGCTCTGTCGTCTATTCGCACTGATGATCTTGCCGCTTTGCCAATTGCGGCTTTGATGGCGCGCAACACGGGTGTTGATTGGTCAAAGGTGGATGAGGTCATTTATGGCTCTGCCAATCAGGCGGGCGAAGACAATCGCAATGTTGCGCGTATGGCGGCGTTGCTTGCGGGTTTGCCGATTGATGTGCCTGGAACGACGATCAACCGGCTCTGCGCGTCTGGAATGGATGCTGTCGGTTTCGCTGCGCGGGGGATCAAGGCCGGTGACTACGATTTAACCATAGCCGGCGGTGTTGAGAGCATGAGCCGCGCCCCCTTTGTGATGCCCAAAGCAACAGCCGCATTCACACGCGCAAATGAGGTGTTTGATACGACAATCGGCTGGCGCTTCATCAATCGCAAAATGAAAGAGGCGTATGGTGTCGATTCCATGCCCGAAACCGCTGACAATGTTGCGGCGGACTATGGGATCAATCGTGCTGATCAAGACGCGTTTGCGCAACGCTCCCAAGAAAAATTTGTGGCAGCACATGAAGCGAATCTATTTGCGGACGAGATTGTTCCAGTGCATGTCCCCCAGCGCAAAGGCGATCCGATTCTCTTTGACACAGACGAACATCCCCGTGCTGGCACAACGGCTGAAAAACTAGCGAAGCTGCGCGGGATCAATGGCCCTGACATGACGGTCACTGCTGGTAACGCGAGCGGTGTAAATGATGGGGCGGCGGCGCTTCTCATAGGTTCTGATAAGGCGCTTTATAAGAATTCACTGTCGCCGATGGTGCGGATTGTCGGCATGTCCTCTGCGGGTGTTGCGCCGCGCATCATGGGCATTGGTCCGATTCCGGCCACTCAGAAAGTGCTCGCACGGGTAGGGCTAAGTATGAATCAGATGGATGTGATCGAATTGAACGAAGCTTTCGCCAGCCAAGGTCTTGCGACGCTGCGTTCTCTTGGTGTTGCGGATGATGATCCGCGCGTGAACCCGCAAGGCGGCGCGATTGCGCTCGGTCACCCGCTGGGCATGTCCGGCGCGCGTTTGGTTCTGACGGCGGCGCATCAATTGAAACGCACAGGTGGTCGGTATGCGCTGTGCACGATGTGTGTTGGCGTTGGCCAAGGCGCGGCGATAATTCTGGAAAGGGTATAATAAAATGTACGCACAGATGATTAAATCCGAAGCGACGCAGGACGATCCTGAACGGCTCGCCGCCTTTCAAGCGCGCATTGATGCGGGTGAAAAGATTGAGCCGAAAGATTGGATGCCAGAGGGCTACCGCAAAACGTTGATCCGCCAAATTGGTCAGCACGCGCATTCTGAAATTGTTGGTCAATTGCCCGAAGGCAACTGGATCACACGCGCACCGACGCTGGAACGCAAAGCCATTCTGCTCGCAAAAGTGCAGGACGAGGCGGGCCATGGTCTCTATCTTTATTGCGCTGCTGAAACGCTAGGCGTGACCCGCGATGAGCTGACGGAAATGTTGCTCGATGGGCGGATGAAATATTCCTCTATTTTCAATTATCCGACCCTGACATGGGCGGATATGGGCGCTGTTGGCTGGCTTGTGGATGGTGCTGCGATCATGAATCAGGTGCCTTTGCAGCGCACTTCTTATGGTCCTTATTCCCGCTCGATGATCCGCATTTGTAAGGAAGAGAGTTTTCATCAGCGTCAAGGTTACGACATCATGATGAAGATGGCGAAGGGCACGGACGCGCAGAAACGCATGGCTCAGGACGCTCTGAACCGTATGTGGTTCCCGTCTTTGATGATGTTCGGTCCCTCTGACGCTGAAAGCGTGCATTCCGAACAAAGCATGTCGTGGAAAATTAAGATGAACGGCAATGATGAGCTGCGTCAGAAGTTTGTAGATCAGACTGTGCCGCAAGCGGAATACCTTGGTCTGACCGTGCCTGATCCTGACTTGAAATGGAACGACGAGAAGGGCGGTTATGATTTCACCGGCCCCAATTGGGACGAGTTTTTCGATGTGCTGCGCGGCAACGGCCCGTGCAACAAAGAACGCCTCGCTGCGCGTAATAAAGCGTGGAACGATGGGGCATGGGTACGTGACGGCTTGATGGCTCATGCTGAGAAAAAGCGCGCCGCGAGAATGGCTGCTGAATAGATGAAGTTGGCTGAACTCAATGTAGGATACGCGCTGTACCCGCTAGATGATCCGCGCATGGCGGGTTTCATGGATAATCTTGATAAAATAAATGCGCTTGCGGAACGCTCGCATGGTTACGTGTGGCGGACGAAATCTGACAGCGGCAATGCGACGGATCTGGATGTGCCGGGTGATGAGCAGATGATCGCGAACATGTCAGTTTGGGAGGATGTCACGTCGCTCGGGAATTACGTGTTCAACACGATCCATGCCAAGTTCTACGAAAAACGCCCCGCGTGGTTTGAGAACATGACGCGGCATCATTTTGTGATGTGGTGGGTTGAGGATGATCACATCCCAACACTGGACGGGGCCGTGGAGCGCCTTGCGCATTTATAAAAACACGGCTCATCCAATTATGCCTTTGGTTGGGATGCGGTCGATCAATCTGCATGGCCCAGATGCGAAATAGCAGCGGAGAAGTGTGATGAAAAACGAATGGCCCCTTTGGGAAGTGTTTATCCGTGGACAACACGGGATGAGCCATCGACACGTTGGCAGCCTACATGCCGCTGACGAAGAAAGTGCGATCAAGAACGCGCGCGACGTCTATACGCGGCGCAATGAAGGTGTGAGCATTTGGGTCGTGGCAGCGCGCCACATCGCAGCCTCGTCACCCTCAGAAAAAGGTCCGCTTTACGAGCCTTCTGAGAGTAAAGTCTACCGGCACCCAACCTTCTTTGATATCCCTGACGAAGTGGGCGCAATGTAATGTCTGCTTATTTTGAGTTCCTGCTGCGCATGGGCGACAACACGTTGATCCTTGGACATCGTGTCTCTGAATGGTGCGGTCATACACCGGTGATCGAGGAAGATATCGCGCTTGCGAACACTGCGCTGGACTTGATTGGGCAGACGCAAATGTGGCTTGGCCTTGCGGCGGAGGTTGAGGGTAAAGGACGCACAGCCGATGATCTGGCGATGCTGCGCGACGCTTGGGACTTTCGCAATGTGTTGATGGTCGAGAAACCCAATGGCGATTTCGGTCAAACGCTGATGCGTCAGTTTCTGTTTGATGCGTTTCATTTGGAAATGCTCAAAGGCTTGACGACTTCGTCTGAACCGCGCGTTGCGGAGATTGCTGCGAAGGCTGTCAAAGAGGTGCTGTATCATGTGGAACGCTCTGGCGACACTGTGATTGGGCTGGGAGATGGCACGGCGGAAAGCCACGAGCGCATGCAAGATGCGCTCAATTTGATGTGGCCCTATGTCGGTGAAATGTTCGCGTCTGATGATGTTGATACAGAGATGCTGAGCACAGGAATTGCGCCTGACTTAAACCAGCTTCGGATCGCATTTGACGCACATGTCGGCGCTGTTATGGCGGACGCGACGCTGACTATTCCCGACAGCACTTTCGCGCATAAAGGCGGCAAAAGCGGCTTTCAGCACACAGAACATTTGGGCCATATCCTAACGCAAATGCAGTGGTTGCAACGCGCCTATCCTGGGGCAAGCTGGTAGTATGAAACCAGGGATCGCGCAGATTTGGGACTGGTTGGACCAAGTGCCGGACCCTGAGATCCCTGCGATATCTGTGGTTGATCTTGGTATTGTGCGCGGTGTTGCGTGGGACGGCGACACGCTTGAGGTCGCCGTGACGCCGACCTATTCGGGTTGCCCTGCGACCTCAGTGATCTCAATGGATATCGAAACAGCGATGATCGATCGTGGGATTGAAAAGACACGGATCAAGACGCAAATCTCGCCGCCTTGGACCACGGATTGGCTGTCTGACAAAGGTCGCGCCAAGCTGGAAGACTACGGTATAGCACCGCCCCGCGCTGCCGGTGGACCTGCGCGCTGCCCGCGTTGCAAATCCGAAAATCTAGACCGAATTTCGCAGTTCGGTTCTACCCCTTGCAAGGCGCAATGGCGCTGTTTGGACTGCCTTGAGCCGTTCGATTATTTCAAATGTATCTGAAGGGAGCTTAAGAATGGCGCGCTTTCATCCGCTTAAAGTCACCGAGGTTCGCAAGACCATTCGCGACGCTGTTGTCGTCTCGCTCGAACCTGCGAATGATACTGATTTCGACTTCATCCAAGGCCAGTATCTGACGTTCAAGCAAGAGATCGAGGGCACGGAAATTCGCCGTTCCTATTCGATCTGCGCGGGCAAAGACGATGGCATCTTGCAGGTCGGGATCAAGAAGGTGGATGGCGGTGCCTTCTCTACATGGGCCAACGTAAATCTCGCCCCAGGCATGGTGCTGGATGCGATGCCGCCAATGGGAAAATTTTACACAGATATAGACCCTAATCAGCCCAAAAACTATCTGGGTTTCGCGGGTGGTTCTGGTATTACGCCAGTTCTGTCGATCATCAAAACCACCCTCGCACGCGAACCCGACAGCCGGTTTACGCTGGTTTATGCCAATCGCGGCGTGAACACGATTATGTTTCGCGAAGAACTCGAAGACCTCAAGAACAACCATATGGGTCGTTTGAATGTGATCCATATTCTGGAAAGCGATGCGCAGGATATCGAGCTGTTCAAGGGCCGCGTGGACGAAGCAAAGTGTGCGGCACTTTTTGCCAATTGGATCGATATCAAAAGCGTTGATACCGCGTTCATCTGCGGACCAGAACCGATGATGTTGGGGATCGCTGTCGCTTTGAAAGATCACGGGTTGAGCGAGGAGCAAATCAAGTTTGAGCTGTTCGCCTCCTCTCAGCCGGGCCGCCTGCCCCAGCGTAAAACGCAAGCCGTAGAGACTACCAAACCTGCAGAGGCAGTAGTGATCATCGATGGCACGGGGCGCACGGTGGACATGTCTAAAGATCAAACCGTGCTGGAAGCGGCGCTCGCAGGTGGATTAGACGCACCATTTGCCTGCAAAGCGGGCGTGTGTTCCACCTGTAAATGCAAGGTGATCGAGGGCGAAGTCGAGATGGTCACGAACCATGCGTTAGAGGACTACGAGGTTGAGCAAGGGTTCGTGCTGTCGTGCCAATCGTTTGCGCTTACTCAAAAGGTTATTGTGGATTACGATCAGCATTGATTTCTAAATCTTCCCATGCCCATAAATCCCTACAGTCACACGTATGAACAAAAGGGACCTATCATGAAAACGCGAACGCGCGTCGCTGTTATTGGTGGCGGCATTGCCGGCTGCTCTACGCTTTATCATCTGACCCAAGAGGGTTGGGGCGACGTTGTTCTTATTGAGCGTGATGAGCTGACCTCTGGCACCACATGGCATTCCGCGGCGCAGGTCACTAATTTTGGCATGAACCAGACGATGGTTGGCCTTAAATCCCATTCCGTCGCACTTTATAAGAAGCTGCGCGATGATCCTGAGTATCCTGTTGGATATCACCACGGCGATGGCGGCATTCGTTTGGCAAATACCGAAGAACAAATGCTGGGGTATCGTCACTTCGCCTCCATGGCGCGGGGGATGGGTGTGGAATACGAAGTGCTCGACGCGGAAGAATGCGCACGGCGCCATCCGTTGATTTCGACGGACAATTTATTGGGCGGTCTTTGGGACGGAGAAGACGGCGACATTGATCCCGCGCAACTGTGCCAAGCACTGGCGTTTCATGCGCGCAAGGCGGGCGCAGAAGTGTATCGCCACACCAACGTGACCGCGCTTACCCAGCACAAGGATGACACTTGGACGGTGGAGACCGACAAAGGCAGCATTGACGCAGATATCGTAGTCAACGCCTGTGGTTACCGCGTGAACGAAGTGGGCGCGATGATGGGTGTGCATCATCCTGTGACGTCGATGGAGCATCAGTATTTCATCACTGAAGACATCCCCGCGATTGTGGAGGCAGGCCACCGCATGCCCCTGCTGCGGTGCCCGATTTCGGACTACTATTCGCGTCAGGAAAAGAACGGCTTGCTCGTTGGGTTTTATGAGCAAGATTGCAAAACATGGGGTATGGACGGGATCAGTCCAAGCTTTGCCAATGATCTTTGCCCCGATGATCTGGACCGCGTCATGGACGTGCTAGAGGGCGCGTTTGAACGTATGCCAGCGCTGACCGAAGTGGGCATTAAGCGGGTCGTTAACGGCCCGATCACCTACACGATTGATGGCGCACCTTTGGTCGGTCAGATCCCCGGCAAGCGCAATGCGTTCTGCATCATCGGCCTGCGCGCGGGTGTTGGTGAAGGCGGCGGACATGGGTGGTTACTCGCCCAGCAAATCGTGCATGGCGAGGCGCAGTATGACACGTGGTGCATCGATCCGCGCCGCTTCACGGGGCATACGAATGTTGAGCTGACTGCGCTGAAGGCGATTGAAGATTATCAAAACGAGTTCCGCTTTCACTTCCCCAATGAGCATCGCCCCGCAGGACGTATGGCAAAGACCACGCCACTGACCCCTGTACTAGAAGCAGCAGGCGCCGAATTTACAATCGTCAATGGATGGGAACGCGTCGAGTTTATGAAGCCTACGCCGGATTTCCACGTCACGCATGGCTTCCACTATGACGAAAGTTTTCCCATTGTTGGGGCTGAAATTGATGCGGTGCAAAACGCGGTCGGCCTATGCGAAGTTAACGGCTTCAACCGGTTCGAGATCACGGGCGAAGATGCCACTGGCTTTCTTGATCGGATGATCTGTGGACGCTTGCCACGCAAACAGCGCCGCGTGGGTCTGGCCTATCTTCTCAATGATCATGGCATGCTGAAAGCGGAAGCGACGATTGCGAACATCCCAGCAAGCGATCGCGGACCCGCGCGCATTTGGTACGGCTCTGCCGCCGCGTCTGAATTTCATGATATGGATTGGCTCAGCCAGCATGTTGGTGCCGATGAAGACGTTCAGATCAAATCGCTCACGAATGATCAAACCATTCTTGTTCTCGCAGGACCAAAGGCGCGTGCAGTGATGCAAATGGTCAGCCGCGAAGACTGGTCCAAGGAAGGCTTTCCGTGGTTGTCCGTGCGCGAGTGCTTTATCGGCTTTGCGTCCGCGACAGTTATGTCAGTCAGTTTTTCTGGTGAACACGCCTATGAAATCCACGTACCGAACGCCTCGCTTTATGCGGCCTACACAGCGCTGAAGGCAGCGGGCGAAACCCATGGCTTGCGCCTGTTCGGTGCACTCGCGGTGGAGTCCATGCGACTGGAAAAAGGGTATTTGCATTGGAAGGCAGACATCCTGACAGAGTTCGACCCATTCGAGACTGGTTTGGATCGCTTCGTGCAGATGGACAAGGCAGATTTCGTGGGCAAAGCGGCGCTTGCGAAGCGTGTTGAAACGGGTGCCAGCAAACGTTTGATCACGATGGTATTGGCCAAGGATCACGCCCCCGCACATGGTGGTGCATCAGTGATGGATAGGGACGCAGTTGTTGGAACTGTTACCTCTGGCGGCTACGGCTACCGCGTTCAAAAGAACCTCGCTTACGCCTTTGTCGAGCCTGCTTTCGCGCCTGTTGGTACTGCTATCAAGATTGATATCTTGGGTGAGTTGATCGATGCAACGGTTGTTGATCCAGCGCTTTATGACCCCAAAATGACGCTTGTGCGCGGTTAGAATTGGGACCCATTAGTGGCCGAAATAGGCCTCTGTCAGCTTGGGATCATCGCGCAGTTCTTTTACGGTACCGTTCACTTGATTTTGCCGGATTCTAGCACGTAGAGCCGCTCTGCGAGCGTCATCGCAAAGTTTGCGTTCTGCTCGGTGGTCACGACTGTCGTACCAAACTCGTCTATACCCTTTCTTTCACTAGAACAGACGCGGTTTGTGGCGGCGTTGGCATTTGCACTCAATACGTTCCTGAAGCATCTGTATGATTCCTAAATGGTAACTAGTCAGTAAAGTTTTTTATTTTGTTGCAGGAACCAAGGAGAATGGCTTGTGCGCGGCTCATAAAACGTGATCCTGTTGCGTCAACGAGAGGAATAAAGTCATGCAAATCTTGGTTGCAGGAGCAGGGATCGTCGGGATCTCCACCGCGATCTGGTTACAACGCGCAGGTCACAGCGTTACGCTTGTGGATCGTACAGGACCAGCAAGTGGAACCAGCCACGGCAATGCAGGTGTGCTTGCGGCGGGTGCCGTTGTTCCCGTCACCACGCCCAGCCTGTTCAAAGCCGCGCCAGGCATGTTGATGCGGCGCGACTCTCCGCTGTTTCTGCGTTGGAGCTATTTGCCGAAACTGCTGCCCTTCCTTGCCAAGTATATGCGCCACGCAAACGACGCGCATGTAGATGTTTACGCCAACGCTATGTCCGCACTTTTGCACGATACCTATGATCAACACATGGCCCTAGCCAAAGGCACACCAGCAGAGCGATTCATAGGCTCCGAGGACTATTGCTTTGGCTATCAAACCCATGCGGACTACCTCGCTGACAGCTATGGTTGGGGCAAACGCGACGCGGCGGGTGTCACCTATGAGGTCGTCTCTGGTAAAGACTACGCCAAAGAAGACCCCGCTTTTGGCGAGGCTTTTGAAACCGTTGTGCGTTGCAAGAACCATGGACGTATTTTGGACCCCGGTGCCTATGTGACAGCGCTCGCGGATCACTTTGTGTCAAAGGGTGGCACGCTCCAGATTGCAACGATCAATGATCTGGAGATGGCGGGCGACACGATCGTCGCTTTGCACACCTCTGACGGACGCCTGACTGCGGATCGCATTGTTTTCGCACTTGGTCCCTGGTCGAAAGAGATCGCCCATAAGCTGGGTGTCAAAGTCCCGTTTGAGAGCGAACGCGGCTATCACATCGAACTTATCAACCCCTCACAAATGCCCAAAAATCCAATGATGGTCGCCAGCGGTAAATTCGTGCTGACCCCGATGGAGGGACGCCTGCGCGCCGCTGGCGTGATTGAGTTTGGCGGGCTTGAAGCAGGTCCAAGTAAAGGCCCTCTTGATCTCCTAAAACGTCAGATTGACGTGCTGTTGCCTGACGTAACCTACGACAGCATTGTGGAATGGATGGGTCACCGCCCTGCGCCTGCCGATAGCCTGCCATTGATCGGCGCCAACGATAGGCACGGCAAAAGCTATTCGGCCTTTGGGCATCAACACGTTGGCTTGACAGGTGGTGCAAAAACGGGTCGGATCATCGCTGATCTCATTGATGGTAAAAAGCCAAACATTGATTTGGCACCATTTGATCCGCGGAAATACGCAAGGACCTACAAAACGTCTGGGAGGACATTATGACTTTAGCAAAATTCACAGTCACGGCGCTTGTCGGCGCAATGGCAGCAAGCACAGCTTTCGCTGACGGCCACGCGCAAAAGTGGGATATGCCGATGGCCTATGCCGCGACGAACTTTCACTCCGAGCATGGTGTGGTCTTTGCTGACAAAGTGCGCGAGCACACAAGCGGCGCTATCGACATTACGGTTCACGCGGGCGGTTCGCTCTTTGGTGGCGGCGATATCAAACGCGCAGTCCAAACCGGCCAAGTGCCAATCGGCGAGCGTTTCATGTCCGCACACGCGAACGAAGCCCCTCTGCTTGGTTGGGACAATGTTCCGTTCATCGCAACAACGTATGAAGACAATGCCAAGCTTTGGGCAGCTGCGAAAGACGCAGTGAACGCACAGCTTGCGGATCAAAACCTTGTGGCGCTTTATACATGCCCATGGCCAGGCCAGGGTTTCTACTTCAACAAAGAAGTTAAGACATCAGCCGACACGCAAGGCATCAAGTTCCGCTCATACAACTCTGCAACAGCGACCTTCGCGGAAGAGTTGGGCATGATCCCAGTACAAATCGAAGCGGCTGAGCTCAGCCAAGCGCTTGCTACGGGCGTTGCGTCTGCGTTCATTTCATCTGGTTCCACAGGCTACGACCGCAAAGTCTGGGAGCACCTGTCCCACTACTACAAGGTCAACGCATGGCTGCCACGCAACTATGTGATGGTGAACACACAAGCCTGGGACGCGCTCGACACAGAGGTACAAGCGGGTGTTCAAAAAGCCGCTGACGAAACCGCAGCAAGCTGTGCCGCGAAATCCGCAGAGCTGTCAAACTTCTACTTTGACGAGCTGGCCAAAAACGGCATGAGCGTTGAAGATGCAGGCCCAGAGTTCCTTGCAGAACTTGAAGCGATTGGCGCAAAGATGACAGCAGAGTGGCTCGAAACAACAGGCGACGCGGGTCAGGCGATCCTCGACGCATACAACGCAAACTAAGCGTATCGGCAAGCCTTTGCATCACGCTTAGGCTTGCCCCTTTTTACCCAACACCGAGACATTCACAATGCGCGACTGGTCGCCCGTCATGGGCCTTCCCCTCTGGGTTTGGCTTTTCGTTCTTCCCAGCTTGATCGCTGTACTTTGCTATATCGCAGGTCCACGGATTGAACGGCTGTTACGCCCAATCTGGCGCATCTTGGATGGCGTTTACTTTGCAAGTGGCGTGATCGCAGCATGTTTTATGGTGACAATCCTTTTGCTTATCGTGGCCCAAATGGTGGCGCGTTGGACAGGCGTCGCCCTGCCCGGCACCACAGAATTTGCGGGCTACGCGATGGCCGCGACATCATTCTTTGCGCTATGTCACGCGATGATGCGCGGCGCGCATATCCGCGTCTCGATCATCTTGAACTCAACCGCTTTTTTGAAAAAATGGCTCGATATCTTCGCGGTGTTCGCAGCCGCCGTGATCGCCACATATTTCGCACGTTTCGCCATCAAAGCGAACGCCTTCTCCGAAATGCTAAATGATCGCACACAAGGGCAAGATCAGATCCCTGAATGGCTGGTAAAGCTTTTCCAACTTGATTTTGCGGGTGCATTGGAGGGTGGGTCCACGCTCGTTTATACCCCTATATGGATTCCGCAACTTGCGATGTCCATCGGCACAATCCTTTTGGCGATCGCCCTTTGGGACACGCTGACCCGTTTGCTTGTCACTGGCAAAAATCCCATTCAATCGGAGACAGTCGAATGACCGAAGCCTATGCAACAATCGTCTTTCTCTTCGTTCTTTTCACACTTCTCGGGTCGTCTATTTGGATCGGTCTTGCCCTAATGGGCGTCGCTTGGGTGGGCATGGAAATGTTCACCGTACGCCCCGCGGGCGATGCGATGATCACCACGATCTGGACTAGCTCCAGTTCATGGACATTGACGGCACTGCCGTTGTTCATCTGGATGGGTGAAATCCTCTATCGTACCCGATTATCGCAAGACATGTTTCGCGGGTTAGCCCCTTGGATGCGCTGGTTGCCGGGCGGTTTGCTGCATACAAATATCGCGGGCTGCACGATCTTCGCGGCTGTTTCCGGCTCTTCCGCCGCGACGCTGACGACGGTCGGCAAAATGTCGATCCCAGAGCTGCGCGCGCGTGGCTATCCTGAGTATATGATCATCGGCACACTCGCTGGTGCGGCCACTTTGGGTTTGATGATCCCACCCTCACTGACCCTTATCGTTTATGGCGTGTCGATCAATGAAAGCATCATCAAACTCTTCATGGCAGGCATCATTCCGGGCCTCGTTCTTGCGAGCCTATTCATGGCCTACATCATGGCATGGCATTTCTTTCGCCCCGAGCAACGACCAGAACCGGAACCCTCGATGAGCTTTGCCAAGATGCTGGCAGAAAGCCGCTTTTTGATCCCCGTCCTGTTGCTTGTCTTCGCAGTCATTGGATCGATGTATTTCGGCTGGGCCACCGCGACTGAAGCGGCGGCGGTCGGTGTTCTAGGCTCCCTCACCCTCGCAGCATTCCAGCGCTCGCTCTCGCCCTCTGTCTTCCTCGAAAGTCTCATGGGCGCCACACGCACCTCTGCAATGATCGCGCTGATCCTGATGGGCGCTGCGTTCCTATCTCTGTCCATGGGTTTCACAGGTTTGCCCCGCGCTTTGGCCGCGTGGATTGATCAAATGCAGCTCTCGCCTATCACGCTGATCGCGGCACTCACGGTGTTCTACATCATCCTTGGCATGTTCCTTGATGGCATCTCATCCGTCGTTCTGACCATGGCCATTGTAGAACCGATGATCCGCCAAGCCGGTATCGACGTGATCTGGTTTGGTATCTTCATCGTGGTTGTGGTTGAAATGGCGCAAGTAACACCGCCCATCGGGTTTAACCTCTTCGTGTTGCAAGGCATGACGAAACACGAAATCGGCTACATCTCCAAAACCGCGATCCCAATGGTCGGGCTAATGCTGCTGATGGTGATCATCCTTGTCGCCTTCCCAGAGCTTGCCACATGGCTGCCCAACAACATCCGACAATAGCGATGCCGCCAGCGGTAACGGTCCTACAGCTCGACACGGACTTCCCGCGTATTGCGGGGGATGTGGGATCGCGCGCGACGTATCGCGATAATATCGAGATCATCCGCATTAGGGCTGCAACAGTTGCGAAAGTCGTCACTGACACGCCAGATCAGATTGATATTGCCCCATTTGAAACGGCGCTTGGATCTGCGAAAGGTGAGGTAATCGTCACCTCTTGTGGCTTTCTTGCCTACTGGCAAAACCACCTTGCGTCGCAGACATATAAGCCTTTCATTAGTTCGGCTTTAGTAGCGCTTGAGACGCTCTCACAAAGCTATTCGCCTGAGGAACTTCTTATTCTCACGTTTGATGCGGATAGCTTAAACGTATCCCATCTTGGCCAACACAAAGCCTATGCAAGCAGCATTCTTGGCCTGCCGATAACCTGTCATTTACGCCAGGTTGTTTCCAACAATCTCACCCATCTCGATGCTGATCTTGCCGGCGCTGAAATCGTCGCGCATGTCAGCAAACATCTTACGCCAAAGCATCGTCATATCTTATTGGAATGCACCAATCTGCCCCCTTACAAAGCTGCGCTAGCTCGGCAAACTGGTCTTCCTGTTACCGACATTCTCACCTTGATCGAATTAGCACGCGCGGGCACGATCCAACCAGATTTTCTATGAAAGCAGCACTATGACGTCTCAAGACTTCGCCGCCGCCAAAACCATCAGTGAAATCCCTGTCATCGACATTTCAAGCGCGATGGATGGTACAGACCTTGCCAAAGTCGCGCGCAAGATCCACAGCGCAGCGACGGGGTCTGGCTTCTTCTACATCAAGAACCACGGCATTGATCCCGCGTTGATGGCGCAAGCGTTTCAAGTCACCAAAGACTTCTTCAACAGCCCACAAGACATAAAAGAGACGATTGCGGTCAACACAGATCAACGCGGCTGGATGAAACCCGGAATGTCACGGCTTGCAGGTTCCAAAACTCACGATTTGAAAGAGGTATTCTTTTGGGGGGCCGAGACCGCGCTTGACGACCCTGATATGGGTAAGCCGCTGGTCGCTGTGAACCAATGGCCCAACGGAGGCTTTCCGCGCCTTCAGACGGAAATCACCCCCTACTATGAGGCCGTGTGTCAGCTGGGTCGCACGCTGATGTCCGCGCTCGCGTTAAGCCTTGAACAGCCAGAGGACTTCTTCAAAGCGGCCTATGCCAAACCGCTCGCGCGGGGGCAGTTGGTTTACTATCCCCCCTCCTCCGAGGCAGATGAAGCCGAAGAACGCTTCGGCGTTGCGCCGCACACCGATTTCGGCGTTCTCACGCTTTTACTGCAAGATCAAAGCGGCGGTTTGCAAGTGCGGGCCAAGTCAGGCGACTGGGTCGAAGCGCCCCCCATAGAGGGAACAATCGTGTGCAACATCGGAGACCTGCTGGCGCGCTGGAGCAATGATCGTTTCGCATCCACCCTGCACCGCGTTATCAACCGCACTAAAAACGCTCGTTACTCAATTCCTGTGTTCTTTGATCCTGCGAGCGATACGGTGGTTGATCCGCGCGATCTGGGTGTTGCCGCAGACGCCTGCAAATATGACCCTGTGAAAGCAGGCAACCATATAGCGTCACGCAATTCAAAGAGTTTTGGACAATTCAAGGCCTCCAAATAGAGACGAGCAGTGATTAGGACCGGCTTGCAATTTTCCAAACCTTTGTTTTATATGATTTAAAAAAGTTGTTAGCTGACAATTACGCATAGGCTGACCCATCATTCAGAATCTTTTCAAGATATAACTGCCCTGCCCGCGCCATTTGTGTCAGCCGTCTTAGATAGCCACCTGGATTAAGGATTGTGCCTAACCTTTCAAGGATACATAGGATCGCGGTTGCAGCACGTTTCACACCCATCACCCGCATTGCTTCTTCAAAGACAGGACGTTCGATGCCAATTGTTTGGTGTGCTCGGAAAATAGGCCATCACTGTAGATATTTACGGTCTCTCGGAACACTTTCTGTAAATTCCCTGATTTGGGATGGAGGAAGTATTCCTGA
>NZ_JABBAL010000014.1 GCF_018607995.1 Planktotalea sp.
GCGCTTGTCTCGGAGCCGTCGATCTTGCTTCTGGATGAGCCAATGGCGGGTATGAATGTTGAGGAAAAAGAGGACATGAGCCGCTTTATTCTGGATGTGAACGACGAATTTGGCACCACGATCGCGTTGATCGAACACGACATGGGCGTTGTTATGGACCTCTCTGACCGCATTGTTGTGATGGATTACGGCAAGAAGATTGGTGACGGCACACCGAGTGATATTCGCAACAACCAAGCTGTGATTGATGCGTATTTAGGGGTGGCTCATGACTGATTTTATCTGCCCGCGACTTAAAATGGAGGCGATGTGATGCCCGAACAACTCGTCTTTGCGATGGAAGTGTTCCTCAATGGCTTGATGGCAGGCGTGCTGTATGCACTTGTCGCTTTGGGCTTTGTTTTGATCTTCAAAGCATCTGGTATTTTCAACTATGCCCAAGGGGTTATGGCGCTGTTTTCGGCGATGACCCTGGTGGGCATCATGAAGGGCCAAGTGCCTTTCGCGCACGTGATCAACGCGATCTTTGGCACGGATGTGCACTACTTTGGATGGACAGTGCCAGCGCTGCTTGCGATCATATTAACTGTCGCCGTCATGGTGCTGTTTGCTTGGGCTGTGCAGAAATATATCTTTCGTCACTTGGTCGGGCAGGAGCCGATTATCCTGTTCATGGCTACCATCGGTCTTGCCTACTTCCTTGAGGGCGTGGGCGATTTGATGTGGAATTCGGAGATCAAGAAGCTCGATGTTGGTCTGCCGCAGGGCATCAACGAGGCGATTGATAGCTATACGTTCAACATCTTTGACTACGGTTTCTTTATCGACAACCTTGATATCGTGGCGACCGTGATTGCCGCGCTTTTGGTTGGTGGTCTTGTGATCTTCTCGCAGTACTCCAAAGAGGGCCGCGCAATGCGGGCTGTCGCGGATGATCACCAAGCGGCTTTGTCCGTGGGTGTTTCGCTCAACTTTATCTGGATCATGGTCTGGTCTGTTGCGGGTTTCGTCGCTTTGGTGGCAGGGATAATGTGGGGAACGAAATCGGGGGTGCAATTCTCGCTTTCCTTGATCGCACTCAAAGCGCTCCCTGTTCTCATGCTGGGTGGATTTACGTCTATTCCCGGAGCGATTGTCGGTGGTCTTATTATCGGCGTTGGCGAGAAGTTGTTTGAGTTCGCGATTGGCCCGATGGTTGGTGGCGCGACTGAGAACTGGTTTGCGTATGTGCTTGCCCTGATCTTTCTGGTGTTCCGCCCGCAAGGCCTATTCGGGGAGAAGATCATTGAGAGGGTATAGAAGAGGGGGCTTTTCCCCCGTCGTAAGTGCGACCCCTCTAGAGTTTATTGGCAAGATGAAGGACGTTTTTTATGTTTTATCGTGAAGCTGGCGATTTCAAGACGTCCTACACTGATGACAATCAGACCTTTCCGATCAAGTTTGATCGTTATCGCTACTATGTGGTTTTGGCGGTTGCCTTTGGGGTCATTCCATTCCTGATCAATGATTATTGGGCGAACGCGTTTTTATTGCCGTTCCTTATCTATTCGATTGCGGCAATCGGGTTGAACATTCTGACAGGGTATTGCGGACAAGTTTCGCTGGGGACCGGCGGCTTTATGGCCGTGGGTGCCTATGCCTGCTATAAGTTGATGACGGCATTTCCAGAAGTGAACATCTTTTTCCATGTGATTGCGGCCGGGGGTATTACTGCGATTGTATGCACTGCGTTCGGTTTGCCGTCTCTTCGGATTAAGGGCTTCTATTTGGCTGTTGCGACCCTTGCTGCGCAGTTCTTTCTCGTCTGGCTCTTTAATAAGGTCAGCTGGTTCTACAACTATTCTGCCTCTGGTCAGATCAACGCACCGGAGCGCACTGTATTTGGCGTGCCTGTAACGGGTGCGAACACCGACGCTTGGGCGACCTATCTGTTCTGCCTCGTCTTTTTGGCTATCAGTGCGATTATCGCGCGTAATCTCACGCGTGGGATGCAAGGGCGCAAGTGGATGGCGATCCGCGATATGGATATTGCGGCGGAGATTATTGGGGTGAACCCGCTGAAAGCGAAGCTGAGTGCTTTTGCAGTGTCTGGTTTCTTCATTGGCATCTCTGGCGCGCTGTTCTTTGCAGTCTATCTTGGCGCAGCCGAAGCAGGTGATAGTTTTGGCATTCAAAAGTCTTTTCTTGTTCTGTTCATGATTATCATTGGTGGCCTTGGTTCTATCTTCGGCTCCTTTGCTGGTGCTGCCTTTCTTGTGCTTCTGCCAGTTGCGCTGAAGCTCGTTGGCGTGGATATGTTCGGCTGGCCCACAGACATCGTTGCGCACATTCAGTTGATCATTGTCGGCGCGCTTATCATTATCTTCTTGATTGCAGAGCCGCATGGCATCGCCCAACTTTGGCGCGTTGCGAAAGAGAAATTACGCCTTTGGCCCTTCCCGCATTAAAGCGCGGGGCCAAAGAACAATAAGGGGCGAATGCCCCACACATCGGACTAACCATGGGAGGAAAACCCCGATGAAGATGAAACTAACAACAATGGCGCTCACAGCGCTGATGGCCGCAGGCCCTGCTATGGCAGATCTTGTGTTCCCATCACTTTCTTATCGTACAGGTCCGTTCGCGGCTGGAGGAATTCCATTCGCAGACGGCTATGCGGATTACTTCACACTATTGAACGAGCGTGATGGTGGTATCGGTGGTATTCCAGCGAGACTATTGGAATGCGAAACAGCCTATAACACTGAAAAAGGCGTTGAGTGTTACGAGTCTACAAAGGGCGAAGGCGCTTTGGTTTATCAACCGCTTTCGACTGGAATAACTTACCAGTTGATTCCTAAAGCTACTGCTGATGGCATCCCAATTCACTCCATGGGTTACGGTCGTACTTCTGCTAAAAATGGTAAAGTATTCAGCCATGTCTTCAACTATCCCGTCAATTACTGGGATGGTGCCTCAGTCGGTGTCAACCACTTCAAAAAGCAAGCGGGCGGTTCGCTTGAGGGCAAAAAAATCACGCTTTTGCATTTCAATGGTGCATACGGAAAAGAACCGATTCCGACGCTTGAGGCACTATCTGCGCAAGAGGGCTTCTCTCTGAACACCATCGCAATTGACTATCCTGGACAGGAACAAAAATCGCAGTGGCTTCAAATTCGACGCGAGCGTCCTGATTACGTTCTGTTCTGGGGCTGGGGTGTTATGAACCAAGTGGCTGTTCAGGAAGCCTCAAACATCCGTTTCCCAATGGAGAACTTCATGGGCATCTGGTGGTCTGGAGCCGAGCTTGACGTAATTCCCGCTGGCGACGGCGCGAACGGCTATAAGGCGCTACAGTTTCATAACGTAGGCAACGACTTTCCAGTTTTTGCGGATATCCAGAAACACGTTTTAGACACTGGCAAAGCTGCAGGTGCGGGTGATCAAATCGGTACAGTCCTATACAATCGTGGTGTCTACGCTGCATTCTTGGCCGCTGAAGCTGCGAAAGCTGCTCAAGCTGCAAACGGTACGAAGGACATAACGCCAGCAATGATGCGCGATGCGATGGAAGCATTGAAGATTGATGAGGCAGTCATGGCCGCAGCTGGATTGCCAGGCTTTGGTCCTGAGTTCCAAGTGACTTGTGAAAACCACGGTGGCGGTGGCATGGCGGCGGTTTCTCAGTGGGATGCAGCAGCGCAGAGCTGGTCTTTAGTCTCTGAATTTGAGGCGTCCGACAATGCAATTATTGAGCCGTTGATCATGGCTGATTCAAAGGCGTATGCCGACGAAAACGCTATCGAAGGTCGTTGTAACTAAACTCCTCTTGGTCCGGCAGGCATCGCGTTTGCCGGACCATCCTAACCGAAATTTATGACAGGCGTTTAACATGCTAGATTCTGCTCCGACGACAGAAAAACTGCTCGAAGTGAACAACATTGAAGTGATCTACAACCACGTGATCCTTGTGTTGAAAGGCGTGAGCCTGTCCGTGCCCAAAGGCGGAATTGTTGCCTTGCTAGGTGGCAATGGCGCTGGCAAAACAACGACCTTGAAAGCCATTTCCGGCCTGCTGAAATCGGAGCGCGGTGACATCACCAAAGGCTCTGTTAGTTATCGCGGCGCTGATCTTGCAGGGCGCGATCCTGCTGATCTTGTAAGTTCTGGTGTTATTCAGGTGATGGAGGGCCGTCACTGTTTTGAGCACCTTACCGTTGAGGAAAATTTGCTCACAGGGGCCTACACACGCAAGGACGGCAAGGGCGCTATCGCTGCTGATCTTGAGATGGTTTATGATTACTTCCCACGTTTGAAAGAACGCCGCAAATCGCAAGCGGGCTATACCTCTGGTGGTGAGCAGCAGATGGTTGCGATGGGTCGTGCATTGATGTCGCGCCCTGAAACGGTTCTACTAGATGAGCCTTCCATGGGTCTCGCACCGCAACTTGTTGAACAGATTTTCGAGATTGTGAAAAAGATCAACGAAGAGCAAGGCGTAACCATTTTACTTGCGGAGCAGAACACCAACGTCGCTCTGCGCTATGCGCATTACGGTTATATTCTAGAGAGCGGTCGCGTAGTCATGGATGGTCCTGCTGCAGAGCTGCGCGAAAACCCTGATGTGAAGGAGTTTTATCTCGGCATGTCCGATGAGGGCCGCAAGTCGTTCCGAGATGTGCGCTCTTACCGTCGTCGCAAGCGTTGGCTGAGCTGATCCGCCCCTAACATCCCTTCCATTAGTGAGCTGCCCTTCATGACCAATTATTTCGACACGCTTGAGACACGCTCCGCTGATGAGCGCGCCACACAGCAAAGCGCCGCGTTGATGGAGCAACTCGCGTGCGCGACCAGTGCAGACGGAAATTGTCTGGATGCAAGCGGTGTTGCTGGTATCGACGATCTCGCGAAACTTCCTATTTTGCGCAAGTCCGAACTGCTGAAATGGCAGGTAGAAAAGCCGCCTTTTGGTGGCATCAACACTTCTAACGTTGCGCATATCTTTCAATCTCCAGGTCCGATCTATGAACCCGGAGGCATCACCCATGATTGGTGGCGTATTGGTCGTTTCTTGCATGCGCTTGGTATTGGAAAAGGTGACATTGTTCAGAACTGCTTCGGCTATCATTTGACCCCTGCTGGCTCTATCTTCGAGAATGGCGCACGCGCTGTCGGCGCGACTGTAGTTCCTGCGGGAACGGGTCAAACCGAATTGCAAGTGCGCGCCGCTAAGGACGTTGGGTCGACTGCTTATGCTGGTACTCCAGACTATCTTAAGGTGATCCTCGATAAGGCCGATGAGATGGGCGTTGCGCTTGGCATCACCAAAGCTGCTGTTGGCGGCGGCGCGCTCTTCCCGAGCTTGCGCGCCGAGTATGCAGACCGTGGTATTCTCTGCCTGCAAAATTACGCGACTGCAGACCTTGGCAACGTGGCCTATGAAAGCCAAGCGCAAGAAGGCATGATCGTGGATGAAGGCATCATCCTAGAAATCGTCACCCCTGGCACAGGCATCCCAGTTGAGCCGGGCGAAGTTGGCGAAGTCATCGTCACATCGCTGAACCCCGACTACCCGCTTATTCGCTTTGCGACAGGCGATCTCAGTGTTGTCATGACAGGCACCTCGCCATGCGGCCGCACGAATATGCGCATCACAGGCTGGATGGGTCGCGCTGATCAAACGACCAAGATCAAAGGTATGTTCGTGCGTCCTGAACAGGTTGCTGATCTGGTAGCGAGCCATGAAGGCATCGTGCGCGCGCGCGTAGTGGCGAGCCGTGAAGCAGAAAAAGATGTCCTGACGGTGCAGATTGAAAGCGCCACAACTGATGCGAGTGCATTTGAAAGCGCCGTGCAATCGACCTTGAAGATGAAGGGCGCGATTGAAGTGGTCAGCATTGGTGAGCTGCCACGCGACGGTCTGGTGATTGAAGATTGCCGTCGCTACGATTGAACCGTTACGCGTCAACCTTTCCGCGAGATAGCTGCCAATAACAAATGTTGAACGTGGGGTAACGGGTTTTATGTGATGCACGTTTGAGGGGAATAAGACCCTAAAAACCCGACTTGCACTATGGCTGTCCTAGATCCCCTTTTGACAACTTAATGTTCCGATAAGACGCCTCGACAGAGTTCGGGTTCTTTCCTCTATAAAGACCAAACGAAAGATTCGCGCCCTTCTTGGAGTAGGTGTAAGAAGCATTTCGCTCTTCAGTGGTGAACGTTTCTTCACCATTTACATAGAAGCGAAAGAATGTCTTGTCAGCTCGACCTGCGCGAAACACGATGCGGAAACTAAGCCATTCGTTTAGCCAATCCCCTCGGTATACTGCGACATTGTTGAATTCTTGCCCCACGATCAATCTGATTGCGTCTTGATAAGCGGTCAAATTCGCTGAACTGTTGCGAACGGCCTGCATGGATCTGAAAAATCTAATCCGCGCTGAAATGAGATACCTTGACATCAAAATCTAATGCGTATGTTTTGCCATATGCAATATTACGGCAGTTTCTCAATTCCGCTCGCTGCTTAATAAAGTTGATAAACTTCGCTGAACTGAAGACACTATTTCTTGCTTCTTTTGATGTATAGTCTGCACCATCATAGTCCCCAGACTGAATTCGTACTGTAAATTTTGAAGTATCTTCTGATGATCTTTCAAATGAATTTTTTCTAGGGAACCTTCCCTTTTTACATAACTTCAACCTGGACGCTTCGGGGGCAATATATTTTGCTTGCTCGACAACCTCGAGATATTCATTTTGCGAAAATTCACCATCAAAATCCATATTTCTATGGTTGAGGAAATATGTGAGAGCTTTCTCGGTTCGGGATCCCCAAGCACCGTCTGGACGCCCAACTTCTAGCTTAAGACTCGCCAGAATTTTTTGTACTTCGAGTAGTTTACTGTCTGTAAACGATGGCAAACCAGCCAGTGAAAATGCGACGATAAATACAATGAATTTCAGAAAAATATCCCTTTACTGCGCTCTCTTGGATCAGAGTGATTGATATCCGCCATGTCAAGATAGGATCGAAAGCCGATAATGGCTGTTATATAATATCAAGTACGTACTCACCTCACAAAAAGAAAAGGCCGCCTCGCAAGAGACGGCCCATCCTAATTCTAACAGCTAATTGTTCTTAACCCTGACGGGCCTTGAAGCGAGGCTGTGTTTTGTTGATCACATAAACACGGCCCTTACGGCGCACAACACGGCAGTCGCGGTGACGCGACTTCAGCGAGCGGAGCGAGTTTTTAACCTTCATAGGTCTTCTCCTCTTACGCGGCGCTGATTGCGCCTCGGTGGTTAACGCCCGAAATTGGGCAAATAAATTCATGGTGGGCGATACAAGGATCGAACTTGTGACCCCTTCGATGTCAACGAAGTGCTCTACCGCTGAGCTAATCGCCCATGAAACCTTTACGAAACCGTTGCCCCAAACAAAATTGGAACGCAAAATCCCGCGTCAGTAATGGGGGCTATAAAAGGAGTCGCACACGGGATCAAGGGCTTTTGGCATTTCAAACATTCGTTCTATAACAAGATGAGTAACAGGAGCATTCATGCCACGATCCAGCTTTCAACTCATGCGGCCGGACACACTCACCTCTAGTGTCGTTTGCGCATCCCCGCACAGCGGGCGCGAGTATGCATGGTCGTTTATGCGTCGCTCAGACTTAAGTGACCTCGCGATGCGTTCCTCGGAGGACGCTTTCGTTGATGTGTTGATTGAAGACACGCCTTGTTTCGGTGCGCCTTTGCTAACAGCGACCGTGCCACGTGCTTTTGTGGATCTAAACCGAAGCGATGACGAGCTTGATCCTGCCTTGATAGATGGTGTGAAGAAGGTGGGGCATAACCCACGTGTGGCTTCGGGACTTGGTGTCATACCACGTGTTGTTGCGAACAGCCGTGCGATTTATCGTGGCAAACTAAGCCAAGCCGAAGCGCGCAAGCGGTTGCACGATTATTGGCATCCGTATCACGATCAGTTGGCGAGTTTACTGCAAGACGCGCGCGCGAAATTTGGCACCGCCCTTTTGCTTGATTTCCATTCCATGCCACACGAGGCGCTTGAGAATTTTGGTGGGTTGAAGAAAAATCGCCCCGATGTCGTACTCGGTGATCGCTTCGGGGCTTCCGCAAGTAGCGACATCGTCGACCGCGTCGAGGCCGCATTCGCCAACGCAGGCTTCAAATTGGCGCGCAACACGCCGTTCGCGGGGGCTTACGTGACGAAAACCTATGGTCGGCCCGCCCGAAATCAGCACGCCATCCAGATCGAGATTGATCGGGCGATTTATATGAATGAACAGACCTTAACCAAAAGCGCAAGCTTCGCAGATGTGAAGCGCGCTGTGACCGAGGTTCTTGTCGAGGTATGTGACCTTAGCCGTGGCACTTTGATGCCTGTCGCAGCCGAATAAAGCCTAGCGCAAAGACCGACCTTTTACGATCGCATCACTGCCAAAGCGAGCCCTGATTTTATCTGTTGCTCGTTCGGCTTTGCTGCGTCGCTCTGCGTCAGGGTCGAGCAAATCACCGCTTAAATCCGCCCTATCCGCTTTGGACAGATCCGACAGCCCCGTGCCAATCAAACGATATGGACCTTGATCGCCCAGAGCGTCAAAAAGCGCACGCGCTTCGCGGTACACGCGATCCGTCATTTGCGTAGGTTCGCGCAGAGAAATGCGCCGTGTGATTTGTGTGAAATTTGCGCGTTTGAGTTTCAGTGTTACGACGCGCCCCGCAAGTTCCTTGGCTTTCGCACGATCCGCGACCTGTTCGGACAGCCGCCAAATATGACCATCAAGAATATCCAAGTCGGACGTGTCAGTGTTAAATGTTGTTTCCTTGGAAATACTTTTCATAGGGGCATGTGCAGAGACCCGTCTAAAGTCTTCGCCGCGCGCAATGTGGAAAAGGCGCTCCCCCGTTCCGCCAAAACGCGCCACAAGATCTGCTTTGTCCCAGCGCAAAAGATCATCAAACGTGCGAATGCCAACCTTCTCCAGCGAGGCCTGTGCAGCAGGGCCGACACCCCAGATCATGCGCACTGGTTTACCGGCTAAAAATTCATGCGTTTCGGCTTGGCCAATCACAGAAAACCCGTGAGGTTTGTCCAGATCAGAGGCAACTTTTGCGAGGAACTTGTTGTGCGACAGACCAATAGATCCGGTGATGCCCACCTCGCTGCGCATTCGCTTGATCAAATGCGCAAGCATGACGGCTGGCGGTGCGCCGTGAAGGCGCTGGGTGCCGCGCAGGTCCATGAACGCCTCATCAAGGGAAAGGGGTTCAATGGCGGGTGTCAATTCCAGTATCATCGCTTTTACTGCTTTGGAAGCGTCGACATAGGCAGACATGCGCGGTTTGATTACGACCGCATCGGGGCATAGCTTCAACGCTTGAAACATTGGCATCGCAGAGCGCACGCCCTTGATGCGCGCCACATAGCAAGCCGTTGAGACAACACCGCGCCGCCCGCCGCCTATGATAACAGGCTTGTCTGCAAGTGTCGGATCGTCACGCTTTTCCACGCTCGCATAGAAAGCGTCACAATCCATGTGAGCGATGGAAAGTGTCATAAGCTCAGGATGCGAAATCACGCGCGCAGAGCGACAGGACGGGCAACGGTTGCCACGTTCGAAGTCTGTCAGGCAATCTCTGCAAAGTGCGGGCATGGACCGTCTCGGTTTAGAGGAATTCAAGTAGAGAGAGTACGCGGGGCACTGCTTGAGAGCAAACAGGCAACCTTTGTACTTTCGCCCGAGACTGCTTATATGTAGCGAAGGTTTTTGGGAGAAAGTTATGTCATTGGACCAGTTGGCCCTTCAGTTTCTAAGCGAGAACACGTTTATTGTACTGCTCGCAGCATTCATCATTATTTGTATTATGCTCGGTGTGCGGATCGTTCCGCAATCGGAAAAATTTGTTGTAGAGCGCTTTGGCCGTTTGCGGTCCGTGCTGGGGCCAGGAATCAACTTGATCGTGCCGTTTCTGGACAAAGTGGCGCATAAGATTTCTATCTTAGAACGCCAACTGCCGAATGCCACACAGGATGCGATCACTGCGGATAACGTGTTAGTACAGGTGGAAACGTCAGTGTTCTACCGCATTCTAGAGCCTGAAAAGACAGTGTATCGTATTCGTGATGTGGATGGTGCGATTGCGACGACAGTGGCAGGTATGGTGCGTTCTGAAATTGGTACGATGGAGCTTGATGAGGTTCAATCGAACCGCTCGCAATTGATTTCACAGATTAAGAAGTTGGTTGAAAGCGCGGTGGATGATTGGGGTATCGAAGTGACCCGTGCAGAGCTTTTGGATGTGAACCTCGATCAAGCGACCCGTGATGCGATGTTGCAGCAACTCAATGCAGAACGCGCGCGTCGCGCACAAGTTACAGAGGCAGAGGGCGCGAAGCGATCTGTCGAGCTTGCTGCGGATGCGGAATTGTATGCGGCTGAACAAATCGCCAAAGCCCGCCGGATCGAAGCCGATGCGGAAGCATACGCCACTGGCGTCGTTGCGTCTGCGATTGCGAACAATGGTATGGAAGCGGCGCAGTATCAGGTTGCGCTTAAACAGGTGGAGGCTTTGACGGCGCTTGGCAGTAGCTCAGGATCGCAAACGGTTGTTGTACCGTCGAGCGCCATGGATGCGTTTGGTGATGCGTTCAAGATGTTAAAAGGAGGGTCCAAGTAGTGTGGACCTCTTGGGTATTTTGGATGATCGCGGCTGTGGGCTTGGCAATTTTAGAAGTTTTTGCGCCAAGCTTTATCTTCTTGGGCTTTGCGATTGGCGCTGCTTTGGTGGGCCTAATTCTATTGATCGGCGGATCTGCGATCAGCCTTAGCCTGCCTATGACATTCCTTGTGTTCGCAGTTGTGTCGTTGATCTCGTGGATCGCGTTGCGCCAACTGTTGGGAGTGCGTCGCGGGCAAGTGAAGGTCTGGGACGAAGACATCAACGACTGACGGTTCGGTGGCTTTGCGTGCTGAGCACACAAGGCGACCTCGCGTCGCTTATACAGTCGTCAGTTCGTCCAGAATTGCTTGGGCTGCTGCCTTGCGATCATCTGCGTCGCGAACGGGGCGTCCCACAACGATATGATCAGCGCCGTTTGAAATGGCGCTTGAAGGCGTAGCGATGCGTTTTTGATCACCAGAGGCCGCACCCGCAGGGCGTACACCGGGGGTGACGATCAAACGACCTTGGGATTCTGGCAGTGCGCGAATAGCTGCTGCTTCTTGTGGGGAGGAAATGATCCCGTCTGCGCCAGCTTCAAACGCGCGCCCCGCACGATCGATCACCAGATCAGGAACAGCGCCGTCGCGGATCAGGCAATCATCCAGATCAGCGCGATCCAATGATGTTAGAATGGTTACGCCCAAAATTTTAAGGTTTGTACCAGACGCGCCCTCTTTCGCGGCGCGGATCACATGTGGATCACCATGGACGGTCAGAAAATCCAGATCGAACTGCGCAAGTCCGCGCACAGCCGCTTCGACTGTTGCACTGATATCGAACAGCTTCATATCTAGAAAGATACGCTTGCCCATTTCGCCTTTCAGCTCGTTAGCGAGCGCAAGCCCGCCACCTGTCAACATGCCCAAGCCGATCTTGTAGAACGACACTGTGTCGCCCAAGGTTTCGGCCATTTTCAGTCCGTCGATGGCATTTTGCACATCAAGGGCGACGATTAAGCGATCATCGGACATTCTGGGTCTCCTGCTGGGGTCGCCCTCCTATCGCGCGGAGGGGGCAGCAGGTCAAGTGAATGGGATTAAGTCACGTAGCCCTCAGGCAAAACACCCGGTGCAAATTTCACGTAAGATTTGCTGATACGATATTCTGGCATACGATGCACTTGACGCATCGCCTCGGACACGAAATCCAGTAGAGGATTGCGTTTCTCAGCTTCACGGCCCGGTTTGACTTGGCAGCCAAAAATCATATCACCTGAATTGGTGATAAAGGACACTTTGCCGGTGCCACCTGTTTCTGGTGTGAATTCCTGAATTGGTCTTACGTCAATTCTCTTAACGATCATCATTGTCTCTACTCCTGCTTGAGCCTCGTTTTGAGGCCTCTCATTGTATCTCTGACAACCTTAAAGCGGCGAATCTGGGCGAAATGTGTCCAAATGTGCGTTAATAACGTGGCAGGCTTCTCTTGATACGGCATGGAGCACTGCCCACATTGAGTATGAGGCCCGACGCCAAGCGTGCTGCATAGCAGGCGCGAACGATCAGTCGGGTGCTTTATAAGGAGTACGACACATGGACCTTAACACGTTCACAGAGCGTTCGCGCGGTTTCATCCAAGCGGCGCAAACCATTGCACAAAGCAAAGATCATCAGCGTTTGCTACCCGAACATATTTTGAAAGCACTAATGGATGACGACCAAGGGTTGGCTTCCAATTTGATCTCCCGTGCAGGCGGTGCGCCTATGCGTGTTGTCGAGGCGGTTGATGCCACTGTTGCCAAGATCGCCAAAGTCAGCGGAGACGCGGGGCAAACCTATTTGGATAGTCAAACGGGCAAAGTGCTTGCCGAGGCGGAAAAGCTGGCGAAGAAAGCGGGCGATAGTTTCGTTCCTGTCGAACGTATCTTGCAGGCTTTGTCCTTGGTGAAGTCCAAAGCGCGCGAAGCCTTGGAGGCAGGCGCCGTTTCAGCGCAGAGCCTGAACACAGCGATCAACGATATTCGTAAGGGTCGCACGGCGGACAGTGCTTCTGCTGAGGACGGGTATGATGCGCTTAAGAAATACGCGACGGACCTGACTGAGATGGCGGAGAAGGGCAAGATCGATCCGATTATTGGTCGCGATGAAGAAATCCGCCGAGCCATGCAGGTTTTGTCGCGTCGCACCAAGAATAATCCTGTGCTCATAGGGGAACCCGGCGTTGGTAAAACTGCGATTGCCGAAGGTTTGGCCTTGCGCATCATTAATGGCGATGTGCCAGAGTCTTTGCGCAACAAGCGACTGATGTCGCTTGATATGGGCGCACTGATTGCGGGTGCTAAATATCGCGGTGAGTTCGAAGAGCGTTTGAAAGCGATCCTGTCAGAGGTGACGAGTGCCGCTGGTGAAATCATCCTGTTTATTGATGAGATGCACACGCTTGTTGGCGCGGGCAAAGGCGATGGTGCGATGGATGCGTCAAACCTTTTGAAACCTGCTCTTGCACGTGGCGAATTGCACTGCGTTGGTGCGACGACATTGGACGAATATCGCAAGCACGTTGAAAAAGACGCAGCGCTCGCGCGGCGGTTCCAGCCTGTCATGGTGGAAGAGCCGACAGTCGAAGATACCATTTCGATCCTGCGGGGCATCAAGGAAAAATACGAACTCCACCACGGTGTGCGCATTTCCGATAGCGCGCTGGTGGCGGCTGCCACCCTTTCGCACCGCTATATCACCGATCGCTTTTTGCCCGACAAAGCCATCGACTTGATGGATGAGGCAGGCAGCCGACTGCGCATGGAAGTGGATAGCAAACCCGAAGAGTTGGACGCGCTGGATCGCGAAATTATGCAAAAGCAGATTGAGGCTGAAGCGCTGAAACTTGAGGATGATCGGGCTTCAAAGGATCGTCTTGAGGCGCTTGAGAAAGATCTTGCCGATTTGCAAGAACGTTCGTCAGAGATGACCGTTCAGTGGCAAGCAGAGCGTGACAAGCTCGCGGGCGCGCGCGAGATGAAAGAGCTGCTGGATCGTGCACGCGCCGATCTTGATATCGCCAAACGCGAAGGCAATCTCGCGAAAGCGGGGGAACTATCGTATGGTGTGATACCCGAGCTGGAGAAGATGCTTGGCGATGCGGAGAACCGTGAAGACAGCGACGTTATGGTCGAAGAAGCTGTGCGTCCTGAACAGATCGCAAGCGTGGTTGAGCGTTGGACAGGTATTCCGATGTCGAAGATGCTTGAGGGCGAGCGTGACAAACTGTTGCGCATGGAAGATGCGCTGCATGGGCGTGTGATTGGTCAACATTCTGCGGTAACTTCGGTTGCGAATGCCGTGCGTCGTGCGCGCGCTGGTTTGAATGACGAGAATCGACCTTTGGGTTCGTTCCTGTTCCTTGGGCCAACAGGTGTTGGGAAAACTGAGCTAACGAAAGCAGTGGCAGAATTTCTCTTTGATGACGACAGTGCGATGGTGCGCATTGATATGTCTGAGTTCATGGAGAAACACTCAGTCGCGCGTCTTATTGGTGCTCCTCCGGGCTACGTGGGCTACGATGAGGGCGGCGTATTGACCGAAGCAGTGCGTCGTCGTCCGTATCAGGTCGTGCTCTTTGATGAGGTGGAAAAAGCGCATCCAGATGTGTTCAACGTGCTCTTGCAAGTGCTCGATGATGGTGTGCTGACCGATGGCCAGGGACGCACTGTGGATTTCAAACAAACGTTGATTATCCTCACCTCTAACCTTGGGGCGCAGGCGCTTAGTCAGCTGCCTGAAGGTGCTGATGCAAGTGATGCGAAACGTGATGTGAACGACGCTGTGCGTTCGCATTTCCGGCCAGAGTTCTTGAACCGCCTCGATGAGACGATCATCTTTGATCGCCTTGCGCGGGGTGACATGGCTGGGATTGTGGAAATCCAACTCAAGCGTCTCGCAAAACGTCTGGTCTCGCGCAAGATCACGCTTGATTTGGACGATGCTGCGAAGAAATGGCTTGCCGATGAGGGTTATGACCCAGTGTTTGGCGCGCGTCCTTTGAAGCGTGTGATCCAGCGCGCGTTGCAGAACCCATTTGCGGAAATGTTGCTTGCGGGGGATGTGGGCGATGGCGCGACCATTGATGTGAGCGCAGGAGTGGAAGGGTTGATCATCGGCGACAAAGTGGCGAGCACCAATCGCCCGCGTCCGGAAGATGCTGTGGTGCATTGATCCGATTGCCCTGTGTGCTTAGCACGCAGGGCAACATCCTGACATAAACCGTGCTTTGACACTGCACAGCCAAAATTAGAAAACGGCCTCATAACCCCAACTACGAGGCTGTTTTCATGCAAATGCCCCCTGACATGGTAATTTTCGATTGCGACGGCGTGATCGTCGACAGCGAGGGCATCACCAATCGCGTGATTCAGGAAAACTTAAAAACCTATGGTCTAGATCTCGCCCTTGACGAGATCATGCGCTTGTTCGTGGGTGGCACGATGCAAGGTGTGATGGATCTTGCGCGCGATATGGGTGCCAAGTTGCCGGATAGTTGGCTCGACGAGATTTACCCCGAAATGCATGCAGCCTTAGCGATTGAGGTCGAAGCCGTCCCAGGTGCGATTGCGGTTCTCGATGCGCTAGACGCCGCTGGCGTTCCTTATGCGATTGGCTCGAACGGACCTCATGCGAAAATGGAGGTTACATTGGTGCGTACAGGGCTGAGAGACCGGCTCAAAGGACGTATTTATTCGCGTGAGGATGTGCCAAACCCAAAGCCCGCGCCAGATGTGTATTTACTTGCCGCGAAGAATGCAGGTGTTTCACCGGATCGCTGCGTTGTCATCGAAGATAGTGCGAGTGGTGCGAAAGCAGGTGTTGCAGCTGGTATGCGGACCTATGGATTTTACGCAGAAACACCCAAAGAACGGCTCGCCACGATTTGCGATGCTCTGTTCAACGATATGGCTGATTTACTAGCACTGTTGGGGCTAACAAAATAATAGGGGCGCAGGCCGTCAACGACCTGCACTCCTTCTTTCAATCCAGACGTCTGCGTGAGTGGGTTAACCTGGATGGAAGGTCTCGCGGATACTTTGTGTCTTAGCCGCCGAGATCAGGGAGAACGTCGGCCTCAACAGCATCCTTAAGTTCTTGCTCAGTGAGTGCGCCATCGCCATTCGCGTTTGCCAATGTGAACTGGTCTTCGCTGATTTCAGGATAGGCGGCTTTCATTTCTTCCATGCTTAGCATTTTGTCGGCATTCGCGTCGGCGTCCGACATTGCGAAGCTCGCTGTTGCAAAGGAAAGTGCCGTGAGTGTGGGTGCGGCTTTTAGGTACATGAGTGGTCTCCATTGGTATCGCGCATCAAATATGTGCGCAGTGCAATGATGTGAGATCGGTCCGCATCTTGCAGTCCTAGCCTGTATCTATGCGTTTTTTGGCCAGAAGTTGCGCATTTTGTCAAATTACCTAAGCGGCGTTTCGCACCACCAAACGGGGTTGGCCGATATAGGCCAAGTTAAGCTCAAGCCAGCTGGGCATATGTGCGGGAACACGCCTGAAAATACAAAACCTCACCAGCGGAGGCTGACGGGGTTTTGCGTTTACGATTGGAATACTCGTTTTAGTGGCCTTGGTCATTTGCGTGCTGGATCGCTTGCAGATGAAGGACGCGATCAGACGTAACTATCCTGTCATTGGACGTTTCCGGCATTTTTTTCCAGGCTTGGTGAGTTCTTTTGGCAGTATTTCGTTGCGATGGATCGTGAGGAACTGCCGTTTAACCGTGCACAACGTGAATGGGTGAAGCGCGCGGGCGAGGGCAAAGGTAATACCGTTGCGTTCGGCTCGACCCGTAGTCTGAATGTCACTGGTACACCGATCTTTGCGAATGCCGCTTTTCCACCGCTCGATGATCCATTTTCTAGCTCTGAACTTTTGGTTATCGGACCAGAAACGCGCGCACCCTACCTTGCTCCCAGCTTTTTCAAAGTATCGGGCATGAGGTATGGCGCGATTTCAAAACCGGTGGTGCAAGCGTTAAGCCGCGGTGCGAAAGAGGTGGGTGTTTGGCTAAACACGGGTGAGGGCGGGCTAAGCCCATTCCATTTGGAAGGTGGCTGTGACGTGGTCTTTCAGATTGGCACGGCCAAATATGGTGTGCGCGATGCGCAAGGCGGTATGAGTGACGACAAGCTGCGCAAGGCTGCTGTTCATGAGAGTGTGCGTATGTTCGAATTGAAACTCGCCCAAGTTGCAAAACCCGGTAAGGGCGGTATTCTTCCGGGGGCGAAAGTGACGGCGGAGATCGCTGAGATCAGGGGCATTCCAGAGGGCAGTGATAGCTTGTCCCCAAACCGCCATCTTGAGATTGATGATTGGGGTAATCTATTGAATTTCGTCGCGCATATGCGCGAGGTCACAGGCAAGCCTGTGGGCATCAAAAATGTGGTTGGAACCGAAACTAGTATGCAAGGTTTGTTTGATGAGATCGCGGCGCGCGGCGCCGCGTTAGCGCCTGACTTTATTACCATCGACGGTGGTGAAGGAGGTACAGGTGCAGCGCCAATGCCGCTGATTGATCTCGTTGGCATGTTGATCAGAGAGGCGCTGCCCTTGGTCGTGGATATGCGTAATCGCGCGGGCTTGAAAGATCGTGTGCGCATCATTGCGAGTGGTAAGTTGGTGAATTCGGGCGATCTCGCATGGGCGTTGGCAGCAGGTGCTGATTTGGTCACGTCTGCGCGTGGCTTTATGTTTTCGCTTGGTTGCATTCAGGCGCTAAAGTGCAACAAGAATACGTGCCCGACGGGCATCACGACACATGACCCGAGGTTTCAAAAGGACTGGTAGTGGAAGACAAATACAAGCGTGTCGCACGCTATGCCAAAAGCCTGATCAAAGAGGTCGAAACCATCGCGCATTCCGTGGGTGTGACGGAACCGCGCCAATTCCGCCGCCATCATGTGCGTTTGATGCAAGACAACGGGCGATCCGAGTTGATGTCGGATCTGTATCCTGTTTGTTTGCTAAGCTGGTCTGCAGCGATGCGCGCAATCTTTTCTCCGGGCAGCATTAACAGGCCAACAATAGCAATGGCGACCGCCACAAGGACGATCACGACCAATTGGATCAAGAAACTCATCTGGCTGTTCCGCCTGGTTTTTCGTGATTCTATGCGTGGTGCTGCCCCACTGCAACCCATGGGCGCTCACTTTCAGAAGAGTGGCAAGAGGTTGCTTGTGCGGTTTCCCTTCTCTTAGCACGCAGTTGCCCGTATAGAGCGCGCCATGACACAGAACCCTCCTTCGCTTCGCCCTGATCTAGCGCCTCCTGCCAAGCTGCCTGACGCCGCGCGTCCTGGCCAGCCCCGCATTGGTATGGTCAGCCTTGGTTGCCCTAAGGCTTTGGTCGACAGCGAGCGTATCCTGACGCGGCTTCGCGCCGAAGGGTATGGCATCTCGCCTGATTATTCGGGCGCAGATGCGGTGATCGTGAACACCTGTGGATTTCTTGATAGCGCCAAGGCGGAAAGCCTTGATGCGATTGGTGAGGCCTTGCAAGCGAACGGCAAGGTTATCGTGACAGGATGTTTGGGGGCAGAGCCAGACTATATTCGCGAACATCACCCAAAGATTTTGGCTGTCACTGGTCCACATCAATACGAACAGGTTTTGGACGCTGTGCATAGTGCGGTGCCGCCATCGCCTGATCCGTTTGTGGATCTTCTGCCTGCCTCTGGCGTATCGCTAACACCACGGCATTACAGTTATCTTAAGATCTCGGAGGGCTGCAATCACAAGTGTAAATTCTGCATTATTCCCGATATGCGTGGTCGTCTTGCGTCGCGGCCTGCCCATGCTGTTCTGCGGGAAGCGGAAAAGCTGGTGGAGAGTGGCGTGAAGGAGCTGTTGGTGATCTCTCAAGATACCTCTGCATATGGCCTTGATCGCAAGTATGATGTGAACCCTTGGAAAGATGGTGAGGTGCGTTCGCATATCACTGATCTAAGCCGTGAAATTGGCAAGCTCGGCGCGTGGGTACGGCTGCATTATGTGTATCCTTACCCATCTGTGCGCGAATTGATCCCTTTGATGGCCGATCCTGAGAACGGTTTGCTCCCCTACCTCGATATCCCCTTCCAACATGCGCATCCTGATGTGTTGAAACGTATGGCGCGCCCTGCGGCCGGGTCGAAAACCTTGGACGAGATTACCGCGTGGCGTGCGACATGCCCTGACATTACTTTGCGCTCGACCTTTATTGTTGGCTATCCGGGTGAGACAGAGCAAGAGTTCCAAACATTGCTCGATTGGATGGATGAAGCGCAGCTCGATCGTGTTGGGTGTTTCCAGTACGAAAATGTCGAGGGCGCACGCAGCAATGCTTTGCCTGATCATGTTCCAAGCGAGGTTAAGCAAGAGCGTTGGGACCGTTTCATGGAAAAAGCGCAAGCGATTTCAGAGGCAAAGCTGGCGGCGAAAGTTGGCACGCGCATGGAGGTTATCGTTGACGAGATTGATGATGAAGCTGCGACGTGTCGTACCAAGGCGGATGCGCCTGAGATTGATGGCAATCTGTTTATCGATGAAGGTTACGAAGGGCTGAACTTGGGCGACATTGTCACGGTCACAGTGGATGAAGCCGGCGAATATGATCTGTGGGGTGTTTTAGAAGCTTAAGGTTTTGCTAACCAATCTTGCTTAGTTAATAACCATGTTGCTAAGGCTCTGATTTTTATTCTGTTTGTGTGCCGTATCTGCTTGCTCAAATGGTGATCCTGAAGCTGAAGTCATTTGTTTGCTTGAAACCTGTAGTGGTGACGACGATGATGATGACGTGGGGAATGATCGTATCGAAGATGAAGAACCAAATACGATCACGATTTCTGCAACGGACGTTTCCATCGGCCAGTTGATCGGGAATATTGATGATGCAAATTACAATCCCGCATTTCAGGTATTTACGATTTTTGCGCCTGGTCTTGATGCGCAACTCAATCGGTTCTTTACGGCTGACTGCAATGGCATTTTAGTGATGCGAGATCCGACAGAAGCACACGACGCCTACCTCGGCCAAGGAACAGGCACTAGAGTGCTGGTTTACTCCGGTGGATTGGCGGGAAATGTTCAAAATTTTACCACTTTTGGTCGTACGAGTGCAGCGGAACTTCCACTCACAGGAAGCGTGGAGTTTAATGGGGACTACGTTGGTTTTACGCCCACACGACGGGCCAATGGGCGGACAAGTTTGGATGTTAATTTCGCGGCGGCGACGATAAGCGGCTCCATCACCAATCGCGTGCTACGTCTTAAGCCCGACAACACTTTAGATGTTGTGAACCCCCTCAGCACACTTAATTTAGGCTTAGCCACAATAAGCAATGCTGGTCGGTTCTCAGGTATGACAACAGGCGGCGAAATCGTAAATGGCCAAATCGTGTGGAACCCAGCGACAGGGAACTTCGCAGGATTAATCGGTGGCGCCACAGGTAATGAAGCCGCTGGAACTGTTTCTGTGGATCATACCGATACGACGGGAGGAAGTTTTCAAGAAATTGGCGGCTTCCTTGCGACGTGGTAACATTTGCAGCTAGGTGTCTGTGCAACGTAATTCAAAGACAAAAAAATGAGTGCTCCGCGCAAAAAGATCGCCGTAGAGGGTCACAATTTTTAAATCATGACAGAACAAACCAACGGTGTTTGGCGTGCTGAAGTTGTGAACAGCGATACATCATCCTTCGCGTTTGATCCGACCTTTGATGGTGAAGCGGAAACCGTCGCGCATGCGAGTGATGCTTTGCTCAGTCGCGATATTTCAGGTTTTCTCGGATAAGAAATCCCTGATTTGCGCTTTGAGGTGGGGGATCGCCTTCGGGTGATTCAAGTAAGTTGTGATCAGCATCATACGCCAGTGCTGACCTTCCTCGCCGAAGTCTATGCTTTCGATTTCTTTTGTGGTGACCGGCGCGACAAAGAACCAATTTATAGTGTCTTCTACCAGCGCGCTTGGATAGGCGCGCGACCAGATGATGCGGCTCTCGGGCAGGGTGAGCGCGAACTATTCCTTCGTTTCGCGTAATGCGCATTCGATGAACGTTTCGTCGCCCTCAGCCCCACCGCCTGGTAAATCCCAAAGCGCTAGGTAGGGAATATTTGAGAGGTCATCGCGTAGATACGTCAGCAGCTGATCTTCGTAAAACAGCAGGGTCTTTGAGCCCCCGAAGGCAGGTTGGGCCGGTGTCATCCCATCAGGATCTGTCCAAATTCATCGCGCAGATTGCGCTTGAGCACCTTGCCCGTAGCATTGCGTGGAAGCGCGCCTGTGAACACAACCGCATCCGGTTTTTGCCAGCTCGCAATTTTCCCGTCAAAGAATGCGATCAAATCGTCTGGTTTTGGATCACAGCCCTCTGCCTTTACAGCGACAAGCACTGGACGTTCATCCCATTTAGGATGTGCCGCGCCGATGACGGCGGCTTCAAGAAGGTCTGGATGTGCGACAGCGATATTCTCGAGCTCGACAGAGCTGATCCATTCGCCACCTGATTTGATGATATCTTTGGCGCGATCACAGATCGTCATGTAGCCATCCGCGTCAATCCGCGCGACATCGCCTGTGTCAAACCAACCATCGCGTAGCTCGTCATCTTTCACCGGCTTGAAATATCCCGATAGTACCCAAGGACCGCGCACCAGCAAATCGCCCTGAGCGACATCATCGCAAGGCAGGTCTTTACCGTTCTCATCTACAATTTTCAGCTCCATCCCGTATGGAGGCCGGCCTTGGTTTTCACGTAACTTGCGCTGGGCTTCAGTCGGGAGCTTTGCGTGTTTCGCAAGCGGTTGGTTGGAGGTGCCAAGCGGGCTCATCTCTGTCATGCCCCATGCGTGAATAAGATCAACGCCATAGTCATCGCGGAACGTGTCAATCATCGAGGGCGGGCAGGCGGAGCCACCCACAACTGTGCGTTCAAGACTGCTTAGTGTGCTTCCCGAGTCCTTGGCGGCCATGAGCAAGCCTTGCCAGATCGTGGGCACACCCAATGCGATATCAACTTGCTCTGCATCGATCAGCTTCAATAGACTTGAACCATCGAGACCTGGCCCCGGCAGAACCAATTGGCACCCGACCATCGCTGCTGCATAGGGCGTGCCCCATGCGTTGACGTGGAACATGGGCACGACAGGCAGCACGATATTGCGTGCGGAAAAGCCGATGCAGTCGGGCAAAGCAGCAGCGAAGCTGTGTAGTATGGTGGAGCGATGTGAAAACAAAACACCCTTGGGATTGCCCGTCGTGCCAGAGGTGTAGCACAGGCTGGACGCGGTATTTTCATCAAAGTCAGGCCAAACGAAATTCTCATCGCCCGTCTCGATGAATTCATCATAAAACCGCAACTCTGGCACGCTTTCTAACGCGGCCTCATCGCGCGGACCCATGAGGATGATCGCCTTGAGCGTCGGCATTTTATCTTTGAGCGCGGCTGCGAGGGGGAGGAACGTTGCATCAATGAACAGCACTTCGTCTTCGGCATGGTTCACGATGTAGACCAGTTGCTCAGGGAAAAGGCGCGGGTTGATCGTATGGCACACGAATTGCGCGCTGGACACGCCAAAATAAATCTCAAGATGACGTTGATTGTTCCACGCAATTGTTGCGCAGCGCGCAGATGGTTTCAGACCCATCTTGGTCAACGCGCTCGCGAGCTTTTTCGAATTGCGCTGAACCTCGCCCCAATTAGAACGGCTCACGCTGCCATCCATTTCAACAGAGGTGATTTCAGTGCTGGCGTGATAGTGACCCGCATGATCAATAAGTGACGAGATTAGCAAGTTGCCTTGCATCATTTGACCTAGCATATTTCGTATCCTCCCAAAGCTTGGCTTAAAGAGGCGGCGAAAGGCGGGTTTTGTCAATCGTTTTGAAGGGGGCTTATGGGAAGATCTGGGGCCTCGGACAAGTAAGCGTTCACGCAATCCTGCACGCGGCGAAATCGATCACCGCCGAGATGCACGCCGCCATACCAGCGCGTGACGACAATGAGATGATCACACAGTTGGGCCCGTTCCAGCATACGCAGTATGATCGCGCCTGCACCGCTTTCACCATCGTCGTTCTTGATGGGTCCGGTTTCGTGACACAGGAGCGCCCATGTGTTGTGGGTCGCTTTCGTGAAACGCTTGTTACGTTTGAGGGCCTTAAGGAAGGCTAAGGCATCAGTTTTGCTTTTTGCAGGTCCGCCGCTTACTGCATATTTAGAGCCACGGTCAGTGACCACATGGGCAATCTGAAACACTACTAAAGCTTTGCTGCCGCTTCGCGGACTGTGTCGATGCGCGAAGCGTTGGGTGGGTGCGTGCCAAGGAAAGTATTACCTGGATCGGGAATGCGCGTGAAGAATGCAGCGCCGCGCACAGGGTCATAGCCAGCCTTATGGCTGATCAAAGTGCCGAGGCGATCTGCCTCAAGCTCAAAATCTTTGGAGTATCCCCGCGCACCAACTGTCGCGCCAACTTGCTGGGCCGTTTGCACGATTTGCTCACCACCGCCGGTGATTGCGGCAAGGCCCCCGAATATCAACGCGCCTGCTGTCGCGTTTACTTGTTGACGTGCGAGGTGTTCTTCGATGTGGTGTGCAGCCTCATGGCCCATAACAAAAGCGAGCTCGTCCGCGTTGCGCACGGTTGCAATCAAAGGAATGTTGAATGCTAGAACAGGCCGGCCATTTTTGTCGAGTGTTTGAAATGCGTTGGGTGCTTGGCCCGGACGATCATCGACGACAATGTTGAAGTCACAGTTCAGATTCGTGGTCCGCGCGCGGCATTCCGCTTCTGAGACGGGCTCAACTGTTTGCACAACTTTCACGAACTGGCGTGCGGCTTGCTCTGCATTTGCGGATGTCGGTGCTGGTACGCTGGGCTGGCTTGGTGTTGCTGGTTCAGGGCTGGGGGTGGAGACGCACGCGCTTAGGCTTACTGCAAAGAGTGGTATAGAGAGATATCTGATCATGCGTATTCACACCTCAAGCAGTTTTAATTTACGTTCAAGATAGGCGGGCCGTCTGGGCAATACCAGTCACGAATTTGCACAGTTGCCGTTGCTTGAGCGATCCGCTGCTCTTAAACTTTGGCAAAGCGCAAAGAGAGGATCGAAAATGAAAACGGGGTTTTTCTGGGACGAAAGCTGTTTCTGGCACAGTGGTGGAAACTACGCGAGCATGATGCCTGTCGGCGGTTTGATCCAACCCATGGTTAATGGTGGTCTACCTGAAAGCCCTGAAAGCAAACGCCGGTTTAAAAACCTGATGGATATGACGGGACTGTCTGGTGAGCTTGCGATGCAGGGCGCTAAGCCCGCTAGTCGCGAGGATCTGTTGCGCGTGCATCCTGCAAGTTATCTTGATGCCTTTAAAGAGACGTCGGACACGGGTGGTGGTGAGATCGGCGAGCGCTGCCCTTTTGGTCCCGGTGGATATGATATCGCGGCCACTTCTGCGGGTCTTGCTAAGGCGGCCTTGGAGGCCGTGTTAAAGGGTGAGTTGCAGAACGCCTATTCCCTGTCACGTCCGCCCGGACATCACTGTTTGCCGGATCAGCCGATGGGCTTTTGTTTGCTCGCGAATATTCCAATCGCGATTGAAGCGGCACTCGCCAAAGGTTTGGCAAAGCGCGTCGCCGTCATTGATTGGGATGTGCATCACGGCAATGGCACGGAAGCGATCTATTATGATCGGGGTGATGTTCTGACGATCTCCATTCATCAAGAGAACAATTTCCCACCTGTCACCAGCGGGTTCGAAGATCGCGGAAAAGGTGCGGGCCAGGGGTGCAATTTAAACATTCCGCTACCTCCGGGGGCGGGTCATGCCAGTTACCTTGAGGTGATGGAAACCATCGTGGTCCCCCAAATGTGTGCGTATCAGCCCGATGTGATTATTGTGGCCTGCGGGTTTGACGCGACCTCTGTTGATCCTTTGGCGCGTATGATGGCGACGGTTGATACATTCCGCCAAATGACCCGTCAGGTGATGACGCTTGCAGAGGACATTTGTCAGGGCCGCGTGATGATGGCGCATGAGGGGGGATATTCTGAAGTTTACGTTCCTTTCTGTGGCCATGCGGTTTTGCAAGAAATGAGCGGAAGCCATATTGAGGCGACTGATCCTATGGCCCCACTCAATCTTGTTCGCCAGCCGGGCGCGCCGCATCAGGCGTTTGTTAGCGGCGAGATTGCGAAAATGCGCGACGCACTTGGGCTTAGTGGTTGAAATTACGCCACTTCGTGATGATGTAGCGCTCAATAATAAGGAAATCTCTGTGCCTGATCTAAATCCTGAAGCGATGGAATTTTTTCTGAACCGTCGTTCGCGTCCTGCAAAGACCTTGCAAGCGCCTGTGCCAACGAAAGAAGAGTTACTGCCAATCCTGACCGCTGCCGGACGAACACCGGATCATGGCAAGCTGGAGCCGTGGCGCTTTATCGTCCTGCAAGGGGCTGCGATGGATCGTTTGGCAGAGCTTGCGCGCGCGCGCGGTGTGGCGCTTGGGTTTGATGAAGAGAAAATCACAAAAGGCGCCGCACAATTTGTGACCGGTGAGTTGGCTGTTGTTGTCGTTGAGGCGCAGAAGCCCTCCGAAAAGGTCCCCGCGATTGAGCAGACCTATTCCGCAGGAGCTGTTTGCCTCGCGCTTTTAAATGCGGCCTTGGCGAGCGGGTGGGGTGCGAATTGGCTTTCTGGCTGGCCCTCGCATGATCGTGGGTTTGTTGAAACCGGTTTGGACTTAGGATCTGACGAACGTATCGCGGGCATTATTCATATTGGAACAGAAAAGATGGCCCCGCCCGAGCGCCCGCGCCCTAATCTTGAGACGCTAACGATGTGGGTTGAGGCATGATCTTTTCCTCGTTCTTCAAAGCTGTCGGTCAAATGGGAGATCCGCGATTTCGCCGTGTCTTGTTCTTGGGTGTGATCCTAACAATCGCCTTGCTTGCCGGTTTCTATGCGCTTTTCTTGACGCTGATGAATGAAGCGGTTGATGGCAGTTTAGTGCTACCTGTCATCGGCGAAGTCACGTGGATCGGCGATCTGCTAGGCTGGGGATCGCTGTTCTTGATGCTTTTCTTATCTATCTTTTTGATGGTGCCTGTGGCCTCTGCCATTACATCGTTGTTTCTGGATGAAGTCGCATCTGCGGTTGAAGCAAAGCACTACCCCACTTTGCCACCTGTCACGCCGACACCGTTCTATGAATCCTTACGAGACACGCTGAATTTTCTTGGGATTCTGATTGGGGCCAATCTTGTAGCATTCTTGATCTATGCGATCCTGCCGTTTGCCGCGATTTTCATTTTCTGGGGGCTTAATGGCTTTTTACTGGGGCGAGAGTATTTTCAGATTGCCGCGATGCGTCGCCTTGGGCGTGCGGGTGCAAAGCAAGTGCGCAAAGAGAATTTTGGCTTAATCTGGCTCGCGGGATGCTTGATGGCACTGCCGCTGACAGTGCCACTCTTGAACTTGTTTATTCCGATCCTAGGTGCAGCGACCTTTACCCATCTGTTTCACGAGATTGAGAAGCGCCGCCCATCCGGTCAAACCAATCCAGATCGCGCACGCTGATTTTGCCTGAAATGATGGTGCCTGCTATGATGCACCACAAAACGACGCTGATTGCGGTAGTGATCCAAGCCTTTTTCTTGAGGCTGTGATTTTCGGGCGATCCAGCGTGCGTCCCGGGAACGACGTTGCCAACGTCGCCTTGGGTTTGGAGACGGATCGGGATCACGATCAAGAAGGTCATGAACCAGATGACTGCGAACAGGACGAGTGCTGATGTAACCCCCATTATACTTGCTCCAACTCGGTCAGCACACCGTTCATATCTTTGGGGTGCAAGAATATAACAGGTTTGCCATGGGCGCCTATCTTAGGTTCGCCATTTCCAAGAACGCGCAAACCAGATGCAACAAGACTATCGCGCGCGCCGATGATGTCATCGACTTCGTAGCACACATGATGAATGCCGCCGCTGGGATTCTTTTCGAGAAAGCCGTTGATCGGGCTGTGTTCACCCAGTGGATAAAGCAGTTCGATCTTCGTGTTTGGCAGTTCGATGAACACGACCGTTACGCCATGATCCGGTTCATCCTGCGGTGCTCCGACTTTGGCACGAAGCGCGCCTTTATATTGGTTCGATGCGGCCTCTAGATCAGGGACGGCAATGGCTACGTGATTCAATCGTCCAATCATGGGACTTCTCCGGTTCAACTTTGTTTCCCTGTATATGAAGCGCCAAAGGGGCGTGGGCAAGCGACGCAAAGCCGCGGGGGTCTTAATGGGTTGTTAGGGCTGTTGCCCTAGCGTGAGGGGCAGTCGCTTTAGTTTCGAGGGAATCATGAATAAACTGGAATATACATCGCTAACTCCGACGCCGACAGCGTTACGCCCATTGTTGGGGCTTACCATACTGGTCCTTGAAGACAGCCGTTATGCCTGTAACGCGATGCGCTTACTGTGCCTACGCAGTGGTGCGCGCATTCGCCGTGCTGATTGCTTGCGCTCAGCGCGACGTCGTTTGCAGGTCTATCGACCAAGTGTCGTCATTATTGATCTTGGATTGCCCGATGGGTCTGGAGCCGAGCTTATTCATTAACGTGCAAATGCTGACCCGCGTATTCCTGCGATTTTAGGAAATAGCGGGGATGACATGAATGAAGCCGTATCGATTGCCGCTGACGCGGATGGTTTTCTCAGCAAGCCGCTTGCGGCACTGGCTGAATTTCAAACCTCGATCTTGTAAGCCATTCCTGAAGAAATGTGGCCATCAGGCTTGCGCACGATCACTTATGAAATCGTGGATCCTGATCCATTGGCATATCGCGATGATATGGCACATGCTTCTGAAATGTTATCGGGTTTCTCTGATTTGAAAACGCTCCAATATGTAGCGCATTTTCTTCAGGGCGTGGAAGGCAACACGGACAATAGCCATCACTCACGGCTTGCCGGATCGGTGCGCGAACGCACGACCGCTGAGGAAAGCGTTATCTAAAGCGATGGATCTCCAGCCACGCTTACCAGGCCCGTTAGATCGCCAAGACGCTCGGGCTGCTGGCCCTCAGCGTTGAAATTCGCGGGATCCAGCCAGATGCGATACGCTTTTTTCAAGGTGGGCCATTCTGAATCGATCATCGTAAACCAAGCGGTACCGCGATTGCACCACTTCACAACCAAAGCTTGGCGGAAGACCCCTTTATAACTAAAGCCCAAACGTTGTGCTGCCTGACGAGACGGGCGGTTCAACGCGTTGCATTTCCATTCAAACCGACGATATCCTGCCTCAAACGCCCATTTCATGGTCAGATAGATAGCCTCTGTGGATACTGGGCTGCACTGCATGCCAGTGAAAAAGTTAATATTACCAACTTCGATTGAGCCAGCCGCGGGTGCGATCAGCAAATAGATCAACACACCCAAATAGGCCTGCTTTGCGATATCATAGATAACGAAAAACAGACTGCTTTCATCGGACCTCACTTCTTTCACCCAACGATGATATTGCGCGGCCGAATGAAACGGACCTGCGGCTAGGTAGTCGTAAAGATGGTCTTGCCCTTCAAATGCGTTGAACAGAAGTGATGCGTGCTTTTCAGCATTCAGCGGCTCCAAACGGCGATAGCACCCTTCAAGTGTCATAGGCTTTGGCGCAGGTGAGGTGGTCTAATTAGAAACAAGCGCTCCGACAGGTCTATCAGTCATATTCAAATCCCTTTGAGGGCAAGAGTGCCTCGTAAAATCTGCAAGGTGAAGGCGAATGTTGCAATCCCGGCACGGCATTGTGAGTGCCCAAGCATTGGTCTGTGAGCATTTGCCAGCTATGTTACGATCAGCAAAGGAGTGCCCAAATGGCCAATCGCTGGAAGAATGTACTGAACGACGCAGATGTAACGGATCATTCGGTGTTTATTAATCGACGTCAGATTATGGCGGGTGTGGCAGGTCTTGGGCTTGCAACTACGATTGGCGGGCCACGCGCAGCTCTTGCGCAAGAGGCGTTGGAGCCGAACAGCTTTGAAGACATCTCTCGCTACAACAACTTTTATGAATTCGGCACGGGCAAAGACGATCCTGCGCGAAATGCAGGCAGCCTGACGGCAACCCCTTGGACTGTCACGATTGATGGTCTGGTCGATAAGCCTGGCGAGTACGATTTCGCGGACATCATGGCGAAGATGACGATTGAAGAGCGGATTTATCGTTTCCGCTGTGTGGAAGCGTGGTCGATGGTCGTGCCGTGGAACGGATTTGAGTTGAAAGACATGCTCGATCTTGCAGGTGTGCAGTCCTCTGCGAAATATGTAGCGTTTGAGACGTTGTATCGTCCTGAGGAAATGCCGGGCCAGAAAACCGGCGTCTTGCAGTGGCCTTATGTAGAAGGTCTGCGTCTTGACGAGGCGATGCACCCGCTAACGATAATGGCGACGGGCATTTATGGCAAAGATATTCCAAATCAGAACGGCGCGCCCTTGCGTTTGGTCGTGCCTTGGAAATATGGCTTCAAGTCGATCAAATCCGTAGTAAAGATCACCTTGACGGATAAAGAGCCACCCACAAGCTGGAACATTGCGAACGCACGCGAATACGGTTTCTTTTCGAACGTGAACCCTGAAGTGGATCACAAGCGTTGGTCCCAAGCGACAGAGCGCAAGATCGGCGGCGGTTTGTTTGCCAAGCGAGTGCCGACCTTGATGCTCAACGGATATGAGGAAGAAGTTGCGAGTCTTTATGCCGGAATGGATATGACGAAGAATTTCTAGTCTTGTTCGGCTTAGATGGATTTGAAATTGTCGCGGCATGAAAGCGATTCCATATTACCCCGACTTTTACAGTGATGCGTTCATTCTTGATCCGCTGCCTCATTACGCGGATATGCGTTTAGCTGGTCCCGTCGTTTGGCTTGAACAGAATAACGCCTACGCTGTCGCACGCGATGCGGAGGTCAAAGATGTGTTGCGGCGCGCGGATGTTTTCGTGTCCGGCAAAGGCTTGTCGTTAAATGACGATGTGAATGTGATGCTTGTGGGATCGACGCTGAATTCAGATGGTGATCTGCATCACAAACGTCGTTCGATCACTGCGCGTCCCATCATGCCCAAGAACATCGAACCGCTTCGAGCACACATTGAAAGCATTGCGCAGAATCTAGCAGTAACGCTTTCTGAAAAGAAGCACTTTGATGCGGTGACAGAGTTCGCGCAGGTTTTGCCGCTCGCAGTAGTGGTAGATCTTGTTGGATTGGGCGATGCTGGCGAGGGCAGTATGCTTAAATGGGCATCGGCCACCTTCAATTTGTTTGAGGGGCATAACGCGCGCAGCAAGGCGGCCTTCGTCGATCTGGTTGGATTGCAGAGATTCCTTTCAGAGCATGGCAAGCTGGAACGCCTGAAAGACGGTGGGTTGGCGAAACGCCTTTTCGAAGTAGCGGCTGAAGAGGGACTATCCGAAAGCGAAGCTGCTCAGCAAATGCGTGACTACATTAACCCCTCGCTTGATACGACAATTTCGGTGGCGGGGTTTGCGGCCTACTACTTTGCCAAGTACCCAGAGCAATGGCAACTCTTGCGTGAAGACCCGTCTTTGGTGGCAAACGCGGTTGAGGAGATTGTCCGTATGACAACACCCATCCGCGCGTTCTCTCGTTATGTGGCGCAAGATACGACAATCAGCGGCGTTGATATTGAACAGGGATCGCGGGTTATCGCTATTTATGCCTCCGCCAATCGCGATGATGCTGTTTGGGAAAACCCTAATACCTTCGATGTGCGCCGGGCGGTACGCAAACACATCGGTTTTGGACATGGCGTGCACACATGTATGGGCCTGCATCTGGCGCGTCTGGAGCTTGTTAGTTTGATCACTGCGATGCTGCCACGGGTTCAGTGCTGGCATTTGGATGGCGCGCCTACAATTGCCATGAACAACACGATTCGCGCCTTCGCGCATCTTCCCGTAAGGATTGAAACGGAATGATCACGGATGCAGTTAATCAAACAGCGCGCCGCGTCTCGAATTGGCTTGTCTATATGCTGGGCATTTTGCCCGCTGGTTGGTTTCTGTATCTGGGTTTGACGGGTGGGTTGGGCGCAGAGCCTATCAAATCGCTTGAACATGAGCTGGGCGAGTTTGCGCTAAAACTGTTGATCGCCGGACTTTGCATCACACCGCTGCGCAAACACTTGGGTGTGAACCTAATCAAGTTCCGTCGTGCTATTGGTGTGTTGGCCTTTACCTATGTGTTTTTGCACTTGTTGGTTTGGTTGGTGCTAGATGTGCAGATCGTTAGTCAGATCTGGGCCGATATCTTGAAGCGTCCCTATATAACTGTGGGAATGGTCGGATTCGTACTGTTGATTCCTCTGGCGGTTACCTCGAATAACTTAAGTGTCCGAAACTTGGGTGTGCGGTGGCGAAAGCTTCATAAACTTACATATGGAATCGCTTTCCTTGGTGCGTTGCACTTTGTGATGGTGGCAAAAGGTATCCAGATAGAGCCAATCCTCTATATGCTTGTCGTTCTTGGATTGCTTGCTTTGAGGGTTTCGAAGAAATCGCCGCCTTTTCAGCGATGATTCATTGTCGAGTCGGTGGATAACTCAGGCTTTATCCACATTGGACCAAAAACGACCCAAGGAAAGCCAATGTTTACGTAATCATATTGCTAAGAACGCGTTTCAAACTGCTGTTTTCGTTCGTAAAAGAAGAGAAATGGAAAAAAGTGAATTTAGCTAAAAAAACCTCTTGCGGCTCTCGGTTGATAACACTAGAACCCGTTTCAGCAGCGAC
>NZ_JABBAL010000007.1 GCF_018607995.1 Planktotalea sp.
TTGTAAAAATGGTGCCCAGGGGCGGAATCGAACCACCGACACGAGGATTTTCAATACACGGACAATATTTAAAATCAATAACTTGCGTATCTGTGTCTATTTTTGTGTCTAGGTTCAATTTGACAAAAATATACTAACCTGTTGATTGATCATACAGACCCACTAGCAAGGAGACTCAACTCCTTGCCAGAGAACAATATCTACACAGATATTGATTGCTCAATAGTTGTTCACCGTGCGATCTCTGCCTGAAGCGGGCTTCGTAGATTTACTCGGTGTAAAAATTTAGATAAAATAACAGCAGTCGATATTAAACTCTGGAAAGATTGGCTGAAAATATGAATAAGGCAAATTTCTGCAAGATAGCGGCAGTTATGCTGGTCGTCTTCTCTAACGGACCAGTAAGTGCTCAAAGTACAAAGCTTGCGGATTACGCAGGCGCTTCAGAGTTTTTGCAAGACGAATTCAGAAAGCTGGCGCGCAAAGATGCACGTAAATTAAGAGATCATTTCCGACAGAGACCTGATGATTTCAAAATTTGGGGCTCGATACATCGAGCTTGTCCAACTGTGTATTGGTGGAATAACAGCAATGGGTCTCAAAAGGATACTCAAAGAGCACTTCAAAATTCTATAAAGAAAGAGTTAAAGGGATTCCCATCAGGCACGATCAAGAAATGTATGGAAGTCGGTCCAATTTTCTCGGACCGCAAGCCAACGAAACATTGGCGTAACAAAAGTAATTTTTATACGCTCATATCGGCGGTAGCCCTTAAAGATGTAAAAACAGGATCTGTAAGTCTACTCAAATCTTTAATTTCTATTAATACAAAGGCAGGTAAGACAAAAGCAGCTCTCCATAACGAACAACTGCAAGTAGTATGTGATATTAATAATATCAATATGAAGAATAAGACAGCTAAAGCAGACTGCAAGGGTTTGGGGCGAGGAAACGTAGTCCTTTCTGAGGGAAGAAATGCAACACTTTCTATTTCAACATCCAAAGTAGTAATTTTTGCGGTATGTTGTTCCGATATTCCAAAAGCTAAAAGAATTTATCCGGATATCTTCAAATAATTTTAACCCCAGAAATACGAGTATTTATGCGAATTGAAAATTAATACGTTATTTTTAATTCTTTCAACGGCTAGGAGGTCCTTAGGTGTATTTTTAGTGTAACCAAAGCTCACGCTATCATTGGTAAATATACCTGCAAATTTTTTTGCGTCTATAATATCCGTAAAATCATTACGTAAATTCTTGCATCACAACCATAATTACAAGCAACACTAGTGAATTCAGATCGCGAATTGAGCTTTGTGGATTGTTCCAAAAATTCTTCAAGCTAGTTGATCTTGCAAGTCACATCCCAAGTATACCAATAACTACTACTAGATGATCTCTTGTACCAAAAATCATAACCTCCTTTGTTTTTAACTCGGAATTTAAATTTTAAAGAATTAGACCATTTGGGATATGTAAACTTAGGATCATGTTTCAAAAAATACATCGTTCCTACTCCAGCTTTTTTAGCGTTCAATTTGTAAAGCTTAAGCCATTTTTCACTTGTCCCAAATCTGGCTGTCATTCGCGTAGTATCCATTTCTAAAAAGCTGATATTATATTTAGTCCAAGGATCATTAAATTTACAGGTTTATGTCTCTGCTTGGAGAGCAGTTGAGTTAAGCAACAAAGCCAATATCAAAATAGGTTGTTTAAATTTATGTAGTATTTTATTTCTCACTTGATACAATCCAGCGGCTTTCGAAATCATTGGCTAGCTTCCATTCATCATTATTTGTCTGACAATTCTCAATTTTTATTTTTCGCCACATATCAAAATCATCATCTTTTATGGCTCTGATATTTCGGCAATACGTTTCAAATTCACCAATTACCCGGTTCTTAATAGTTAACTTAATTTCAACCACGGCACCTTCCAAAATGCGCCCATTGTAGTTTACTGAGCCATAGTCAATTTTCTCAAACGTCAACCCTGTTTGCTCCCATTTTTCCAACGCAAGCTCCTGTATATCCTCAATGATAGGGTCGAACGGACTACTATTTTCAGTTTCTGAGTCAATGATATCGAGACCAAGGTATTGCCGAGTATAGTTGGCGTCCAAAGGCGAATATGCGAATCCAAAATCAATAGCGGTTTTAGTCATAATAGCTAGTTGATCCAGTATCGCAGTATACCTAATATCGTACTTGTTACGCAACGCCGCCTGTCTTACCAACGCCTTAGCCATTGCTGCTTTACGCGCTTGTTCATTCAACAACTTTTTTTGTTCACGTGCCTCTTGCTCCGATAACTGTATTTTGGCGATCTGTGTGCGCTTTTCTGCTATTTCTAACAAGACTTTGTCAGTTACCCATACGGGTAGTACGGTATATTCAAGGTTATTGTTTTTTGCTGCATCTATAAGCTGTGCGAGATCCTGAGAAACAGCATAGATATACCCACATCTATCTCTTTGTATTTGGCGAAATGCATCAATGATGTTTTCATCGAACTGAACGCTTTGCAGACTTTCCTCGAACAGGGTTGCTAAATCAAAGTTTCCTCGTAACGCATCAATGTGATCAGCATTTTCCTCAGGTACCAATAAGCACATAGCACTTATAGAATTGTCAAAAGATAGCACTCCATAGCCAGACTTTTCACCGCTCAAAATGCTATCTTCGTAGATTTCTGACATCAGTGAAAATTTTGCCTTAACAGCCATTGCATCAGACCGAGAAACCTCCCTTAGTTGCTCATAGCCACTTGAAAACGCTAATGGTGTACGCCCCTCGATTAAGCGTAGACCTGTTATAGCGAGGATGTCCCCGCTATTTTGGCATGCCTGCTCATATATGAAATAGTTGTCCGGTCTTAATTCTTCCGCCACGTAGTCAAGCACAGTATAGCGTTGCCATTTATCCCAATCACCAATGACACAGATGTTCACCATACCTTCTGAAAGCTGGGGTTGTCCGCTTAAACCCTTAAAAAGGTGAGGTGCGTTCCCAGAAAAGTTACCGAACAAGTATAATGCATCAGCAAGATAGGGAGATTCTAAATCAATGTCCTTTGAAGTGGGTTTTATGATCCCTATTTTCTCATTCATTTCAGCAACTGCAGCCAAAACTTCTTCGACTACCGACAAGTTGTCGTCTTTCTCAACCGCTTCAGCAGTGGCAATTAGCTTGATTACGTCTGCAGTTCGTTCGTCGAACAAATTTGACTTTGCCCAAGTCCGCGTAAGCGCAATCAATTCAAAAAGGTCTTTTTTGGTTTTTGACAATTCATCTTGGTACGCTTGTTGACGTTCCTCAATTTTCATTTTGTGGAAAGCTATAAACCCTACCTCAGATGAAACGTACACTTTAAATTTGTTAAATGCCTCCTCAAGTGAAGAGTTCCACCGCCCCTTTTTAATGTCGCTAATTTTTGCAAACTCGATGGCAAAGTTTAAACCAAAATTACTATCTCCAGAATTTACATACGCTTCAAGATCTGCAATGAAATTTTCTGTTTCTAATTTATTGGAGATTGCTTCGTTTTCGTTTATCTTTGACGCAAACTGCTCATCTTCTTCTTTGAAGGTTACTAGCTTATTAAGCGCCACAGAAATTGCTTCAGATGATGACGAATTTATTCCAGCTTTATCAAGATACGCTTTAATTGATCTTCTCGTGCCACTTCCGTACAACCCATCAATCGAAGAAGTATAAAGCCCCTCATCAGCAAGCGTTTTTTGTATCTGTATTCGCCCTTCTGCATTAAACTTTCTGAATTCCCGTCCGATAAAGTCTTCTTTTTTTGTCCTTGATTTTTTAGTTTGAGTTTGAGTTTGAGTTTGAGTTCTAGTTTTCGTCGAGGGTGACTTTTGACATAAAGAAGGATTCTGAAAGCATTGAGCGGGCGTTTGCGCTTTTACATTTGAAGAACTCATGAAAAATGCAGTAATGGTAGTGAGCAGAAGAATATTTATAAAATGTTTTGATTTTTTGAAACGTGCGCGAAACGCTTCAACAGTGGACCAAGAAAGTAGTCTAATCGCATCAGTGTCAAAAAAGTTCATGAAAACGCCCATTTAGTTACTCTATTTCGAAGCGAAAGGTAGTGAGTCAGTAATCTAGCCACCATACTAATTCACACCAAATCCACAACCTTCGCCCGCGCATCTTCACTGCCATCAATGTAACGCTGAGTAACGGCGAGCGACGAGTGCCCTGCGAGAGCCTGAACATCGCGCAATGAGCCGCCAACGTTGTCCGAGCTATCACAGATTTCTATAGACTGTCATCCGACTGATACCCATCTGCTCTGCAATCTCTGTCACAGAATGACCCTCATCCTTCATTTTACGAAGACGATTTTCATCAGTAGTTTTCTTGCGACCCTTATAGACCCCACGAGCCTTTGCACGAGCGATGCCTTCTGCTTGTCTCGATCTGATGATGTTACGTTCGAACTCAGCAAACGCTCCCATCATCTGAAGTTGCAGACGAGCGAACGCATCGTCGCTATCACCTGAGAAAGTGAGTTTCTCTTTTAGAAATGAAATGCTGACGCCTTTGTCGTTCAGAGTGCTGATGATGTCCTGTAGATCACGCAAGTCACGAGCCAGACGATCTATGCTCCAGACGATGACTTCATCACCTTCACGAGCGAACTCGATCATCTCAGCAAGTGCTGCTCTGTCACGCTTTGCACCAGAGACTTTTTCTTCGAAGATTTTATCACAATCCAGATCTTGTCTGTCCAAGTTCTGACTTTCACTGCTGACTCTGCGATAACCAATTTTCATCTCTAGCACTCCTCAAAGTGTAACATTTGAATCTAGAGATAACTGGACCTCAAAAAGCCACAACTAAAATCGCCTGTTTTCTTGAAAGAAGTGTCACACGTACACTTGTCACAATGACCTACACTCTTTTGTGACAGCCTTAATTAGAAACGAGAAGGCAGCTGATAAAACATCATTTGACCTCCCACTAAAAACGCGTGATCAGTTGGTGTAATTAAGCTTACGATAACGCTTACCAGACAGGGATACGTGAGAATGAAGACGATAGTGATAAGTACAATTATGGTCGTCGTCGTGATCGTGGCTTTAGTGGCTTACAACATGGTTCAATATAAATGCCTATATTCGAACTACACCACCGCGACTAAGGTACGATTAGAGTACTTCCTCGGAATGGATTGCGAAATACTTAGAAACTACCTACGGGATCAAGACTGAGCCAAAAGGTCAGTAGCTACTACATGGATAAATCTAAGCTAAGACTTCTCTGGGGGGTAGTAGCCTAGAAGGGCATGATAAGTTTAATGCCACAGTACTAACTTGGAACGAGAGAGGGCTACCCCTACCAAACTACCCTTGTTGCTACAAATTCCACCATAGGGATTTCAGCCTAGAGAGCTATACTCTAACTTGATATGCGTTTCCATCTGGAAACGCTATTCAACGCCTGCCACGTGCCTTTGCCGTCAGCGTATGCCCCGCAACATCTACTGCGACACCTGAGCCAATCTGTGCGCGCTGCTTCACAAGACCATCGAACAAGTGATCCAGCGCCTGCTCAATGCGCTTGATGCGCCCTTCGATATCAACGTCACTGCCACCTTTGCGCAAAGCCTGTTGCCCTCGTCTATATGACTGAACTGTTGCATTGCCCTCACGCCGTGACTTTATCCCATACGCAGCCACCGCCCCAGTGCGCACAACCCTCTCGCCTAATTCCACCTGGAATGATTGAAACGGCTTCACGACCGCACCAGAATGATTGTGACATCACCTGAGCCTGCTGACATATCTTTTGCTGCTTTCACGAGTTCACGCTCGTTTGCTGCGACATAGCCATCAACAATCTCAATCTTGCTGATCCGCATCTTTTGAATGACGCGCACGAGATCAGCCTTTGATCTTGGAATAATATGTTCAAGCATCATTGCTCACCCTCCGCTTTCTGCTTTGCAATGAACTCTCGCATCATCAGATTAACCTGCGTTGTCATTGATACCTGCATTGCACGACACAAGCGTTCAAACTCTGCTTTGACGTTTTCAGCGATCCTGTAGTTCACGAGCACCTTTTTTGCTGACATTGATCATTCCTCTTCCTGATAAGATGTAACTCAGCCTTATTTATAAGAGTGCGATGTGCGACTGCCCGAAACCGTCACAAAACGATCCACCTCGTAGTCACCTTAAGATGAGCGCTACATAATGTAGTGATTAAGCAAAATACGCGCAAATATGCTGCAAATCAGCCAGTCTCAGTTAGAGCTGTGTGTTTCTTTATTAGATAAGACAGTCTTCTGCCCACTGCCTACAGTATGCGTAAACATCAATGCTCGCCAGTTACGCTTCTGTATCTGATCATAAAGACCAATCAGTCCAGCCAGTTCAGATTGCAGCATAAGTTCATTGCCAACATCACTGCCAATAAATGAATGTTTGTATCGGGTCGCAGATTTGACAGCATAACTCGCCATCTTGCTTATGTTCACATCAAACAACTTATCCTGATGTAGATTTTGAACATACACGCCAGGAGCACTTGTCTTGAACAAACGTTCATTATTGATCCAGTAAGCATCCCCAAGAACATCTACCAGATCGTCTTCTGTTGCATTCGTCACAGCGTGCCAATGCAATAAAACCCCCACATTGTCGCCTTGAGAGATCCAGCCCATATCATGAGAGTAAGACAACAGTTGCCCAATCTGCTTTTGCTTCTTCACACTCTCAGCATTGTGTGACGAGACAAGAAAGCGATAGTTCACCAACTCCATCTCATAGTTGCCAGCAATCCAGAAAGCCCTGTCCGTCTTGCGCTCTTTCAGCTTCTTCCAGCGTTTGCGATCAAACTCCAGACCAGCCAGAACAGCTGCTTGATCCAGTGAAAACACGCCAACATAGCCACTCGCGTGAAGATGCTTTGAGTTCATATGATCATTGAACTCAGACGACGACCTATCAAGAGATGCGCTATCAAACATTGCCTCTTCATCAATCAGTCGTTTGCGTATCTGCGCCTCCACAGCCTTTGCTGCAGAGTTCCGACAATGCCCACACCAGAGTGACTGACACCGTGATGAACGTGAGCATTCCTTGATCTTGCGCCAAAGAGCTGAGTTGCCTGTGTGCGTCAGTGCATTTTGCACACGTTGCCTTACGTGATAGCCCGACACGTGCTCTTCATTTATGCGCGTCTCTGATGCCATCGCCAGCAAAAGACGGCGATGATCTTCGTGTCTACTTGCTTTGTGACGTTCGTATGCGCTGACCACCTAAATACTCCCTGCTTCTGTAAAGTATTTATACGTCAAGCATCGCCAAAGCTCTGAATGTTCCTGACCTTCGCTGAACTTGGCGCAAGGTTCTTGAGATAGAAGCGTTCAAGCTGATCAACACTCGTGCCAGCATTCTCAGCAAGCCAGTAGATGTTCACTTTGCCATCAGACTTCACGAGCCGTGTTTGCAAAGCATAGTGACGAAGAGAGTAAGGCGATCTGTCGTTGCCGTCCTTGTCTTTCTTCAGCCCTGTTTCTTTTAAGAAATGATTAAAGATGCGTCTGTACGTGTTCACAGCAGTTGTTCTGTTTGAGTACTCGGGCATAAACACATAGTCAGTTGGCTTCGCAGCTACATGCATCTCTCGCTGCTTCTCAAAGATGTCTGCTGCGGCTTGCATCGTAGCTGACTTGCGATACCCAGTCTTGCCTGTCAGCGTCATCAGCAAGTGCCGTGGTTCCTCGTCCATCACTTCAATATCGCAATAGCGGATACCGAACAGTTCTGTCTCAGTTGGGCGCAGGAATGAGTGCACAGCAAAGACGATGACGTTGTAATGCTCTCGTGTCACAGGGACGCCCCTGACGCTCGTCTCGCCATCATCGGCTATCTGCCGTGCTTCCTCTAGCAACAGACCATACTCAGCGTCTGAGAAGCTCACACGCGGCTTATCAACGGTGCGCTGTTTAGGCATCGGTGGAATGATATCAATCACACCGTCTTCGAGAGCTAGCATTAGCACCTGACGAATGACGCCGCACTGCTTTGACTTTGTAGACATCGCTAGTGGCTTGTCTCTCCGCTTATCAAGAAACAGCAGATAATCTCGCACCATTCCAGATGTGATCTTCCCGACATCATGTTTGCCGAAGTAACTGACCAATCCATCCTTCTCACGAAACAAGATTTTTGATTGATCAGAAAACGCATACTTATTGCGAGAGGAGCGTGCCTTCTGCTTTGTGATCTCGCTGAGCATCTTGGCGTAGTGCTCAAAAGATCTGTCCTTACTGACAGCGTGCGCTGAGTTCTGCTTCTTCTTGTAGGTCTCGACGATCTCTTCAGCGACTTCTGCAGCCTCGATCCTGTTCGTCTCTTTGGTGCTGCGAACAACATACTTCTTCTTCACAGCATCATAGATACGAGCGTGCCAGAAAGGTGACCTGCCAGTCTTATAGATACTCAGACCACGCCGCAGATGCTTGATCGTCTTCTTGCTGTTTTGGGATTCTTCAACCAAGCGAATGCCTTAGATCCAGTGTCTAACTGTGTCTAAGTATTGCTGGCGAGTTTTGTGAAATCAACCAGAACGTAACTTATTGATTTTAATATATAAATGGTGCCCAGGGGCGGAATCGAACCACCGACACGAGGATTTTCAATCCACTGCTCTACCCCTGAGCTACCCGGGCACGGGTGACATTTACTGTCGGGGTGCGCGCGTTCTAGGATGGCTGGCGGGGCGTGTCCAGAGCTAACAGACCATTCAATGCAGTTTTTCGTCCGAACTGTTTTCGCCACTTTGCACAGCTTGAACCATTGCATCGAACAAGGCCTCCGCATCGTCGGGATCATTGGAGGCCAACGCGTAAGATCCGCTGAGCCATTTCGCCAAGTCTACATCTGCGCAGCGCTTGGAACAGAAGGGCTTATACGCGGCATCCATCGCTTTGTCGCAAATAGGACAGCTCATTTCAGCAACTCCGTGACGGGGAGGCGCGCGCGTTTGCGTTGTAGCTCAACATGGCCAAGCGGGGTCCAGCCAACAAAGACAGTTTCTATGCTGTCATTTCGCAGCGCGGTTTTCAGCGCGCTTTCAAATCCGCGTCGGTCTTTCTTCGGCATTGGCGCAAGGTCCAATACAATCTGACCACCAAGGCCCCGCAAGCGCAATTCACGCGGCAAGCCTTTGGCAAGAGCAAAATTAGCTTTCGTTCCAGCCGTCATCGAAGTGTCTTTGCCCGTGTTCACGTCTACGGCGACCAAGGCGCGGGTTGGTTCCACATAGGCAAACGCGCCGGCGCCCAATTCGAAACGAGGGCTTTCCAGTGCGTCGATCGCGTCCAGCACCGCGTGAGTTTCAAAGCCACCATCGTCTGTCACGATCTCCGCCGGCTCTACCCAATCACGCCATGCGAGCAGGTGGGGTTTATCCCCCTCAACCAGCTTTTCGCCGCCTGTGCCATCGTCGTTCAGAACCTGATCCGCCAAACCAAGCATTGAGAGAAGATCGTCAGCGATATCCTCTGCGTCGGCATGTTCGCAGGACGAGCGTATGATGATGCCATGTGGCATGTTTTCAACGGTATCATGCACGACAGCCAAGATTTCTTCACGCCGCTCATCATCGCGGATTGAACGAGACACATTAATGCCAGGGGCATTGGGGGTGACGATCACATAGCGCGACTTGAAGAGAACGCGGTTCTGAACGGGGATTGCTTTGCCCTCGTCTGCGTAGCCTGTTACTTGCACCAACAACTCATCACCTGGGGCCATTCCTTTGATCTGACGCAGGAACGCAGCGCCGTCAGGGGTTCTTAAGAACATCCCACCTTGGCCCTTAACGGGGCGATCCGCAATGGCGCGATAGATCGTGCCGGGGGCAGGGGCGTCGGTGGCGATCAGCAAATCGTCGAGCTTGCCGTCTACCACAAGCGCCGCCGCTTCGCGTCCGTTCAGGTGGTCTAGAATAATGGTGCGACCAATCATCTGTAATCTCCAAATACGGGGTATCCCGTTGCTTGCAACAGGGCTGCGGTTTCCGCCAAAGGCAGGCCGACGACAGCGCTAAAGCTGCCGCTGATCCATGGGATGAACGCAGAAGCGGGGCCTTGGATCGCATACCCGCCCGCTTTTCCACGCCAATCATCAGTGGCGAGATAAGAATTGAGCTCAATATCTGAGAGACGCTTCATCTTGACTTTTGTTACGACATCGCGCGCCCAAATCTGGCCGCCCTTTTTTAAAGCAATCGCTGTAATCACGCGGTGACGACGGCCCGACAGGGCGAGCAAGAATTCTGCCGCTTGGCCCGCATCGCTCGGTTTACCCATGATCCGGCGGCCCAAAGCAACCGTAGTATCGGCGCAAAGCACAACTTCATCCGCACCAATCGGCACAGCCGCGACCTTTTCACGAGCCATACGTGCGCAATACGGGCGGGGTTGCTCGGCTTTCATGGGGGTTTCATCAATGTCAGGCGCGCGGATTTCGGCTGGCGTCAAACCGATCTGCGCAAGTAGTTCAAGGCGTCGCGGACTGCCGCTTCCAAGAATAAGTTTCATAGCTCCCTCAAAGCAAAACCGGCCCAAAGGACCGGTTTCATTCGTCTGATTGTCGTTGCGTTCAAGTTACTTAAAACGATAATTAATACGACCTTTCGAAAGGTCATAAGGGGTCATTTCGACCTGAACCTTGTCACCTGCAAGAACACGGATGCGGTTCTTGCGCATCTTGCCCGCCGTATGCGCGATGATCGTATGGCCATTTTCTAGCTCGACCAAGAATGTCGCGTTCGGCAGGAGTTCCTTAACGACAGCGGGAAATTCGAGCGTATCTTCCTTGGCCATGGTATCTCCATTGTTACCTTATCCGCGAACTTGCGGGATTGGCGCTTAAATGAGCGTATTTTTCCAAGATTTCAAGGTATATTCAACGCAGATCGCAATATGTGACGGGTAGGGCACTGGAATGGGCCTGCTTTTCGCTCCAATGGGTGCAATTTCGCACGACTCCCTCGCGGCGTACATGTGCGATTGCACTGCGCGGCGCATCCGCAATTGTCCAACCGGCTTTGCCGATTTCACCTACCGCAAGGACGCCGTCACTGGGAAACCCTGTATCGGGCGGCGCATAAATACCACCCATGCCAGTCGTATCCGTTACGCTCGTAGACCAGTCCACATGGCCGACCAGTGAGGCCATAGCACTCACACATTGCCCTTCAAGTGCGCGCGACATCGCACCAAGACGCACACGCCAATACCCAGCAAGCGCCTCCGTGCAGGAGGGCACAAGAAGATATTCCACACCTGCTTCGACAAGCGCACGCCCCAAAAGTGGGAACTCGCTATCGTAACAAATCAACACGCCAATTTTTCCAAGGTTGGTGTCAAATATTGTCAAAGGTGCGCTTCCTGTCGCGACGTCCCACGGATCGCGTTCGAACATTGTCATAATTTGCTTGTCTTGCACCGCGCTCTTGCCATTGGGGGCAATCAAACGCGTGCGATTGACGGGGCGGTCTGGATGCATATCACCATCAAAAACAGGCGCGGAAGGGGTGAGGATATGTACATCAAATTCGTTGGCTAGCTTGGTGTAGACTGCATCTGACTGAGCAACGCGATCAGAAACCGCGTGTAGGCTTTGCTCCAAATCCATTGACACGTTGCGTCCTGCGAGCGTGCTCAACTCCATCGCGCCATATTCCGGGAAAACCAGTAGTTCCGCACCTTGCTCTGCAGCATCGATCACCCAAGTACGAGCTTTGGCTTCAAATTCGGCCCAATTATCAAACCAATCCAGTGGATAAGCAGCAGTCGCAATTTTCATTTGATCTCTCCCTTGCTCAGCGAACACTCTGCCGCCCTTTCGCATCAGATGAAAGCAGGATAAGCAGCGCCATGGGATTTACGCTCGATAATCTGCGCCGTGACGCGCTCTCGCAGTTTGACACGGTAATCGATGTGCGCTCACCTGTGGAATTTGCTGAGGACCATGTGCCTGGTGCGCTCAACCTGCCTGTGATGAGCAATGAAGAACGCGCCGAAATTGGCACGATCTATGTGCAAGACAGCCCGTTTCGGGCTCGCAAATTGGGGGCTGCGATAGTTGCGCGCAATGCCGCCGCGCATATCGAGAATGAGCTGACTGAGAAAGATGGCGGCTGGCAACCTTTGGTCTATTGCTGGCGTGGTGGACAACGCTCTGTCAGTTTCGCCTCCATCTTAAGCCAAATAGGTTGGCGCACCGAACTTTTGGCAGGCGGTTATCGCAGCTATCGAACACAAGTCGTCAAAGCGCTCTATGAAGATCCCTTGCCGCACCGCTTTGTGCTGCTTGATGGGAATACAGGGTCGGGAAAAACCGCTATTCTACATGAACTTCATGCTCAGGGTGCGCAAATGCTCGATCTGGAGGGTTTGGCTAATCACCGTGGCTCACTTCTAGGGGCGATGCGTGGTGCGCAGCCCAGCCAGAAGATGTTTGAGACCCGTTTGGCTCTCGCGCTTTCAAACCTTGATGCAAGCCGCCCTGTCGTGGCCGAGGCCGAAAGCAGCAAAATTGGCGAACGTTTGATCCCCGCATCCGTTTGGAAATCCATGCGCGCCGCCCCCCGTATTGATATTGCGGCAAGCTTGCCAGCGCGCGCCAAATTCCTCACGCGCGATTATGCGGATGTCCTTGAAAACCCTGCCCACATGGCCGAACGCCTCGACAAGTTGCGCGCGCTGTGTAGCAACGCACGCGTCGATCAATGGTTGGCGTTTCTGAAGGACGGTCAGCTTGAAGACTTGGCTGCTGAATTGATGCAGCGCCACTACGATCAGGGCTACGACCGCTCGCGCGCGGCGCGTGAAACTGCGGTTCTGGCAACGCTGCAAACCGATGGGCTGGAGGCCAACGACATCGCGCGCCTTGCCGCACAGGTCAGTGAACTACTCGATCAGTTTTAAGCGCATTGGACCCTCAATGATCCGCCCGATTTGAACCGCTTCAATACCAAGATCTTGCAAATCTTTAAGCGCGTTCTCAACAGCATTTTCAGGCAAGGCCGCCAGCAATCCCCCTGCCGTTTGCGGATCCAGCATAAGACGCCCGCGCGCTGTTTTTGGTGCATTCATAAGGGGCAGAGCATCGGACAGATTGTCAGGATAAAGGCTTGACTGCACGCCTGCCTCGCTCATCTCCAGCGCTCCGCTGAGCAGCGGCACGACGCGCGCATCAAGTTCCGCACCGACGCTGGAGGAACGACAAATATTCGCGAGATGTCCAGCCAACCCAAAGCCTGTCACATCGGTCATCGCGTGGGCACCCGCCAAAGCCTCCGCATCACGTGCTAAAGGACGAGACATGCTCTCAAACGCGCGCGCCACGTCGGTCCCGAGCGCGCGCATTTGCATCTCTGCGGCAAGGATCACACCTGTGCCAATGGGCTTGGTCAGGATCAATACATCACCCGCTTGCGCGCCGTTGAGCGTAATCGGTGCCGCATCAGCAATCCCTGTCACGCTAAATCCAATGGTAAACTCAGCACCCATGCTCGTGTGCCCACCAATAATCTGCGCGCCAGCGGCCCCCATAACCTCACTTGCCGTTTCCATGATTTCCGCGAGCGTGCGCTCTTGCAGATCCGCGCTCATACGCGGCAAAATTAAACTCACCATAGCCGATTGCGGCGCGGCCCCCATGGACCAGATATCACCAAGCGCATGCACCGCTGCGATACGCGTCATCACGACGGGATCATCGCAAAATGCACGTAAATGATCCGTACTCAGCACCTGTCGCAAACCGTCCATTTGCAAAAGTGCCGCATCATCGCCGGGCAGGGCGACGACATCCTCGCGCGCAGCCCCGTTGTGATCAAACGCCGCTGTAAGCGCGCCGCGCCCCACCTTTGACCCACATCCCGCGCAAATCGGACTGCGATGGGCTTCTGACCCTCGTGCATGCTCGCTTGGCAATTCCAAAGCGACCATCGGCTTCAGGTCATCAAACTGGCGCATGAACTTGCGATCAATCTGGTCTTTCCAACGCCACATCATCGTGCCTGATACAGCAAGCCCGCGTTTTTCTGCCAGCGCCTTTTTTCCACCAAGCGAGATCAGCTTTAAATAATCCGATTGCGGATGATACTCTTTCATTGCGCCACCCGTCAGCGCAGCTCGTAAATTGTGAAATAAAACAGGGGCTTCGCGAACGGCAAACACACCCGCTTTGGGGCGTGGCGCATGGCTGAGATGGGCGCAATCACCAACTGCGAAAATACTCGGATCGCTCTCGCTTTGCAGGGTCGGACCGACTCGCAGGTAGCCGTTTTCCACAGCTAAGCCCAGTTCAGAGATCCAGTCATACGCGCGCGCACCAGCGGCACCCAAGGTCAGCTGCGAGAGCACGGGAGCGCGCCCTTCAATCTCAATGTGATCCGACTCGACCCGCAAGACTTTCGCGTGCTCGATGAGATCAACCCCCAGCGCGTCTAAACTCGCCAACACTTTCTTACGCGCTTGCGTACCCAAGCGACCTAAGGCGCGCGATCGATCAATCAAACTTACCTGCGCAGTTCGCCCCAAACTCTGCAGATGATGTGCTGCTGCCATCGCCACTTCCGCGCCAGCAACGCCAGCGCCCAAGACGGCCACTTCGGCATCACCAGTGCCTCTGCAAAACCCGTCCCAAATGCGCGCAAAATCATCCAAAGGTTTGGCCGGTACCGCGTGTTCGCTAAAGCCATCAAGCTCGGGCATGCCCGATGTGATCCCGATATCGACAGAGCACACATCGTACCCGATTGGCGGACGCCCTGCGACATGCACTTGTTTCAACGCGCGATCAACATGGCTCACCTTGCCCAAGATAACCCGTGCGCCTGCAGCCCGCGCCAAACGCACTAAATCGATATACAGCTCTTCACTGGTATAATGTCCGGCCACAAACCCGGGCAACATCCCACTATATGGGGCGCTGGGCGCAGGGTTGATCAATGTCAGGCGCGCGCCCGCCAAAGGGGCCATCGCCCACATCTTCAATAAGATCGCATGGGCATGGCCACCGCCCACCAGAACAAGGTCGCGGGTGTAGGGAAAATCAGTCTTCATAAAAACCTGCTACACCGAGACTGCGCCAACCGCCACTCACACTCTCGCGACTCCACTTTCGTTTCTTTGGTCCTAAAATACCTCGGTGGAGGCTGCGTAGCAGACGGGGGCAGGGCCCCCTAGTATCCTGTCATCTCTAAATACCCGACGCCAGAGTGGCTTCCCTCAATCGAAATTGGCCCTTCCCAATAAGGTACAGAAGTCGCCATCCAAGCCTGGGTGTTCAACGCACGCACTGTCACATCTAAACCGTGCTGAGGTAGCGACAGCGCCCAAGTCGTCGGAATGCTGCGCCCTTTCACATCAGTTTGCTCGACCGCGCGCGCTGTAAACGCACCGTTGGGCAGGGGCGTGGGCGTTCCATCCGGCGCAATCCAAGTGGCAGAGGTGTATGGCGCTTCGGTGTCAGAGCGCAAAACAAAACCCATCATGCGCGCGCCATTCTCAAAACTTAGCGAAAACCAATCCCAGCCTGTTTGATCACTGGCCAATGGCTGCGAGGACCACTCGCGATCAAGCCAAGCATGGCCGGTGACCGCAATATCGCCCTCGGGCAAGGAGAGCGTACCGGTGATGTCATAAAACGGCTGCGAATAATAATAGCTCGCTTGCCCCGCCGCGGATTTCACTGAATAGCCAGCGTTGCCCTGCAACACCAAAGGTCCGCGCGCGCTCAAATCCATGTCATAGGTGAAATCATTACCGACAGCGCGCATCACTAGCTCGTCCATATTGTTGCTCCCGCGCAGATGCCAATCGTCAATCCAGGCATCGAACTGCTCATCAACCTTCACACCTGCTTGTTCAATACCGCCGCGTCCAAGCCGTTCGCTGACATAATGCTGACCCGGCGCTGTGACAGCTGCATGGCCCATCCATAGTTGCGGACTGTGCCACGCCTCACCTTCGCCAAGGTGCAAGGCGGATCGAAACAAAGTCCACTGCAATCCATAGAGGGTGCCATTTGCAGCTTTGAGATTGGCGGTCAAATACCACCACTCGATCCTGTAATCCTCATGCGCGCCGTGATCTTGCGGAAAAACCAAAGCGTGATCAGGGTTTGGCACGGAAAAGCCCTCAGCATCCGAGCCAAGCCCAGCAAAACCCTGGGCGTGCGACGCAAATGGTAACCAAAGAAGGATGAGGAAAAGCCATTTCATGACAGTCAACCTAACCTTCAATTCCAAAAAAGAAACGCCCCCGAAAACATCGGAGGCGCTTTGTTTCGAAAAAGGCCTGCTCTTACGTGATCGCAGCCGCTTTAACGTCATCATCAATGAATGGAACATACTGTGCGAAGTTGTCGCTGAACATGCCCACCAGCTTCGCAGCTTGGCGATCATAGGCCTCTGGATCATTCCACGTACGACGTGGATCAAGTAGAACCTCCGCGACACCCGGCGCAGAGACCGGCACGTCAAAGCCAAAGTTCGGGTCTTTGCGGAACTCCGATTGTGACAAAGACCCGTCCAACGCAGCGGTCAACAAAGCCCGTGTTGCACGGATTGGCATGCGAGAGCCGGTTCCATACGCGCCCCCCGTCCAACCAGTGTTGACCAACCAGCAAGACGCGCCGTGCTGTGCGATCTTCTCTTTCAGCAGGTTTCCATAAACTTCTGGGCGACGGGGCATGAAAGGTGCGCCGAAACAGGTGGAAAAAGTTGGCTCCGGCTCGGTCACGCCGCGCTCTGTTCCGGCCACTTTAGAAGTGAAACCGGAGAGGAAGTGGTACATCGCTTGTGCAGGTGTGAGGCGCGAGATTGGAGGCAGAACGCCAAAGGCATCACAGGTTAGCATGATGATGTTCTTCGGGTGCCCGCCAAGCGCGCTTTCAGATGCGTTGGAAATGTAGTGCAGCGGGTAAGCGCAACGCATGTTGGCTGTTAGGCTGTCGTCCTCAAAATCCAGCTCTTTGGTTTCAGGATCATAAACCATGTTCTCGATAACCGTGCCGAATTTAGTGGTCGTCGCGTAAATTTCTGGCTCCGCTTCTTTGCTAAGGTTGATTGTCTTCGCATAGCATCCCCCCTCAAAGTTGAACGTGCCGCGATCGGACCAGCCGTGTTCATCATCGCCAATCAATGTGCGGGCAGGGTCTGCTGAAAGCGTGGTTTTTCCGGTGCCGGACAGGCCAAAGAACACAGCCGTGTCGACCGGATTACCATTTGCGTGGTTGGCAGAGCAGTGCATCGGCATGATGCCTTTTTCTGGCAGCAAGTAGTTGAGCAGTGAGAAGACAGATTTCTTATTCTCGCCTGCGTATTCTGTGCCGCCAATCAAGATCAACTTTTTCTCAAAGTTCATCGCGATGACGGTTTCAGAACGGCAGTTGTGACGCTTGGGGTCGGCAAGGAAGCTTGGGCAGTTGATCACAGTAAAATCAGCAGTGAAATCGTCCAGCGTGTCGCGCTCTGGTCGGCGCAGCATCGTGCGGATGAACAACCCGTGCCACGCAAGCTCTGTTACCACACGCACGTCTATAGAATGCGAAGGGTCAGCACCGCCCACAAGGTCTTGCACGAAATAGTCGCGCCCCTTCATGTGCTCCAACATATCAGCATAAAGCGCATCAAAGCCTTCAGGGCTCATCTCTGCGTTGTTTTCCCACCAGATCGTGTCAACAACATCAGGCGTCTTCACCACATGTTTATCTTTAGGGGAACGGCCAGTGAATTTACCGGTGGTCACTAAGAAAGCACCACCCTTTCCCAGCTCGCCCTCACCCTTTTTTAGGGCCGCTTCGATCAGAGCGGGTTCCATAAAGTTATAATAGACCGAACCAAGCTCCGTGATGCCTTGATCTTCAAGCTTGAAAGAAGGGTTCACCCGTCCAGTAGTCATATTATGCTCCTGTGGCCGAAAGAATTTGGCCTATCTTGAATATGCAGCCGACGACGTGGTGTCGCGTGACTGATCGCGCATCAAAATGCTGCGATACCCCTTGGTAACATGATGATTTTGCGGGTTAACAGGACGCTTTGACACTGTTAGCGCAACCATTTTGATTTTAGCGCAAACAGTTTCGTTTGAGCGATCTTTGATTCAATTTGATTGAATGAAGTTACGGATCTTGAGGGAAATTAATGCTTTGTGGTGACAAATGAGTCACGCATTTGGAGCTGATTCGCCTCTGGGGATTGATCTGCGCACAGAAACACGCGAGCCACGGTGAAAAAAATAAACTGTTACTTGAGCAGTAAAAGGAAGCAGACATGTCCAAAATCGCTTTGGTGGACGACGATAAGAGTATCCTGACGTCGGTCTCTATGACTCTCGAAGCAGTAGGCTTCGAAGTCGAAACGTATAATGACGGTCAATCCGCGTTGGATGCATTTAATCGCAAACAGCCTGATATGACTGCTCTCGACATCACGTCAGAACCGCTTGGTGAGCGCTTTGTCGTCGGTCTTCCGATCTAAGGCGTGACCCAGCAAACGACTGTCTGCGTGCACGCCACCACAATCGCTTGGGAAGGCCATGGAGCGCTGATCTTGGGCGCATCTGGCAGTGGAAAATCCACGCTAGCCTTGCATCTTATGGCTTTGGGATGTGATCTTGTCGCTGACGATCAAACGCAACTTTCCTGTGTGGACAAGCATTTGATCGCGCGTTGCCCAGACGCGATCAAAGGGCAAATCGAAGCGCGCGGTTTTGGTATCTTGAACGCCAATTCAGTTGAGAAAGCCCAAATAATCTGTGCTATCGATCTCGATTTGAACGAGGAGCAACGATTTCCAGAACTAAAAACCATAGAGCTCTGCGGCCAAAACATCCGCCTTTTTCACAAACCCGGCATTGAGGTTTTGCCCTTCGTACTTTTGCAATACCTTAAAGGCATCCCAGTTTGAAAGAAAAGGTGATATCGTCATCGCATGATTAAAGACAGCCCGACAGCATCCCAAAAACAACGCTTGATTTTGGTCACTGGCCCCTCGGGGGCGGGGCGTTCAACCGCGATCAATGCGCTGGAAGATTTGGGTTATGAGGCAATTGACAACTTGCCACTCTCGCTGCTGCCGCGTCTCTTAAATGGCCCTGCGCATGAAAAACCCCTCGCACTCGGTCTCGATACCCGTAACCGCGAATTCTCTACCTCCGCGTTGATGGAGGCGATCGAGGATCTAAGCGAGAGGCCGGAATACGATTTCGATGTGCTCTATACCGACTGCTCTGATGACGTTTTGCTGCGTCGCTTTTCCGAGACCCGTCGCAGACATCCTATGGCAGGCACTGATGATCCTTTGCGTGGAATTGCACGAGAAAAACAAATGCTGCACACAGTGAAAGACTGCGCAAGCATTCTGATCGATAGCTCTGAACTGAGCCTGCACGAACTACGTGCTGAGATGTCGCGCCTGTTTTCCTTGGAACTCCATCAAAAACTTTCCGTCACGTTGCAATCCTTTTCCTACAAACGTGGCTTGCCGCGCTCTGCTGATATGGTGTTTGACTGCCGCTTCCTGAGAAACCCCCATTGGGAAGCCGACTTGCGTGCGCTTTCTGGATTGGACGAAGCCGTTGCGCGCTATGTCGCGGACGATCCGCGCTATGCTGCGTTTTTTCAACAAATCGCCGATCTCTGTGCCACGCTGTTACCTGCTTATCTGGAGGAAGGAAAATCGCATTTTTCCATCGCGTTTGGCTGCACTGGTGGGCGTCATCGCTCTGTTACCCTAACGGAAGCTACGTCACAGATGCTTGCACTTGCAGGCTGGCAAGTGTCATGTAGGCACCGAGAGTTGCAGCGCGCTTCTGGTATGCTTCAATGATGGTGAAAATTCAACTTTTGAACGTAAGGCTGACGGTTTGATTGGAATTGTGATCGTTGCACACGGTGGGCTTGCGCGGGAATACGTCGCTGCGATCGAACACGTGGTCGGCATGCAGAGCGGTATCAAGAGCATCGCGATAGATGCTGATCACGACCGTAGCCTAAAAGAAACAGAGATTTGTGCTGCGGCAGAATCTGTTGATACAGGCGCTGGCGTCGTCATGGTGACGGATATGTTTGGCGGATCTCCTTCGAATTTATCACTGCGCGCCTGTCGTCAGGATGGACGACGCATCTTATATGGCGCAAATTTGCCGATGCTGGTGAAGCTCTCGAAATCGCGCAGCATGCCAATAGCGGATGCCGTGCGCGAAGCCTTGGATGCAGGGCGCAAGTATATCGACAGCCAAAACATTTCAAACTCCTGATTCAAAGGCACTTTTACTATGTCAGAGACGAACCTGAGAACGCTTAAGATCATAAACGAAAAGGGTCTGCATGCGCGTGCATCAGCGAAGTTTGTTGAGGTTGTGGAAGGGTTTGACGCCACTGCGGAGGTCAGTCTCGACGGGGTTAGTGCGTTTGGCGATAGTATTATGGGGCTTTTGATGTTGGCAGCTTCGAAAGGAACCAGTATTGAAGTGCAAACGAACGGTCCCGATGCTGCTGCTTTAGTCGAGGCACTTGACGTGCTTGTTGCGGATCGTTTTGGAGAGGGATGCTAAGCGCCTTAAACATGGCGACGTATCACCATGCATGAGGAATTGGGCTAAGCCATGGCTGACAGAGTGCAAAAACCTGCCGTTATGACGATCCCTGTAAACGGTCCAAGTGATCCAATTCCCTATGACAAGCGCAAGCTGTCTTACGCGAATACCTTCACAAATCCTTGGAAGTCCACAACTATTCGCGTAATGGAATGGTTGACTGGCAAAATCCCTTTGATCTGGCTTGTGCGACGTTTTGAGCGCTCAGGTGCCTCTGACGGTCAAGCCTTCTGGTCGCAAGCCTTGACCCATATGGGGATCGAGCTGGACACGCCCGCGTCCCAGATCGAGAATATTCCTGAAAAAGGACCCGTTATCATTGTCGCAAACCATCCGCATGGTTTGGTGGACGGGATGGTTTTAGCGGAACTTATTGGCCGTCGGCGTACGGACTACCGCATTCTGACGCGGTCCCTTTTGACTGGCGTGAGCGAAATCGAAGAATTCATGATCCCCGTGCCGTTCCCGCATGAAGGGAATGCGCGCGAGCAAAGCCTTGATATGCGCCGCCGCGCGATGGATCACCTCTCAGGCGGTGGCGTGATCGTGCTGTTCCCATCTGGTGCGGTCGCGTCTTCTCACACGTGGTTCGGCCCCGCGATTGAACAGCAATGGAACCCGTTCACCGCGAAAATGATCCAACGGTCTGGCGCGACGGTGATCCCGATCTATTTCCCCGGACAAAACAGTCGGGCCTATCAAATCGCAAACCGGATCTCATCGACATTGCGTCAGGGTCTGTTGATCCATGAGGTGATGCACGCCTGTGGCAAGCCTCAAAAACCTGTGGTCGGCAAGCCGCTTGAAGACGCAAAGATCAAAGAGTGGTCCAGCAATCCTCGCGGTTTTGTGGCGTGGCTGCGCGAACACACGATGGCGCTTGGCAAAAAGTAACCCGCGAAGATCAGCGCGTCGGGACCGGAACGTCCCCACGATAATCGTAAAACCCACGTTTCACTTTACGACCAAGCCATCCCGCTTCCACATATTTTGTAAGCAACGGGCAGGGGCGGTATTTTGTATCAGCAAGCCCGTCGTGCAACACATTCATGATCGCGAGACACGTGTCCAAGCCAATGAAATCCGCCAGTTCTAAAGGCCCCATCGGATGGTTTGCGCCAAGCTTGAGCGATTGGTCAATAGAGTAGACGGATCCGACTCCCTCATAAAGTGTGTAAACCGCTTCATTGATCATCGGCATAAGGATGCGATTTACGATGAAAGCAGGGAAATCTTCGGCAGAGGCAGCGGTTTTGTTCAAACGCTCAACCACGCCAAGGCAGGCATCATATGTCGGCTGATCTGTCGCAATACCACGGATGAGTTCGACCAATTGCATTAGCGGCACGGGGTTCATGAAATGGAAACCCATGAAGCGCTCAGGTCGATCCGTTGCAGCCGCGAGGCGAGTGATTGAAATAGATGAGGTGTTCGACGTCAGGATTGTATGCTCTGCAAGATGCGGCAAAAGAGTTGCGAAAATTTGATGCTTAATATCTTCGCGCTCTGTCGCTGCCTCGATTACCAAATCTGTTGGCCCTAATTCGGTCAGCTCAACGGTGGTTGAAATACGCGCGAGCGCGGATTTCTTTTCGTTGGCGCTCACAGCGCCTTTTGAAACTTGCCGTTCAATATTCTTCTCAATCCGCACAAGCGCAGCGTCAAGGGCTTCTGCATTGATATCATTGAGTAAAATATCATAACCCGCAAGCGCTAGAACATGCGTGATACCGTTGCCCATCTGACCGGCACCGACCACACCAATGCGTTTGATATCCATGACTTTCTCCTGCAGGAATTTGAGGGATACTAAGCCGCGCACTCGGAGGTCTGCAAGGGCAGGTGGGTTGAGTTTGTCACAAGTCTTAACATTAGCAGTTTGTTTGCGGAATCGCGTCTAACTCAGAATTGGGTGAGAATAGAGGTGATTGGCATGAGTTTTGATGGTGCAGGCCTGAATGGCTTGGATTGTGACGTTTGCGCGTATGATGGATCCCGCTTAATGTTTCGTGGATCGAAGATTGACGTCGATAAGCCCTATGTTGCTTTTTTGGGCGCGACCGAAACATTTGGCAAATTCGTCGCGCAACCGTTCCCGACCTTGTTGGCAAAGCATTTGCTGGCGCAATCGTTGAACTTGGGGATGATAAACGCGGGTGTAGATGTCTATTTGGGTGATCCTGCGATTGTGGGCTTGGCGAAGAAGGCCAATTTGCGTGTGGTGCAAGTGCTAAGCGCACTTAATCAATCGAACCATTTTTTCAAAGTACATCCGCGCCGCAATGATCGGTTTATCGGAGCGAACGAAGTGCTGGTGAGGATGTATCCTGAGGTGGATTTTATTGAATTTTATTTCATAAAAGCGATGCTGGTTGCTTTGCATGATTGCTCTGGACGACGCTTTAAGATCCTGTGTTGCGAACTTCAGAAGATCTGGTTGAAGCGCATGTCACAGCTCTTAAAGTACATCGGTTCGCCGACTGTCCTTGTGTGGTTCGCAGGATCAGAGCCGCCGAAAAACGGCCTGAAGGATCCAAAAGATCCGATGTTTGTCGATGCGAAGATGATCGAGAAAATCCGTGGCACAGCATCAGCTTACGTGCTTTGTGTTCCGTATAAAACGGCTCTTGCGCAAGACAATGCGGAGTTACTGCGCATCATGGCAAGCCTAGTCGCCGCGAGCCAGAACATGGGGCCAAAAGCACATCTTCAAGCGGCTCAAACATTGCAAGAGATTTGCACAGATCTGATGAGTAAATGAAAAGGCCCGCGCAATTGCACGGGCCTCAGCACAAATAATAGTGCGATTAAATCAAAGCTTAGACGTCAGATCTGGAACTGCATCAAACAGGTCCGCAACAAGGCCGAAGTCCGCAACCTGGAAGATTGGCGCTTCTTCGTCTTTGTTGATCGCAACGATGATCTTGCTGTCTTTCATACCTGCCAAGTGCTGGATCGCACCGGAGATACCAACAGCAACGTAAAGATCAGGTGCAACCACTTTGCCTGTCTGGCCAACTTGCCAGTCGTTCGGCGCGTAGCCTGAATCAACAGCAGCGCGGGATGCGCCAACAGCCGCGTTCAGCTTGTCCGCCAATGCTTCTATGATTTTGAAATCATCTTCAGAGCCAACACCACGACCACCAGACACAACCACGCCCGCAGACGTGAGTTCTGGACGATCAGAGGTCGCAACCTTGTCTTCAAGCCAAGAGCTAAGCGCAGGATCAGCTGCGGCACCAATGTTCTCAACAGCGGCGGAACCGCCTGTGCCAGCTGCATCAAACGTTGCGCCACGGAAGGTAATAACCTTCTTGGCATCGGATGATTTGACTGTCTGCATCGCGTTACCTGCGTAAATCGGACGCTCGAATGTGGAACCATCAACAACAGCCGTCACATCAGACATCACCATAACATCAAGTAAGGCCGCAACGCGGGGCATGACGTTTTTGGCGTCTGTTGTCGCAGGGGCCACGATGTGCTCGTAATCGCCCGCGAGGGAGACGATGAGATCCGCCACCGGCTCTGCCAAACGCTTGCCATAGATTGGGTCTTCGGCGCAAAGCACCTTAGCAACACCGTTGATTTTCGCCGCTTTGGCGGCCGCATCCGCGCAGGTTGCGCCTGTCGTGAGAACCGTCACGTCGCCCAAGGCGGTCGCTGCGGTTACTGCTTTCGCTGTCGCGTCCAGCGCCAATTCGCCGTCGTTCACTTCTGCAAGTAGGAGAACAGCCATTATACAACCCCCGCTTCTTCGAGTTTTTCTACCAGCTCATCAACAGAGCTAACCTTGATACCTGCCGCACGTGCCGCTGGTTCAACCGTATTGACGATTTCCAAGCGCGGGGATGCGTCAACGCCGTAATCTGCGGGTGTCTTCTCATCCATAGGCTTCTTTTTCGCCTTCATGATGTTTGGCAGGGACGCATAACGTGGCTCGTTCAAGCGCAAATCAACCGTCACAACAGTGGGCATTTTCACTTTGATCGTCTGCAAACCACCGTCAACTTCGCGCGTTACTGTCGCGCTGTCGCCGTCTATGTCGATCTCGGATGCGAAGGTCGCTTGGGACCAACCCATGAGTGCAGAAAGCATCTGGCCCGTTGCGTTCATATCGTTGTCGATTGCCTGCTTGCCACAAAGCACAAGGCCTGGCTGCTCTTCGTCAACGACACCCTTGAGGATCTTCGCAACTGTGAGTGGCTCGATGTCGTTGTGCACATCATCCACTGCAACCACGAGGATCGCGCGATCCGCGCCCATCGCCAAGGCAGTGCGCAGTGTTTCTTGCGCTTGCTTCACGCCGACAGAAACCGCGATGACTTCGTCCGCTTTCCCAGACTCTTTGAGGCGGATCGCCTGTTCGACTGCAATCTCGTCGAACGGGTTCATGGACATTTTTACGTTGGCGAGATCAACACCGCTTCCATCCGCTTTGACGCGAACTTTCACGTTATAATCGATCACGCGTTTGACAGGTACGATGACCTTCATTTGCACAAGCTCCCTTTTAATGCGCTGCACTGCGCGGAATTACACGGTCTCAATACGCAGGTGCGCGTCGAATCAACAGGCTAAAACCGACGCGCCATTATGTCATGACGTCACGTTCATGAAAAAATTCCTAATTTTTTCATGAAGTCAATAAATGGTCTTAGCGGTTTGCTCCGGGAACCCACAAAACATCATCCTTGCCGCTATTGTTGACCACACGACCAGCCACAAAGAACCAATCCGAAAGGCGGTTGAGATATTTCACCGCCGCAGGGTTCACTGATTCCATCGTGGCCAGCTCCACCGACAAACGCTCCGCACGACGTGACACTGTACGGCACAAATGCATTTGCGCGGCCAAAGGCGAGCCACCGGGCAAAATAAAGCTGCGCAACGGTTCAAGATCACCGTTCATAGCGTCAATTTCTCTCTCGAGGCGGGCCACCTGCGCGTCTGTCATGCGAAGCGGCGCGTATTCCGCGTCGTCGTCTTTTTCCATGTCGGGGCGGCATAGATCCGCGCCAAGATCAAACAAATCGTTCTGGATCATGCCCAGCATAGCGTCGATTTCGCCGCTTGTGTGTTGGCGTGCGAGACCGACGGTCGCATTGGTTTCATCGACCGTCCCATAGGCATTCACACGCATGGAATGTTTGGCAACACGCGCCCCATTACCAAGCGCGGTTTCACCAGCATCGCCGGTTTTTGTATAGATTTTGTTGAGAACAACCATAGTTCAGCCCTTTGCGAAGTAGACGACAGCGAGGATCAGTAGCACCGTTACGAATTGCGCGTAGATGCGATAGCGCATGATCCGGTTCGCGTGTTTGCGGTTGAAATCGCCACCTTTCGCAAAGCCGCCAATGCCAACCATTAAAATGCCGAGCACTGCCAGCATCGCGACAATCATTACGATAAAGAGCGGGTCACTCGCCATTTTCATCTCCTCACTGAGTTCACTGACTATCTAGGCGCGATGGCGCGAAAAGCGAATGATAATTTGCGTTGTTATATCCTAGAGATTACCCAATCGAGGGCACGTGCGCTCAATACGCGCCGAAGAACACCCATCAGATAGGTGGGTTTAGTAACATAGTAGCGCGGCTTTGGACGCTTGGCCTCGCACGCATGCAAGAGCTTTTGGGTCACGGCGCTCGCAGGCAACTCGAACGGATCTGGTCCTGAACTTGTATACAAACGATCAATTAACGTGTTCTCGTATTCCGCGTAGCGCGCAGAGTTTTTCCAATCGATCCAACGTTCGAAATGCGGGATGGAATTGACGCGAATGTCCGACGTTATCGGGCCGGGTTCAATCAGGATGATATCAATCCCTGTGCCGCGCATTTCGAGTCGCAGCGTATCGCTCAACCCCTCCATAGCGAATTTACTCGCCGAATACGCCCCGCGCCATTTCATCGTGACAAGGCCAAGCACGGATGAGCAGTTGATGATCCGCCCATGCCCTTGAGCGCGCATCACTGGTAAAACAGCACGCGTCAGATCGTGCACGCCAAACAGATTACACTCGAAAATTTCGCGCAAGCCCTCGCGCGGTAAATCCTCGACTGCGCCGGGTAGGGCAAAGGCCCCATTGTTAAATACCACATCCAACGTGCCGCCTGTTGCGACCAGAACTTCGGCTAAGCCATTGGAAATACTATCAGGATCTGCATAATCTATCAGTGGGCTGTCATAGCCTTCGCCTTGCAAACGCGCGCAATCTTCGGCCTTACGACAGGATGCAAACACCTGCCATCCAGCTTCGCGCATGCCCTTGGCGCAATCGTATCCAATGCCTGAAGAACAGCCTGTGATCAGTATCGATTTTTGCAAAATCGTCGTACTCATAAAAAAGCCCGCCAGTTGTGTGCGGCGGGCTTAGCAGCATGTGATGAAATAGAAAATTAATTGTTTGACGTGGTGAGCAAGAAATCGGCCATCCAGCCCTCACGACCAGTATCGTCGACACGCAGTTTCACCCAGCCGTTGCCAGGATCTTGCAGAATCTCGACCTGCTGGCGGTTGGTCAGCTTTGCAATCACATCGAAATTCGGGCCGGGTCCGTCACGCATGTTCACGCGCGCTGCGGTGACTTCACGCAGATCGGCGATGATTTCAGGCTCAACGACGGCCACCTCGACGACGCCTGCGACGCCCCCTTCAATCTTCTCCGCATCCAAGGCTAAAGCCTCAGAGTTTACCGCTATGGGTTCAACAGGCTTAACAACCGCACTTGTCATAACTACAGTGGGTGTCACGGCCACAACAGGCTCAGGCTGCGCCGCTAAGCGCTCAGCTTTTTCAATCGCAGCGATACGATCTTCTTCAGCTTTTACAACTGCCGTCGATACGCGCTTTTCATCCGCGATAGACACAAAGTCACTGCCGTCGCTCAATTCATAAAAAGCAAACGCCATGAATGCGAATGTGATAATGATGATTTTACCCATATCCCCTCCGGATACGCTAACTTATTCGCAGCGACTTCGCACTGTTGAGTATTTATATCGCTGATTCTTGTTGTCTGTGAGGGGTGAAAAGACAAAAACTTTCCCCGTTGCATATGTGTATATTCTGGCGAGCCAAACGCTTCTCATCTTGCCGCTCTCCAGAGCTGGGGCTAGAAGCATCTCATGAGCGACGATACCACAGATGAAACCCCAAGTGTTCCCGACTTAAGCGAACCGCTTCGTCGCGCCCTTGGTGATCGCTATTTGACCTATGCGCTCTCCACGATTATGCACCGCGCGTTGCCGGATGCGCGCGATGGCTTGAAGCCCGTGCATCGCCGCATTCTTTATGCGATGCGCGAACTTAAATTGTCCGCAACTGGCGGCTTTCGTAAATCGGCAAAGATTTCTGGCGATGTGATGGGCAACTATCACCCGCATGGTGACGCTGCGATTTATGACGCTATGGCCCGCCTCGCGCAGGACTTTAATGTGCGCTACCCGCTTGTGGATGGGCAGGGCAACTTCGGCAATATCGACGGCGATAACCCTGCGGCGGCGCGCTACACGGAAGCGCGCATGACTCTTGCGGCGGAAGCTTTGCTGGAAGGTCTCGCTGAGAATGCTGTTGATTTTCGCGAAAACTACGATGGCACGCTGACGGAACCTGTTGTTCTGCCTGCAAGTTTCCCCAATCTGCTCGCGAATGGCTCGAGCGGTATTGCGGTCGGTATGGCGACGAATATCCCGCCCCACAATATTGCGGAACTCTGCGAAGCTTGCCTGCATCTGATCAAAACGCCAGATGCGCGTGACGACACGCTTTTGAATTTCGTGCCCGGCCCTGACTTCCCGACAGGCGGCACGATTGTTGAACCCAAGGAAAACATCGCCGAAGCTTATCGCAAAGGGCGTGGCTCGTTCCGGTTGCGCTGTAAGTATGAGGTCGAGGACCTTGGCCGTGGACAATGGCAAGTCGTAGTCACAGAAATTCCCTATCAGGTTCAAAAATCCAAGCTGATCGAAAAGATTGCGGATCTGGTCCAGACCAAGAAAATCCCGATCCTTGGCGATATTCGCGATGAATCTGCCGAAGATGTACGCATCGTGCTGGAGCCACGCTCTAAAAACGTCGAGCCCGACATCTTGATGAGCATGCTATATCGCAGCTCTGACCTTGAGGTGCGTTTCTCGCTCAACATGAACGTGTTGATCGATGGTTTGACGCCTAAAGTCTGTTCAATGAAGGAAGTGTTGCGCGCCTTCTTGGATCACCGCCGCGATGTGTTGATGCGACGTTCTACGCACCGCATGGAAAAGATCGACCATCGTCTTGAGGTGTTGGAAGGCTTGATTGTCGCCTTCCTCAATCTTGACCGTGTGATTGATATCATCCGATATGATGATGATCCCAAAGCGGCGCTGATGCGCGAAGATTGGGGCCGCACCTTTACTCGTGCGATGAGCGAAGCGGACTATGTCGGCCCAATAGCAGGCGAGGGTGAGCTAACCGAAGTCCAAGCTGAAGCCATTCTCAACATGCGCCTGCGCTCTCTGCGCCGCCTTGAAGAGATGGAACTTAAGCGTGAGCGCGACGCGCTGATGGAAGAACGTGCAGGGCTTGATGACCTTATGAACAGCGTTGAGTTGCAGTGGAGCAGCATCGCCGATCAGATTCGTGAAACCAAAAAGCAATTCGGCAAGGATCACCCCGCGGGCGCGCGCCGCTCGCAATTTTCAGAAGCGGGCGCAGTCGAAGAGGTCCCCCTTGAAGCGATGATTGATCGCGAACCGATCACGGTAGTCTGTTCCGAAATGGGCTGGATCCGCGCGATGACGGGCCACATTGATCTGACGCGCGAGCTGAAATTCAAAGACGGCGATGGTCCACGCTTTATTTTCCACGCAGAAACCACGGATCGCCTGCTTGCCTTTGGCTCTAACGGACGGTTCTACACCGTGTCGGCGGCCAATCTGCCAGGTGGTCGGGGCATGGGCGAACCTTTGCGCTTGATGGTTGATCTTCCGAATGAAGCAGGGCTCGTTGATCTGTTTATTCAAAAACCTGGCCGAAAACTGCTCGTGGCTTCCTCCGCAGGGGATGGTTTTGTGGTGCCCGAAGACGATGTGGTGGCACAAACCCGCTCAGGCAAACAAGTGCTGAATGTGCGTGGCGATAATCGTGCCTTGGCGTGCAAACCTGTGACTGGTGACAGCGTTGCGGTGGTCGGCGAGAACCGCAAAGTTCTGGTGTTCCCGTTGGATGAGCTGCCAGAAATGGGTCGTGGCAAAGGCGTGCGTTTGCAGAAATACAAGGATGGCGGCATGACTGACGTGGCCACCTTCACAATGGCCGACGGCTTGTCGTGGCTTGATCCCGCAGGGCGCACACGCACCGAAGTCGAGCTGGCCGAATGGACAGGTAAACGCGCAGGCTCTGGCCGTATGGCACCGCGCGGTTTCCCACGCGACAACCGATTTACTTAGACGTTGGATTGATCTTGCGCGTGCGCTGGGCTAACACGACGCGGCGGCTACAGGGGTTATCCATGTTTCGATTCTCTGCACTACTGATTGCTATTGTAAGCCTAAGCGCTTGTGAAAATATAGATGATATCTCTGGAAAGCCGGCCCCGATTGGTGAATTCGCCTTGGCACATAACATTGTTATCGCGCCGAATTTGGTGAAAGGTCCTGTGTCGCGCGATGCCAGCAAGGATAAGTGGATCGAAGCGGTCACAAAAGCCATCGATACGCGTTTTTCGCGTTATGACGGCGATCAGCTTTATCACTTTGGCATCTCTCTAGAGGGCTATGTGCTTGCTCAGCCGGGTATTCCATTGATCTTGTCGCCAAAATCTCTGCTGATTTTCAAGCTCACGGTGTGGGATGATGCGGCAGGTAAAAAGCTCAACGAAGAACCAAAGCAAATCACAGTTTTGGAAACTCTAGACGGCGATACAATTGTCGGGTCTGGCCTGACCAAATCAGCGGAAGAACAGTTGGAAACTTTGTCCGAGAACGCGGCCAAGATGATCCAGCGTTATATCACGCACCAGCATCGCCAAGAGAAATGGTTCAAGCGCCGTAAGGAATTGGATCCAAAAGTGGTTGAGACGCCGCAAACCCCAGAAGCGACGGACGAAACGTCTGAACAAGCGAAAACCGACGCACCAACGACGGCAGCGACAGTGGAAAAAGCGCAAGATAAAGCAGCAGAAGCGCAGGACGCTGTTGAGAGCGAAACAGCGTCGAACTGACGCTTGATTTTCTCTCAGTAAGCCAATATGTGCGCGGTCAGAGAAATTCGGGTTCGAGATTGAATCCCCCTAATCTGATGAGGCGCCAAGATGGCTAAGGAAAAGTTTGAACGCAATAAACCGCACGTCAACATCGGCACAATCG
>NZ_JABBAL010000010.1 GCF_018607995.1 Planktotalea sp.
CTGCCGTTTTTGGCTTTCGTACTATCAACAGTGATTGGGCAAATATAGAGGGTGTGAAGGCAACGGCTGAGGGTTATCTAGCTCCGACAGTCTTTTTAATACTTTATACTATTCTTCTACTTAACATGGGTGATATTCTTTACGGATAACATGACACTTAAAAATATGACCCCAACAAAGATGTTTAGTATGATCAGTGTCATAACTGTGGCATTTGGCATGCTAAGATGCGAAAACGTCTGATAATTAGTGTTTCATGGTGTACGTTTGTTTCATGGCTTTAACCTAGCCACGCTTGTATCCAACACTCAATTTGTGGTCCGTGTCGGCTTTGTTGCACAAATCAGGCGAAGGACGCTCTTGGCCTTACCACATACGGGTTTAGTTTACAGGCTTCGTAATAGGTATGCCAAGAGCCGTGTAGCGGTTGAGGACAGCGATGCGGACGTGGATCTCTGCAACCTGCCGATCAAAACCCCTCACCATCAACGATTGGCCAAGTAGTTTTTTGCAGTGCATCTTCGTTTCGACGCGGCTTCGGCGGTGTTATCCACTCCAACGTTGCCACAAGGTGCGGCCCAGATATTGCTGCAGACTGACCGCTTAGTTTTGGGCAATCGCTCCGGCGCTCGTCAGCTTACAGGGCTTGGCATTCTTGCGCGGAGTGGTCACGGCATTGGCACCTCTGGCGGCAATCGACTCGAGGCATTTACGCGTGTCATATGCCCCATCAGCTGTGACGTTGCCGATGTCCTGATCGTGCGGGATTTGGTTCCGAAGTTCTGGCAGCATGGGAGCATCTCCGAGTTTTTGCCGGTGACCTCGAACGTCCGAACCTCCAATGTTTCGTCGTCAATTCAAATATGTATTTTCCGTCAGATTCGGCGTTTGGGGCCGCCCTCTGCCCGGTAGCACATGCTTGCATGTGTGAGAAGGATGCTTGCGGGCGCTCCACTCGCCTCCACCTTTGGCCTTGATGCCTTTGCTGTCGATAAGGAGGTGCAATGGACCTTTGGAGCCTCGATATGACAGGCCTACATTCAGTGTTCTCTGGCGGCGACATAAGTTGCTGAAGTCCGGCGCGGTCCAGTCCAGCCCGACCAATCGTAACAGGCTATGGACGAACCCAGTTGTCTGCCGACGCTGCATGCCAAACAGGACCTTCAATGTCAGACACGTCTGAATGGCGGTATCACTGAATTGCTTTTGCCGACCTCGCCTGCCGTTTGGCGGCGGCGTCCAAACCATCTCCGGATCAAACCAAATCGACAACTATCTGCGCTACTTCAAGCTTTCATTGTAAGACGACCAATTTTTGGTCTTGTATTTCGTAGGGCCCCAACTGCTCATGTCTTCAGCTATCACGCTGGTTTCATGCAGTGAATCCCTCAGGCGATTTGTGCAACAAAGCCCGCTGCTTTCCTAAAGCCGTCATCCGTTTCGTGGCTTGCTGTTCGACAAATTGACCCCGTTCACGTTGCTCAGTTTCTTTAAAAACACCTTTTTTGAGTGTGACAGATCGCAATAAATTACCGATCTTTGCTGCACCTGCAGTGTCGTCAACTTTACGAACGTTTCCGGTTCTTTAGTCATGCCGCATCGCAGCATATTAGTTGGTTGTATACTGCTGTATCCCGTTAAGTCATTATAATTAATTGATTTTTTATACTTATGAGTTGTATATTATCTGTACCGGAGGCTTGGAGGACGCGCAGACGATGTTAAAGACTGACCTCACACAATGGATCGGGCGGGCACACCACGATTACGCTGTATTCGGCGAAACCGCGGCTGTGCGTCTTGCGGCGACGATCGGATTTGACGCAGGTCAGGCAGGTGACGTCATGCCATTATTGTCCCATTGGTGTGCTTTCACTCCGAATGTCGACACCACGGAGCTATCCACTGATGGTCACCCCAAACTCGGGGGTTTTTTGCCGCCCGTTCATTTGGAACGACGGATGTGGGCGGGGGGGACGCTTACATTCCACGCGCCACTTCATATTGGTGCGCGCCTCACGCGGCGCTCTGAAATCAAGTCGATCACAGAAAAAGAAGGCGTAATTGGCCCGATGCTGTTTGTAAGTGTTGCCCATGCCATCTTTGAAGATGATTTGCTATGCGTCGAAGAAACCCAAGATATTGTTTATCTCAACATTCCGCAAATTTTTGTGCCGCCAAAGTCAAAGCCGGTCCCGTCGAAACCAGATATGATAGAAGCTGTCGCCGTTGCGGAACCTCTTTTGTTCCGGTTTTCGGCAATCACATTCAACGCGCACCGAATCCACTACGATTTGCCCTATGCCCAATCCGTTGAAAAGTATCCCGGCCTGGTCGTGCATGGGCCATTGCAGGCGATGCTGCTGCTGCGGGCTGCGATGGGGCACAGCGGTCGTGACGTGCGTAAATTTCAGTTCCGGGGCATTCATCCGATGTTCCATTTTGACGACATGCACCTGTTTGGCGAGACTAGAGAAGATGGCATGAAACTTTGCACAGGATTGGTCGATGGTCACCAAGGGATGCAAGCAAACACAATCTGGGAGGAATAGTGCGATGGCTGGAGTTTTGAATGGAATGCGGGTTGTTGAAGGGTCCGCCTTTGTCGCTGTCCCACTTGCGGGCATGACGATGGCGCAAATGGGCGCAGACGTCATCCGGTTTGACCGGCTCGGTGGGGGGCTTGATGCGACACGCTGGCCTGTCGCGGCCAATGGGCTAAGCCATTTTTGGGCGGGCATGAACAAAGGCAAGCGGTCAATCGCTGTCGACATGCAATCAGATCGTGGGCGAGAATTGGTAACGCAAATCATCACCGCCCCCGGCGAGGACGCGGGGATGTTTCTGACCAACCTCAAGGTTCGCGGATGGATGGATCATGAAACGTTGTCCAAACATCGCAAAGACCTGATCATGGTGGCGCTGAAAGGCGACCGTCATGGACGGCCCGCAGTCGACTACACTGTCAATCCTGCGCTTGGCTTTCCGGCCATTACGGGGTCCGTCGGATCGGAGGAACCGGTCGCGCATGCGCTACCAGCATGGGATTGCATCGCCGGTCAGATGATGGTCTCTGCGCTTTTGGCCGCTGAGCGGCATCGGTTGCGGACGGGTGCCGGCCAAGATGTTGAGTTTTCACTCAAAGACGTGGCTGCAGCCATGCTCGGTAATTTGGGCATTATCGGTGATACCGCGACAGGTGGCGCAAAACGGCAAAAGTCCGGCAACGCGCTCTACGGTGCATACGGCCAAGATTTCATTTCTGCTGACGGCGAACGTGTGATGCTTATCGGCCTGACACGGCGTCAGTGGCAGGGCATCGTGAAGGTCACCAGTACGGGTGCGCAAATGGACCAACTTGCCGCGCGCCTTGGTGCAAATTTTGAAGACGAAGGACAGCGGTATATCCATCGCGATGCAATTACAGAAGTTCTAAAACCGTGGTTCGCCCAACGGGTCAGAGCAGAGATTGGTACCTTGTTTGATGACAACAGTCTGACATGGTCTGTGTTTCGCGATTTTGAAACGGCGCTTGCACATGATCCTGACCTATCGATCGATAATCCTATTTTTGCAGATATTGAAACGCCTGGCCTTGGCAAGTTTCTTGTGCCCGGCTCACCTTTTAATTTCTCGCAATTTGAAAGGGAAGAACCTTTACCCGCTCCCACCCTTGGGATGCATACGGAAGAGATACTGGGCGATGTCGTGGGCCTACCAGATGTTGAGATCGCGCAATTGTTTGATACAGGCACTGTCCAAAGCCCGCATTACGCTATAGTTCGGCCTGCCGCGTAAGTGGCGGTGAAAATCTCATCCACGGTCGCGCCCCTCTTTGTACCAGCAACGCGCCCCGAGCGTATAGCCAAGGCTGCAATTAGCGGCGCTGACGCCATTATAGTTGACCTCGAAGATGCCGTACCAGCCGCAGATAAAGCCAAGGCGCGTGATGGTTTGGCCAGTTATCTGGTCGATCTGCCGGTCCCGTGCTTCATCCGGGTCAATGCCACCACATCGCAGTGGTTTGACGCAGATATGGCGCTCGTCCGCAGTGTTGGTGGCATTGGTGTGATGTTACCTAAATCTGAGACCGCAGCGGACATTGACCAAGTCGGATCGGATATTCCTGTCATCGCTTTGGTTGAAACTGCCTGCGGAATTGTTGGCCTACAGGAAATCTGTCAGGCGGAGGCAACGTGCCAGTTGGCCTTCGGGTCGATCGACTACTCATTAGATATCGGGTGCGATGAGACCACGGAAGCATTACTTTTGGCGCGCTTGTCTCTGGTGACATATTCGCGCGCCTTTTGCCTACCCTCGCCCATTGATGGCGTTACCGTTTTGGTAAATGAACCAGAGCGTGTGATGGCCGACGCAAATTACGCACGTCAGCTGGGGTTTGGTGGCAAACTCGCTATTCATCCCAACCAGATAGAAACCATTAAGGTTGCCTTTGCTCCGTCCGATGAGCAGCTTAAATGGGCCCGACAGATCTTGCACGCTAACGAGGCAGCAAACGGTGCTGCAATCCTGATGGATGGGCAGATGGTTGACACCCCTTTAATAGAAAAGGCCAGACAATTGCTTCTGAAATCGCAAACGGGTTTTTTGCCGAAACGTGTTTGATGACGGTCTTACCAATGAGAAAGTCAGCTTTAGACTACATGAACACTGAGGGCCTGCACATTCAGCCAATGATTGGTAACCGTCCACCGCCACTGTGTAGATATGTACGGACTCCCGGGACACTTCCTGTAAATTCCCTAATTTGGGATG
>NZ_JABBAL010000002.1:0-67632 GCF_018607995.1 Planktotalea sp.
GCGATCTGCCGATCCTGACGTTTTGTAACAAGATGGACCGTGAAAGCCGCGATACCTTTGATATAATTGATGAAATTCAAGAAAATCTCGCCATCGACGTGACCCCAGCCAGCTGGCCTATCGGGGTCGGCCCTGACTTTATGGGCTGCTATGATATGCTGAATGACAGGCTAGAGCTTATGGACCGCGCGGACCGCAATAAGGTCGCGGATTCCATCGAGATCAACGGTCTTGATGATCCTGCGCTTGCGGAACATGTGCCTGCGCATTTGCTCGACAAACTCAAAGAAGACGTTGAAATGGCACGCGAATTGCTGCCAACACTTAACCCGCAATCCGTGTTGGAAGGCCATATGACGCCGATCTGGTTCGGTTCGGCGATCAACTCTTTCGGCGTTAAAGAATTGATGGATGGCATTGGCACGTACGGGCCGGAGCCGCAGATCCAGCGCGCCTCTCCGCGTGAAATTTCGCCTGAAGAGAAGAAAGTCGCGGGCTTCGTGTTCAAAGTGCAGGCTAACATGGACCCCAAGCACCGCGACCGCGTCGCCTTTGTGCGCTTAGCTTCCGGCCATTTTAAACGCGGTATGAAACTGACCCATGTGCGCTCGAAAAAGCCTATGGCGATCTCGAATCCTGTGCTTTTCCTTGCTTCTGATCGCGAGCTAGCGGAGGAAGGCTGGGCCGGCGACATCATCGGCATCCCCAACCACGGTCAATTGCGGATCGGCGATACACTGACCGAAGGCGAAGCACTGCGCGTCACGGGTATCCCTTCTTTTGCACCGGAATTGTTGCAAGGCGTACGTGCGGGCGATCCGTTAAAATCTAAGCACTTGGAAAAAGCTTTGATGCAATTTGCAGAAGAGGGGGCGGCGAAGGTCTTCAAGCCCACTTTCGGCTCAGGCTATATCGTCGGCGTTGTTGGCGCGCTACAATTTGAAGTGCTCGCAAGCCGTATTGAATTGGAATACGGTCTGCCTGTGCGATTTGATCAAAGCCAATTCACCTCTGCGCGCTGGGTTCTGGGGGACAAAAAGGCGGTAGATGCCTTCGCAGAGGCCAATAAAGCCCATATCGCGACGGACAATGACGGCGACACTGTCTACCTCACGCGCCTGCAATGGGATATTGACCGAGTCGCGCGAGACTACCCCGATGTCACACTCAGCGCGACAAAGGAAATGATGCTCCAATAGCGCTTGCTGGTTGCACCCCATACGGGCATCTTGCGCAGTATTAGCAATCCTGACGACACACACGAAACGCCCCCCGCCCTGACCTATGAGGGCGGGCTTGAGGCGATCGTCACCCGTATGCAAGCCCGCGAAAAACCGCTGAGTTTTGCGACGGATGAAGCGCTTGCGACTTTGGATACCGATCTCGCAGCGTTGCGCAAAAAAATTGGTTGAAGAAGTTGATCCAGAGCATGTTACCCGTCCTAAACAGCAATCGGGGAATCAACGTAAGTTATTGGAATTGAATACAGAAATTCTGAGGCCGCCGGAACTCTGCAAATTGCAAGGGCTCTTGACCGCCCATCTGCGCAAATCCGATCAGCCTGCACATACGATGGCTTTGTTCACCCACATTTGGGCTGAACAGGCTGATTTCATGCTTCAACATCTTGATCCGCGCTGGCTCGCCTCTGCGATTATCACCTTTGGCAATCACGGCCAGACCGAAGTGCAGCGCCGTGTCGGGCAATCGATGAGCGTGTTATTCGCGGCCATGAAGCTCTATGAATCCGAGCGGCTTTTTTCCGGTTTCACCCCCGATAATGCGTTTAAATTGAAACGCTTGGCCTCTGCGCCGCTGCCCTTGAACATGGACCGTTACGCTTTGGTGTCTGGCGGGCTTGATGTGAATATGCTCGGACGCTTGTGGCTCGACGCCAAGAAGGATGACGTGATTGCCCCCCTCGCGCATCACCTTTTGAACCTGATAAACGCCGATCCGGGCACTGTGTTTCGCCGCTTTAATACCCTACGTGGCCGCAAATTACGTCAGCGCGCGCAGAAACAAAGCGCCAATGACGATCCCGACCCTGAGCCTGCGCACACCCCCGCTAAGGCAAAGTCGCACAGCTGGGGCATTGTCAGCACGATCAAAGCACCACTTAAAGAGGTGTTAGGTTTTGTCGCCTATCACCTGGAACAGGGCGCGCATCGTGTGTACGTTTATCTGGATGATGCTGATGTTGCGACCTATGCGGCGCTTAAATCCCATCCAAAGGTGCGCGTTACCGATACCGATGAGGCCTATTGGCAAAAGAAAGGTGGCCGGCCACACAAACACCAAGCCCGCCAAACAATGAACGCAGCCGATGCTTATACCAAACGTGTCGAGGTCGCATGGCTTGCACACATTGATCATGACGAGTTTCTTGTTTGGAACACGCCGCTTTCGGCGCAACTTGCGGCCTTGGGCGCGGATTGCCTCTGCGCGCGCATCCGTCCCGTTGAAGCTTTGGAGTGGGAAGGCCCACAAACAGAGCCACGTCCGTTCAAGAGCTTCGTTTTACTGATGCAAGAGCGTCGTAAAGTTACCAAAACACTCTACCCTCGTTTTGGTGCACATCTTAGCGGTCGGTTCCTTAGCCATGTAGCTGGAAAATTGATCTATCGCACTGGAATCGAAGGGTTTTCAGTTAAGATTCACAACGCATTCCTTGGCGATCAACTAAACCCGGGGCAACAGGAACTATCAGACACTCGCTTGTGCCATTTGCATGGGGACACATGGGACACTTGGCAAGCAAACTATGCCTACCGCAAATCAAAAGGGGCCTATCGCGCCGAGCTGAACGCGCCCTTTGATCAGGGCAAAGGCGGGTTGAACATGCACAGCTTTCTCAACACGCTCGAAGCCGAGGGCGGCACACAAGCGCTGCGCGTCTTTTATACGGAGGTCTGCACAGCACGGCCTGACCTTCTCAAAGCGCTCGAAATGCATGGTCTTTTGCACTGGTATCGCATTGATCCAGACGCTGCGTTGCATGAGCAGTTTCCGAATAGCCCCTCATCTTTTCTAAAACGGAAACAAACTGCGCTATTCTTGTCCCTAAGTTCGCTAAAAGTCCGCTAAAATCGATATAAATCCAAGGTGATTTGACCGCAGGCAGCTTTTTCGCTATCCCGTCATCCAAGGCCCATGGAGTGCAAAGACACTCGATCAATCGGATTTGGCCTGATCTAGATGCACGGGCCAAGTTGTGTCCGTAAGCTACGGAAACACATGACAAAGTTCTCAGATCTGAATCTGGACCCAAAGGTCCTTAAAGCCATCGATGACGCTGGCTACGAATCCCCAACCCCGATCCAAGAAGGCGCGATTCCACCAGCGCTGGAAGGCCGCGATGTACTCGGAATTGCGCAAACGGGCACGGGTAAAACCGCTAGCTTCACGCTACCGATGATCACCATGCTGGGCAAAGGTCGTGCACGCGCACGCATGCCGCGCTCTTTGGTGCTTTGCCCAACGCGCGAATTGGCCGCACAAGTTGCCGAAAATTTCGATACATACACGAAATACCACAAGAAACTAAGTAAAGCGCTTTTGATCGGGGGCGTGTCATTTAAAGAACAAGACCGTCTGATCGACAAAGGCGTGGACGTGTTGATCGCAACACCCGGTCGCCTGCTGGATCACGTTGAGCGCGGCAAACTGTTGTTGACGGGTGTGCAGGTCATGGTCGTTGATGAGGCCGATCGCATGCTCGACATGGGCTTCATTCCCGATATCGAACGTATCTTTGGCCTGACACCCTTTACCCGTCAAACGCTGTTCTTCTCGGCCACCATGGCCCCTGAAATCGAACGCATCACCAACACCTTCCTGTCCAACCCTGCCCGCGTCGAAGTTGCGCGTCAGGCGACCGCGTCCGAGAACATCGAACAGGTCGTGATGATGTTCAAAGGCTCACGCAGGGATCGCGAAGGCACGGAAAAGCGCAAAGCACTACGCAAACTGATCGACGCTGAAGGTGACGCCTGCACCAACGCGATCATCTTTTGTAACCGCAAAATGGATGTGGATGTCGTTGCTAAGTCGTTGAAAAAGTATGGGTATGATGCAGCGCCCATTCACGGCGATCTCGATCAAAGCCAGCGCACAAAGACCTTGGACGGCTTTCGCGAAGGCGGTTTGCGCTTTCTTGTTGCCTCTGATGTTGCGGCGCGTGGACTTGATGTCCCTTCGGTGAGCCATGTTTTCAACTTTGATGTACCAGGTCACGCAGAAGACTATGTGCACCGCATTGGTCGTACAGGACGCGCTGGTCGTGATGGCAAAGCCGTAATGATCTGCGTACCACGGGACGAGAAGAATTTCGACGCGATTGAAAAGCTGATCCAAAAGCAGATCACGCGCATCGATAATCCGTTGAAGCCTGCTGACGCCCCTGCGCCGAGCGAGGCAAAAGCTGATGGCGCATCGCCCGCGCGCGAAGACAAGCCAAAGCGCACGCGCACACGTTTGCGCAACAAGCCCAAAGACGACGCGCCAAAGAAGGAAGTCCAAGCAGACGCACCCGTCGTCGCGGCTGAGGTTGAGCCTGCTAAGGCAGAACCGAATACAGCGGCATCCAAGCAAGCCTCAAGCGAAAACAACTCACGCAGCCGCTCCAACCGTGGACGTGGTGGCGGCAACAACAACGTTGTGGGATTGGGCGATCACCTTCCTGGCTTTATCGCGATGAGCTTTGAAGAGCGCAGCGCAAACTAAAGCACTAATATTGAAATGAGAAAGCCCCGAACACGCAGTTTGCGGTTTGGGGCTTTTCTTTTGTTCTAAATCCTTTGCGTCGGGCGGATCATCCGCATACCACCTGAGATCAACCCAGTGACAATAGCGGCAATCGCAAGTGTCATCGCTATCGTGAGCGAGATAAACTTGAGCGCTGCAAAGCTGGAATAGATGTAGGCCAACATCTGTGGGATGGCCGCTTCGAACTGCATTAGCCAAAATGACATTAAGTTCTCAAGCGCATCTAAAGTACCGCCTGAAAAGGCGAAGAACGCGGCTCCTATTCCCATCGAAACCGTCGCGCAGCTTGCCTGGCCAAGGCGCGCAATCAACGTGCCGAGGCAAATGCCAAAGAAAGTCGCCGAAGCGATAAAGGCAAAATCGAACATTTGGGTTTGCACATAGGTGCCAAACGTCCCCGCCGCGAGCATCGCGCCGTAATAGCCAAGGATCGTCAACCCATCAAAGGCTAACTGTCCCGTCGCAAAGTCAACTGGATGACCCGAGGCCGCATAGAGCTTGTCCAGAGACAAGCGTGTCCATTAGAACGCAGCAAAGCTAACACTCGTCAGTGTCGCGTGAAGCCAAAGTGGCGTTGCAAGTGCAGCAGTCTTTAGTGAGCAAAACATGGGATCATCCCTTCAATATTTCATTCCATAGAATACTTATGCAAGCCAAGTTGTGAAATCGACACTGAAGTCACCAGAACACATTGAAAAATAAGATAAACTTGTGGCTTCTCTCAGTATCGGCACACAGCTATTCAGCACAAGAATGGGCGCAATGCTGGATCGATTCGGCCTTACGGAGGCACAATTCTCGTTTCTGAATCACCTCGCCCGTCGGATGCCTGAGGGGCAAAGCGTGACCGCGATTGCCGCCGCTGTTGAAGTGAAACAACCTGCCGTATCCAAGATGGTTACTAAATTTGAGGGTATGGGCTGGGCACGTTTCGAAGCGATGCAAAACGATGCGCGCACGAAACACGTGTTTCTCACCCAAGCGGGCCAAGCACATCTGCCTGATGTGCAACGCGCGCTTTTGCCTGATTATATGGCGATGATGGACGGGTGGCGCGATGAGGACATAGCATCCCTCACCGCGCAACTTTTTAGATTGGTCGATTGGTTCGACAAGAACCGGCTTTAGGCCAGTCGCGACACCACAATCGTGACTTCCGGCTTTTTACCGATTTCCGCATTGCAGCTTTGACGCACTTGGCGTTTGATCGCCTCTTCCAGCTTCTTGTCGTCGCGCATGGTCTTACCGTTTGAGCGACCGATTAACTGGCTGAGGTCTTCTTCAACCACATCAACCAGCGGCGCGCGTGACTTGCCTTGATCCGCAAGGCCCATCAGCTCGCACCATGGATCGCCCAGCATTTCATCGTTTTCATCGATGATGACCGTCACGGTGATATGTCCATTCAAAGCCATACGCATACGGTCGCGCACCACGCCGTCAAGCGCGCCGACTTGCACGGAACCGTCCAAATACGTGCGTCCTGTTTCGATGTAATCTGCAACCTTTGGAGCATTGCCTGAGAGGTCAATCATCATGCCGTTAACCGCCACGATCCCCTTCAAACCCTTGGCTTCAGCGATCTTCACATGCGTGCGCAGGTGGCGATGTTCGCCGTGCATCGGGATCAACATTTGTGGCTTGGTGATTTCGTGCATCTTTTCCAGATCAGGACGGTTCGCATGGCCCGACACGTGATACAGGCCAGAGCTGTCATCGATAACATCCACACCCTTTTCGGAGAGTTGGTTGATGATATAGATCACACCGCGCTCATTTCCCGGGATGGTTTTGGAGGAAAATAAGAACGTGTCGCCCTCTTTCAACATCAGGCCTTGGTACTTGCCACGCGCCAATTGCGCAGAGGCCGCGCGGCGTTCGCCTTGCGAACCTGTCACGAGAAGCATCACATTTTCGCGCGGCAGTTGCGTTGCGTCTTCAGGATTGATGCAGGTAGGGAAGTCGCTGAGCACGCCCGTTTCGATCGAGGCTTCCACCATGCGCCGCATCGCACGACCCAAGAGCACGACAGACCGCCCTGCCCGCACACCAGCTTCCGCCAGCGTTTTCACCCGCGCCACGTTGGAGGCGAAGGTCGTTGCCACAACCATACCTGGTTGATCCTTGATCAGTTTTTCGATCTCGGGCCCGACGGTGATTTCGGACCGGCCTTCATTCAACGAAAATACGTTTGTTGAATCGCAGACCAGTGCTTTGACGCCGTCTTTGGATACATCGCGCCAGAGTTGCTCATCAAACGCTTCGCCCACCAGCGGGGTTTCGTCGATTTTGAAATCGCCTGTGTGCAAAACGCGCCCGTCTGGGCTGTCGATGCACAGACCAGAGCTTTCGGGGATAGAATGTGAAATCGGCAAGAAGCCAACACTAAACGGTCCCGCTTTCACAACCTCAGGCCAAGGGGAAACAGTCGTGACTGCTTTCGCTTCAACCCCATATTCATCTAGTTTGCGACGCGCGATATTCGCCGTAAACGCGCGCGTATAAATCGGCGCTTTCAGTTGCTCATAAAAGTGACCAATTGCGCCGACATGATCCTCATGGGCGTGGGTGATGAAGATCGCCTCCAGATCATTTCGGCGCTCTTTCAGCCAGGTGATATCGGGCAGGATCAAATCCACCCCCGGGGTGCCGTCCATGTCAGGAAAAGTCACGCCAAGATCCACAAGGATCAGTTTTTCTTTGCCCGGTTTCCCGTAGCCGTATACATAGGCATTCATGCCAATTTCGCCCGCCCCGCCAAGGGGAAGGTAGATCAAACGCTCTGCGCTCATTTCGGTTTATCCGTTCTTCTTATTATGCTCGTGGATTACGATCAGACCATGCATAGTGAGGTCATCTTCAATCACATCAAACAAGTTTTCGGCTGACGCAAACAGCGGGGCAAGACCGCCTGTGCCAACCACTTTCATCGGCTTGCCATATTCATTCTTGATCCGGCTGGTAATACCTTCGATGAGGCCTGTATAGCCCCAGAACACACCTGACTGGATGCATTCGACTGTATTCACGCCGATCACATGCTCTGGCTGGGAAATATCCACATGCGGGAGCGCGGCCGCACCAAGTGCCAGCGCTTCAAGCGAGAGATTCACACCGGGCGAAATCACCCCGCCTACATATGCGCCATCCTCTGCGACCACATCGAAATTGGTAGCGGTACCAAAGTCAACGACGACTACATTGCCGCCATGACGATCATAGGCCCCTGCCGCATTGGCCAAACGATCAGGACCTACCTTTGTGCCTGCATCAACACGTGGCGCATGTGGCAGCGCGCACTCCGGCTTGCCAACGACCAAAGGGCGGCAATTGAAAAAGCGATCCGAAAAAATACGCAAGTTGAACACAACGCGCGGCACTGTCGCTGAAATGATCACATCTTTGATGTCGAGTTCGATATCGTAATGCTTCACCAAGGTTGAAAACCAAGTGAAATACGCATCCGCTGTACGCCCATGATGGGTCGAGGTGCGCAGCGTGCAGAGCCAATTCGTGCCGTCCCAAATTGAGAACACCGTATTCGTATTGCCGCAATCAATCGCCAGAAGCATCGCGTCTCTCCGCGTTTAGAAAAATACATCCGCGGCGGCAATTGCCACACGGCCCTCAGAGGTCTTTAGAACAAGGTTGCCCTGTGCGTCTACCGTCTCGAACGTGCCAGTAGTTTCACTGTTCATGGTGCGCGCTGTGATCACTTCGCCCAGTTTTGCCGCGCGTGCGAGCCAAGCGTCGCAGATCGGGGCGAACCCATAGGTAGTGAACTGGCTTTCTTGACGCGCGTAGGCACTGGCGAGCAAATCAAGAAAATCCTCGGGGGCGACCGCAACGCCAGTTTCCGACAGGAGTGAAACCGGCCGCATCGCCCGCGCTTCCAAGTCTGAGGCCAAAGGCGCATCCGCAAGGTTCACACCGATCCCAATCGCGAGATGAGAAATACCGCCGCCTGTCCCAATACTTTCCAGCAAAATGCCGGCGACTTTACCACCATTGAGCAACACATCGTTTGGCCATTTCAGCGCAAGCGATTGCGCCTGAACACCGCAGGCAATGAGAGCATCAAAAAGCGCGAGCGAGGCCACGAAAGAGCGCAGCGCAACCACATCGGGCGTCTCGTGCGGATGTAGCACCAGAGTGGCGGCGAAATTACCTTTGGGAAAGTACCACGCGCGGCCACGACGGCCACGCGACGCAGTCTGTTTCAGAGCCAAGATCCATTCCGGCCCTGCAAGCGATCCTGCGATACGCGCAGCTTCTGCGTTGGTGCTATCGACCTCGAACAACACACGTCGGCCATAGCCAAGTGGAAAGCCTGTCTTAGTTAACAAGCGTCGCCGCCGCTGCCGCCGCTGCACCTTCAACACCGAAGAGGTTAATTAGGCCCAAGACCATGATCGCTGCGGAAGCCATTAAAAAACCCCACAGAACGGGTGAGTTGCTCTTGTCTAGCGTTTCATCAGGCTCTTCGCCAAAGTACATATAATAGACGATGCGCAGGTAATAATAGGCACCAATGACCGACGCGATCACGCCAGCTACGGCCAGCCACGCAAGACCCGCTTCATAGGCAGCACGCAGTACGTAGAGCTTGCCAAAGAAGCCAACCATTGGCGGTACACCAGCCATGGAAAACAGCAAAATTAACATCGCCAAGGCTTTGCCTGGCTCGCGTTTCGCGTATTGGTTAAGCGCGCCAATATCAGTCACCGCTTGGCCGTCCTTCTCCATCGACAGGATGAACGCAAAGGTTCCAATATTCATCGTCACATAGATCGCCATGTAAACAAGCATCGCTTCAACACCCAAAACCGTACCCGCCGCGAGGCCCATTAGCGCGTAGCCCATATGCGCGATGGACGAGAAGGCCATCAGACGTTTGATATTGGTTTGGCCAATGGCTGCGAAGGCGCCAAGGAACATGGACACAAGCGAAAGCAAAGCGATCACTTGGCTCCAATCGCTGACGGCGCCACCAAATGCATCATGCAAAACACGTGCAAAAAGACCCATAGCTGCAATTTTCGGCGCTGTCGCAAAGAACGCAGTGACAGGCGTTGGTGCACCTTCATAGACGTCAGGCGTCCACATGTGGAACGGCACTGCGGAAACTTTGAAAGCGAGACCTGAAATGATGAACACCAGACCAAATAGCAAGCCGATTGAGATATGGCCCTTTGTTGCGGTCTGGATGATGTCAGAGAACAGTGTCGTACCGGCATAGCCGTATGTCAGCGATGCACCATAGAGCAGCAAACCAGAGCTGAGCGCGCCAAGGACAAAATACTTAAGGCCGGCTTCGGTCGAGCGCGCACTGTCGCGACGCAAGGACGCCACCACATAAAGCGCAAGCGATTGCAACTCGAGGCCCATGTAAAGCGTCAGCAGATCACCGGCCGAGACCATGACCATCATGCCAACTACGCTAAGCGCGACAAGCACCGGGTATTCAAAGCGCAGCAAGCTTTTGCGTTGCATATATTCCTGGCTCATCACCAAAACGGCAGCAGAGGAAAGCAAAATAGCAACCTTTGCAAAGCGCGAAAACGCATCGTCGACGAACATTCCGCCAAAGGCTGCATTCGTACCTTCGCCGCTCACGCCGATCCAAAGCGCCAGCGCAAGAAACACAGCCGCCGTCGCCCAAACCAGCACAGGACCCATTTTGTCCTTGGATGTGTAGACCGCGCCTAACAAAGCTCCTATCGCGAAGAGCGACAGAACAATTTCCGGCAGTATGATGTTCAGGTCAGCCTGTATCATGGTGCAGCGCTTTCTTTAGTTCGTGGCGGCAGTCTGGAGCGCGTCTTGTGCGCTTGCCAGTGCCGTTTCATAGTTGGACACCAGCGCTTCAACCGAAGGGCCGATGATATCGAGGACGAGCGCAGGATAGACACCAAGAAGCAGTGTCATCACTACAAGCGGCGCGAAAATCGCACGCTCGCGCGTTGACATGTCGGTGATCGTGCGCAGGCTTTCTTTGATCAGATCGCCCATCACAACACGGCGATAGAGCCAAAGCGCGTAAGCCGCAGACAGGATTACACCCGCCGTTGCAACTGCCGCAACCCATGTGTTGACTTGGAATACGCCGATCAATGTCAGGAATTCACCGACAAAGCCCGATGTACCCGGCAGACCTACGTTCGCCATCGTGAAGAACATGAAGATCAGCGCGTAAGCTGGCATGCGTGTCACAAGACCACCATAAGCATCAATTTCGCGCGTGTGCATCCGGTCGTAGATCACACCGACACAGAGGAATAGCGCACCAGAAATGAAACCGTGGCTGATCATCTGGAAGATCGCGCCGTCAATTCCCTGCTGGTTCGCTGCAAAAATACCCATTGTGACGTAGCCCATATGCGCGACGGATGAATAAGCGATCAGCTTTTTCATATCTTCCTGCACCAGCGCCACCAGCGAGGTGTACACAATCGCGATCGCAGACATCCACAAGATCAGCGGTGTCATCAACTCTGCGCCCACAGGGAACATTGGCAAACTAAACCGCAAGAACCCGTAGCCCCCCATCTTCAACAGGATCGCCGCCAGCACGACCGAGCCTGCCGTCGGAGCCTGGACGTGCGCATCTGGCAACCATGTGTGCACAGGCCACATGGGCATTTTCACCGCGAAACTCGCAAAGAAAGCGAGGAACATCAGCGTCTGCAAGCCGCCAACCACTTGAATGCCGAGCAATGAGAAGTTCTCAGAACCGAAAGAATGCGTCATCAGTGTTGGAATGTCAGTTGTGCCTGCATCCACAAACATCGCCACCATCGCCACCAACATCAGAACCGACCCGAGGAAGGTGTAGAGAAAGAACTTGTAACTCGCATAAATGCGGTTCGCGCCGCCCCAAATGCCGATGATCAAGAACATAGGGATCAGGCCCGCCTCGAAGAAAACATAGAACAATACAAGATCAAGCGCCATGAACACGCCCAACATCAGTGTTTCTAAGAGCAAGAACGCGATCATATATTCTTTGACGCGCGTATTCACGTCCCAGCTCGCCGCGATCACCAGTGGCATCATGAAGGTCGTTAGCATCACGAAGAGCACGGAAATTCCATCCACGCCCATCTTATACTGCATGCCCATGACCCAGCTGGCTTCTTCAACCATTTGGAAACCCGTGTTGGAGCTATCGAACTGGAACAAAATGAACAGCGACACGACAAAAGTAGCACTTGTTGCAATCATAGCCAGCCACTTGGCATTACGCGCGGCAGCTTCATCGTCACCGCGTAGGAAAAGCGCCAAAATCAGAGCCGCAAGCGCGGGAATGAAAGTGACAATGGAAAGGAGGTTATCCATTAGTGCGCTCCTCCGGAGAACGTCATCCACGTGACCAGAACCACAATTCCGATCACCATGGCGAAGGCATAGGTAAAGATATAGCCGGACTGCGCACGACCTGCGAGGCGCGTGAAGAAGGGAACAATACCCATCGCCACACCGTTCAAAGTACCGTCAATCACATCTCCATCACCGCGCTTCCAGAAGAAGCGACCGATCATCGAGGCTGGCTTGACGAAGACAGCGTCATACAGCTCATCAAAGTACCATTTGTTGAGCAAGAAGTTGTAAAGCGGACGGTTAGTTTCCATCGCACGCTTCGGCATTTTCGGGTCCCAAATGTAGAACCACATCGCCAACAAGAAACCTATCACCATCGCGATAAACGGGCTGAGCTTTACCCAAGTCGGGACATAGTGCGCGTCGTACAGAACATGGTTGTCCTTATGCGTGTAAATCGCGCCTTCGCCCGGCTTGCCAGTGAAGGCGTAGGACGTCTTTTTCTTTTTGCCGTCATCTTTGGCTGCGTGATCATCTTTAGCTTCACCGTGATCATCAGAGTGATCATCCTTTTCGCCATGCTCTGACGCTTCCGCGTAAGGCACACCAAAGAAGCCCGCGACCTCATTCGTTTTACCAAAGAAGCTGCCGTACCAGATGGCACCCGCAAAGATCGCCCCAAAGCTGAGAACACCAAGTGGCACCAACATCACCATCGGGCTTTCATGTGCATGCTCATGCGTATGCTTGTCACCGCGCGCCTTGCCGTAGAAGGTCAGGAACATCAAACGCCAGCTATAAAAGCTTGTGAACAGCGCCGCGATCACTAGCATCCAGAAGGCATATCCGCCATCTGTTCCCGCATAGGCGCTTTCAATCACGGCATCTTTAGACGCGAAACCCGCAAAGCCGATCCAGCCAGACAGCGGAATACCAACGCCCGTAATCGCCAATGTACCGATCATCATCGCCCAGAACGTGTATGGGATTTTCTTACGAAGAGCACCGTAGTTACGCATATCCTGCTCATGATGCATCGCGTGAATGACCGAACCTGCACCAAGGAACAACATCGCTTTGAAGAACGCATGCGTGAAGAGGTGGAACATCGCGACGGAGTAAACACCAACGCCCGCGGCCACAAACATATAGCCCAGCTGAGACATCGTTGAATAAGCAATCACGCGCTTGATATCGTTTTGCACCAGACCGATGGTTGCGGCGACAAAAGCAGTCGTTGCACCTAGGAATGTAATGAAGGCGGTCGCCTCCGGCGCGTATTCCATCAAAGGCGACATGCGGCATACAAGGAATACACCCGCAGTCACCATTGTCGCGGCGTGGATCAATGCGGATACAGGTGTCGGACCTTCCATCGCGTCCGGCAACCATGTGTGCAAGAACAACTGCGCCGATTTACCCATCGCACCAATGAACAAGAGGACCGCGATCAAGTTAGCCGCATTCCACTCTGCCCAAAGGAAGGTGACCTGCGTTTCCGCCAAAGCCGGAACTGCGGCAAAGATATCGTCAAACTTGACACTATCCGTAAGGTAATAGAGCGCGAAGATACCCAGTGCGAAACCGAAGTCACCGACACGGTTCACAACGAACGCTTTGATCGCCGCCGCGTTTGCTGTGGGTTTACGATAGTAAAACCCGATCAATAGGTAGGACGCGACGCCAACCCCTTCCCAACCAAAGAACATCTGCACAAGGTTGTCAGAGGTCACCAGCATCAACATCGCAAAGGTAAAGAACGACAGGTATGCGAAAAAGCGCGGCTTGTAGCTTTCGCCCTCTTTCCACTGGGGATCGTCAGCCATGTAGCCAAAGGAATAAAGGTGCACCAGCGCCGAAACCGTCGTAATCACGATCAACATAATCGCGGTGAGGCGGTCCAAACGGATCGCCCAATCTGTACTCAGGCTACCACTTTCGATCCAACGCAAAATCTGCACTTTTTCCGTGACGCCGTCATGCCCCAAAAAGACAATCCAGCTAAAGAAACAAGCAACAAAGAGCAGGCCCGTGGTCACCCACATTGCGCCCTTTTCACCGATCAAGCGCCAGCCAAAGCCACCAATAAGTGCACCGATAAGAGGCGCGAAAAGAATGAGCGTTTCCATCTGATCAGCCTTTCATCACGTTGACATCTTCGACCGCAATCGTTCCGCGGGTACGGAAGAAACAGACAAGGATCGCAAGGCCAATCGCGGCCTCCGCGGCAGCGACAGTCAGAACAAAGAGCGTGAACACCTGTCCAACCAAATCACCAAGGAAACTGGAGAAAGCAACAAGGTTTATGTTCACCGCCAGCAGCATCAGCTCAATCGACATGAGCAGAATGATCACATTCTTGCGGTTCACAAAGAGCCCGAAAATGCCGATGACAAACAGCGTTGCTGCGACCGTCAGGTAATGCTCAAGACCGATCATTGTCGATGTCCTTGTTATTGTTCGTATTCTTAGAATTCAGGTAGAGCACAACCGTCGCGCCGATTGCGGCTCCGAATAGTATGTATGCAGCAAGAACAATCACAGCCCCTGCCCTGGTTTAACGTCTTTCAGCTCCATCGCTTTTGCTGGGTCCCGGTGCATTTGCGCCATCACGTCTTGGCGCTTCACATCGGTACGGTGGCGCAGCGTCAAAACAATCGCGCCAATCATCGCAACCAGCAGGATCATCCCAGAGAGCTGGAAAATCAGGAAGTATTGGTCATAAAGTAAAAGGCCAAGTGCCTCAGTATTATGCGCATCCGTCGGTGTGACCGCTCCGCGTAGGCCTGCGGCTTGATCACTCGCTTCCCAAACGCCGAAGGCCATGGTGAATTGCATCAGTAAAACAAGGCCGATCAGCAACGCTAGCGGCATGTATTTCGCCATTTCCGCTTTCAGTTCTGCAAAATCGATGTCGAGCATCATGACAACGAACAAGAACAAAACCGCGACCGCGCCGACGTAAACGATGATCAACAGCATTGCCACGAACTCCGCGCCAAGTAGTACGAACAGACCCGCAGAGGACAGGAACGCAAGGATCAACCACAACACAGAGTGCACCGGATTGCGGCTGATCACTGTGAACAGGCCGCCCGTGATCGTGCAGATCGCAAACAGGTAAAAGGTAAATACAGCGACGCTCATGTTTGCGCTTCCTTGCTAACTTGCAAAACCTCATTCGCGAATTCCATCGCGCGGGTCATGGCGGGGAGACCGGCAAACATCGACATTTGTGCAATGCTTTCAGTCACTTCATCTTTCGTTGCACCCGCCTCGACAGCATGGCGCACGGTCATTCTAATCTGCGTTTCATTCTGCGCGCCTTGCATGGTCAAACCAGCCAGCGTCAGCAGCAATCGTGTCTTTGCATCTAAGCCCTCCTTGGACGCACCTTTGCCGAAAGACATTTCCATCATGTCCTTCGTCATTGTCGGCCAAAGATTTTCCATTGCCTGCGCGGACGCACCCGAAAGCGCAGGATTGAAGGCTTTCGCCATCTCCTGAGCTTGGGCCATCATCATAGCAAAGGGGTTGTTCGCATCAGTCATCGGTAGGGCGCATCAATCTCAAGGTTGCGCGCAATCTGCGCTTCCCAACGATCGCCGTTCTCAAGCAATTTGTCCTTGTCGTAAAACAGCTCTTCACGGGTTTCGGTGGCAAATTCAAAGTTTGGCCCTTCGACAATCGCATCTACAGGACAAGCTTCTTGGCAGAAACCACAGTAAATGCATTTGGTCATATCGATGTCATAGCGCGTGGTGCGGCGGCTGCCGTCATCGCGTGCCTCCGCATCGATCGTGATCGCTTGCGCAGGGCAAACCGCTTCGCAAAGCTTACACGCAATACAACGCTCTTCGCCATTCGGGTAACGACGTAAAGCGTGCTCACCACGGAAACGAGGGGACAAAGGCCCCTTTTCATGCGGGTAGTTCAGCGTCACTTTCGGTGAGAACATATAGCGCAGACCAAGGCCGAAACCTTTCACAAAGTCTGCAAGAAGGAAGTACTTGGCCGCGCGGCCATAATCGAAGTCAGCCATTGGTTAACCTCCTACTGTCCAGCGCGCGTAAACGCCCCAGAACCATCCAAATTTTGCAGCAAACGCGACGAACACGACCCAAGCGAGGCTCATAGGTAGGAAGATTTTCCAACCAATGCGCATCAATTGGTCATAGCGGTAGCGTGGTGTGATCGCCTTCACCATGGAGAAGAAGAAGAACACCAAGAGCATTTTGCTCACCATCCAGAAGATGCCATCGGGCAAACCTGGGATCGGTGACAACCATCCGCCAAAAAACATCAGCGAGATCAGCGCACACATCAGAACGACGGCAACGAGTTCACCGATCATGAACAACAAGAACGGCGTCGAGGAATATTCCACCTGATAGCCCGCGACCAATTCGGATTCTGCTTCAGGAAGGTCAAACGGTGGACGGTTCGTTTCGGCAAGCGCCGAGATGAAGAAAAGCACCAACATCGGGAAGTGCGGCAGCCAATACCAGCTGAGCAGTCCGTAGTCGCTATCCTGTGCAGCGACGATCGTACCGAAATTCATAGACCCCGACGACAGGATAATACCGATAATAATCAAGCCGATAGAGACCTCATAAGAGATCATCTGCGCGGCAGAACGCAAACTTCCAAGGAATGGGTACTTCGAGTTAGACGCCCAACCACCCATGATCACGCCGTATACTTCGAGCGATGACACAGCGAAGACATAAAGGATCGCCACGTTGATTTCCGACAGCACCCAGCCTTCGTTAAACGGGATCACCGCCCAAGCGATCAGGCTCATCACCAAAGTGACCATCGGCGCCATCAAGAAGACCACTTTGTCCGCGCCCGCAGGGAAGACGACTTCCTTAACGATGTATTTCAGAAAGTCCGCAAAACTTTGCAGCAGACCGAACACGCCAACGACGTTAGGTCCGCGGCGCATCATGACAGCAGCCCAGATTTTTCGATCCGCGTACATCAAGAATGCAAGCGCGAGCAGCAAAGGGATCACGAGCAAGAAGATTTGCCCAACGATTGTCAGGCCCATGCCCAATGTTGTGGTGGTGAAAAAGTCGTACATTAGGTCCTCACACCGTCGGTATCTTGTTCTCGTCGCAGGCCGAAACCGTGACTTCTGCATCTATCGTTTTCAGCCCACACGGGAGCGCTGGCGAGATGGTATAAACAGCATCCCGGACCCATGTGCCACCCTCTCCGGCAGTGTTTGTGCGTAAATGACACGCAAAACCATAACCGCTGATTAACGCGCACTGAGCGGCGGCACATTCTACGTAGGCGTCCACGTCAGAATTATCGCGCGCGCCCTTCATTTTTACTTGAAAGTTCACCAAATCACCATCGAGAAGGCGCGTTTGCACGCCCTCATATTCCAGCTTGAACGGCGTTGGTTTATCACTTGTTTGCTGTTCACCGCCAGATACAGCGCTAGCGAGCGCCAGTGTCATTGAGGATATGATCGCCGCTGATCTCACTCTGCAGCAATCTTATCTGAAGCGCGGCGCGCTTTTGCATTCGCCGACAGCTCTGCCATCAACTCGGACGCGCGGGCAATTGGGTTGCTCAGGTAGAAATCGCTGATCGCATTGCGGAATTCTGCTTTGCCCATCTTTTTGGCTGGCAGCGCGTCCCATTCGTTCTCAGGCACTTCGTCGATGTCTGCAAGATGGGGAACCTCTGCAATCAAAGCGGTGCGCAATCCTGCAAGACTGTCATATGGCAGTGTCGCATCAAGTTCTGCAGACAACGCACGCAAAATTGCCCAGTTCTCTTTTGCTTCACCCGGTGCAAACCCAGCGCGCATCGCAAGTTGCGGACGCCCTTCTGTGTTTACGAACAAGCCCTGCTCTTCCGTATAGGCTGAGCCCGGCAGAATGATATCGGCACGGTGCGCCCCTCGATCACCGTGGCTGCCTTGGTAAATCACGAACGCCCCTGTATCAATGTCGACTTCGTCAGAACCAAGGTTATAAATCACCTCCACATCCGAAGTTGCCGCTTCAACGCCACCATTCGTGGTGCACCCAACATCCATCGCACCAACGCGACCTGCGGCTGTGTGAAGTACCATAAATTTCGATTGCGCCGCCGCGGCGGCCGTCATTGCCGTGCCAAGCACAGCTTCGCCATCAGCTTCTTGCAATGCGCCCTGACCGATGATCATCACGCCAGCTTTGCCGCGTTTTTTGGAATGATCCATATCTGCAATCTTCTGCAGCGCCGCGCGATCAGTGCCGAGGTGAATGTAGTCATATGTCAGTTCAACCGGCTCACCGATCAACGCAACGGTCGCGCCTTTTGTCCAAGCTTTGCGGATGCGCGCGTTCAGAACAGGCGCTTCAATCACAGGATTAGACCCGATGATGAAGATCATCTCAGCGTCATCAAAATCTTCGATCTTGGCGTTTCCAACATAGCCAGAGCGATTGCCAGCAGGCAGCTTCGCTTTGTCCGTGCGACATTCAACATTGCCGCCCATGCCTTCAATCATTTGCTTCAACGCAAACGCTGCCTCTACAGGAACCAAATCGCCAACGAGACCCGCAACTTTCTTGCCCTTCATTGCGGCGGCAGCTGCGCAAAGTGCCTCGCCCCAATTGGAAGGACGCAATTTGCCATTCTTGCGGATATAAGGGCGGTCCAGACGTTGACGGCGCAGGCCATCCCAAACAAAGCGCGTTTTGTCGGAAATCCACTCTTCGTTCACACCGTCATGGTTGCGCGGCAACATGCGCATCACTTCACGGCCCTTTGTGTCAACACGGATAGAGCTGCCAAGCGCATCCATCACATCAATGGACTCAGTCTTCGTCAGTTCCCAAGGGCGCGCAGTAAAGGCGTAAGGCTTCGAGACCAACGCCCCAACAGGGCACAAATCGATGATGTTGCCCTGCATGTTACTATCCAAAGTTTCGCCCAAGTAAGACGTGATCTCTGCATCCTCACCGCGACCTGTTTGGCCCATCTGCGTGATACCCGCGATCTCAGATGTGAAGCGCACACAACGGGTGCAAGAAATGCAACGCGTCATATGGGTTTCGACCAACGGGCCTAGATCCAGATCGTCCGTTGCACGCTTTGGCTCGCGGAAACGCGAAAAATCGACGCCATAGGCCATGGCTTGATCTTGCAAATCGCACTCGCCACCCTGATCGCAGATCGGGCAATCAAGCGGGTGGTTAATCAGCAAAAATTCCATCACGCCCTCGCGCGCTCTCTTGACCATGGGCGAGTTAGTCTTGACCACAGGTGGCTGACCTTCTGGACCGGGGCGCAAATCACGCACCTGCATAGCGCAAGACGCGGCAGGCTTGGGTGGACCACCCACGACCTCAACAAGGCACATGCGGCAGTTGCCAGCAATCGTCAGACGCTCGTGATAGCAGAAACGAGGGATCTCGACCCCCGCCTCTTCACAGGCCTGAATAAGGGTCATCGCCCCGTCTACTTCGACTTCATTACCGTCGATGATGATCTTGCGTAGGTCGGACATGTTCTACCTTGCTCTTAGAAGAACGCCAATTTGGCTGCGTTTCTTGATTTCCGCGCGGCCCAAACGGCACATAGATGCGGCATCGGATGTGGAAGCACCATTCTGCGCGAGATAAACCTGACCGCGTTTGCGCATCTTGGTCTTCTCGGTTTTGCTTTTGGTGTATCTATTGATTTCATCGTTCGAATAGCCCTTGGAACGCGCGTCACGCTTGAGAGAATTCAAAAAGCCGAGTGCCCTAAAGGTGCGCGCGGAAATACTATCACAGCGATTACGAATTTCGTCGGCAATGCCCACAGCTAACAGGCCGTTGTTGATTTGTGTTTCGTTTTGCAACCCTTTGGCGGAAAGAGGTGCTGCAAACGCAAGGCTCATGGCGAAAAGGGAAGCGGTGAATGTACATGTCAAATGCATGTTGTTTCTCCTGTCATGCAAACTGCTCTCAAAGCTCGGCGCGCTTCAAAGCTGCGTGCCAAGAGCTGATACCCAAGTGGGGTTTGAACGGCTTGATATGCAATAGCACCCCTTATTTCGTTGAATTTCATCATTCTGCACAGCGTCCTTGCACAGTCAGAACGTCTCCGACAACATTCAGCGCAGTCGCTTCGGCTTCGGGGCTTGCGACCCACTCGATATCGGAACGACCATATCTGCGAACGCAATATGACGCGCCCTCAAACCGTGCGGCTTCGCGGGCGCCCTCAAGGCTTTGGCTAACCGGAGAAGCAGAGGCGACGAAGTTGCGCTTGTCCTCTTTGTCCGCTTGCAAGCGACCATTGAATTGCTGGCCATCAAACAAGACCATCTTGTCTGGATCAGAACAGCCAGCCAATAGGCCAATCACGCCAACACATATGAGCGTCGCACGGATCATTTCGCAGCAACCGCGCGTGTTATTTTGCCGGTGATCTGCGCTTTGATGCGATCTTCGATTTCATCACGGAAGTTATTGATCAAACCTTGGATCGGCCAAGCCGCAGCATCGCCAAGTGCGCAAATCGTGTGACCCTCGACCTGCTTGGTCACGTCCCAAAGCATATCAATCTCGGACGGGTCCGCATTGCCGTGAACCAAGCGTTCCATGACACGCATCATCCAGCCAGTGCCTTCGCGACACGGCGTACACTGACCACAGCTTTCATGCTTGTAGAACTTCGCAAGACGCCAAATCGCTTTGATAATATCAGTGTCTTTGTCCATGACGATGACCGCCGCCGTGCCAAGACCGGATCCCAAATCATTACGCAAATAATCGAAATCCATTGTCGCATCACGCATCTTTTCGCCACGCACGCAAGGCACCGAAGATCCGCCCGGAATGACCGCTTTTAAGTTATCCCAACCGCCTTTGATGCCGCCGCAATGGGTTTCGATCAGCTCTTCGAACGAAATGCTCATAGCTTCTTCAACGACGCATGGATTATTCACATGGCCAGAGATCGCAAAGAGCTTGGTGCCCGCATTATTCGGACGCCCAAAGCTGGAAAACCATTCAGGACCACGGCGCAAAATTGTCGGTACCACCGCGATAGATTCTACATTGTTTACAGTCGTCGGACAGCCATATAAGCCTGCACCCGCAGGGAACGGCGGTTTCATACGCGGCATGCCCTTTTTGCCCTCAAGGCTTTCGAGCAGCGCGGTTTCTTCGCCGCAAATATACGCTCCTGCCCCGTGGTGCAAGTAGATGTCAAAATCCCAACCGGATTTGGCTGCGTTCTTACCAACCAGACCGGCGTCATATGCCTCATCAATCGCGGCTTGCAGCGCTTCTTTTTCACGGATGTACTCGCCGCGAATGTAAATATAGCAGGCGTTCGCGTTCATAGCGAAGCTCGCGATCAAGCAGCCCTCAATCAGCGTATGCGGGTCGTGGCGCATGATCTCGCGATCTTTACACGTTCCCGGCTCAGATTCATCCGCGTTCACAACAAGATAAGCAGGCCGTCCGTCACTTTCCTTGGGCATAAACGACCATTTCAAACCTGTCGGGAAACCAGCACCACCACGCCCACGCAGGCCAGAGGCTTTCATCTGATCAATGACCCAATCACGACCCTTTTTGATGATCGCGGCTGTGCCGTCCCAATGTCCACGCGCTTGCGCACCCTTAAGGGTACGGTCATGCATGCCATAGAGGTTGGTAAAAATGCGATCCTTATCGGCTAGCATCTTAAGGTCATCCTTTCGTGTCCTGACGCGCGCGCCAGATTTGATACGTCACAACCATCGACCAAATAAGCGCCGCGAGAACGGCAAAGTCGAAGAGAAATACGAACCTGCCCGGGACTCCGAGCATTGGTGCGATCCTTTGGGCCAAGATCCAAAGAAGCATTGATCCCGCGATAACAAGAGCGACTATGCGCCCTTTTTTCGCCAATACGTCCTCTGTTTTGTCTTGGCCCATTGGGGTGTTTCCTTAGTAAACCGAGTCTTTGTCTGCGCGCTTGGAGAATTCTGACTCCTTGCCCGCAGCCAAAAATTTGGCCTGATCAATCCATTTGTCACGTGTCGCACGGCCTTTGAACCCTTCAAGGTTCGCATTGACCCACGCCATTTCATCTGGCGTCCAAGCTGCGATTTGATCAAAGTGGAAGAAGCCCATCGTGTTGCAGAGCTTTTCGAGCTTTGGTCCGATGCCTTTGATCCGCTTGAGATCATCCGCACCACCTTCGCGTGCGGCCGCAAGCGTTGCAGGCTTGGTGCCTGGATCGGCCCCTTCGCGCACGCCATCACCGTCGAAATCTTCGCCAGCTTTTGCATCAGCTTCCACTTTTGCAGCTGCTGCTTTCTCAGCTTTCGTCTTCGCGGCCTTGGCTTTCTTGTCTGCCGCAGCTTTTGCTTTCTTGTCAGCAGCCGCCTTGGCCTTTTTGTTAGCGGCAGCCTGGGCTTTCCCGTCTGCAGCTACTTTGTCGCCGGGTGCGCTATTGCTTGTGGCCGTGCTTGCGACTGCTGCTGGGGCACCTGCAGCGACTGTTGCCGTGCCTGCGGTCGCAGCACTGGTTGCGCTTGTGCTCGGTGAAGCAGCACTCGCAGATGCTGCACTTACATCAGTTTTTTCACGCGTCGCCGAGAGCGGTGCGCAGAACAGCAAATTGAACAAAAATCCCAACAAAACAAAAGCCAAAATTCCTAAAAAGGCTGCTGGAAAAAAGCTGTAATCGGCAGTTGTTAATAGCATGATAAACGTCAGCAAACCTGCAGCTGCAGCCATTGCCCAGCAACCCATTTGGCAGGATGACTTTTTCTTAAGGTCACTCATTATGACTCTCCCGGTTTACAAGGTGCATCAGTTGACGCCCCCTTTTTTAACGCGGGATGCAAATTCAGTGGCTCCCCCGCTTGCAAGCACTCCGGCTTGTTCCACCCAATTGTCACGGCTGGCGCGGCCTTTGAATCCTTCGAGATTTTGATCAACCCATGACACTTCGTCAGCGGTCCATTTTGCAACTTGATCAAAATGGTAGAAGCCAAGCGAGTTCAGTAATTTTTCCATTTTAGGTCCGACACCTTTGATCATTCTGAAATCATCCGCGCCAGCTTTTCGCGGCGCTTTCATTGTGCGAGGTTTCTTGCCCGCGCTGGCGCTTGGAGCCTCCGCAGGTGTAGTCGCAGGCTTGGATTTGGGTTTTGCTTTGGACGTCGGCGCTGGCTTTTCGTTCGCGGCTTCTGCTTTAGGCACAGACGTTTTTTTCGCAGCAACTAGTTTTGCTTTGGTTTTTGGCTTCGACGTGGTTTTACCCTGCCATGGGGCAAGCAACGGCACTTCGGTGCCATCAATGCGCTTGATCGTATCGCCAATGTCGCTCGCTAATTGGGCGGAGGCATTATACTGCGTCTTACCGCTATCGTAGTCTTTGAGGCTGCTCAAACCCGAGAGCGGCTCACAAGAATATCGGCCATTTTGCGGACCAGGTGTTGGCACGGTGCCTGCAGCCATATCATCGAGCAGTTTGCTCAGGCCCTCAGTGGTGAGATCCTCGTAATAGTCCTTGCCGATCTGCGCCATAGGTGCGTTCGTACATGCGCCAAGGCATTCCACCTCTTCCCATGAAAACTTGCCATCTGCGCTAATCACATGCGGCTTGTCAGCGATTTTTTCACGGCAAATCTCGACAAGATCCTCGGCACCGCAAATCATGCACGACAGCGTGCCGCAAATCTGGATGTGTGCGACAGAACCAACCGGCTGCAGCTGGAACATGAAATAGAACGACGCCACCTCAAGACCGCGAATATAAGCTAGGCCGAGCATGTCAGAAACATGTTCAATCGCTGGACGCGTAAGCCAGCTTTCCTGTTCCTGCGCACGCCACAGAAGCGGAATGATTGCAGATGCTTGGCGACCCTCAGGGTATTTCGTAATCTGCGCTTCTGCCCATGCTTGGTTCGCAGGGGTGAAAGCAAAGCTGTCGGGCTGGTCTTTGTGAAGGCGGCGGAGCATTAGAACGACCCTTTGTGCGCGATTGAGGTATAGAAGCCTCCGGCGGGGATATTTTTAAAGATAGGAAGGGCAAGGCGCATCATCGTTTACCTGTCAATTTCGCCGAAGACGACGTCCATGGTACCAATGATCGCGGCCACATCGGCGAGCTGGTGACCCACTGTGATGTGATCCATCGCCTGCAAGTGCAAGAAACCCGGTGCGCGAATTTTGGAACGATAGGGTTTGTTAGAGCCATCCGCGACAAGGTATACGCCGAACTCGCCTTTGGGGGCTTCGACCGCGCAGTAGACTTCGCCCGCTGGCACGTGAAAGCCCTCTGTGTAGAGTTTGAAGTGGTGGATTAAGGCTTCCATCGAAGTTTTCATATCGCCCCGCTTGGGCGGCGTGAGTTTGCCGCGTGACATGACGTCACCGGGCTCTTCGCGCAGTTTGGCAATAGCTTGCTGAATGATGGAGACGGATTGCGTCATCTCTTCCATGCGGCACAGGTAGCGATCATAGCAATCGCCATTCTTGCCGACTGGGATCTGGAACTCGAATTCATCATAACACTCATAAGGCTGCGCGCGGCGCAAATCCCACGCGAAGCCAGAGCCGCGCACCATCACGCCAGAGAAGCCGTAGTTTAAGATGTCTTCTTCCGTGACCACACCAATATCAGCATTACGCTGTTTGAAGATGCGGTTCTCAGTCAGCAGGCCATGCATGTCGTCCATGAATTTTGGGAATTCATGCGACCATGCTTCGATATCATCAAGCAGCGCATCGGGTAGGTCCTGATGTACACCGCCAGGGCGGAAATAGGCCGCGTGAAGGCGGGCACCGCAGGCGCGCTCGTAGAAAATCATTAACTGTTCACGTTGCTCAAAACCCCAAAGCGGCGGGGTGAGCGCTCCAACGTCGAGCGCTTGAGTCGTGACATTCAAAAGGTGGTTCAACACGCGGCCAATCTCGGAATAAAGCACGCGGATCAGTGAGGCGCGGCGCGGCACTTCAACACCGCAAAGCTTTTCAATCGCAAGGCACCAAGCATGTTCTTGATTCATCGGGGCCACATAATCGAGACGGTCGAAGTATGGCAGGTTTTGCAGGTATGTGCGGCTTTCCATCAGCTTTTCAGTGCCGCGGTGCAGCAGGCCGATGTGGGGATCGCAGCGTTCTACGATTTCGCCGTCAAGTTCTAAGACAAGACGCAGAACCCCGTGCGCCGCAGGGTGCTGCGGGCCGAAATTGATGTTAAAGTTGCGGATTTTCTGTTCGCCAGAAAGCGCATCAAGAGAGTTGTCGTCGAATTTGGAGCCGTCCATTATTTCGCCTCCTCCTGTTTCTCATCACCCGGAAGCACATATTTCGCGCCTTCCCATGGGGACATAAAATCAAACTGGCGGTATTCTTGCACCAAACTCACGGGCTCATAGACAACGCGCTTTTCAATTTCGTCGTAGCGCACTTCCGTATAGCCCGTCGTGGGAAAATCTTTGCGCAAAGGATACCCGCGAAACCCGTAGTCCGTCAGGATGCGGCGCAAATCAGGGTGGCCCGAGAACAGCAAGCCGAACATGTCATAGATCTCACGCTCGAACCAATTGGCGCTGGGATGCACCTCCACGATTGAGGGGACCATATCATCTTCGCGCACTTGCAGGCGCAAACGAATGCGGTGGTTCATGTACATAGAGAGGAAATGATACACCACATCGAAGCGCTTCCCGCGCTCGGGGTAATCCACCGCCGTGATATCGACCAAAGACGAAAACTTGCAATTCGGGTCGGTTTTCAGAAAATCGACAAGCCCCACGATATTCGAGGGGGCCACGGTCACATTCAACTCGCCCTGCTCTATCGCCCAAGCCAGCACGCAGTCAGGGCGTTTGGCTTCGATGTGAGTGCCGAGTTCTATCAATGCTGCGCTCATCTGCGTCTCCCCATACGCGCCTTAGCGCGCGATTGTTCCGGTGCGGCGCATTTTGCGCTGCAATTGCATGATACCGTATAGAAGAGCTTCCGCCGTAGGGGGACAACCCGGGACATAGATATCGACAGGCACGATGCGATCACAGCCGCGCACGACTGAATAGGAATAGTGATAATAGCCACCACCATTCGCGCAGGATCCCATGGAGATCACATAGCGTGGCTCTGGCATCTGGTCATAGACCTTGCGCAAAGCAGGCGCCATTTTGTTGGTCAGCGTGCCAGCCACGATCATCAAATCAGATTGACGTGGGGAAGCGCGCGGCGCTGTACCGAAACGCTCCAGGTCATATCGCGGCATAGACGTGTGCATCATCTCAACCGCACAACAGGCCAAACCAAAAGTCATCCAATGAAGCGAACCTGTGCGCGCCCAATTAATAATGTCGTCCGTGGACGTGAGCAGAAAGCCCTTGTCCGCAAGCTCGGCATTCAGCGCGGCTGTGCCGTGATCACGATCCCCACCAGCAGTTGCGATCCCGGTTGATGTTCCTGCCATCACTCCCATTCCAACGCTCCTTTTTTCCACTCATATGCGAAACCAGCGGTAAGGACCGCGAGGAATATCATCATCGACCAGAAGCCGACCATGCTTATGTCTTTAAACGCGACCGCCCACGGAAACAGAAATGCGATCTCAAGATCAAAGATGATGAACAGGATCGATACCAGATAGAAGCGCACATCGAACTTCATCCGCGCATCGTCAAAGGCGTTAAATCCGCATTCATAAGCAGACACTTTTTCAGGGTCAGGATTGCGCACCGCGATCACGATGGCGGCAAGGATCAGAACCAATCCAAGGCCAATAGCGACGGCTAAAAAGATCAATATGGGGAGGTATTCTCTTGCTATATCTTCCACGAAGACCGGGTCCCTTCGGCTTTGCGCGCGCATTTTTTTGTCGATTGCGCGCTCAAATGGCTAGTTTGGCGTTGTTGTGGGGTTTACCGAGCCCCGCATAGAGGGTCAACTCCGCGCGTGCAACAATTGAGACAGGCTGTGTATCGCCATTCCCCTTATTACTATGGGCTTAACGGGCAAAGTCTTAAAAAACTGTCAAATCCGAGTGATCAATCCGACAACTTGCTTAGAAATTTGTGATCACATGGCGCAAAAGATAGCGAAAAAGAACTGCGATTCCTATCGAGAACAGGCTAAGACGCCGGCTAGCTCTGTTTCTTAGACCAATCAGGTGTGCGTTTTTCGAAAAACGCTCCGATTCCTTCGCCAGATTCAGGATCTTCCCAACGATTTGCCAGCGCTTCGACGGTATGTTGAATCACATTGTCATCAATCGGCGCGGATAACGCGCGGATCAGCGCCTTCGCATCCGCTAAAGCACCGGGCGCGCACGACAAATACGGGATCACTTCCCCCTCAACAGCCGCATCAAGCGCATCTGGCTTGACTACCTTCGCCAACAGCCCAAGCTCTTGCGCTTCATCTGTGCCAAAGCGACGGGCGGACATAAAGACCCGCCGCGCATGCGCCGCCCCCATGCGTGCAATTACGTAAGGTCCAATCGTTGCAGGGATCAGCCCAAGCCGCGTTTCAGTTAGGCCCATCAACGCTCCTTCGACGCCGATTGCAACGTCGCAGATACTCGCCAACCCGACACCACCCCCAAAAGCATTGCCTTGAATGCGCCCAATCAAAGGTTGCGGCAGCGTATCAAGCGCTTGCAACATATAAGCCAGCTTACCCGCCTGCCGGCTGCGCATCTCTGTATCCATTTCCATCTGCGCACGCATCCACGCGAGATCGCCACCAGCGCAGAAACTCTGACCCTCGGCAGATAAAGTAACGACGCGGATGTCTTTGTTCACTGCGATCTGTTTGGCTGCAGCGGTTAGCTCGTCAAGCATCAATTCCGACATCGCATTATGCTTGTCCGCGCGCGCAAGTGTCAGCGTCGCCACACCGCGTCCATCGCAGCTTAGCTTTATCGTTTCAAACGTCATACTTTCGCCTCTCCCTACAAGGATGCTGCAAAACGCGCGGCCTGCGCCAAAACATCCCTGTTCAATCCCGTTTCATATCCGAGCTCCAACATCCGCTCCGCCACAGTTTCAGTGGCAACATTGCCCAAAGCACCCGGCGCATACGGACAGCCGCCCAAACCACCAATTGACGTATCGAAGACCCGCACACCTTCGTGTAAAGATGCCTCGATGTTTGCAAGCGCACGACCAGAGGTGTCATGATAATGCCCCGCAAGCACAGCGTCAGGCACAACGTCCTTCACGGCGCGCAGCATTTTGGTAATTTCTTCAGGATAAGCATGACCCGTGGTGTCGCCCACAGAAAGCTCATAGCAGCCCATCTGATGTAACTCCCATGCGACGTTGGCAACTGCGACTGGATCGGTCGGCCCATTATAGGGGCAATTGATCACACAAGAAATGTAGCCGCGCACGGGAACCCCCCGCTCGATCGCGGTCTTGGCGACGGGGCGAAACCTCTCCAGACTTTCAGCAATGCTGGCGTTGATATTGGCCTTGGAAAACTCTTCACTCGCGGAACCGAAGATCGCCACCTCATCCGCGCGTGCTGCAATCGCGCCTTCAAGCCCACGCATATTCGGGGCCAACGCTGCGTAAGAAATACCTTCACTTCGTGTGATCCCTGCCAAGACATCTGCGCTAGTCGCCATTTGCGGCACCCATTTGGGGCTAACAAAGCTCGCCACTTCGATCCTGCGAAACCCTGCAGTGCTAAGCAAATTCACCAGCGCAATCTTATCTTGCGCCGAAATAAGCGACGCTTCGTTTTGCAAGCCATCGCGCGGACCGACCTCAAATAATTCAACCCACTCGCTCATTCTGGCATATTCCATGGCGCGTAGAAGTTCTGCGTGTAAAGCAGACTATCTGCATCGGGCAGGCTCTTTTGAAACGCATCGCGCGCCTGCAAGCGTTTGAACCACGCGGCAGTCTTTGGATGTTGCTCAAGCGTGCAGAATTTCAACGCCAAATACATCGCCTGACCGACACTGATATCGGCTGCTGAAAACCCAGCATCCAACAGAGTGTCGCGCGGTTCGTTTAGGCGCGCTTCAATAGCATCATAACACTTAGACAATCGCGCCGCTTCCAACTTCATGACCGCGGGCGAGCGCATGATATCATCGCGCAACACAATATGTTGCTGGGTCAATGCCGCGACATGCTGACTGATGGTTTCGGCAAAATGCACCCAAACCAACCACTCCATGCGTTCCGCATGGCCTGCTTCACGTCCAAGTCCTGCGTCTGGAAATCGCTCGCAAAGATATTCGGTGATCGCTCCCGTCTCGAACATGCGCGCGCCCTCAATCTCTAGTGCAGGGACGCGGCCAGCGGGCGACACCACTAGATACGCAGGTGCACGCAGGCTTTTGTCGAACGCGTGCTCGACGAGCTCAAACGGCACATTCAATTCATAAAGCAACCAAAGTGATCGCATCGACCGCGTTTGAGGACAGTGGTGCAAAACAATGCGGTTCATGATGCGGCTTTCTCGACGGGTACCAAGCGCACAAGCGCGGCACCTGCCTCCACTTGATCCCCTTCTTGCGCGAGCACCTCAGCTACGACCCCATTGCGCGGCGCAAGTAAAGAATGTTCCATTTTCATAGCCTCTAGAACCGATATTCGATCCCTAGCGTGTAATTTTTGTCCGCTTTTCACAAGCATTGCTTTGACCAACCCGGGCATAGGAGCGTTCACAACGTCCGTGTCACCAACAAGATCGGAGCTGCGATAAAGCGGATCAACAACCTCGAAAGTGGTGCTGTTTGGTCCGAACATAACGACCGTATTCTCGATGCGTTTCGCGGGTTTAAAGTCAGTTTTATCAATCTGCCACCCTGTCTTGTGTCGTTTCGCACCACAGGTTCCAAGAGGCGTTTCAATCTCGACATTATCCGCGCCGGAAAAGCGCAAGACGCATAAAAAGTCCTCATCGTTGCGTCGCAGAGTAATCGTGCGAGCGAGCGGTGCCCAAAGGGTAAAGCCAGCGGATGCAGGAAGATCATCCACACCGGCAACCATCACTGCGGCTTGCGCAAGGTTCGCAGCCCTCAGCGGCGGTTTTGCGATCAACGCCTCATAGTCCCGTGCGATTAGGCCCGTATCCACATCCCCAGCTGCGAACCCTTCATGGCTGGCAAGCGCGTGGAGGAATCCAAGGTTGGTCACAGTGCCCGCGACCTGTGTTTCCGCTAAGGCTTTGCGCAATTTGGCCAACGCAACCGAACGAGTTGACCCGTGCACCGTTAATTTTGCGATCATCGGATCGTAAAACGGGCTGATGTCGTCCCCGCTACGCACCCCTGTGTCCGCTCGCGCGTTTTGCGCAAATTCTAGATGCGCCAAACGCCCCGTTGCAGGCAGAAAATCCTGTTCAGCGTCCTCAGCGTAAATGCGCGCCTCGAAAGAATAGCCTGTAAGGCTCAACTCCTCCTGTTTTAGCGGCAAGGCCTCTCCCGAAGCCACGCGCAATTGCCACTCGACCAGATCAACGCCTGTCACAGCCTCTGTCACGGGATGTTCCACCTGCAAGCGCGTGTTCATTTCCATGAACCAGAACCTGTCCTCACGCAGCCCGTCCGAACCGTCGACGATGAATTCAATCGTGCCCGCCCCAGCATAGCAAATCGCCTCGGCCGCGCGCACTGCCGCGTCGCCCATCGCATGGCGCACAACATCGGTCATGCCCGGCGCAGGCGCTTCTTCAATCACCTTCTGATGACGCCGTTGCAGCGAGCAGTCACGTTCAAAAAGATGCACCGCAGTTTCGCCATCACCAAACACCTGAACTTCTATATGACGCGGTTTGGTTACAAATTTCTCAACGAGAACGTCTGAATTTCCAAACGCTGCTTTCGCCTCTGATCGTGCGCTAATCAGTGCATCCACGAATTCCTGCGGAGTTTCGACAAGGCGCATACCTTTGCCACCACCGCCAGCAACCGCTTTGATCAGGACAGGGTAGCCGATCTTTTCAGCTTCTCGCGCTAGTAAATCATCGCTTTGATCAGCACCATGATAGCCAGGTACAACTGGAACACCCGCCTTTTCCATCAATACCTTAGCAGCATCTTTTAATCCCATAGCGCGGATCGCATCGCTGCTTGGTCCGATAAAGGTTAATCCCGCCGCTTCGACCTGCTCAACGAAGTCAGGGTTCTCAGACAGAAAGCCATAGCCAGGGTGAATTGCTTCGGCACCCGTCGCACGCGCTGCTTCTATAATAACGTCGCCACGTAAGTAGCTGTGAACAGACGATGATTCCCCGATATAGACAGCATCATCCGCCATTTCGACATGACGCGCAGTTGCGTCAGCATCGGAATATACCGCGATACAGCGCAGTCCCATTGCTTGCGCGGTTTGCATAATGCGGCAAGCTATCTCGCCTCGATTGGCTATCAGGATTGCCTTAAACATCTTTACTATCCTTTTAATTCAGATACTTGCGCTATCATTATAAAGTAAAATTTTAATTAGCTCTTTACATCCGAAACACGCCAAAGCGCGTGTCTTCAATCGGCGCGTTCAACGCAGCTGACAAGCTGAGCGCCAGTACATCGCGGGTCTTTCGCGGATCAATAATACCGTCATCCCAGAGCCGCGCTGACGCATAAAGCGGGTGGCTTTGTTCTTCGAACATATCAATTGTCGGCTGTTTGAATTGCGCCTCTTCCTCTGCGGACCATGTTCCACCCTTACGCTCAATCGCATCGCGTTTCACCGTCGCAAGCACGCCAGCCGCTTGCGGGCCGCCCATCACAGAAATTCGACTGTTCGGCCAAGTCCACAGGAAACGAGGTTGATAGGCACGCCCAGCCATACCGTAGTTTCCAGCCCCGAAAGAGCCGCCAACAAGCATGGTAATTTTGGGCACAGAGGTGGTTGCGACTGCCGTCACCAACTTCGCACCGTGACGTGCGATACCCTCGTTTTCGTACTTTCGTCCAACCATAAAGCCCGTGATATTTTGCAAAAACACCAGCGGAATTTTACGCTGCGAACACAGTTCAACGAAGTGCGCGCCCTTCTGTGCAGCTTCCGAAAACAGCACGCCATTGTTGGCGATAATTCCGATAGGACAGCCTTTGAGGTGGGCAAACCCTGTCACCAAAGTCTCTCCATAGCGTGGCTTAAACTCGTCAAATCGCGAACCATCAACAACCCGCGCAATCACCTCGCGGATGTCGTAAGGCGTGCGCAAATCAGCGGGCACAACGCCAAACAATTCGCTAGGATCATAGACCGGCTCTTCTGAGCTTTGCCATTGAACGGTCTGCGGTTTAGCGCGGTTCAAGTGACTTACAGCACGGCGCACAAGGGCAAGCGCATGCGCGTCATCTTCCGCCAGATAATCCGCCACGCCAGACAGCCGCGTGTGCACATCGCCGCCACCAAGATCTTCTGAGGACACGATTTCCCCCGTCGCGGCCTTCACCAAGGGTGGCCCTGCCAGGAATATTGTTCCCTGTTCACGTACGATAATTGTCACATCGCTCATCGCAGGCACATAGGCACCACCCGCCGTGCAGGAGCCCATAACGGCAGCGATTTGCGGTATGCCCTTCGCGCTCATCCGTGCTTGATTGTAGAAAATGCGCCCAAAATGATCGCGGTCAGGAAAGACTTCATCCTGATTGGGCAGGTTCGCGCCACCGCTATCCACAAGATAGATGCAAGGCAGGTTATTCTCTTCCGCTATCTCCTGCGCGCGCAGGTGCTTTTTGACGGACATCGGGAAATAGGTGCCACCCTTCACGGTCGCATCATTGCACACGATCATGCACTCTTGGCCCTCTACGGTGCCAATCCCCGCGATCACGCCTGCACTTGGAGCCGCGCCATCATACAGCCCGTGCGCCGCAGTTGCCCCTATTTCAAGAAAGGGCGAACCCGCATCAAGAAGGTTGGCAACACGGTCGCGCGGAAGCATTTTACCGCGCTTGATGTGACGCGCGCGCGATGTTTCACCCCCACCCAAAGCCGCCTCGACAGCAGCCTCTGCGATCTGCGCGAGAGCCGCTTCATGAGCCGCAACATTGGCCTGAAACTCGGCGGAGCTTGGCAACGCTGTGCTGGATAATTTCATTGTGCAGCCTCCTGTTCAGCGCAGGCACGCGCTTTGAGTTCTTTACGGATCACCTTGCCTGTGACGGTTATTGGTAATTCTGAAAGAAATTCTATTTCTCTTGGATATGAATAAGATGCGAGGCGTTGTTTAACAAAAACCTGAAGTCTATTTGCTAACGCGGTGCTTGCTGTGACACCCTCTTTTAGCACAACATAGGCCTTTACTATCTCTGTGCGCAAAGCATCGGGTTTGCCGATCACGGCGACAGTCGCCACACTGTCATGGGTGAGCAAACAATCCTCAATTTCAGCAGGGCCAATGCGGTAACCAGATGACGTGATCACATCGTCTTCTCGTGCAATGAAGCGCAGATAATCCACCTCCCAAATCCCGCGATCCCCTGTCAGCATCCATTCGTCTTTGAACTTCTCAGCACTCTCTTCGGGCCTGTTCCAGTATTCAAGCATCATCGAGGCAGTGCCCTTTCGGATCGCCACGTCGCCCTCGCCCAATGTTTTGCGGCCAAACCTGTCCAGAACTGCAATCTCAAAACCAGGCGCGGCTTTTCCGATGCATCCGGGGCGCGGCGCAAACAAGGATGCGGCAGAGCTTGCCACCATATTGCATTCGGTCTGGCCATAAAATTCGTTAATATCGAGGCCGAATGCGCGTTTGCCCCAGGCTAACATTTCAGCCCCCAAAGGCTCCCCGCCTGACGCGACAGAGCGCAGGCCGTCTATCCGAATGTCAGCTGCTTTGAGCATCCGCAGCGCAGTCGGTGGGAAGAACACATTGCGGATTGGCGCACGTGACATGACGTCCAAACACGCCTCAGGCGTGAACTTTGGCAAACGCGCAGCAACGACAGGTACACCAAGTGCAAGCGCGGGCATCAACACATCGAAAAGGCCACCGATCCATGCCCAATCCGCTGGGGTCCACAGGCAATCATCTTTTTGGCCAAGGAAATCATGGCTCATCTCGACACCCGGCAAGTGGCCAGTCAGCATGCAGTGACCGTGTAGCGCGCCTTTGGGTGCGCCCGTGGTGCCAGACGTGTAGATCAGGCAAGCGGGTGTGTCGGGTGTTGTCGTTTCGATGTTCAGGTTTTGGTTGGTGAGTTGGGCAAAACCCTCAGGAACCAACGCTGGTGCGGTCATAGCGCGCAACGCGTTTTTGGCATCTGTAATAATCAAAGACACGCCAGCATCCGAAGTACGCGTATCCAGTGCTTGCGCCTGAAACAAAGTAAAAAGCGGAACCGAAATCGCCCCAAGGGACCAAATCGCAAGATGAGCGGCGGCGGTCCATGCGTCTTGCGAACGCAACACACCCACGCGATCACCGCGTTCTATCCCGCCCGCTTTCAAGGCATTGGCTAGCGTTGCGCTCATCCACTCAAGCTGCGCGTAAGTGACCGCGCCATGTTCCAAGTCAATGATCGCGACCTGTTCTTTTGGCTGTGATAAACATTGGCGCGCCATGTTCAGCTGTTTTGGCAAGTCCCACTGGAACGCCGCGCGCATCTCTTCATAACTGTTGGTTGCGCTCAACATATCAGGTTTCAGGCTTGTCCAAAGGTACAGCGCCGAGCTGAACTTTACCGTAACGGCTTGCTTCATACACTTCTGAAGCACCATCTCGCGAAGTGCAGGTCACAATCAGCCAAACACCACGTTGATCCGATGGTTTTGCGGCACAATCAGTGGCTTGGCGTCCGTCCCCCCCTAGGAGATAGTCGGTAGCCGCACGGCTGATCACATCACTTTCGTTCAGATCGGAGACATGCCAGCCAGCCCGCAACCCAAACAAAGCTGTCGCCACTGTGAGCGCCGCTATCGGCATCCAAAGTAGCCAGCGGGGCATCAGCCCATCGCTCCCATCAATTCGCGTCCGATCAACATGCGGCGGATTTCCGACGTGCCTGCACCAATTTCCATCAATTTGGCATCGCGGAAAATCCGCGCAACAGGGCTATCGTTCAGGAACCCCGCTCCGCCCATCGCTTGCACCGCTTGATGCGCGACAACCATTGCCTCCTCCGAGGCATAGAGCACGCAAGCGGCTGCGTCTTGACGTGTGACTTGGCCTTGGTCGCAGGCCTTTGCGACCTCGTACACGTAAGCGCGCGCTGTGTTCATTTTAGTGTACATATCGGCAATTTTGCCCTGCATCAGTTGGAAATTACCAATGCTTTGGCCAAATTGCTTACGCTCGACCATATAGGGCATGATTTCATCCAGACAGGCGGCCATGATCCCTGTGCCAATACCGGAGAGCACCACGCGTTCGTAATCGAGACCAGACATGAGCACGCGTACGCCCTTGCCCTCCTCACCGAGCACGTTCTCGAACGGAACTTGAACGTCCTCAAAGATCAGCTCCGCCGTGTTGGAGCCGCGCATCCCAAGCTTGTCGAAATGATTAGAGGTGGAGAAGCCCACCATTGATTTTTCGATAAGGAACGCTGTCATCCCTTTGGAGCCCGCATCGGGATCAGTTTTGGCATAAACCACCAAGGTGTCCGCGTCCGGGCCATTGGTGATCCAGTATTTATTGCCGTTCAAACGGTAGTGATCATTGCGCTTTTCCGCGTGCAACTTCATCGAAACCACGTCACTGCCCGCATTCGGCTCCGACATCGCGAGTGCGCCCACATGCTCGCCAGACACGAGCTTTGGTAGATATCGCGCCTTTTGTTCTGGTGTACCGTTAAGGCTGATTTGGTTCACACAAAGATTGGAATGCGCACCATAACTGAGCGACACGGAGGCCGAGGCCCGCGCGATTTCCTCAACCGCGATCACATGCGCGAGGTAGCCCATATTGGAGCCGTCGAACTCTTCATCCACAGTAATGCCATGCAGGCCCAGCGCGCCCATTTCAGCCCAAAGCTCTGGTGGAAACGTGTTATCAGCATCGATCTGCCCCGCCATCGGCTTCACGCGCTCTTGCGCCCACCGATGCACCATATCACGCAGCGCGTTGATGTCTTCGCCCAGATCGAAACTCATTGAATGGGTGAACATGGCGTTGGCTCCCGAATTTATTGAACACTTGTTCAGATAATGGCTCAGACATGCGATTCCGTCAAGCAGGGCGCGCAAATGAGTAGCGCAGCCCATTTTGGCGGATGGCGGAGCCTCCGGTGGGGATGCTAACAGAGATAGAAGGCCGCGGGTTATGCGTAATCTGGTCCAAGGTCTGCTTTGGCGCGGTCGATCCAGTGATCTTGCAACCACGCACAGGGTTTGGCGTAGCGGATGATTTGGCCTGTATAGCCGGTGAGTGCGTCAGACATCTTCGGGCGGCCATGAAAGCAAACCACGCGCGCGTCTTGGGGGAGTGTTGAGGGGCGCAAGTAGTTCATTGGGAATGGGTTGGTGTCATATTTGAAGGATACGACCCATTCAGGTGGGATGTACGCGAAGCAGTCGTTGTCCATGGCTTTGTGCGAAGTGTAACGCTGCTCAGATCCACGTGCTTTTTCAACCTCCGCATAGGGATTTGCGGCAAGGTCATTGTAGAGAAATGTATGCGCCTCAGGGTCATATCGAAAGACCGATCCATGTCCCGTCGGGCGGCCTTTGCGTTTTTCGGTCCAATCGTGACGCATCGCAATTTTACCCGTGGTCATATCGTAGATGTCATCCAATGGGCCGGTGATCACCACATCCAGATCAAAGCCCAAGACAGGGCCTTCAAGATTGGGGATCAGGCCCGGTTTGAATAGGGACACTTTGCGCATTGCGCCTTGGCGATTTGCCACAGCCAACGCGTCATTCATCGGACCTAGGAACGGTTCCTCAGGCAGGTCGAGCGTTTCGATGTCAGGATGAAAGCCACGTGTATCTTCTGTCATGCAGATGAACCGGATGGGGCGGGACATGTTACGGCGCACGCCGGAATAGAGGCGGTTCACGTATTCAGGGCCAAAAAGCTTGCCCCATTTGATGCAGACGATTGTAGCTGGTGTGTTCATGAACGCGGTCTACGCGGGACATCTGTGTGGGGCAAGACAAAGGTTGCCTTACGTGCTCAGCACGTAAGGCAATTGGCGCTTAGGCCGCAGGCATGCGTTGCTCGACAATTTCGGCCCACCAGCTAGCACCTGACGGAGAAGTCTCATCGTTGAAGTTGTATTCAGGGTGATGCACCATCGCCGTGTCGCCATTGCCGACAACGATATAAGCACCTGGACGCTCTTCCAACATGAACGCGAAGTCCTCGCCACCCATGACAAGCGGCGCTTCTTCTGTTGGCTTGCCCGACACGCTTTCAGCCACTTTTGCTGCGAACTCAGTCTGTTCCTCGGAATTCACCATCACCGGATAGTTGCGCGTGTAATCCAGATCAATCCGCCCGCCATAGGTCGCAGCGACACCTGCACAAATTTCGCCCATCCGCGTTTCAGCCAAATCGCGCGTGGCGTTACTTAGGGTGCGCACAGTGCCTTTAATGTTAACCTTTTGGGGGATCACATTGTGTGCCTTGGAGGATGTTTCAAACGACGTCACAGACACAACAAGCTGCTCTACCGGGTCCACATTACGCGACGCAATCGTTTGTAAAGACAGCACCAATTGGCTCGCCATGACAGTCGTATCCACGGTGTCATGCGGTTTCGCCGCGTGACCGCCCCTGCCCTCCAGCTCTATCTCGAAAAGATCCGCCGCCGCAAAGAAAGGACCAGAACGGATTGCGAATTCCCCAACAGGCAGGCCCGGCCAATTGTGCATGCCATAGACTTCTTGGATGCCAAACTTCTCCATCATGCCATCTTCACACATCTCGCGACCGCCACCGCCGCCTTCTTCCGCAGGTTGGAAAATCACCACGACTGTGCCGTCGAAATTGCGTGTCTCGCTCAGATACTTCGCGGCACCCAAAAGCATTGCCGTGTGCCCATCATGACCACATGCATGCATCGCTTCGGGCGTCTTGGAGGCATAGTCCAGACCCGTTTCCTCATGGATCGGCAAGGCATCCATATCCGCGCGCAGGCCAATCACTTTGCCAGAGCCGTTTTGCTTACCCTTAATCACACCTACAACACCCGTGCGGCCAATCTTGCCCACAACCTCATCGCAACCGAACGCTTTTAGCTTTTCTTCAACAATCGCTGAAGTGCGATGGGTTTCAAACAGGATTTCAGGATGCTCATGCAGATCACGGCGCCATTCGGTGATCTCGGGCAGCATTTCGGCAAGGCGATTTTTGATAGGCATTTCAGTAGCTCCTTAAGCAGCAGGCATGCGGGTTTCGATCATGCCAGCAAGCCAGGAACAGCCCGCAGGGATCGCATCATCGTTAAAGACATAGTCGGGGTGATGCACATTCACACCCTCTTCCCCGTTTCCAAGGAAAATATAGGCTCCGGGGCGCGCTTCTAACATGTAGGAAAAATCTTCGCCCGCCATGATCGGCGGCGTGTCATCATCCACGGTACTGCTGCCTGCAACCGCGCGCGCAACTTCGGCGGCGAAAACGGTGTTTTCTTCCGTGTTCACGGTAACAGGATAGCCGCGGTCATAGTTAATCTCGACGACGCAATCATACGCCTCCGCTGTCGCGGTGACAATCTTTTGGAAGCGCCCCTCTACAAGATCGCGCACTTTAGGATCAAGCGTGCGCACAGTGCCGCCAAGTTTTACCATCTGCGGAATCACATTAAACGCAGCACTGTCGTTGCTCATCGTGCAGACCGAGACTACAACATTGCCCAAAGGATCAACATTGCGACTTGCTATGCTTTGCAACGCCAAAATGATATGCGCAGAGGCGACATTCGGATCAATCGCTTCGTGCGGAGCAGCGCCGTGCCCGCCTTTTCCGGTGATGGTGATCGCAAACTCATCCGTTGCCGCGAGCAATCCGCCCGCTCGAATCGCAAATTCACCCACGGCACCGCCGGGCATATTGTGCAGGCCATAGACCTCTTGCACGCCGTATGTATCCATCACACCTTCATCGACCATGACTTTGCCACCGCCACCGCCCTCTTCTGCGGGTTGGAACAACAGCACTGCAGTGCCATCGAAATTACGCGTCTCCACTAGATATTTAGCGGCCCCGAGTAGCATCGCCGTGTGACCATCATGACCACAAGCGTGCATTTTTCCGTCGTGCGTGGATTTATAATTAACATCGGCCGTTTCATGGATCGGCAGCGCATCCATATCCGCACGCAACCCAATGACGCGGCCGCAGGTGTCGGTCTTGCCTTTGATCACCGCGACCATACCGGTCTGTGCGACACCCGTCTCAAGTCTATCAACACCAATCTCGCGCAGGCGTTCTTCGACGTAAGCGGCAGTTTTAGGCAGGTCGAAATTCAACTCAGGGATCGTATGCAGATGTTTGCGCCACTTGGTGATTTCAGCATGTAAATCCGCGAAACGATTGTGAATTGGCATATCCGCTCTCCCCCTGTTTGGCGGCAGCCTGTCCTATCTCGCCGCATTGGGCAAGCGCTATAGGTTCGGACCCAATTCCAACGTGCTGCCATCAAAAAACCGGCTGAGGCGGAATCGGTTCAAGTCATGCCCAGGCTCTTTGCCCTGCATCAGCTTAGCAGTGATCCGCCCAAACGCAGGCCCAATCCCAAAGCCGTGTCCGCACATCCCTGTGCAAATCGTAAGGTTGGGTAGGGCCGCACAGGCATCCACAACAGGCACAACATCAGGCATTACGTCGATCATGCCGGCCCATGCGTCTTTGATCGTCACCGCACCAAGGCTGGGGAAAGTACCCGCAAACTCGCGTGCGAGTTTTTCAACCTTTCGCGCATTGGGCTTGGGGTTGAGGATGCGCATCTTCTCGAACGGGCTTTGCTTATCCGCACTCCACCGTCGATTTGTCCCCCAGGCATCAGGAAACCCCTTAGGTGCAGCAAGCAAATAGCGCGTGCCAAGCGGATCTTTGATTAGTTGCGGCAAAAATCCCATCGCCGCACGAAACGCATCAGGGCCAACAAACAATTCGTGAAATCCTGAGGGTGCCAGTGAATAGCCCCCATCCGCGCGCCGCCGCCACGCAAGGCGATCATCCACGCCACTATCGCTGACCACCTCGGGCAAAGCATCGGTCGCTGCCACAGTAGCGCGCACGGACAATTGCGGGATCGACACGCCATGGCGTCGAAGCAAAAGTGAGGACCACGACCCGCCCGCCAGCGCCACGCGCTCCGACTTAATACGGCCCTTTTCGGTGATCACTCCTGTGACTGCGCCTCCTTCGATGTCAAGCATCCGCACCGCGCAATTCTCGATGATTGTGACGCCATCCTCGACCGCCGCACGCGCTAATGCTGGCACAGCCACCCAAGGTTCCGCTCGCAGATCGTTCGGCGTGTAAAGCGCCCCCGCCCAGCGCGCGTTTGCATGCGGAATATGATCTGCAAGTTCACGTGCATTGAGTAGTCTCGAGTTGAGCTGATACGGGACGGCGAGCTCCAGCCACTCCTGAAAGCCCGCCATATCGCCGTCCTTGGGGGCCATGAAAAGTGTGCCCGTCTGTGCCAAGCCTAACCCACCAACACGCGCATCCAAGTCGCGCCATATCGATTGCGCCTCAAGCATGATGGGGATTTCTGCAAGGTCGCGCCCTTGTGCACGGATCCAGCCCCAATTGCGCGAAGATTGCTCTCCCGCGATGCGCCCCTTCTCCAAAAGCACAGGTTTCAGACCCACTTTAGCCAACTCCCAAGCGGTCATGACCCCAATAATCCCGCCACCAATCACCACAGCATCCGCGTCATTTGGCAGTGGCGCGTCATGCTCGATCGGGCTTTGATCAGTGATCGGCAACGCCATTACATCAAGCGCTCAAGCAGCTTCTCCATAAAGGCGTGTCCTGCGTTGAACTGCGCAACGGTACAAAACTCATTCGGTTGATGCGCTTGTGCGATATCACCCGGACCACAGATCACAGCGGAATAGCCGTGCTCTTGGAACTGGCCTGCTTCGGTGCCGTAACTCACCTTGTGACTCGCATTGTCGCCCGTAATCTGGCGCACCAGAGTTTCTGCTTCGCCGTTTTCTTCGGGCACCAAAGGGGGCACGTTAAACCGCTCAGTCAGCTCAATCGACGTCTCGGGCACCACAGCTTGCATCATCGCTTCCACCTCGCGGACTTTCGCGAAATAGCGGTCGCGCCAATCAAGGGGATCTTCGCCGGGGACAACGCGAAAATCCAGGCCGAAGTGGCAGTCCTTGGCGGTAATATTATGTGCTGTGCCACCCTCGATAACGCCTACATGCGCACTGGTGAAAGGCGGATCAAATTGTGCGGCGACCTCTGTTGGCTCTTGTGCCATATTCGCAGCGTTCACATCATTGGCCCAGTCAATCAGTTTCGATCCATACATGATCGCGTTGACGCCTGTGTGCAGCAAGGATGAGTGCACCTCGAAACCCTTCACATGGGTCATGTACCCGCGCCCGCCTTTGTGACCCGTGACCGCTTGCATCATGCTGGGTTCACCCACGATCACCGCGCTCGCCTTGGGCAAAACGTCAAGCATGCGATTGATCATAGGTGGCGCACCTGTGCAGCCGATTTCCTCGTCAAAGCTAAGCGCAATCTGCAAAGGCCGTTTCACAGCGCGCTTGTGCGCCTCAACCAAGGCCCAGATCGCGAGGGCGTCAAAACCCTTCATGTCGCAGGTGCCACGCCCGTAGTATTTGCCTTCTTTTTCGGTGACGGACCAAGGATCCGTGTCCCAAGGTTGGCCATCAATCGGCACCACGTCGGTGTGACCCGACAGTACGATAGCGCCCTCTTGATCCGGTCCCACATGGGCAAACAACGCGGCCTTTTCAACGGTGCGGTTCTCATCGTCATCGTAGTAACGGTGGCAAGTGATGCCGTGCGACATGAGATATTCCTCCACCCAATCAATCAATGGCAGATTGCTATCGCACGAGACAGTCGGAAAGCTGATGAGCTTAGTCATCAGCTCTAAAGGCGTAAACGTTTCAACCATTTCAATACCCGCTATCAGTCAACAACACGAAGTGCTCTGGCGACACCTCTTGATACATCGAAGGCTCAGGTGCGTAGCCAACTGGGTGCATCGGCGACGGGATCGGTTTGAAATTCAAGTCTTTCTCATCCTTGCGTTTACGCGGATCGGCAATCGGCACCGCTTTCATCAAAGCTTGCGTATAAGCGTGGCGCGGGTCTTCAAACACCGCCGCGCGCGGACCCATTTCAACGATTCGGCCCAAATACATCACGCCTACATAATGGCTTACACGTTCCACCACAGCCATATCGTGACTAATAAACAGATAGCTCAGACCCATTTCTGCCTGAAGCTCCATCATCAAATTGACAACCTGCGCCTGCACGGACACGTCCAATGCAGAGACCGCTTCATCCGCGACAATCAACTTGGGATTCAGCGCAAGCGCGCGCGCAATCGCGACACGCTGGCGTTGACCGCCCGATAGCTCATGCGGGAAGCGGCGCAAGAAAGAGCGCGGCAGTTCCACACGATCAAACAGCATTTCAACACGATCCGTCAGCGCTTGGCCCGTTTCGGTTCCATAGTTGCGCATAGGTTCGGCGACTTGATCAATCAATTGCATCTGGGGGTTTAGCGATGCGAAGGGATCCTGAAAAATCATCTGCATATCCAAACGGCTTTCGCGTAGCTCGGATTGGTTCATCTCCATAATCTCTTTGCCCTCGAGCGTGATCTGCCCGCTCAAAGGCTCAACTAGACGAAGCAGTGATCTCCCGACAGTAGATTTACCACAGCCAGACTCGCCCACCAAAGACAGTGTTTGGCCTTTGTTAATTGTGAAGGAGATATCCTCCGAGGCATGCACATTCGCGACGATACGCCGCAGCAAACCGCCCGTCACAGGGAACCGCGTTGTGAGGCCTTTTACGGTCAAAAGCGGCTCATCCGTGCCAAGGATCGGCTTGATCTCGCCCTGATCGCTGCCAAGTAGTTTCATCGGTTCCGGCGCTGCTTTGCCACGCATTTCGCCGAGTTTCGGAACAGCAGCCAAGAGCGCTTTGGTATAGGGATGCTGCGGGTTCTCGAAAATTTCTTCGACGGTGCCCTCTTCGACCTTAGTGCCGCGGAACATCACCACAACACGATCCGCCATCTGCGCAACGACGGCCATATCATGGGTGATGAACATTACGGCCGTGCCCGTCTCGCGCTTGAGCCGATCCATCAGCGCCAATATTTCAGCTTGAATGGTAACATCCAAAGCCGTCGTTGGCTCGTCCGCGATCAGCAAACGCGGCTCGCACGCCAGTGCAATCGCAATCACTACACGCTGGCGCATACCGCCGGACAATTCATGCGGATATTGATCAAGACGCTTCTCAGGTTCTGGAATTCGCACTTGGCGCATCAGCTCTAACGCGCGCTCTTCCGCTTGTTTCTTGGACATGCCGCGATGCACGCGCAGGCCTTCAGTCAACTGGCGACCTACGGTGAACACGGGATTTAGCGCCGTCATAGGTTCTTGGAAGATCATCCCGATTTCATTGCCACGGATCGTGCGCATCAAATTAGGGTCCGCCGCGCGCAGATCCATTTCGCCTTCATCTTTTCGATCAAAAATTAGGCGCCCGCCTGCTATTTCACCACCGCCGTATTCCACAAGACGTATAAGCGATAGCGAAGACACGGATTTTCCAGACCCAGATTCGCCAACCACACAGACCGTTTCGCCGGAGTTAATCGAGAAAGATACGTCTTCGACACCGACCACGGGTCCGTCTTTAGTTTGAAATTCAACCCTTAGATTTTCAATCTGTGCAATCGGTTGGTCGAGCATATGAAGTCCCCCAGCCGGCAACATCCGGCGTGCCTTTCAACACGCTAGAGGCACATCGCGCGCGATGTCAAACAGCTTAGACGCTTCACGGTGCCCCACCGCAAGACAGGAACCAAAAATTTTTAAGCAAGACGAAAGCAGTCCCGCAAGGCGCTTGCAATTTTCTTAAACTCTGTTTCGATACAGCTATTGGCTGGGGGACGCCTTCGTGCATTTTGCGTCTTTTGACGCGTTATCGCTGCGGTATTTTCCCAAGCTGTGAAGACGAGATCGGCCGAAACCGATCCGTATAGAACGCAAGGAAGCGCTGCTGATATAGCGCTGTCTTTGCACAACAAGGAGAGACTTTTATGAAGCTTCGTACACTCATGTTGGGTGCTGCTGCGAGTTTTGCGATGGCCCCAATGGCCATGGCTGAGCGCGGATCGGACGGCACTGTTAACATCATCTATTGGCAAGCGCCTTCCATCCTGAACCCGTTCCTGTCGGGCGGAACTAAGGACGTCGAATCGGCATCCCTCGTGATCGAGCCGCTAGCGCGTTACAATGAAACCGGTGAAATGGTTCCTTTCCTTGCGTCAGAAATCCCAACAGTTGCCAATGGCGGCGTTTCCGAGGATCTGACACAGATCACATGGAAAATCGCTCCGGGTCTGATGTGGTCTGATGGCACGCCACTCACCTCCGCGGACGTGAAGTTCACAGCCGAATATTGTATGCACCCAGAGGGCGGCTGTGCTCAGCTTGCATTCTTTGACGGTGTGGACAGTGTCGAAGCTGTCGATGATCTGACGGTAAAAGTGACATTCAGCGAGTCTAAGCCAAACCCATATGGCCCCTTCGTTGGCGGACAGTCCCCGATCATCCAAGCAGCGCAATTCGCGGATTGCCTTGGTGCAAAAGCACCAGAGTGCACAGACGCGAACTTCAAGCCAATCGGCACAGGCCCCTTCGTGGTTGACGATTTCCGTCCAAACGACGTGATCCAGATGTCTGCGAACCCGAACTACCGTGACCCAGCTAAGCCTGCGTTCGCGAAAGTGAACTTCAAAGGTGGCGGCGACGCAAACGGCGCGGGTCGTTCTGTTCTTGAGACAGGCGAATTCGATTACGCTTGGAACCTTCAGCTGGCACCAGACGTCATCGCAAAGATGGAAGAAGCAGGTAAAGGCAAAGCAATCGCAGGTTTCGGCCCGTTGGTTGAGCGTCTCGAGATGAACATGACCAACCCAAGCCCTGATCTGCCTGCAGAGACGCGCTCCACGGTTGCGGAACCTCACCCGTTCCTTAGCGATCCTGCGGTACGCGAAGCTCTGTCTATCTCCATCGACCGCGCACTTCTAACTGAAGTTGGCTACGGCAAAGCGGGTACACCAACCTGTAATCTCGTGCCTGCTCCTGCAATCTATGCATCCGACAACACTGCTTGCTTGACGCAAGACCTCGATGGCGCGAAAGCGCTTCTCGATGGTGCTGGCTGGGTTGATAGCGACGGCGACGGTGTGCGTGAGAAGGACGGCGTGAAGCTTTCCATCCTCTACCAGACATCCACAAACGCGGTTCGTCAGGACTTCCAAGCGTTGATCAAAGACTGGTGGAGCCAGATCGGCGTTGAAACAGAGCTTCGTAACCTCGACGCGTCTGTCTTCTTCGGTGGTGACCCAGGCTCGCCTGACACGTTCCAGAAGTTCTACGCGGACGTAGAAATGTATGCGAACACGTTCAACGGCACAGATCCGCAGCAGTACCTTGCAGCGTATCGTTGTGGCGCAGAGCCAAAGCCATCCAGCCAATGGCAGGGTGAGAACATCAACCGTTTCTGCGATCCAGCATATGACGAGATGATTGATGAGCTTGGCCGTACAGGTGACATCGACAAGCGTGGTGAAATCGCGCGTAAGATGAACGATATGGTTACGAAAGACACAAACACGATCATCCCATTGGTGAACCGTGCACGCGTTTCCGCGCATGCAAACTCACTTGGTGGCGTTGTTCTAAATGTTTGGGACAGCGAACTGTGGAACATCGCAGATTGGCACCGTGTAAAATAAGCTAATCCATTAGCTTTCGCGCCCCGCTGGTCGTTCACTGGCGGGGCGTATCTCCCCCAGCCCACTGGTTTGTTTGCCGCTTCGCCCGACGCCATACTCTCAAGGCGCAGTCGCTAATCAACCCGATCTCATGTCTGGATCCTCATGCTAACATTCACGATTAGACGTCTGATTTTGTCTATTCCAACGTTGCTCTTTATCAGCCTCGTGATTTTCCTGCTGATGGAACTCGCCCCCGGTGATCCGATGGCGCAGGTGCCCTTAACGGTACCACCCGAGGTCAAAGAAAAAATGCGCGAAGCTCTTGGTCTCGGTCAGCCCGGCTATATTCGCTATCTCAAGTGGCTTTATCAGTTCTTCGTTATAGAGCCGATGGTGTTTTGGGACTATCTGTGGGGTACCGCCCACACAGAAGGCGTGCAGCGCGTCATTTCATGGCAGACCCGCAGCCCAGTGATGGACATCGTGATCCAGCGTATGCCGCAAACGCTTTGGGTGGTTGGAATGGCCTATATCGTGGGCATCCTGATTGCGCTGCCTATTGGCGTGTACTCCGCCTATCGCCAGTATTCTGTGTTTGACCAAGCGGGCACATTCGTGTCGATGATCGGTTTCTCTATTCCTCCATTTTTTACGGGGCCTTTGCTGATCGTACTCTTCTCGGTGCAGCTTGGCTGGTTCCCCTCGATCTATGACACCACTCATGTTGTGACAGACTGGGCCAGCTTCAAAGTACAGTTCTTACAAATGATCATGCCGGTCATGGTGCTTGCGCTGCAAACCACCGCGCAAATCAGCCGTTATATGCGTGCGTCGATGCTCGAGAATCTCAACCAAGATTATGTGCGCACGGCCCGTGCTAAAGGCCTTTCCGAGGCGGTGGTTGTCATGGTGCATGTCCTCCGGAATTCGATGATCCCCGTGGTCACTGTCATTGCGCTGGGTATGCCTGCGATCTTTGGTGGCGCGATCATTACTGAGAACGTTTTCAAAGTGAACGGCATTGGCCAGCTCTTGCTGACCGCGCTATTTGCCAATGACATCCCAATGGTTCTCACGCTCACCTTCATCTTCGCGATCCTGATCGTGGTCTTTAACCTGATTGCCGATATCCTCTACGGCGTGCTTGATCCGAGGATCCGCTATGACTGATACAGCCCAGCTTGACCCGATTGCCGCCCTCAAGGACAAGGAACCGTCCAAGCCACCTCGCAGCCAGTGGAAAGATGTGTGGGACCAGTTCCGCAAACACAAAGGCGCGCTCTTTGGTGGTGGTTTTTTGGTGTTCATCACCCTGTTTGTGATCTTTGGCCCCTACGTTTGGCAACTTGATCCGCAAAAACTGGACATACGCAACAAAGATGTACGCCCGATCTACACATGGCTGTGGGACAGCGATGCAAAAGTGTCGTGGACCCGCCCCTTTGGTACAGACAATCTAGGGCGTGATATGCTGGCCAATATGATCAAAGGTGGGCGCACATCGCTCGCGGTGGGTTGGGCCGCGATGGTGCTGGCTTTGTTCGTCGGCACGCTAATCGGCGTGCTCTCGGGCTACTTCAAACGCCTCGATGGCATTTTGATGCGCTTCACGGATCTCGTACTGTCCTTGCCGCTGTTGCCCTTGTTGTTGGTTGCTGTAACTCTTTTCCGCCAACCCCTGCGCGCGGCCTTTGGGCCAGAGCAAGGCATGTTCGTGCTGATTGTTGGCATCATCGCGATCACCTCATGGATGCAAACCGCACGCATCGTGCGTGGTGAAATTCTCGCACTGAAAGAGCGCGAATTCATCCTCGCTGCCCGCTCGATCGGCACGATTCCTTATAAAATTATCACTCGCCATTTACTGCCCAACATCATGTCGCCCATCATGGTCTCCGCGACGCTGGGTCTTGCGACTGCGATCATCACGGAAAGCGCGCTCAGTTTCCTTGGCGTGGGCTTCCCATCCGACTTCCCCACATGGGGAAAAATGCTTGCCGATAGTGTGCCACGCATGACCGAATACCCAGAACGCGTAATGCTGCCTGGCATCGCCATTTCCCTAACAGTGCTTTCGGTGAACTACCTTGGCGACGGGCTACGTGATGCGCTTGATCCGCGCATTCGAGGGCGCTGAGCGAACATACCCCTGCGTGCTCAACACGCAGGGCCACCCAATACCCGAACAAAGGACATCACATATGAAAACTCTATTTCTCACAACCGGGCTAGCCCTCGCCCTCTCCGCAACATCCGCATTTGCCGCAGGTCATTGCGCCGCTGGCAAGACGCTCACAGATGGCAAAATCACCTTCGCCACAGGCAACCCCGCCTACTACCCTTGGGTCATGGACGATGCGCCCGAAAGCGGAAAAGGCTTTGAAGCCGCCGTCGCCTATGCCGTAGCCGAAGAAATGGGTTTTGCCGCAGACGATGTCGTCTGGGTACGCTCCTCTTTCGACGAAGCGATCCAACCGGGCGTGAAGAACTTCGACCTAAACATGCAGCAGTATTCGATCACTCCAGAGCGCGATGAAGTCGTCGACTTCTCCTCCCCCTACTATGCAGCCCCAATGGCCGTTCTTGCAGGCCCGGGCGCAGTTGAAACAATGCCAACGCTAGAAGCCTTGAAAGCGCTCAAATGGGGGGCTGTCGGCACAACAACCGCCGTTTCCGTGCTGCAAGATGTGATCCAACCCAGTTCTGATCTATTGCTCTACGGTGACAATGCCGACGTGAACGCAGCGATCCAAGCCAACCAGATCGACGCCGCGCTTTATGATCTGCCAACCGCGCTATATCTATCCGCTGTGGTTATCGAAGGCTCCAAAGTTATCGGCCAGTTCGATGCCAGCGCAAGTGGCGACGGGGACGAGTTCGGCATGTTGATGGAAGACGGCAACCCTTTGAAAACCTGCGTTGACGAAGCGCTTGCCTCAATGGGCAAGAGCGGCAAACTAGCTGCGATCGAAGCCGAATGGCTGCAAGAAACAACAGGCGTTCCACTGGTTAAGTAAGCGCTGATGAGCACCAAAGAGACAGGCGGCAAAACCCGTCGCCAAATTTACGAGGACCGGCTTCGTCGCCGGTCCTTACGCATTGCGGCCCTTTCAACCGCGCTGGTCGTCGGTGCGATTGTTGTGCTTGTGCCCATGGCTCCAGGTTGGGAGAAAGTACAAAAAAGCTTCTTCAACAAAGACGTTTTCCTAAAAACCTTTCCCAAATTGCTCGACGCATTCCTGCTCGACGTCGCCATCTTCGCTTGGTGCGCGCCCCTCATAGCGCTCCTTGGCCTCGCCGTAGCATTGATGCGAGATGTGCGTTCCCCTGCGCTGTTTCCGTTGCGTATTTTCGGCGCACTTTACACCGACATCTTCCGCGGCGTGCCTGTGGTCCTTACCGTCTACCTCATCGGCTTTGGCATTCCCGGTCTAGGCCTGCCGCGCCCTTGGAATTCACCCTACATTTGGGGCAGCCTTGCACTGATCCTCACATACTCCGCTTATGTGGCCGAAATTTTCCGCTCTGGCATCACCTCAGTGCATCAAAGCCAACGCGCGGCCGCGCAATCACTGGGCCTTGCAGAGCGCGATGTCATGCAATTTGTGGTCCTACCCCAAGCAATCCGCCGCGTGGTGCCTGCGCAAATGAACATATTGATCGCTTTGCAAAAAGACGTGGCCCTCCTCAGCTTTATCGGCCCCGTTGAGATCTTCCGCCAAGCGGGCGTGTTCAAATCCTTGCTCGCCAATTTCACACCCTATGTGGGCGCTGCAGTGATCTTTCTATGCGTGACAATCCCCGCCACGCGCTATGCTGATTATCTGATGAACAAACAAAACAGAGAGCGCAGCTAATGCCCAAACTCTCCCTGCGCGGCGTGGTGAAACGCTTTGGTGACAATACGGTTTGTGATGGTATTAATCTGGACGTGAATGCGGGCGAAATGGTCTGCCTGATCGGCGCATCCGGCGCGGGTAAATCAACACTTCTGCGCTGCATCAACCTGCTGGAACCCGTTGAGGATGGAGAGATCTTTCTGGATGGCGCGGACATCTCCATTCCCGGTCTGGACCCTGAACCTGTGCGTCGCCGCATTGGTATGGTGTTCCAAAGCTATAATCTTTTCCCGCACATGACAGCTGTTGAAAACGTCCTGCTCGCCCCACGCCGCAACCACAAAAAATCCCGTGCAGAACTGATGCCCGAAGTCACAGCCCTATTTGCGCGCTTCGGGTTGGCCGAACACATGGGCAAATATCCAGACCAACTGTCAGGTGGCCAACAACAACGCGTCGCCATCGTGCGTGCGTTAGCTATGCGCCCTGAGGTGATGCTGTTTGACGAGATCACATCCGCCCTCGACCCTCAGCTCGTGGGCGACGTTCTGGACGCATTGCGCGCTCTAAAGGCAGATGGCATGACGATGATCCTTGCAACGCACGAAATGGGCTTTGCCCGTGAAGCCGCGGATAAGGTCTGTTTTCTGAAGGATGGTCGCGTCCTTGAAGAAGGCAAGCCAGAAGAGATTTTCGAGCGTGCCCAAAACGAAGACACCCAACAGTTTTTGGCGCGGACCCTGAAGTAAGTCGCATTAAGCCAACCTACCCTGGTTCACCGCAGTGCAGCAGACGGCCAATAAGCAACGGCCCGCTTAAATTCCGCGTCATGAAAGCTGATCGCCTCCACCCCAAACGCATCCCCGTGAAAGCACCCAATGCGCTGCGCGCACTCAAAGAACCCTTGACGCGGGATGCCACCCGTCGCCTTGCTAACGACAAGTGCCGCGATCAACGGATGGCCTGCCGCAGCATCCTCTTGCATCAGCTGTTCAAGTGCTTGCGTCACTTGTTGAATGGTGTTGGGCGGTTCAAGATCGAGCTGTTGCGCAAGCGCGCTGTAGGTAACGGACTGGCCTTGCGCCGCAATTTCGGTCAGGTGGCGGCGAACGCGATCAGCTAACATGTTGCGAGCGATTTCACTGCACCAAGCCTCGCAAGATCAGGCCTGAACCAAACGCACTTGAAGCGTGTCAGACCCATCAAGAATGCTCAACAAATGATCGATATTCGGATGCGCTCCAGGACGTGCTTTGGCATCTGCTGTGTGTTCCGCAAAAACTTCCAGACCGTGCTGTGCAGCCTCCGCGTTAATCTCTCCGAATTCTTGGGAAAGATATTGATACACCACCAGTGAGCCCTGTTTGCCCGGCTGGTTTTCGATGCTCGCCATCACATCGCCAGTGGCACCAATAAGCTCGATACGCGCGAGCGTGTCGATTGATGGCAAAAGCTTCAGGTTTTCTTTGAAGGAAAGCGTCGGTTGGATCATGTCTTAGTCCTCAATGGAGTGTGTTTCATTTGGCCAGTTCACCCAGCACTAACTGTGTGAAATGCTCACCGCGTTTCTCGAAACTATCATACTGATCAAAGCTCGCCGCCGCAGGGGCCAGCAACACCGTTTCGCCCTCGCTCGCATCTTCCGTAGCGCGCGCCACAGCTTGCTCCATCGAGGTACAGACCTCCGTCTTAACCCCTGCCAATTGCATCGCAAATCCTGAGGCTTCGCGCCCGATCACATAGGCTTTCAGCACTTCGTCCGCCGCGTTCGCCAAAGCCTCAACGCCGCCTTCTTTTTCCAATCCACCGCAGATCCAGCGGATCTTTTTGAATGCGCCCAAAGCCTTCGCAGCACTGTCAACGTTGGTCGCTTTGCTATCGTTCACGTAGGTCACACCAGCGACATCCGCCACAATCTGACTGCGGTGTGGTAAGCCTGGATAACTCGCAAACGCGGCTTCGATCACGCGTGGTGCTAACCCCAAGGTGCGGCACACAGCATAGGCACAGCAGGCATTCTGGTGGTTGTGCGTGCCCGGCAAACCCTTGATCGCACGTAGATCGATAGAACCGATCTGACGCCCCTTGCGGTACTCTGACAAAAAGCCCTTCTTGGCAAATACGGTCCAGCCGAAATCGGTCAGTTTGCGCTCGACAGAGATGCGGATGACCCGATCATCCTGTGGCCCTTCAGCCATTTGCCCGGCCAAGTACAGTCCCTCATCCTCGTCGATGCCGATAATCGCACGCTCTGGTCCACCTTCGGCGAACAAACGTCGTTTAGCAGCGAAATAGCCGCCTATGCCCTGATGGCGATCCAAGTGATCTGGCGAAAGGTTGGTGAAGACCGCAACATCAGGCGTTAACGCACGCGCAAGGTCGGTTTGATAGGACGAAAGTTCAAGTACCACGACCTCACCATCTATTGCAGGGTCTATGTCCAAAACACCGCGCCCGATGTTCCCCGCCAATTGCGTGGCGCGGCCTGTGTGCTCCAATACGTGGTGGATCAAGGCAGACGTGGTGGATTTCCCATTCGATCCCGTCACCGCCACAACGCGCGGGGTCACGTCCATGTCGTCCCATTGCGACGTCGCAAAAGAGCGGAAGAAGAGCGATATATCATTATCTACAGGCACGCCCATTTGCAGTGCCTCTTTGATCACAGGATTAGGCGTCGGGAAGAGATGTGGAATGCCGGGCGATATGACGAGCAGCGCGAGATTGGCAAGCGTTTGACCTGTGAGTTTCGCCGTCTCAAAGCCCTCGCCCTCCGCGATTGCACGGGCTGCTTCATTATCATCCCAACAGATTGGGATCGCGCCACCCGCGCGCAAAGAACGCGCAGCAGATAAGCCGGACCGTCCGAGCCCCAGCACACCCACCCGTGCGCCTTTATAACCTTGCACTGGAATCATGGTCAGCCTCCCAATTCTTACGATCTGGCTAAATGAAATAGCCCCGTTTGGGAAGGCTTACACCGTTCAATACTGCAAGATAAAGCGCTCTAAAAGATCTGTGGAAACCTTCTTTCAAAATGGTCTGAGATAGAGAAGTGGCTTCGTGTGCTGCAGCACACGAGGCAATCGAAATCGTTATCGTACCTTCAACGACGCCAAACCAATCATCGCTAAGATCAGGGATATAATCCAGAAGCGGATCACAATCGTCGGTTCTGCCCAACCCTTTTTCTCATAGTGGTGATGGATCGGTGCCATTAGGAAGACGCGTTTGCCTGTGCGCTTGAAGTAGAGCACTTGAATGATGACCGAAAGCGCCTCCACCACAAATAGACCGCCAACAATCGCAAGCACCAGTTCGTGTTTAGTGGACACCGCGATTGCGCCCAAAGCGCCGCCAAGCGCGAGAGAACCGGTATCGCCCATAAAGACCGCCGCTGGGGGAGCATTGTACCACAAGAAGCCAAGGCCACCGCCGAAGATACCTGCCGTGAAGATCAGGATTTCGCCTGTGCCAGGAACGTAGTGAACGTCGAGATACTCGGTGAAATCGACGCGCCCCACCGCATAGGCGATGACGCCCAATGTGCCAGAGGCAATCATCACGGGCATGATTGCGAGACCGTCGAGACCGTCGGTTAGGTTAACGGAATTGGCCGCACCAACGATCACAATCACTGAGAATGGGATAAACAGATACCCCAAATTGATCAGAGTATCTTTGAAAATTGGCAAGGCAAGTTTGTTTTGCAAGCCTTCTGGATGATACTGCGCCGCCCAAAATCCCGCGATCGCGGCGATGGCAAAGCCAAGCAGCAAACGGATCTTACCGGAAACGCCGGCGGTGGTTTGCTTGGACACTTTCGCGTAATCATCTGCAAACCCGATTGTACCATAAGATATTGTAACAAATAGACAAATAAGAACGAACGGATTGTCCAAACGTGCCCACAACAGCGTCGATGTTAGCAAAGCTCCCACAATCAAAAGCCCGCCCATCGTGGGCGTGCCCGCCTTCACGAAATGCCCTTCGGGACCATCATCGCGGATCGGTTGGCCCTTGCCTTGGCGGCGGCGCAACACATTGATCAAAGGTTTGCCAAACACAAATCCGAAAATAAGCGCTGTCAAAAACGCACCGCCCGCACGAAAAGTGATGTAGCGAAAGAGGTTAAAAAAATCGCCTCCGTCAGAGAGGGCTGTTAACCAATATAACATTAAAAATCGTCCTTTTTACGCGTAATCATAGCGTCTTTCTTGGCCGTATGGCCCAATTTGCGAACCGCGTCTACTACGCGGGCCAACCCCACAGACAAAGATCCCTTTGCCAACACCACATCGCCCGCATCAAGATCGTGCCCCACTGTGGATGCCATCTCAGCGCTAGTTTCAAACCAGTGGCCGCGCTTAGCGTCGGGCAAGGCCTCATAGCAATGGCGCATCAAAGGGCCGACGCAGTGGATCATATCCAAATGCTCAATACTAGAAAGCCATGCGACGGCTTTATGCATCGCGTTTTCATCGTCGCCCAGCTCTTTCATATCCCCCAAGTACGCAATGCGCCGCCCCTTGTAGACACGCCCGATATCATGGGTCACCTCAGCTGCGGCGAGCACCTCCAAAGCCGCACTCAGCGACGTTGGATTTGCGTTATAGGCGTCATCAATCAGCTCGAGGGTCATGCGGCTGTCTGCAGGGTCAAGCGCGATCACTTCACGTGCGCCGCGTCCTGTAATCGGCGTCCAATTTGCGATAGATTGCGCCGCGAGCGCGAGGTCAGCGCCAAGTGCTTCTGCACTCGCCAAAGCCCCCAACCCATTCATCGCAAAATGCTGTCCAGCGCTTTGTATTTTGAACAACAGCGGTGCGCCCAGAATATTGGCTTCGACGACTGTCGTGTTACCGCTTAACACGCATTTTTCTAAGCAGTATTCATCCGCCGATGCACCAAACCAAACTGCGTTTATGTGCATAGTCTCAGCCTTAGCCTTCAAAACATGCGCAGTCTCGATATCAGCGTTGAGGATCACAACCCCGCCAGGCTCCAGTCCATTCATGATGGCTGCTTTTTCAGCGGCAATGCCATCGATATTGTCGAACGCTTCAAGGTGCGCGGCGGCGACTGTAGTGATTAAGCTCACATGCGGACGCACCATCTTGGTCAAAGGCGCTATTTCACCGGGGTGGTTCATACCGATCTCGATCACCGCGAATTCGGTCTCTTGCGGCATACGCGCCAAGGTCAAAGGCACGCCCCAATGGTTGTTGTAGCTCGCCACAGAGGCATGTGTGCGCCCTTGCGCTGACAGAACATCGCGCAGCATTTCTTTGGTGGATGTTTTCCCCACAGAGCCAGTGATCGCTACAATTCTTGCCTCTGTGCGGGCGCGACCTGCGCGGCCCAGATCTTCGAGTGCACTCAGCACATCCTCGACCAGCAGCAAAGGCGCTTTCCCCGCCACCCCCTCCGGCACATGGGTAACCAAGGCAGCCCCTGCCCCTTTAGCCAACGCTTGCGCCACGAATTCATGCCCATCGCGCGCGGCTTTCAAAGCGACGAACAAATCGCCCGCCTCGATGCTGCGTGTGTCAATGGAAATGCCGCTCACCGACCAATCGCCAACCGCCTTGCCACCTGTGGCGTTCACCGCATCTGCGGCTGTCCATAGTGTCATGCGCGATCTCCCTCTAAAGCGGCGACCGCAACGCTGGCCTGTTCACAATCATCAAACGGAAACACTGTGTCGCCGACGGTTTGTCCCGTCTCATGGCCTTTCCCCGCGATCAACAACGCATCACCCGGCCCAAGCGCGTCAACCGCGCGCAAAATGGCTTCGGCGCGATCTGCAACCTCGATTGCCTCTGGTGCGCCGCCCATCACAGCGGCCCGTATTAGCGCCGGGTCTTCAGAGCGCGGATTGTCATCCGTCACAAACACCAGATCGGCGTTTTCGGTAGCCGCTTGTCCCATTAATGGGCGTTTGCCCGCATCACGATCCCCACCCGCACCAATCAAGGCGACAAGCCGCCCCATCACATGCGGGCGCATCGCTTGCAGAGCAGTTTCGATGGCGTCTGGCGTGTGCGCGTAATCCACGAAAACCGTAGCGCCATTACTGTGCGTCGCGGCCAGTTGCATACGACCATGCACCGTTTCGAGATCACCCAGCGTGTCAAACACCTGCGCAGGGTCTTCACCGCACGCAATAACGAGACCAGCGGCAAGCAAAACATTCTCTGCCTGAAAGCCACCAATCAAATTGAGCCGCACTTGGAACGGGCTATCGTGCCATTTGAACAACAGATCCTGCCCCGTGCCATCATAGCGTTGCCCCTGCAAACATAGGTCCGCTTCGGGGTCCCTACCCACGCCGATCAACTCGTGCCCATGAGCTTGAGCGATCATCGCCACCTCTGCCCCTTTGGGATCGTCAAGGTTGACGACAGCTACGCCATCATCTTGCAAGACCCGCGTAAACAGGCCGATCTTCGCGTCGAAATACGCCTCAAACGTGCCGTGATAATCAAGGTGGTCCTGCGTGAAGTTGGTAAAGCCAGCAGCAGCGAGGTTCACACCATCAAGGCGACGCTGATCCAACCCGTGTGACGAAGCTTCCATCGCCGCATGCGAAATCCCTTCGCGTGCCAAGGTCGCAAGGGTGCGATGTAATGTTATCGGTTCTGGTGTTGTGTGCGCGAGCGGGAGATACAGACTTCCCTCGACACCCGTGGTGCCAAGGTTCACTGCCTCAAGATCCAGAAGATTCCAAATTTGGCGCACAAATGTGCTCACCGATGTCTTGCCGTTGGTGCCTGTCACAGCCGTCACAATCTGTGGTTGCGCACCAAAATAAAGTGCCGACGCAAAGGCCAAAGCGCTGCGCGGATCGTCTGTGACAATGATGGCAGCATCGGAATTGGCAAGCCCATCCGCTGCGATTTCGGCACCAACCGCATCCGTGAGGATCGCGCCCACGTCCATGCGCAAAGCGTATTGAATGAACTCACCACCATGTACTTTGGAGCCTGGCAAGGCCGCAAACAAGAAGCCTGCCTGCACTTCACGGCTATCCACCGCAATACCTGTAATGGCGGGATTACGCCCCTCTGCCGCGGTCAAACCGAGCTGTTGCAAAGTCACTGATGCTGCCATGGGCTGCCCCTACATCTTGCGGTTCACGGGTACGCGCACCCCTTAATTCGATGTAAGCGTTATACCAGCCAATTCACCCGGTTCAATCTCTGGTCTTAACCCCAAAAGCGGCGCGACACGGCCAATCATCTCTGCAGCGACGGGAACTGCCGTCCATCCTGCAGTTCTGCGCGGTTTTTTGCCAGATGTTTCGCTCGGCTCATCCAAGGTCACGACCAGCACATATTTTGGATTGTGCGCGGGAAAGAGTGACGCAAACGTCGCGATGACCTTGTCTTTATAATACCCGCCGCGTGGCTTGGGTTTATCGGCGGTGCCAGTTTTGCCGCCCACCGCATAACCCTGCACTTCGCCAAAGCTTGCCGTACCCTCGGTCACCACTTTACGCAGCATCTGACGCGCAAAGCGCGCAGTGTCTTCGCGCACAACGCGCGTGCCCTGCGGAGCTCCCATGCGTTTGACGATTGTTGGCTTAATATAGGTGCCACCATTTGCCAGCGCAGCATAGCCCGCGGCCAAATGTAGCGGCGAATTCGATATGCCGTGGCCATAAGAAATCGTAACCGCGCTCAAATCCGTCCAACGCTCTGGGTAAAGCGGCTTACCACCTTTCGCCTCAATGATTTCAAGCGGGGTGTAATCCATGAAACCCATCAGCTTCATGAACTCTTTTTGACGCTTCGCACCGATCTGCAACGCCAAACGACCCGTGCCACGGTTCGAGCTTTTGACAATGATGTCCGCAACACTCAAAACGCCATAATTCCTCTTCTTAAACTCACCAATGTTGAACCCACCGACGCGCAAAGCCTTGCCCGTGTCGATCATAGTTTGATGGTTCACAAGGTTTAGATCCATCGCCTGCGCGGCGGTGAAGATCTTATAGGCGGAACCGAGTTCATACACCCCCTGCACCGCACGATTGAACAAAGGACTGTCTGATGCATCGCCTTCAATCAGCGGGCTTGGACGCGCGTTGGGATCAAAGTCAGGCAGGCTAACAATCGAGATGATTTCACCCGTGTTCACGTCCATCAAAACCGACGCCGCACCTTTGGCGTTCATCAGCTTCATACCACCATAAAGCACACGCTCTGCTGCAGCTTGCACCGTAAGATCAAGTGACAAAGCGAGGGGTGCGCCACTGCGAGCCGGATCGCGCAACTCGTCATCGAAGTATTTTTCAACGCCAGCAACACCGATGACTTCAGCTGCATGTACGCCTTCACGCCCAAAACTTGCACCGCCCATAACATGCGCTGCAAGCTTGCCGTTGGGATAAAGGCGCATTTCGCGCGGGCCAAACAACAGGCCAGGATCGCCAATGTTATGCACCACTTGTTTTTGCTCGGGGCTGAGTTTCTTCTTGATCCACAAGAACTTACGCTTGCCCGTAAAATCCTTCAGCAGTTTCTCCTGCTTCAAATCAGGAAAGATAGCCGCCAATTCAGCCGCAACACGCTCCTTATCAACCATCTGCAAAGGCTGCGCATAAAGCGCATGGGTTTCAAAGTTCGTCGCAAGAATGCGGCCATGTCGGTCTGTGATATCAGCGCGTTGCGCTTGTATGATGCTACCCGCTGCCGCCGCGCGTGGCTCGCTCGGTTCCGTCGAGGCCAACACGCCCATACGCGCGCCAATGACGCCGAACGCGCAAAAGAATATCACCGAGAGGATCAGTAAACGCCCTTCTGCGCGCGTGCGAGATTTGTCGCGCATCTGTTCGTGGCGAATCCGCAGGTTTTCACGCTCGATCGCGGCGGGATTTTCACCACTGGCACGCGCTTCCAGAATGCGTGCAAGTGGGCGAAGCGGCGTGCGTATCATCGGAAGACACCATCGCCGCGTGTCACGGTTTCGCCGCCGGTCATGCCAGAGACGTCAACTGGATTGGTGATAACCAACTCACTCTTTGGCAAGCGGGGAAAAGCAACTTGATCGACCTTGCCAAATTGATCAGGGCGCAAAGAGGACAAACCCAAACGGTCGAAATTCACATCAGCAAGGTCACGCAAACGATCTGGTCGGTTCAAGTAAGCCCATTCCGCACGCAACACCGTCAAACGCGCGCGTGCTTGGCCGATTTCGTGGTTGATTTGTTCCGTTTTGGCGATCTCCGCCTGCGTTTGATAGTTCTCTTGATATGCCCAAAAGGCGAGACCAATCACGGCAAGGGCCGTTACGATATATAACAATGAACGCATTTAACGATCCCTTCGTAACATTGGCATGCCAAGCGTTTTCGGCGCGATATCGCCCGCAGCTGCATCGGTGCGGCATGCAAGACGCAGCTTGGCGGAACGTGCACGCACGTTGTTTTCTAATTCAAACTCAGACGCGGTAATGGCTTTACGGCCAAGCAGTTCAAACGCTGGTTTTTCGACATCAAGTTGGGGCGCAAAACGATTGGCATTACCCGTCGTGCCCGCGCGCGACTGTAAAAAGCGTTTCGCCATGCGATCTTCCACCGAATGAAACGTCACAATGGCCAGCAAACCACCTGGCGCAAGAGCGCGTTCTGCAGCCATAAGGCCGCGATAAAGTTCACCGTACTCATCATTCACCGCAATGCGCAGTGCTTGGAAGCTTCGCGTTGCAGGGTGGCTTTGCCCCGGCTTCTTGCGGGGCATACATTTCTCGATCAACCCTGCAAGCTGCAAAGTCCTGGTGATAGGTGTCGCTGCGCGCAGCTCAACAATTGCGCGCGCAATTCGGCGAGAGGCGCGTTCTTCACCAAAATTATAAAGGATTTCAGCAATTTCTTCTGCGTCATAGTCGTTGACGATATCAGCAGCACTTTGCCCTTCTTGCCCCATGCGCATATCCAAGGGACCATCCCGCATGAAAGAAAAGCCACGCTCTGCACGATCGAGTTGCATCGAGGAGACCCCAAGGTCGAGGACGACACCGTTCAAATCTTGAGCAAACTCGGCCATGTCCGAAAACACGCCCCGTTGCTGGATCAAGCGCGCACCGTATTGATCGGCCCAAGGCTGCGCCATTTCAAAGGCCAATGGATCGCGATCTACCGCAATGACGCTATCCGCACCCGCATCCAAAAGTGCGCGCGTATAGCCACCTGCCCCAAATGTGCCATCCAACCAACAGCCAGATATAGGGTCGGCCGCTTTTAGGATAGGCTCTAAAAGAACCGGAATGTGAGAGGCAGAGATGGCAGCCTGCGTCATGAATCACTCCGCAGGACTGGATGTTGGAGCACCATCAAGAAACTCGAGCGGGTCGAAATCGTCGGGCAGCTCTTCAAGCCACTCTTCGGTTTTGGCCAACTCGTCAGCCTCATAGGTCTCGGTTTTCCAAATCTGGAACGTGTCACCCGCTGCGATAAAGAACGCTTCTTTATCCAGCTCGATTTTCTGACGCAGCTTGGCAGGCAAAACCAGGCGACCTGTCTCATCAATTGTAGTCGGGAAAGACTGGCCATGGAAGAGACGCTGAAGCATTTTACGCTGCATAGATCCACGTGGGAGGGCGTCAATCTTGGCGTCCACCTCCTCGATCGCTTCCATGGTGTAACACTCGAGGTAATTGCGACGATGATCGCCGTACACAATGACCAATTCAGGAGGAAGACCATCGGTCAAATTGGGGTCAGCCGCTTCGATTACACGACGAAAAGAGGCTGGGATCGAGACCCGCCCCTTTGTATCCACCTTATGGTGGCTTTCGCCTCTGAATCTGCGTGACACGCCAATTCGTCCCTTTGCCCTGCCCCCGAAACCTTGCCCAAAAACTAGGGCATAAAAATATGAAAGGCGGATCAAGCTGCTGCCACTGCTTGATCCGCCAACGTCCCGCTGCCGGGAATGTCCGATCGCGCGCGCCACCTGGGGGGATGTCTGCTCGCTCGCGCGCCGGATCTGGTTGGGAGGATTATGGCGGGTGCCTGTATGAAACCTGACTTAGCGGTTCTTGTTAGCTGGGATCGTGTAGCGTCCCTTTGTTGAGTTACCCGCTCTCCTCTTCTACCATTAGGGATGCCATGGGAATTAATGGTAATCAATAGGAAATATTGACTACAGCTTGTTGAATGTTGCCTTTGGCGATTTGTACGCACAACATTTAGAAAGAACATTTCAAGAACAAAATCTAGTGGTAGCGAAAAAATAAGCAGCGACTACTACATGTAGATCAAGAGCAATTCTTGAATTTTTTCCCATATTTTCCCGAATCGAAGCACAACAGTTCCGTTCGGGACGAATTTTCAATGCAATATCACGCCCCCACCCTAAGCATCACATCTGATTCACCGTGTAAATCGTCCTCAACGCCATGATTCGTTGTTGAGTCTTTGTAGCGACACCCAAATATGGGTGTGATTTCACAGCGCTGCGCCATGAAATCCCACATGACCCATGAATACCCAAAGCGCCTCCGCTTCTCACACACTCTTGTCGTAACTGCACGTTGAGTTCGCTGAAATTACCTGCAACCCTGCTGCGAGCTCTCATTTTGCCCAAGACAGGACAGCCCATGCCAGACTTCGCCATCTATCCTAGCCTCAAAAACAAGACCGTCATCGTATCGGGTGGCGCACAGGGCATTGGCGCTGAGATGGTGAAAGCCTTTGCTGCTCAGGGCGCACGCGTCGGGTTTCTGGATCTTCATGAAGCCGCAAGCGCCGATCTGGCGGCGGAATTAGACAACGTCAGCTACAAAATTTGCGATCTACGCGATATCTCCGCGCTTCAAGCTGCCCTCAAGACACTAACGGACAAATTAGGGCCAGCACATGTGTTGGTGAACAATGCCGCACGCGATGATCGTCACGATTGGCGGGACGTTACGCCAGACTATTGGGACGAGCGTCAAAACACTAATCTGCGTCACATGTTCTTTGCGATCCAAACGATTGCGCCAGGGATGATCGCGGCGGGCGGTGGCTCCATTATCAATATGGGATCGAACTCATGGTGGGAGGCCGGTGGCGGTTTTCCAGCCTACGCCACGGCCAAAGCGGCAGTACACGGAATGACCCGCACAATGGCGCGCGATCTCGGCGATCACCGCATTCGCGTCAATACGGTGGTGCCCGGCTGGATCATGACAGAGCGGCAAAAAGAGCTTTGGGCGACGCCAGAAGCGCTTGAGGCGCATCGTGCACGTCAGTGCTTGCCTGATCTGATTGATCCGGTTTACGTGGCGCGCATGGTCTTATTTCTCGCTTCTGACGATGCCGCAATGTGCAGCGCGTGCAACTACATGGTCGAAGCGGGCTCTATATAGTGTTCACGCTTACGCCATACCGCCTTCGACTAAACCTTTGGCAAGCTCAGCATAGGCTCGCGCCATATCTCCTTCACCCGCTGCAATAGGCGTACCGCCATCCCCTGCAAGACGCGTATCAAGGTCAATCGGCAAAGCACCAAGTAGTGGCACTTTTAAGCGCTCAGCTTCTGTTGCGACGCCTCCTTGGCCAAAGATCGCATGTTCTGATCCGCAATCAGGACATTTGAACATCGACATGTTCTCGATCAGGCCCAACACAGGCGTTTTGAGCGTCGCGAACATATCCAGCGCTTTGCGTGCATCTAGAAGAGCGACGTCTTGAGGGGTGCTGACAACAATCGCGCCGGTGACCTGACTTTTCTGACAAAGCGTGAGCTGCACATCGCCCGTGCCCGGTGGCAAATCAACGATGAGCACATCAAGCTCGCCCCACTCCACTTGCCCCAGCATTTGCTGCAATGCACCCATGAGCATGGGACCACGCCACACGATGGCTTTGTCAGGATCAATCATCAGGCCAATCGACATCATAGTGACGCCATGCGCCTTCAATGGAATGATGGTTTTTCCGTCAGGGCTGGCAGGACGTTTGTTTACGCCCATCATTCGTGGCTGGGATGGTCCATATATATCTGCATCGAGCAAGCCAACGCGGCGGCCTTGCTTCGCCAATGCAACCGCAAGGTTGGACGAGACAGTCGATTTACCAACGCCGCCTTTTCCAGAGCCAATAGCAAGAATGCGGTCCACACCAGAGACAGGCGCTGGCCCGCCCTCTTGTGGTTTGGGATGCCCACCAATCTTCAAACTGGGCGGCGCAGGTTTTGCAAGTGCAGGTCCATGCGCTGTTAATGCCGCATTGACTGTGCGCGCACCGACCACAGCCGCTACCGCAGTTTCAGCGGCTTTGCGCAAAGGTTCCATTTGCTGCGCGATCGCGGGGCTTGGGGCCTCGATCACAAATCGCACCGTAGCGTCCTCCACAGAAAGCGCTCGAATCATATCGCGGCTGATCAGATCGCCACCATCAGGCAGAGCTAAACGTGCCAAAGCATCACGAATGTCTGTCTCTATTTGGCTCATTTCAAACTCCTAACCTGCGTTTTGTCATAACTGGCAGCTTTACGCCCGAGCGCAAGTGCAGACAGGACTGACAAGATGAATGCTAGCGCGAACAAAAAATATGGGAAAAACCTTCGAAATCATAAAGTTATTCAAATGGTCAAAAAATAAACAAGTGATTACCGTTAGTTAGCCCTAAGCCTCCTATGCAATTGCTGCATAGCAGCATTGAGAAAATAAACATTGTGCAGTCGCAGCATAAACTCCATGTTCGTTTTCAACAGCAGGGCATATACCCGCGCGACCGACTTAAACCGAAGAAAAGGACGATGCACATGGCATTCCTCACAGACACATTCTCCGCTCACGGCACATTCGGCGACAAGATCGCAGCACTTTGGGCAGAGATCAAAGAAGCGAACGCAAAGTGCGTTGTTTACAACACAACGGTGCGTGAATTGAATGCACTTTCAGGTCGCGAATTGGCCGACTTGGGCATCCACCGCTCAATGATCCGCCGTCTTGCTCTGGACGCAGCGTACAAGAACTAAAGAACTAAAGAATTTGGCCAGCTCACTCCTTCCAGAAGAGCTCGGCCGAACATGGTGGCAGTAAAGTCCTCCCATTTTACTGCCGCTACTAACAACGGTCTAGAACGGACCACTCATAGCACGACGCTTTCTCCTCCCTTCAAGCGGCGTGCTTATATAGAACGACGATGTGTCCTCCCACACATCGTCGTTTTTTCGTTTTTGTAGTTGGCCTATTGGCAATCGAGCTTTAGTCGCCCACGATCCGTCAAATACGGCAGCCGCGCCTGTGCTTTTGCGACCAAAGACAAATCAAGCGCCGCTTGTAGAATTTCTGGATCATTGCCTGCGCGTGCCAGTTCTGTTCCTGCCGGTCCCACGATAAAGCTTTTGCCAAGAAAGGTCATGTCATCCTGCGTGCCCACCCCATTCGCATACGCAAAGAAAACACCGTTCTCAAATGCGCGCATGGGCATCATCTTTTCTGCGACCCAATCCCAATCCGTGCCAAGCGCCGTCGGCACCAGCACCAAATCTGCGCCTTGCGCGGCAACATGACGTACGGTTTCGACAAATTCGGGATCATAGCAAATCAATGTTGCGATTTTGAAGCATTTGTAGGTGAATAGGTAGCAGCCCTACCCTGCACTAAAATAGTCCCACTCAAATCCTGGAGGAATCGCAAGCTTGCGTTGATGCACCAACTCGCCCCCGTCAGGACCAATGCAAGTGGCGCTATTATAAAGCTTATCGCCATCGCGTTCGACATAACCACAGTGGATTGCAATGCTAAACTGCCACGCAAAACGTGCCAAAGCTTGCGCCGTTTCGCCCCCACGCAGCTCTGCCGAGCTACGGATTTGATTGCCAATGGCATACCCGCAGGCAAACAATTCAGGCAAAAGAACCAAATCCGCGCCACTCGCCGCGATATCTGGCAATTGTGCTTCAAGCCACCTCAGACGTGCTGATTTGCCGGTCAGATCCGACGGGGCTTGCGCCAGCGTCAAATGGAAATCACCCATTCTTTAACGATCCGTCACAAGCACTTCGCGCGGATATTGTGTTAGATAGTCTGCGCCCGTTTCCGTCACCACAATACTGTCGCCGATCCGCCCGGCAGCGACGCCATCCACGGAGATCCCACCGTCAACGGCAAAGGTCATGCCTGCTTGAAGAATAGTCTCATCCCCTGCTTTCAACTCCGGTCCTTCGAGGTAAGCCACACCAATCGAGCGTCCCGTGCGATATCCCGCTTCATACCCGCGGTCCTGATAGACTTTACTCGCAGCAGCAGCGACGCCTTCTGCCTTTATCCCCGGTTTGATCGCGGCAATCGCGGCTTGTTGCGCGCCAATCGCTGCCATTTGCACCTTTGCTGCATCATCGGTGATGTAAGCCGCATGAAACATGCGATCAAAGCCAAGTTTGTATTGCTTGAACTGCGCCATATTGCAGAAACAGAAATAGACGGGGTCTGCTTTTTCGTAGGTTTTCACCGAAGTGCGGCGATGCACCATGGAAGTGTCGCGCCCACTTTGCATGATTTGCAAGCCTTGGATCATTGGCGATACGAAGCGCTCCCAGCCCAGATCCGTAAGAAAGCCAGCGGCCTTTCGCGTCCCTGCATCGATCACAGCAAGCGCGCTTTCGTATTCATGCGCCCCGACCCGCAAAGACCCATGCGCGGTGGTCATCATTGCGCCGGCAATCTCACCTGCTTGCTTCATCACTTCGATTTCAAGCGGGGATTTGATCATGCGCTGAGCCCCCAATATCGGGCCAATGTCGCGCAGATGTGCACTTGGATATGTGTCGTCGATGAAGTGTCGTAAAATGGCGGGGATTTCCATCTGCTCGATCCAAAGTTCTTTAGGCGCGTCAGGCAAACACGCACTCAGCGCGAGCGCCCAACTGTTTTGCCCGCATCTTCCCAGCGGTGTATGTCCTTGACCCAAGTCATTTCCGCGACCATTTCGCTTTCCATCAAAGGTGTGATCACAATCGGATCACCCTCTGTACGCACCACTAGAATGGAAGGACGGCCAAACTCGATGCCAAGGTAGCCCCAGAAACCCACAAGATATGCGATGGAGCTTTCGGACGTGAAAACTACATGGCTAATACCCAGCTCTTGCATGCGGTTTTGCAGAGTAATGCAGCGCTGTTTGGCCTCATCTAGCATGATATGATTTCCCTTTTGTCTGCACGGAGCTTAGCGCATGGAACCGCCGGAGATCATTCAAAGGCAACGCGAGTTGGTCGTTACCAAGCCTCGGATTTATGCAAAGTTAGTGGAACACACGCCGGCGCGCTTTAGCACCGCCGCGACGTTTAGGATGAGGCAATACGCAGCTCGCGCATTTTAGATGTTCAACGAATAACTGCGCGGCTTGCCCATCTTCTGGTAAAGCCTCGATATGCAACAGTGCGCGTTGCGCTTCACGCGTAGCATCCGTCTCCAGCCCTAATCCCATCGCCCATTCTAGAAAGCCTACTTTCGCGGCCTTGCATGACGCGGCTCCGCCGCCATCAAATTTCTGCAATGCATGGAAAATCTGTCTTGCACTCATCTAGTCTCCTTACCCACGCCCCGTGGTTCTTGTGTTTGTGAACGGGAGCCTGTGCAGATGAGACGATGGGCAAGGCAAACAAGCGGCGCATCTTTCGCCTGCTCCGCCACCCGCGGTTTCGACTTCGTAACAAGGCTGGTTTCCGGGCTTGGAGCGAGTGGTCACATCGAACCATGATAAAGCACCTTCCCAAGGCGAAACGCCTCAGTGGTCTTACTAAATCTCTCGCCCACACCGTTACGGGGGCAGCGCCAGATTTCCACCAGCTTCCCAATTCTCCACCCGTTTGACGGGGCAGCACCTTGATGAGATGAGCTTACTTAAAGAGTAGTGAGCGGCACAAGGACGTCATGCGGCGCAAGCTCGCCTAAAAGCGGCTTTTCATTGCGTAGTTGCCGCGCGACCAGTTGTTTTTGCTGTACCCTTTCAGGAATCGGAAACGCGGGGCGCATCTTGCGCTCTTCGGGCGAGTTGCGGGAAAAGGGTCAGAATTTCACCGCGCGCATCTGGATTGAGCGCCGCGATTGCGTCGCGTCCCGTATAAAAACTCTCGGTGGGCGCACCCTCAGCCAGAACCAATTGATGATGATCGAACACTAAATGATTATAATTCAGAGCACCTTGATGATCCTAAACATAAATGCCCGGAAGCTCGGTCAATCTGATGGCCGCGAACAAAACGCCTGATGACCCGAACACGCTCTACAATCGCTGAGCCGACTTGCATTCTATGCTGGCGCGACACTCGCAAATCCCACAGAGGCAGCTCTGTGCCAAGCGTACCTGCGCGCAGCATTACGGGCGCAGCGTTTCAAATTCCTGCATCTGCGCTACACTCACCGCGCTGAGAAGGTTCAACTGCAAAGACGCAAATCCGCCGGTCGCCAAAGCGATGCGCACGTTAGTTTCAGCTATTCAACCGCGCACGGCTCCTGATCCATTTCGATCATCGTCCCTTCGGCAAAGCACACAACTGAGGAATAGGTCCAACCCGTTGTGTGACTTTGATAACTACCAAGGGTCGCGCCAACCGTGAAGGCTGATCCGGGAGCGGGCACAAAATACCACCTAGACGGCGCAGCACTGGTGTTGACAAAGAAGAAGGTTTCCAAGCGAGGATTGCCCAATGTGTTGGTAAAAATCACGTTAATCGCAAAGGGCTGACTGTTCGTGGATCCCGCTGCGCCGCCGTTGATCGTAACAGTTTCACTCGCGTCGCTGCCACCCTGAAAGTTGCCGTCATTGTCGTCCAAAACGGCTGCGTAGGAAGTGTAGGAAGTGTAGGAAGTGTTATCAAGCGCGTTGTAGCCCGTGCCA
>NZ_JABBAL010000002.1:67732-112006 GCF_018607995.1 Planktotalea sp.
GTAGGAAGTGTAGGAAGTGTAGGAAGTGTTATCAAGCGCGTTGTAGCCCGTGCCAGTCCAACGAAATGCTTCTACGGTGTGGGTTGCCATGGCGTACCCCTACTTGTCAGCCGCGCACAATTTTGCTTTGCGCTCAAGATCAAGCGCGTGAAACAGCAATCGCTTGCCCTTCGTGGACAATTGAAAAGCGACAGCGCCTGCTCCCAGATCATCCTCGACCGTCAGCACATCGCCCGCTTTGGGCGCGGTGCTGTGTTCGGATCTAAGTCTGTCCGAAAACTGCACTTCACGTTGTTTTAAGGTTGTTGAAAAAGCACTCATCAAATCATCTGTAGCTGTGCAAATTGGCACACAATATCACGTCGAAAAGGACGTGTTAGCAAAAAATTTTCAGCAGGAACCCGCGCGATATTCTGCCTGTTAGAAGCGACGATGCGCTTATAAGATGCGCACTCTTTGGCGCGCTTTTTACGGGTGACACAAATGCATGACTTTCAAATTCGCGTGGTCGTTAGCCGAAGCTGAAGTATTGCAATTACACATATTTCGAATTGTGCAGTAGCCTAAAAACTCGCTGTTTCTGAAGATTGGCCGGCAAGGTCTTGAACGCATCCTCTGCTCGATCTTCGGGAATAAAGAAGTGATCATAAAAAATCATGCCACTGGATTGCCCCCCATACCAGCTGCCGCAAGCTTTGTTGCGATCAAGGCGATAAACCCAACCGCATCCAACGAAGAATGCACATTGAGGGTGATCATGCGGCTCGAAAATTCCTGCGACAAGCCATGCACCACGGCTTCGTCCTGCAAGACAATTAAAGTGACACCTTAGGCTTCACGAAAAATCATCCGTGGCTTTAGATTTTGTGGCATCGCTCCCTCGGGGATCGTCACTAACACGTAGATTCCCTCAACAAGCTGCGCCGATATGCCGCGTAAAAGTGTTTGGAGGTCGCGCTTACCGCTCATAAAAAAATCTTATTAAAACGGAATATCATCCGCCGCATCTGCCGCTGCCACAAAGCGCGAGACGACCTTTTTGATGCCCGCTTTCTCGAATTCAATCTCAAGCTTATCGCCCTCAATTCCGATCACCGCACCATAGCCGAACTTCTGGTGAAACACGCGCTCGCCCAGTGAAAAACTCGACACAGCCGTCATGTCGATTGTGATGTTATTACTCTCAGCGGGTTGGCTCATTGGGCGGTTGTCTTTGCGAGCTTGAAGGCGTTTCCAGCCAGGCGAGTTGTAGACATTCGCGTCCTGAACACGCTGTTCAAGATCACTTTGGCCACTGCCCCCCATGCCCATGCCCGCCGCACCGTAGTTGCCACCATAAAGGCCAGGCGGGGTCAGCACCTCAACGTGATCTTCTGGCAATTCATCGATAAAACGCGAAGGCAATTGGCTTTGCCATTGACCAAAGACCATGCGATTGGCGGTAAAGGAAATCGTGCAAATATCCTCAGCACGGGTGATGCCAACATAGGCAAGACGGCGCTCTTCTTCGAGACCTTTGAGACCGCTTTCATCCATGGAGCGTTGAGAGGGAAACAAACCGTCCTCCCATCCGGGCAAGAACACTGATGGGAATTCAAGACCCTTGGCCCCGTGCAACGTCATTATCGAGACTTTAGCAGCTTCGTCCTCTTGAGTGTTGTCCATGATCAGGCTGACGTGCTCCAAAAACCCTTGCAGGTTTTCAAATTGCTCCAGCGCTTTTACCAATTCCTTAAGGTTTTCCAACCGTCCCGGCCCTTCGGGGGTTTTGTCGTTCTGCCAATATGCGGTATAGCCGCTTTCATCGAGGATCACCTGCGCCAGTTCGACATGGCTCATCTCAGGGGGACCGAACTCCAGCTCCAACATTTGCGGACCATCATCAAGCACCGCATCATCATCAATGATCGTCACAACCCGTGGCCCGCGCGTAAGGGCCGCCCAGCGATCGAGACCATCGACCAGTTTAGCAAGCTCCGCACCGCCCTTGCCACTAATCGCTTTGCTCTCCAAGATGATGCGCGCACCCTCGACAAGGCTGACGCCGTTCTCGCGCGCGGCCATCTGGATTTTCTGCTGCGCTTTATCACCGAGGCCACGTTTTGGCGTGTTCACGATCCGCTCGAATGCCAGATCATCATCAGACGAGGTCACAACACGGAAATAGGCCATAGCATCGCGGATTTCCATGCGCTCGTAAAAGCGTGGACCACCGATGACGCGGTAGGGCAAGCCAATGGTCAAAAAGCGATCCTCAAACGCGCGCATTTGATGGGACGCGCGCACAAGGATAGCCATATCATTCAGCGAAATCGGGTTCATGCCGCGCGTGCCCGATTGCATCGCTTCCAGTTCTTCGCCAATCCAGCGCGCCTCTTCTTCACCGTCCCAATGACCTATCAGCCGGACTTTTTCGCCCTCTTCCGAAGCAGTCCACAGATCCTTGCCAAGCCGGCCTTCATTACCAGAAATCACATTAGAGGCAGCCGCTAAAATATGCGGGGTGGAGCGGTAGTTTTGCTCTAGCCGGACCACCTTTGCGCCCGGGAAATCCTTCTCAAAGCGTAGGATATTGCCCACTTCCGCCCCGCGCCAACCGTAGATGGATTGATCGTCATCCCCAACGCAGCAGATGTTTTTGTGTCCCCCCGCGAGCAAGCGCAGCCAGAGATATTGTGCGACGTTCGTGTCCTGATACTCGTCCACCAAAATATAACGGAACCAGCGTTGGTATTGATTCAGCACATCGTCGTGGGTCTGGAAGATCGTCACCACATGCATCAGCAGATCGCCGAAATCGACTGCGTTAAGTTCTAAGAGACGCTTCTGATACATCTCATAGAGCTCGGTGCCGCGATTATTGAACGCACCCGCATCAGCGCTTGGCACTTTTTCAGGCGTCAACGCCCGGTTCTTCCAGCCATCAATAAAGCCTGCAAGCATACGCGCCGGCCAGCGTTTATCGTCTATGTTTTCAGCGCGTAAAAGCTGTTTCAAGAGGCGAAGTTGATCATCCGTATCAAGGATCGTGAAATTGCTCTTAAGCCCAGCCAATTCTGCGTGGCGGCGCAGCAGCTTCACACAAATCGCATGGAACGTGCCAAGCCACGGCATCCCCTCAATCGATTGACCAAGCATACCGCCCACGCGATTTTTCATCTCGCGCGCAGCTTTGTTGGTGAAGGTGACCGCCAGAATTTCGTTGGGACGCGCTTTGGCAGCATTCATCAGATGCACAATGCGCGCGGTCAGTGCTTTAGTTTTGCCTGTACCCGCCCCCGCCAACATCAAGACTGGACCGTCTAGCGTTTCCACCGCTTCGCGTTGCGCGGGGTTCAGCCCATCCAAATACGGCATCGGCCGCGCAGACATCGCGCGTTGGGAGAGAGGCGTGGAGGCACCTTCAAAGGCGTCCATTTCGTCAAAATTGCTCATGAGTGTAACTCTAGCGCGCAAAAGCCGATAGGAAAAGGGAGGTTCTTGATCTGTTCCGCATTCTTTTACTAGACAAATGCCGCATTGCGGCGAAAGCTGCTCGCATGGATTTACACGCACCGTACCCTGCCCTCGCGGATCTGCACCGCGCCGCCAAACGCCGTATCCCACATTTCGTTTGGGAATACCTCGACAGTGCCACAGGGCTCGAAGCGAGCAAGGCGCGCAATCGCACAAAGCTCGATGAGGTACTGATGATGCCCTCCGTCTTGCATGGGGAGATCACACCAGATCTATCAGTTGGTCTACTGGGTCACACGCTGCCGCTGCCTTTCGGGATCGCGCCGCTTGGCATGTCGGGTCTGATCTGGCCGAATGCGGAACCGATCCTCGCAAGCAACGCCGCTGCGCTTGGCATTCCTTATACCCTTTCGACCGTGGCGACCCGCACGCCCGAAGATATCGCGCCAAGCCTTGGGCAACATGGATGGTTCCAGTTCTATCCGCCCCGCGACGAAGGAATCCGCCGTGATATGCTAGAGCGCGCCAAGGCGAGCGGATTTCACACTTTGGTGCTGACGGTTGATGTCCCTGTTGCATCCCGCCGTGAACGCCAAATTCGCGGCGGGCTACGTCAACCACCCAAGATCACCCCACGCTTGCTGGCCCAAATCGCGCTATGTCCGGCTTGGGCGATTGGCATCGCGCTTCTTGGAATGCCGCGCATGCGCACATTGGATAAGTACATTGATCAAGTGAAAGACGCTGGCGAAGAACGCTCTAGCACGGCACATATCGGCTATCTTCTCCGCACCTCGCCCGATTGGGAGTACGTGCACTGGCTGCGCGACAATTGGGACGGAAAACTCATACTCAAGGGTGTCTTGGATGTACGAGATGTCGCCAAAACCGAAGCGGCAGGGATTGATGCGCTTTGGCTTTCCAACCATGCGGGTCGTCAGTTTGATGCGGCCCCTGCCCCGATTGAAGTCCTCCCCACGATCCGCGCTGCGACGAAACTGCCGCTAATCATGGACAGCGGGATTGAGGGCGGGTTGGATATCCTGCGAGCCTACGCGCTTGGTGCGGATTTTGTGATGCTGGGGCGCGCTTGGCATTACGCGCTTGGCGCACTTGGCGAGCAAGGTCCTGCGCATTTGGCTGATATCCTCACATCTGATCTGCGCGCGAATATGGGGCAATTAGGACTGACTCATTTACGCGACGCGCCTCAAACTATTATCCCACCACCCAGATGAAACGGGCTAGTTGACATGAACCGTTAGCGTTAACATAAGCTCCTGTTAGCACAAAACACCCAATACTACGAATACCACACCCCTCATTTAGCCTGTACACAGCGGGTAAAAGATACTCTCGGGAAGCCTGACATGACTGAATTCAACAAAATCCTCATCGCCAATCGCGGCGAAATTGCCATCCGCATCATGCGCGCGGCCAATGAATTGGGGAAGAAAACCGTCGCCGTGTACGCGGAAGAAGATAAGTTGGGCCTGCACCGCTTCAAGGCCGATGAAGCCTACCGCATTGGCGAAGGCATGGGGCCAGTCGCGGCCTATCTCTCGATCGAAGAGATCATTCGCGTCGCTAAAGACTGCGGCGCAGATGCGATCCATCCAGGCTACGGCTTACTGTCAGAAAACCCTGATTTCGTAGACGCTTGCGACGCCAATGGCATCACCTTTATCGGACCCAAAGCCGCCACTATGCGCGCGCTGGGTGATAAAGCCTCCGCGCGCCGCGTCGCAATGGACGCGGGTGTGCCTGTCGTGCCCGCAACCGAAGTGCTGGGCGATGATATGGATGCGGTCAAGCGTGAGGCAGGCGAAGTTGGCTATCCTTTGATGCTAAAAGCATCATGGGGCGGCGGCGGTCGTGGCATGCGTCCGATCTATTCTGAAGATGAAGTTGAAGAGAAGGTGCTCGAAGGGCGCCGTGAGGCGGAAGCAGCGTTTGGCAATGACGAGGGCTACCTCGAAAAGATGATCGTGCGCGCACGTCATGTGGAAGTGCAAATTCTCGGTGATAGCCAAGGTGGTATGTATCACCTGTTTGAGCGCGATTGCTCCGTCCAGCGGCGCAATCAAAAAGTGGTAGAGCGCGCACCTGCCCCCTACCTCAGCGAGCAGCAGCGGACAGAGATTTGCGATCTGGGCCGTAAGATTTGCGCACATGTGAATTATGAATGTGCAGGCACCGTCGAATTCCTGATGGATATGAACAGCGGCAAGTTCTATTTCATCGAAGTAAACCCGCGCGTGCAGGTTGAGCACACGGTGACAGAAGAAGTCACAGGCATCGACATTGTTCAAGCGCAGATCAAAATCGCGGAGGGCAAAACGATTGCCGAAGCCACGGGCAAGGCATGCCAAGACGATGTGCGCCTCAATGGTCACGCGTTGCAAACACGGATCACAACGGAAGATCCCCTCAATAATTTCATCCCCGACTATGGCCGCATCACAGCATTCCGTGAAGCGCAGGGTATGGGTATTCGTCTGGATGGCGGCACGGCCTATTCCGGTGGTGTCATCACGCGTTATTATGACAGTCTGTTGATGAAAGTGACCGCCCACGCGCAAACCCCTGAGGCTGCGATTGCCCGCATGGACCGTGCGCTGCGCGAGTTTCGTATTCGCGGCGTAAGCACCAATATCGCCTTCGTTGAGAACCTGCTGAAACACCCCACATTCCTCAACAACGAGTACACGACGACCTTCATCGACAACACAAACGATCTGTTTGATTTCAAAAAACGTCGGGATCGTGCGACGAAAATTTTGATTTATATTGCGGATATCAGCGTCAACGGCCATCCCGAAACCGCTGGGCGTCCTCTGCCTGTGAGCGACCTCAAAACACCGCGCGCACCAGACTATACGAATGAAGTCGCGCCATATGGCACGCGCAATCTGCTTGAAGACAAAGGCCCGCAAGCGGTTGCTGACTGGATGAGCGCGCAAAAGCAGCTTCTTTTGACAGACACAACAATGCGCGATGGCCATCAAAGCTTGCTCGCGACGCGCATGCGCTCCATCGATATGATCCGCGTGGCACCAACCTATGCCTCAGAAATGTCGCAGCTTTTCTCGGTTGAATGCTGGGGTGGCGCGACTTTTGATGTGGCCTATCGTTTCTTGCAAGAATGCCCATGGCAGCGTCTGCGTGACATCCGCGCGGCGATGCCAAATGTGATGACACAGATGTTGCTGCGTTCCGCAAACGGGGTCGGATACACCAACTATCCGGACAATGTGGTGCAGGAATTTGTGCGCCAAGCGGCACAAACGGGCGTTGATGTATTCCGCGTATTCGACAGTCTCAATTGGACCGAAAACATGCGCGTTGCGATGGATGCTGTGATCGAGGCGAACAAAGTCTGCGAAGGCACAATTTGCTACACAGGCGACATCTTGAACGCAGATCGCGCGAAATATGATCTGAAATACTATGTGCAAATGGGCAAAGAGCTGCGCGATGCTGGCGCACATGTATTGGGTCTAAAGGATATGGCGGGTTTGCTGAAACCTGCCTCTGCGCGGGTCTTGGTGAAGGCGTTGAAAGAAGAGGTTGGCCTGCCGATCCACTTTCACACACATGACACTGCGGGCATTGCCTGCGCGACCATTCTTGCTGCCTCTGACGCGGGCGTGGACGCGGTGGATTGCGCGATGGACGCGCTCTCGGGCAACACCAGCCAAGCGACGTTGGGCACAGTGGTCGAATCCCTGCGTCACACGGAACGCGACACGGGCATCGACATCGGATCGGTACGCCAGATTTCGGATTATTGGGAACAGGTACGTGCTCAATATGCGGCGTTTGAGACAGGACAACAGGCACCATCGTCTGAGGTATATTTGCACGAAATGCCCGGCGGTCAGTTCACCAACCTTAAGGCGCAAGCACGCTCGCTTGGACTAGAAGAACGTTGGCCAGAGGTCGCACGCACTTATTCGGACGTGAACGACATGTTCGGTGATATCGTTAAAGTAACGCCAAGCTCCAAGGTTGTCGGCGACATGGCGTTGATGATGGTCAGCCAAGGCCTCAGTCGATCTGACGTGGAAGACCCCGAGAATGACGTGGCCTTCCCTGACAGCGTGGTCGATATGATGCGCGGAAATCTGGGCCAGCCTCCTGGTGGCTTCCCGGATGGGATTGTCGCGAAAGTTCTGAAGGGTAATACGCCCAATGTTGAGCGCCCGGGCAAGTCGCTTGCACCTGTCGATTTGGACGCAGAACGCGCGAAGCTCAGCGACCTTCTTGAGGGGCGTGAGATTGACGATGAGGATCTCAATGGCTACTTGATGTATCCGAAGGTGTTCCTTGATTACATGGACCGCCATCGCACCTATGGCCCCGTGCGAGTCCTACCGACGCGCACGTTCTTTTATGGGATGGAGCCGACTGAGGAGATTTCAGCTGAGATTGACCCAGGTAAAACGCTGGAGATTCGCCTGCAAGCCATTGGTGAAACGCTGGATGATGGCGACGTAAAAGTGTTCTTTGAACTCAACGGTCAACCCCGAGTTATTCGTGTGCCGAACCGGACAGTCAAAGCAGCAACAGCTGCACGGCCCAAAGCCGATCCCGCAAACGAAAACCACATTGGCGCACCGATGCCAGGTGTCGTGGCGTCTGTCGCGGCAACTGTCGGGGCGAAGGTCGCGGCGGGTGATCTCTTGCTCACGATTGAAGCGATGAAGATGGAAACCGGCATTCACGCCGAACGCGACGCGGTGATCAAAGCTGTGCATGTGCAAGCAGGCGCACAGATCGATGCAAAGGACTTGTTGATCGAGCTGGAATGAGCGTGTTTGCGCACGCTATTGATATGCGCTGACGCGCGAGGGTTGAGGCGCAGCCTCAAACTCCGAAGTTTAGCTAGAAAGATGAAGAGCGCCCTGCCATATCTGGTGGGGCGTTTTCTATTGGAGGCCTTATGCTGGAAATCACATCGCTTTATACTGCGCTTTTGACGTTTATCTTCTTGTGGCTCAGTCTCCGCGTGAATGTCTATCGCCGTGGCAACAAGATTTCGATAGGCACAACGGCGACAACAGCCTCCTCAAGCGAATGCACGCGCAGGGCAATTTTATCGAATACGTTCCATTCAGGTTGATCTTGTTGGCGCTGGTAGAGTTTTCTGGCGCACCGGCGCTGGCGGTGCATTTGTTGGGGCTGATGTTGCTGATTGGGCGCGCGTTACATGCTTGGGGCTTTTCTGCCTCACCGCCTGTGATGGACGGACGTGTCTTTGGGATGATCCTAACCCTAACGATGATCTTGCTCAGCGCGCTCGGGCTTTTGTTACACACTCTATTTTAAGGAAAATATTGTTTCGTTTGAAAAAAGTGACATTAGAGCGATATTTTCTCTTGCGGGTGTCGGATCACAGGCCTAAATAGCCCCTATCCAAACGGATGCGGGCGTAGCTCAGGGGTAGAGCGAAACCTTGCCAAGGTTTAGGTCGGGCGTTCGAATCGCCTCGCCCGCTCCAATTGGACTTTCTTACCCCGTGATTATGACAAGGCCTCCCTCGGGAGGCCTTTCGTCGTTCTAGGCATACAATGAGCATAAAAACCCGCTCAACTGGCGGGTTTTGATCGCTGCTACAAGGAGTTTGCCGGAAGTTAGTGCGTCCAAGCGCCCCGACGGTCTGTCGCGAAATTCTCTGCGTAGCCACCCTTGCGAATGTTGGCTTTGCGCTTGTTCGGCTCACGCACGGAGGCATCAATGCCGTTGGCTTCTGCATAGGCAAGCGCTGCTTCCTTACTCTCAAAGCGCAGTTTTACCTGCGCTTGCGTGTCATCAGACGATGTCCAGCCCATCAAAGGATCAACCTGCCGCGCACTCGCGGGGGCATGCTCTAAGATCCAAACATGCGTTTTCGCCGTGCCGGAAGACATGGCGGTTTTGGACGGTTGATAAATACGTGCGCGCATCTGAGGGCCCCAAGTCAATCATTTGAACTGGCCTATCTATCGCGGAAACTGCCTTGTTTCGCAAGTGGCGCGGGCTTTTGATTGCAAACAATTTAAAGCGATCCATGACAAACCCTACAACACATCGAGCATCTGGAAACACTGTTTTGCGAAAGGTTAATTTGAGTTCAGCCGCCTATTCCAATATCCGAACGACGAGTTGCAAAGGAAGTCCGCCGTGAGCCTCAAGTTTTCTGTTGTGTTACTTCTTGTTTGCCTATGCGCCTGTGCGTCGGATGAAGGCATCACCCCAGAAGACTGCCTACCAAACGACCAAAGGGACGCTGACCGGGAAGCGACGCCCTCAGAGCAGACCGTGCCAGACCTGCCCAGCTATGAGCCTTCGATCGGCAGCTCCGGCTACACAATCAGCCAGTTGCGCGTTGCAACAGTGACCGCCCGTACAGGAAACGCGCAGCTGCGGAACGTCACAGGACGTGTGCGCCACAATGGTGTAAAACTTGTCATTGATGATGGCCTCTACAAGCTCGCTGATGAGAACGGTTTTGACGCCAATGGCGAGGACGCAAACGAAGGGGTGACGCTTCGTTTGGTCAACCCGTACGGGCGGTACGAGTATGCCTCGCTCTACTCAACCAGCTAAACGGTTGGTGTCGACACCTACACGGCGGTCGGTGCAATCGGTATTGCGACCCGTGATGAGGACATGCCCACAACTGGTCTGGCAAGTTATTCAGGCGATTCAGTCTACGCCTAAACGACGCAAACAGGGACCGGGTTTGCAGGCGTTAGGACATTCAGTGCCGATGTGGATTTCGAGGGTCAGCAGATGCAAGCCTATATAGAAGTTCGCACCGCACAAAACCCTTTCACCTGGGAAACTGTTGCTAATCGAACGTTTGATCGCATCGACATGGACCGTTTCACGATTTCAGGCACAAGCTTTTCTGGAACGGATATGCGCCCTAGCAACAACGGCACCGAAGTTGCTATTACAGGGGCGAACACGACGACTCAAGTTGAAGCCAGTTCTATGGAATTGCGCGGACAAGCGAGAACGCTTCACAACCGGATGAAATCGCAGGCGAAGCACTTATCATTGGGGATGATGGCAATATCATTTTGTCATTTATCGGGGATTAACGCCTGATTGGCTGGCATGTACTCTTGAATTAGAACAAAAAGCGATCAAATCTTACAGTTCATCTTTAATGAGCGAGCAGCGCATGTCTTTTGTTCAAAATGACGGATCCGATACCCTGTTGAATGCCCCCAAAGGCGATGTGCGCGAGCGCCTCAAGCTCGAAGGCGGCATCGCGTTTGAACTGAAATCAGAGTTTGAGCCAGCAGGCGATCAACCCACCGCCATCAAGGAGCTGAGCGAGGGCATTGATGCGGGCGAGCGCGATCAGGTGCTCTTGGGTGCGACGGGTACGGGTAAGACCTTTACCATGGCCAAATTGATCCACCAGACCCAGCGCCCCGCGCTCATTCTCGCCCCCAACAAAACCCTAGCCGCTCAATTGTTCGGCGAATTCAAAGGGTTCTTTCCCGAAAATGCTGTCGAATACTTCGTCAGCTTCTATGACTACTATCAACCCGAAGCTTATGTCGCGCGCTCTGACACCTTCATCGAGAAAGAAAGCCAGATCAACGAGCAGATTGACCGGATGCGCCACTCTGCCACCCGCGCGCTGTTGGAGCGTGATGACGTGATCATCATCGCCTCTGTCTCGTGCATTTATGGTATCGGGTCTGTCGAAACCTACGGCGCGATGACGCAGGATCTAGAGGTTGGTAAGAACTACGACCAGCGCAGCGTAATGCAGGATTTGGTTGCGCAGCAATACAAACGCAATGATGCCGCCTTTGCGCGTGGATCATTCCGTGTGCGCGGCGATAGCCTGGAGATTTTTCCCGCCCACCTTGAAGATCGCGCATGGAAATTTTCGTTCTTCGGCGACGAGCTGGAAAGCATTGTCGAATTTGATCCCCTCACGGGTGAGAAGAAGGACACGAAGGACCGTGTGCGGGTTTATGCGAATTCGCATTATGTGACGCCGAAACCGACAATGAACCAAGCGGTTCAAAAGATTAAACAAGAGCTGCGTATGCGGCTTGATCAACTGGTGGCAGAAGGAAAATTGCTGGAAGCTCAACGCCTTGAGCAGCGCACGAATTTTGACATCGAAATGCTGGAAGCAACAGGCGTGTGCAACGGAATCGAGAACTATTCGCGCTACTTAACGGGCCGCGCACCGGGGGAGCCGCCTCCCACATTATTCGAATTCATCCCCGACAATGCAATTGTGTTTGCCGATGAATCCCATGTCTCCGTGCCGCAAATCGGTGGCATGTATAAGGGTGACTATCGTCGTAAATTCACGCTGGCCGAGCACGGCTTCCGCCTGCCCTCTTGCATGGACAACCGCCCGCTGAAGTTCGAGGAATGGGACGCAATGCGTCCGCAATCTGTCTTCGTCAGTGCGACCCCCTCTAAGTGGGAGCTGGAGGCAACAGGTGGTGTCTTTACAGAACAGATCATTCGCCCCACGGGTTTGCTGGACCCCAAAGTCGAAATCCGTTCCGTAGAGACGCAAGTCGATGATTTATTGGATGAAGTGCGCAAAGTCACTGCGAACGGTTTCCGCACGCTAGTGACGACATTGACCAAGCGCATGTCGGAAGACCTGACCGAGTACATGCACGAACAGGGCATCAAAGTGCGCTACATGCATAGCGATATCGATACGATCGAGCGCATCGAAATCCTGCGTGATTTGCGCCTTGGGGCGTTTGATGTGCTGATCGGCATTAACCTGTTGCGCGAGGGTCTTGATATTCCAGAGTGCGGCTTGGTTGCTATTCTCGACGCAGATAAAGAGGGCTTTTTGCGCTCTGAAACTTCGCTGATCCAAACCATTGGCCGCGCCGCACGTAACGCCGAAGGTCGCGTGATCATGTATGCTGATAAGATCACAGGCTCCATGGAGCGAGCGTTGGGCGAAACAGATCGCCGCCGCGCCAAGCAGGAAGCCTATAACCTTAAGCACGGCATCACACCTGCGACGGTTAAAAAGAATGTCGAAGACGTGCTTGCAGGTCTCTACAAGGGCGACGTGGACATGAACCGCGTCACCGCTAAGATTGACAAACCTTTGGCAGGTGCGAATTTGCAGGCCGTGCTGGATGGCTTGCGGGTCGATATGCGCAAAGCTGCGGAGAACCTAGAATTCGAAGAAGCTGCGCGTCTGCGCGATGAGGTAAAGCGCTTGGAAGCAGTTGATTTGGCCGTGTCTGATGACCCAATGGCGCGCCAGTCGGTGATTGAAGAGGCAGCCAGAAATGCGCATAAAGCGGCAGGGCGTTCAACTGCGGGTCGCCCCGGTCAGCGCGGCGGTGTGAAGCCAAGGCGGAGGCGTTAAATGCGCTTGTTTCTGCGCGCGGCCTTGATAGTTGCGGGGCTAATTGGCAGCCCTGCTCTCGCTTGGGATTTTTCCACATCACCCATCTGCACAGTTACAAATCGAGGCTCAGATACAGCACTGAAACTCACGTTTGACGGTGAGCTTTATGTGCTTCATCTGTCACATCTTGAGGGCTGGCAAAACGCCGAGGTCTTTGCGATCCGTTTTGCACCGAACGGCCCGTTCATTCAAACGACACGGCATCAAATAGACGGCCAAACCCTGTCCGTGTCAGATGCAGGGTTCGGCAATGTTCTGAAAGGCTTACAAAACAATCAGGTTGTTCAAGTGCTCTTGGGTGAAACCGTCCGCGACATTGATCTCAGCGGTGCTTACACCCCTTTCGAAAACTTAATAAAATTGCAAGCCTGGCGCTGCCCTGTCTTAACCGCACCGCAAACCCGTTACGATACCCGATCTATCAACAGCGATCTCCAAACGGCCCTCGACGAAATCTGTTGTGACTACATCGTCCAGCCAGACAACGCGGTAGGTCAATGTGGGCGGCAGTGCGGCAGCATTGATCTGCGTGCCCATCAACGATATAACCTCCGACTTTGCGCAAGTCTCAGGGCCGGCGCTTACGCTGTTGGAGCCGCTGGATATGGGCGTAGACACACAGCCCACCACCGCAAGAATCGCAGCACATGAGGTGATGATTTAAACATTTGGTGCTCCTTGCAGGCCCAACACTTTGCGAAAACCCGTCCAATAGCCAGGTAATTTTGGCGGGGCTTTCATTTCGGGGATCGCCTCTTCGGCCCAACGCGGCATGGCGCGGCGTGCGAAATCCTGCCCCCACTCCAAGAAACGCGCACTATCATTTGGACGCAGGCGGCACGCACTTCCAACAAGTCCAACAAGTGTTTCAGAGGCGGAATACCATTCATCCTGAATACCCGTCACACGGCCCTGAATAAGGGGGCCAACCCAACGCATCAGCCGCTTGTCCGAATAGGTCAGCAGCATCTTTCCCATTTCCTCACGTGAATAATGGATCAGCGGCGGGAATGTATCAAAGAACAGCGCTTTGCCATCGAGATAGGCAAAATTGCGGATGGAAGGGTGAAAACCAACGCGCCCTTCGACTTTATCGGCATTGTTCCAAAAGGTTGCGATCACCTGTCCTGCGGCTTCCATCATTTCAACCGCTTGTTCACGTTCTGCGGCAATAATTTGCAGGCGCATCATGCTGTCGCTAGGCAATGCCTCTTGCACGATCACCGGAACGGTTGTGCCGTCGATATCCAGCAGATGAAAATCTGTCACAGGCAGATCGACCCCCGTCAATTCCAACGCCGCTACATAATCGCTGTGGCATTGCGCAAGGCGCTCCAGCTCTGCCATGTCGCGCAAACCGCGGTACACCTTGATCACCTTGTTCGCTAAAGGCCCGCTTGCAGGCCTGAACGGTGCACAGAAATAGCCAAGCTTGCTCACCGCTTGCCCACGCTCCGCACTGTCGGCTTTTATCAGCCATTCCAGTTCGATCAAATCGCTCATATCAGGTCCTTTTGTTGTGTCCCCAATACCCCGCGCGCACCTCCACGGCTAGGGCCAGGAAACCTGTTAACTATTTATTCAGCATAACCGCCGACTCTGAGCGTAGGTGGTAGAATATATGAACCGGATTTTCCTTTCTTTGGCAGGTCTTTTGATGTGCTTGGCAGCGTCGCATGTGCACGCGGGGGCTTGGCCACACGGCAAGGGCAAAACCTTTAGCGCGTCTTCCGCCACCTTTACATGGCCTGATCAAAGAAAGCTAAAATTCCCTGATATCTATGGCAGCACATATCTCGAACACGGGATCACACCGCGCCTTACGAAGGGGCTGGATATGGCCACACCCGATGCAAAACGCCATAATCGTCTCAGATCCGTTGCATTTTCGCGTTTCACGCTCACCGCAAATGATGCGCTGTTCCAAGTTGCGGTTGATGGCGGCGGCGGACACTACCGCGACACCGATGTGATGCGCTTTGGCCTGTCTTACAGGATTGGCTTCAAAACGCTCAAGAAAGATAGCTGGATCTCGGTGGATGCACATACATTGCAGGCTGTCGCCGATGATTGCGCGGCCTATGCCCTTGATGCGACTTATGGAATAACTTTAAAACACGGTAAAATCATGGGGCAAATCTCAACGTTTCAAGCCTTCGATGACGCCCAAAGCATAAGCGTCACTCCCGCCTATGCCCATCGTATTGGCAAAAGCACGCATTTCGAAGTCGGAGTCGTCCTTGGAATACGCAGCAAGCCAGACCCCACATTGAAGATTGGGATCTAGCAGAAGTTTTAGATTCAAAACTGGCTAGTCATCCATACTGGCCGTGATTGTGACCGTTCCAGCCACATCTTTCTCCCAGGCCAGCTCGACAACATCACATTACCGCCGCTCTCGGGCGTAATCCAGGGCACCGTGTATTGGTTGACGTTCGCCACATTCTTAATCTTGCCACAATTGATCAAAGACGTCACATGCATCGCGCACGCCCCAAACGGTAGACGACCAGAAAACGGAATGAACCATGTAGAGTTATGGTTGCTTTGCGTGTGATCCAAGGTCAGTGGATTTTCCGTACCGGTCACAACATTCAAGAACATATTGCCGTTCACAACGCTATCGCCTTGAAACACGTGATTACCTAAAATCACATAGTTTTGCCTGCCAAGGATCGCGAAATGGCGAAACTGGCTCACGCAATTGTTGCGAATCTTCAAATCATTCGCGTTGGCGTTCATCCCAATACTGGTGCGTTTTTGCGCGTTGGTGCCCCCTTCATTGGTGATGAATTGGCATTCCTCAATGAACATGCACTGGCGTCCGCTCCCGATCGATGTAAGACCACGATCTTTCAGGCGTGTGATAAAGTAGCTTTTTAACGTATTCGCGACACCTGAGCGCGGCATCATAATGCCTGACGCATATCCGCGACACAGGATCCCAAGGTCCAACAAAACAAGCTGGCTAAACAGATCAAAACCAGAAAAATCCAAAACGTATTTGAAGCGCTGGAAGCCGTAGTTCTGACGACCTGCCGCATCATAAAGCGGACCGGACAGACGGATTTCTTGTGCCGCAACATTCACTTCACGCACATAGACTTCACGCCCAACGCCCGTGCCTTGCACCAATGATCCGACCTGAATATTGACGATATTTGTGACAGCCGCCAGCCGATCATCGTTGGACGCACTATAACTCGCAACAGAGGTCGTGACATCCACATCCCATTCGGGACCATCGGCGACGTACAGCTGGCCGTTTCGAATAAAACGGCGCTGCGCAAAGCTGTTCCGCGAGCCTTCAATCGCCTGCAAATCAAGCTGTTCAGTGATCGTGACACGCCGACCACCAAGATCCAGCGTTTCGTGATCGGCATTGTTCAAAAGCCCCTGTTCCTCGTCCCCTCCAAAGGCCTCGATGTATTTGGGCAAACCATAGTCCAAAACCCAACGACAGGATATCGCCCGCATCTTGGGTGAGCTTGCCTTCAAACTCCACCACTTCGGTTAGAGTTAGCAAGGAACCGATATAAAATGTCCCAGCAGGCAGCAAAATCTTGCGTCTTTCAGCCGCCTGTTCTGCCGTGACAAATGCCGCGTGATCATCGGTGACGCCGTCGCCAACTGCTCCAAAATCACGTACTTCCACGATATTCATCATGTTGCGATGAAATGCACTGGTGATGTCTTCAATCTCGATGTCGTCAATGCGGATCACACCGCCATTTGGCCCCGTGATGTCCAAACCGAAATGCCCATAAAGCGGATCACGGCCCCAAACCATATCGACACCCGTGCGCGCGCCAAAATCCACAATCGCACTGATCTCAATCACTTCGCCATAAGCACTTAGGCTGACGGGATTTCCAGTCTCCTTCACACCGCTCACATACGCGCCACCAGATCTACCGGCCCAACCCGCAATACGCACCGTTGGAAGCGACCCGCTCATCGCTTTGACTTTCGCCGCTATGCGCAAATAACACCCCGGCAGCAGAGGCGTTTCCTCCATATAGCGCAGCTTTTGCGTCGCATCGGTTTTCTGGATCTCAAGGCAACCACTAAAATCCAGATCTGACGGCACATAAGCCGCCGTCGCATCCCCTGATATGTGTCAGACCCGGGGGGTCCATCTCCACGCGCCCAAACCGTCAAGCCCTTAGAAAAAGCGGGCGGCAAAAGAACCACACCATCTGTGATCGCCTTGTTCATAAAATCTTCCTCTTGCGCCAAGGTCGGCTACGCGCACACACGTTTCCAAACGCCCGACACCTAAAAAATGCGTCAAGCGGAGGCGGAAGATTGGCTCAAAAGATTTAAGAGGCTCTGACAGCACCGTTACGGTGCATTTTATTGGATGAGTTTAGGCAGACACACCAGAGGATGTCACAAGCTGTACACCATTGATTTTCCATCCATTTTCACTTTGGATCATCTGATAATCGAAAATGAATATCTCGCCTTTGACATCCCGCACCTGCACCTTTTGATAAAGTGAGCCCCCGATAGAGCGCAGGTCCAAAAACTGCACATCCTCGGCGCGGCGCACCATCGGATAGCTCTGCGTGACCATCATTCCAAAGTTTTGGGGCGAACCAAAGAGCTGCTGAATAAGCGGACTGGCATAGGTGAAGGCTTGAGCGAAATCATCATTCGCAAGCGCATCAAATTGACTCTGGATCGTGTCGGTAATGACGGGCTTGTCGGCCTGCTCCGCGGCAAGTGCTGAACCGAAACAAAGCGCCAAAACCACAGCAAATGCACCAGATAGTCGAGTAAACATAACGGCTTTCCTCTCTTGCGCGATGAGAGAAGAGTTAACTTAAAGGCTCAGCAAGTCAAATCAGACCAAGTCACCAGCAAGAGCTTGATCGATAAGGGCCACAGTTTCAGCGACACCGTAGAGCGCAATAAAACCGCCAAAGCGCGGTCCCTGACTGGCCCCAAGCAGCACCTCATAAAGCGCCGTGAACCAGCCCCGCAACGGATCAAACCGTTCGCGACCACAAGCGAAGACTAAGTTTTGAAGTTCTTCCGCATCCAACCCGTTGCCCCAAACTTTCAAGCCATCACGCAGCGCAATCAACGCCTCTCGTTCCAAATCACTTGGCGCACGAAACACTTTCGCGGGCTTCACGAAATCATTGTAATACCCCACCGCAAAACCTGCGGCTTGATCCATATCAGGGTTCGTCTCCGCACTCGCGTTCGGCGCATAACGCTGAATAAAGCCCCAAAGCTGATCCTTATCTTCCGCACTCGACACGGAGGCGAGGTTCAAAAGCATTGAGAACGGCACAACCATTTTGCTCTCCGGCACATCGCCGCCATGAATATGCCAAACCGGATTGTTCAACCGAGCTTTCGTATCCTGATCAACATAAGCCCGCAGTTGCTGGTGATATTCATCAACCGCTTTCGGGATCACATCGAAATGCATCCGCTTCGCCGTCTTTGGCTTTTGATACATGAAATATGACAGGCTTTCGGACGAAGCATAGCTCAACCACTGATCAATCGACACGCCATTGCCAGAGGTCTTGGAAATTTTCTGCCCATTTTCATCCAAGAATAATTCGTACGTGAAGTGCTCGGGCGCAGGCATCCCAAGAATACGGCAAATCTTGTCATAGATCGGCGTGTTGGTGGAGTGATCCTTGCCATACATCTCAAAATCAACGCCAAGCGCGGCCCAGCGCGCGCCAAAATCCGGCTTCCACTGCAACTTCACATTGCCGCCTGTGACCGGAACGGTCCATTCACGGCCCTCTTCATCATCAAAAGTGATGGTATAATCGTCGCGATTGATCGACTTCATTGGCACATACAAAACGCGCCCCGTTTTGGGGTGGAACGGCAAAAAAATGGAATAGGTCTGACGCCGCTCTTCACGCAAAGACGCCAACATCACTTCCATGATCGCATCATATTTATCAACCGCGCGCTTCAGAACTTCGTCAAACTGACCAGATCCGTAAAATTCGGTTGCACTGTAAAAATCATACTCGAACCCAAAGGTATCAAGGAAACGCCGCAGCATCGCATTGTTATGATGGCCAAAACTCTCGAATTCACTGAATGGGTCCGGTACAGAAGTCAGCGGTTTTTGCAAATGCTCCGTCAGACCCTCTGGGTTGGGAACATTGGAAGGCACCTTACGCATGCCGTCAAGATCATCGGAAAAACACACAAGTTTGGTAGGGTAATCGCTGATTTCTTTAAACGCGCGCATGACCATGCTTGTGCGCGACACCTCACCGAACGTCCCGATATGCGGCAATCCCGACGGACCATAGCCCGTCTCAAACAGCACATAGCCCTTCTCTGGACCCGCTTTTTTGTAGCGTTTCAAAATGCGGCGCGCCTCTTCAAAAGGCCAGGCTTTTGAGCTCATCGCAGCGTCGCGCACATCTGACATATCTGGTCTCCAAAAAAGAAACCTGCCCCAGTGGGCAGGCATATGCGCGCTACCTATTGAATGCGAAGGATTTCGTCAATATTTTGCAGGTGCATCATGAAGTGCCTCCCAACTGAAAGCGAACGCCGTGACTCAATCAACGCCCCACCCGCTTAGCCCGCAGGATTGCCTCGTCGCGCTGATGATTGCCGTCTCCGCCTCTGACGAGGATATTCGCACAGTCGAGCTGGTCAAAATCCAGAGTGCGGTGAACAACCTACCCGTATTCGCCGAATACGATATCGACCGAATGAACATTATGGCGCAAACCGTGTTCGATCTCTTCGAACAAGTGGACGGGCTTGATGCGTTGTTCGGACTTATTCGCGATAACCTGCCCGAGCGTTTGTTCGAAACCGCCTATGCATTGTCTTGCGATGTAGCTGCCGCAGACGGAACCTTACAAGAAAGCGAGCTGCGCATTCTTGAAGAGATCCGTTACGAACTGAACCTAGACCGCCTCCACGCCGCCGCGATCGAGCGCGGCGCACGTGCGCGTCATATCAGGTAACTTTTTCGTTTAAACGACTGTCACTTTCGTACCAATTGGAACACTTTCATAGAGATGTGTGACGTGGGTGTTGATCATACGGATGCAGCCGTTGGGCACAGATTGCCCGATAGAACTTGGCTGCGTTGTGCCATCAATACGAAAATACATATCGCGACCGTTTTGAAATAGATAAAGTGCGCGCGCACCCAAGGGATTGCGTGATCCACCTTCTATCGCATCCAAATTGCCTTTGTATTTTCCGTATAACTTAGACGAACGCTCAATCATTTCATTCGTGGCGCGCTACTTGGGCCGTTCTTTCTTCACATCGATCGTCGCGACACCCGTAAACTCAAGCCCCGCCTTGCCAACACTGACCCCGTAACGGTTCGATTTGTTCTTATCCTCGATCCAATATCGAAGATGCGAACGCGGCTGGGCAAGGATTTGTCCTGGGTCAAACTCATCCTTCACGCGGAAATATTGCGGGATGAACTGTTCTGGTAGCACAAACGGTGCGGATTGGGCCTGTGCAAATTGCGGGATCAATGTGCCCGCCGCGGCTGTCTGTATAAATGTTCGACGTGAAACCATGTCGATGTTCCTCCTAGCGCTAAATGGCTTCGTTTCCAAACTGGCAACAATTTGTCAGAAACATGTGACGCCAAATCACGCTCGACTTACCGCGCTCCGCTGCCTATCGAACACCAATCAAGCCGCAACACAAAGTCAGAACATGTACCCAAGCCCCACCGTTTCCCATCGCCGCGCAGATATGGCGGTCCACGCGCTTGGCATCAGCGCGATCTTGATCGCAGGGGTCATACTCTTGATCAAAGCGTCGAACACGCTCTCGATACCGCTCATCTTTGCGTGTCTGACCTATGTCATATGTGCTCTCATCTCCAACCAAGCCTCTTGCTTTTACCATTTCGCACCATGGCACGCCAAACGCACGCTCCTGCGCCGCATCGATCACGCAGCGATCTACATCAGCATAACAGGCATGTTCACGCCGCTCCTCGTCCAAGCAGGCACCACACGCACCTACATCATCCTCGCCCTATGCTGGGTCCTGACAATCATGGCCATCTGGAACAAGATCACCAATTCTGAAATCAAATCAAAATGGTCCACTGCCTCCTATCTTGCACTGGGTGCTATCGGACTGCTCGCCCTGCCCGACCTAACAGACGTACCAAGCATCACACCCAAACTTATCCTCGCCGGAAGCGCGGCCTACGCCATCGGCACGATCTTCTATGCATGCAAAACCTTGCCATTTCGTTACGCGATTTGGCATTCTTGGGTGACCATTGGCGGCATGTTCATGTTCACAGGCATCTGGCTCGCACTATTCTAAGGACCTCTCATGGCTGGCAAAAAACTCACCTGTTTCAAATGTGCGCAACTTAATCGCGTGCCGTTCGACAAGCTCAGTGATGGCCCCAAATGCGGCTCCTGCGGTGCTGCGCTGATGCCCTCCAAAGCGGTCGAGATCACTCCCGCGATCCTCATAAAAGCTAGCGCGAGCGACGATGTGCCCTTGGTCGTGGATTTCTGGGCCCCGTGGTGTGGGCCGTGCAAGATGATGGGACCGGAATTTGACAAGGCCGCCACAGTGTTAGCTGGCAAAGCCCGCCTTGTAAAAGTGAACACGCAAGAGCATCAATCGGTGTCCGGTAAGATGCGCATCAAAGGGATCCCAACAATGATCGCATGGCAAAATGGGCGTGAGGTGAAACGGCAGGCAGGCACTATGAAAATGGGGCAGATTGTTGAGTGGGTGCCTCGAAGTTAGTCTCGATCAAACACACCCTTAGGATGATAAATTGTGCCATTAATTCCCAAGTTGACGACATCAAGCGAACCCGAGTGTGCAACAATTTTCGAAAGCTGAACTTCAGCAAAACGAAAATGTTTGTGGGCTTTTTCAAATCGGCCAATTATTGATTTAGAAGCCTCTGGTTTGTTTTCTATTTCACCGGGAACGAGATGGTCCCAAAGCCAGCTATGAACAAATTTATTTCTTTAGCTATTAATCTCTCGCAAATACTCCAAATTACGCCCTTCGACACCTTTATCGGCGAGCCTTTGTACAAGTTGCCCAAACGAAGACCGACGTAATTTGTTGTGTAAATCTTTGAAATCATCTCGCGTCGCATGGACGAAAATCTCGCTGTGAGTAGTTTGTTCTAACAACGAAATCACACTGAAAAGTGTGCCAATTTGAAGTAAGTAGACCAGAGGAAATTCTCCCTCTAGCCCTTCTCTAAGGTGACTAATTTAGCCAGCTTTAATAACAGGCGGGAACACCAACCTTAGCGTGCAAACTTCTTATGCTTAATCCGCTTAGGCTCCAAAGCATCCGCGCCCAAACGGCGCTTTTTGTCTTCCTCGTAATCCTCGAAGTTGCCCTCGAACCACTCCACATGCGCGTCGCCTTCAAAGGCCAGCATGTGCGTGCAGATGCGGTCGAGGAAGAAACGGTCGTGCGAGATGACCACGGCGCAGCCTGCGAAATCGACCAGAGCGTCTTCCAAGGCGCGTAGTGTCTCAACGTCCAAGTCGTTTGTCGGTTCGTCGAGCAGCAGCACATTGCCGCCCTCTTTCAGCAAACGCGCCATGTGAACGCGATTGCGCTCACCACCTGACAAGAGACCGACTTTCTTCTGCTGATCGCCACCTTTGAAGTTGAAGGACGAGCAATAGGCGCGGCTGTTCACTTCCGCGTCGCCCAGCGCAATGATCTCGGAGCCGCCGGAAATTGCTTCCCAAACCGTCTCATCATCGCCCAGATCATCGCGAGACTGATCAACGTAGGACAGCTGCACCGTGTCGCCATACTCAACCGTTCCAGCGTCAGGCTTTTCCTGCCCTGTCAGCATCTTGAAAAGCGTGGATTTACCCGCACCGTTGGGGCCGATCACACCGACAATACCACCGGGGGGCAGATCAAAGGACAGGTTTTCGACCAAGAGCTTATCGCCCATCGCCTTCTTCAAACCTTCAACTTCAATCACCTTGTTGCCCAAACGTGGACCGTTCGGAATAACGATCTGTGCACGGCCAACCTTGTCGCGCTCGGACTGACCTGCAAGCTCATTATAGGCGCTGATACGCGCTTTAGACTTGGCCTGGCGGGCCTTTGCACCTTGGCGCATCCATTCAAGTTCGCGCTCAAGCGTCTTTTGTTTTGATTTATCTTCGCGCGCTTCTTGGGAGAGACGTTTCGCCTTTTGCTCCAGCCATGCGGAATAATTGCCCTCGTAAGGAATGCCCTTGCCGCGATCCAACTCAAGGATCCAGCTCGTGATATCGTCAAGGAAATAACGGTCGTGCGTGACGCAAAGGATCGTGCCTTTGTAATCAATCAAGTGCTTTTGCAGCCACGCAATTGTTTCCGCATCCAAGTGGTTGGTCGGCTCGTCGAGCAGCAGCATGTCGGGCTGCTCAAGAAGCAATTTGCACAGCGCAACGCGGCGCGCCTCACCACCAGAAAGCGACGTTACATTCGCATCATCCGGCGGGCAGCGCAGCGCTTCCATGGACACGTCGATCTGGCTGTCCAGATCCCACAGGTTCTCCGCATCAATCTTATCCTGCAATTCAGCCATCTCATCCGCTGTCTCGTCGGAATAGTTCATTGCAAGTTCGTTATAGCGATCCAAGGTCGCCTTTTTATCCGCAACCCCCAGCATCACATTACCGCGCACATCAAGCGTTTCATCAAGCTTGGGCTCTTGCGGCAGGTAGCCCACATGCGCACCCTCAGCCTTCCATGCTTCGCCGCTGAAGTCCTTATCCCAACCTGCCATGATCTTCAGCAGCGTTGATTTACCCGCACCGTTGACACCCACAACACCAATTTTCACACCGGGGAGGAAGTTCAAGTGGATGTTTTCAAAACATTTCTTACCACCGGGATAGGTCTTGGATACACCTTGCATGTGATACACATATTGATACGCGGCCATATGCTCGCTCCTCACGCTAAATTCAGTTGGAACTCACATAGTGTGATGCGAGGATAGGCGCAAATGAATAGGAAGTTTCAGATGCGTCAGCTCGCTTTGATATCCCCTTTACTTATACCGACGCTGGTGGGCGCGCAGGCCAATGGCGACTTGCCCCGTGAGTTCGGCTGTATCGCTCGAGATGAACTCAGCAACGACATGCACCCGTCCAAGCTTGCCCGCATCGTGCGCGCTTGTGCCACTGAACAACGTTATGACGACGCTGTGAAGGTCTACTACACCTACTCCTCTTAGGGGCTATACGATCAACAACGCGTGCGCGATGAAAGTGCACATTTGGTACTAGGTGAGTTGTCACAATGGATGTTCGCCTTCCTTGATCGCACGACAATGAAAGGCGTTCGCGCCTCCATCGATAAACTACACGATCCTGAGCATCCTTTCTTTTAAAATACATGCTTGGAGATCGAAGCGCTTGGCCCGTACAACTACAGACCCGACTAAATGATCCGCGATGGCATGATGCAGCGTAAATCCGACGATGACTGGCAACTCGAGACTTTTGACGCACCCCTGCATGGCGCAAAGCAGTAAACGGGATCAACGACTGCCCAATCCCCTAATTGCATCGGGGTACCCCAAACGCTAAACGCATCCCCATGCACCCAACAACACAAACTACACGCGGCAGACGCATTGGCCTTTTGGGCGGCTCCTTTGATCCTGCGCATCAAGGCCATGTTCATATCACCCTAGAGGCGTTGAAACGGTTCCATCTGGATGAGGTCTGGTGGCTCGTTTCCACCGGAAACCCTCTTAAAAAGCGCAGACCTGCGCCAATGGACGTGCGCATAGAGCGCGCCAAAGATGTTATGCGGCATCCCCGCGTGCACATCTCAAGCATCGAGTCCGAGCTTAATACACGCTACACTGCGGGAACCCTTCGCGCGTTGCGTCACAAATTCCCTCTTGCGCGATTTACATGGCTCATGGGCGCGGACAATCTCGCTCAGTTCCACCTTTGGAAAGACTGGAAAAAAATCATCGAAACTGTTCCTATCGGTGTTCTCGCCCGCCCCGGCGAGCGCATCGATGGCCGCACTGCGCCCGCTGCGCAAATCTATCGACATGCCCTGTTGAAAGGTCGCCAGTCGCGCATTCTGTCCTACGCAGACGCACCCGCTTGGGCCTTCGTCAACGTGCCAATGCACGATATCTCCTCAACAGAGCTACGCGCGCGCGGCGACTGGCCGAGTTGATTGTAAAACCGCGCTCGTGCACCCTGCAACGATGATCAATGCCATCCCAGCGATGCCCCAAGCATCGGGCCATTCGCCAAAGATCAACCACCCCAACACCCCGGCCGATATAAGCTGGAAGTAAACAAAAGGTGCAAGTTTGCTCGCCTCATGCATTTTATAGGCAAATAGCATTAATACGTTGCCGACCATCGAGCCCAGCGCACTGATCAACGTCAATTTCGCGATTTTCGGCGTGAATTCAGGGAATTGACCAATCACAAAAGGGCTGACCAAAATCACCGGGCCGACCATCTGCGTGATCATCAAGCCACCCAATGCAACGGACCCCGTAAGCCAACGCGACACCGTCAAAAACGCCCCATAGGTGCATCCGGCGAGTAAAGCCCACCCCAAGCCAGCCGATGCTTCAAACCCTGGCCGCACGATGAAGAGCACACCAAAAAAACCGATCAAAACCAATACAGCTTGTATTATGTTTGCCCGCTCTTTCAGCAGCCACACGGATAAAACAAAGCTCACCAACGGCCCTATGAAAAACGCGCCAAACACATCTGCAAGGGGCGCCAATTGCAACGCTCGTGTGATGCAACTAATCCCAAGTCCGATGAGTGCAGCACGAAACCACACCCGCCAATCGCGCCAAACAGACAGGCCCGCACGCCATGTATATGGAAGGATGACCAAGCCACCGATCAAAAAGCGCGTCCAGACCACGTAGGTGGGAGCAACACCCAAGTCGGAGGTCAAAATCTTGCTCGCAGCATCGCCTGCGGGAATTGCGCTCATCGCGACGAACATGATCAACATGGCTTTCAACATGCTTTCCCCTAACATATGATCAAACGCTGCAATAGGCCGCTAATACAGCAATTCTTGCACGCCTTGCCATCACATTGCCGTAAAAAGCCTCACTCTTACGCCTCTCTGGCCTTGTTAAGCCCACAACAATTTGCATTAACCTTTATATGGCCAAATTATTTTCAAGACGTTTTTTTCTGACGACTGCCGCCTCCGCCTCCATTGGACATGTGGCGTTTGCAACCGCACCACTCTCATCTCTACGCCCGCAAGCACGTAGCGGCAGCACGCGTGCGGACGCACCTGCCCAAGTCGCGCGCACCGCGTCTTCGTCCAAAACGCTGATTGATGCGGCACAACTTGGAGGTGCCGTGGGTTTTGCGGTTGCAGACCTTAGCACAGGCAAGCTGCTTGAAACCAACAACAAAGCCATTGGCCTCCCCCCCGCGAGCACTGCAAAAGCGATTACAGCGCTCTACGCTTTGGATGCGCTCGGCCCCAACCATCGCTTTGCCACACGTATTTCGACGAACGGACCCATAGCGGGCGGTGTCATCAGTGAAGATCTCTTCTTGATTGGAGGTGGTGATCCAACCCTTGATGCCAATGCGCTGGCCAGCATGGCAGCCCAACTGAAATCCCTCGGCATCCGCGAGGTGCGCGGGCAATTCTTCTATGTGGACAACACGCTCCCAAATCTGCATGACATCGATCCGTCGCAACCCGATCACGTCAGCTATAATCCTGCGATCTCTGGCTTGAACCTGAATTTCAACCGCGTGCATTTCGAATGGCGCCGCGGCAGTAATGGCTATGCGATCACGATGGATGCGGGCTCTACCAAGCATCGACCGAATGTCTACATCTCGAAAATGCAGATCGCGGCGCGGGACTTGCCTGTCTACACCTACAAAGATGGCGGCAAGTTTGATCAATGGACTGTCGCGCGTGGCGCTTTGGGAAGAGGCGGATCGCGCTGGTTGCCCGTGCGCAAACCAGGCCTCTATGCAGCGGACGTATTTCAGACCTTCGCAAGATCGCAAGGCATCGTCCTAAAGAACCCCGAGCGCAGCACCAAATCGCCTAAGACCAGCGCCTTAGTCACGCACACAAGTGCGCCACTGACCACCATTTTGCGCGATATGCTCAAATTCTCAACCAACCTCACGGCCGAAGTCGTCGGGCTTACTGCCACCCGCAAACGCGGCGGGCGCGCAACGTCGCTGAAAGCCTCCGCCAAAGACATGAGCCGCTGGGCCAACACAGCGCTCAGCATGGGCAACGCAAGTTTTACCGATCATTCAGGCTTGAGTGGCGCAAGCAAAGTCTCCGCCCAAGGCATGTTGAACGCCATGCTCGTTGCGCGTCGCCGTGCTGGCTTTGCACAATTGCTCAAACCTTTCGAGATGCGGGATGCAAAACGCAAGGTAATCAAGAACCACCCGATCAAAGTGAATGCCAAGACAGGAACCTTGAACTTTGTCAGCGCACTCAGCGGTTATATAACCGCGCCAGAAGGCAAGCAGCTCGCCTTTGCGATGATTTGCGCGGATACCAACAGACGCCGTGGCATCAAAAAAAGCAACAAAGAAGCGCCACAGGGCGGTCGTGCGTGGAACAGACGCGCAAAAGCCTTGCAGCAAAAGCTGATTGAGCGCTGGGGCACCGTGTACGGCTGATCAGTTTTGCACGACGATCTGCGTGTTCTTGGACCCGTGCTTCTTCACCAAAGAAAACAACACCGCCACGTTTGAGGTAGGAAGCCGCATGCAGCGCACAAATGCAGGCCGCCCAAGCCGCAAGGTTTGATTGGTCCCATGCGCTATGTAATCGCCGCGAAAGAAAATCGAATAGGGCACCAGCGCGTTGTTGTAGAGGCTGGATTTGTGATAACGCGACAGGTTTTTCGGTGAATAACTCCCGCGCGGCGTATACTTGCCTTTGCGCGCAGTTGAGACAGGCCAACTGCAGATCACTTACCATGCAGTATCACCGTCATGGCTTGACTGGACACATCGACTTTGGCCACCAGCGATGCCGCGTGCACGGTCATTGGCATGCAAGGCGATCAGACTCGGCTCCGGAAAAGCCTGCAAAGGCTATCGCCAAAGCGAGCGAAATAAGTATCAAAAAAAAACCATTTCGGCCCATCGGCCAAAGGAGCGACTAGAAATCTCGCCCTACCCGAGCCTGCGTAAAATCGTTTTTTTGCACTCGAAAGGGCCAATCGTTAACCATGCTCACGCAACTGTCATCGCACCTACCTTAATGTCGCCAAAACAGAAACAATCGTGCACTTCGGAAGCGATTGAAACGAAAAAGGCCGCCCATCCAGTCGGAACAGGCGGCCAAACAAACCGAATATGCGCGTTTAGTGCTTTTTCTTCTTCGGTGGCATCAGGTCGGTGATCGTGCCCTCAAACATTTCCGCTGCGCAATTCACGGTCTCGGACAAGGTCGGATGCGCATGAATTGTGTGACCAAGGTCCACAGCATCCGCGCCCATCTCGATGGCAAGACCAACTTCGGCAATTAAGTCACCCGCGTGGACACCCACAATACAGCCTCCGATAACCCGCTGATCTTTGGGGTTAAACAGCAACTTGGTCATCCCCTCAGAGCGCCCATTGGAAAGTGCCTTGCCAGAGGCCGCCCATGGAAACACGCCCTTCTCGTAAGGGATGCCTTTGGCCTTTGCCTCCGTCTCTGTAACACCGCACCAGGCGACCTCTGGATCAGTGTAAGCCACCGACGGAATCAGTTTCGCATCAAAGTGGCGCTTGTGGCCGGCGCAAACTTCTGCAGCGACTTTGCCCTCATGCACGGCTTTATGGGCAAGCATAGGTTGTCCAACCAGATCGCCAATCGCAAAGATATGCGGCACCCCCGTGCGCTGTTGGCTGTCTACAGCGATAAAGCCGCGCTCGTCGACCGCTACACCCGCTTTGTCCGCATCTATCTTCTTGCCATTTGGCATGCGACCTACAGCAACAAGAACCTTGTCGAAGGTATCGGTCGTGACCTTGCCGTTGCTATCTTCAAACGTAACTTTCAGCCCCTTCTTTTGGGCCTCCATCGCGGTCACTTTGGTCTTAAGTAAAATGTTTTCGTATCGACCCTTAATGCGGCTGTGCAAAGGCTTCACGATGTCCTTATCCGCACCTGGAATGATTTGATCCATCAGTTCAACGATAGTCACTTTGCTGCCCAACGCATCATACACGCAGGCCATCTCAAGCCCGATGATACCGCCGCCCAGAACCAACATCCGCTTGGGGACATCTTTCAGCTCCAACGCACCTGTTGAATCAATGACACGATCATCATCATGCGGCAGAAAAGGCAGATGCACAGGTTCGGAACCTGCTGCAATAATGCATTGATCAAAGCTGACCGTGGTGACTTTGCCGTCCTCGATCACCTCAATCATGTTTGGGCCGGTAAAGGTGCCAGCACCTTTCACAGTCGTCACTTTGCGTGCTTTCGCAAGCCCGGTGAGACCACCCGTAAGCTGCTCCACAACGCTATCTTTAAAGCTGCGCAACTCGTCGAGATCGATCTTCGGCTTGGCAAAGCTGACACCATGCGCGCCCATATCTTCGGCATCGGTAATCACCTTGGCCACATGCAACAGCGCTTTGGACGGGATACAGCCGACGTTCAGACATACACCGCCTAGGGTCGGGTTTTTCTCGATAAGAACAACCTTTTTACCCAGATCCGCAGCGCGGAACGCCGCCGTATAGCCACCGGGCCCAGAGCCGAGAACAACCACCTCAGCATGCACATCACCCGCGCCGCTGACTGTGCCCGTCGCGGCAACGGCCGCAGGAACCTCAATAGTCGCAGGCGCGTCTACAAGCGTGGATTCTGCAGCCACCTCTGCAACAGCACCGTCAAAGCGCATGATCACGCTGCCCATTGAAACCTTGTCGCCTTCGCTCACAAGGATCTCTTTAACGACACCCGCAGAAGGGGATGGCACTTCCATCGTCGCCTTGTCAGATTCCAACTCGACCAGAGGATCTTCTGCAGCGACTGTGTCGCCAACCGAAACCAGAACAGTCACAACAGGGATGTCGGTAAATTCACCAATATCAGGAACTTGAATATCCATCGTCATACCTTCCTTACCACATCAACTTGCGCATATCGCCAAGCAACCCTTTGAGCGTCACGCAGAACCGCGCCGCCAAAGCGCCATCAACTGCGCGGTGATCATAGGACAAGGACAAAGGCTGCATCAGACGCGGCATGAACTCTTCACCATTCCAGACAGGCGCCATTTTCGAGCGCGTCAGCCCAAGGATCGCTACTTCTGGTGCATTCACGATAGGTGTGAACGAGGTACCACCAATGCCGCCCAAGGATGAGATAGTGAAAGTCGCGCCTTGCATATCGGGACCTTTAAGTTTGCCCTCGCGTGCAGCGGCAGAAAGCTCCATCAGCTCTTTAGAGATCTGCACCAGACCCTTTTTGTCTGCATCTTTAATCACCGGAACCATCAGACCTTGCGGCGTGTCAGCGGCAAAACCGATATGATAAAAATTCTTTTTGATCAGCTTGTCGCCATCAGGATGGATAGAAGAGTTAAACTCCCAATGTTCTTTCAAAGCAGAGACTGACGCCTTGATAAAAAAGGATAAAAGTGTGACGCGATAGCCATTTTCTTTCGCCATCGTATCCATTTCTTTGCGGTATTTATCGAGATCGGTAATATCCGCTTCGTCGTTATGCGTGACATGTGGAATGTTCAACCAAGAGCGGTGTAGCGCAGGGCCAGACAGCTTCTTGATGCGGGGCATTTCCACATCTTCGACAGTGCCGAATTTGGAGAAATCAATCACAGGGATCGGTGGAATAAACATGCCACTAGACGCGCTACTAGACGCCACTGGGGCGCCTGTAGACTTGAACGCTTTGGTAATGTCTTCGCGCAGAATGCGACCCTTACGACCAGTGCCGTTGACCTTCGCCAGATCGATCTCGAGATTACGCGCAAAGGCACGCACGGACGGGCTGGCGTGCGCTTTGCCAAAGCCTGCGTCCATGACTGACGCTGCTGGTGCAGGCGCCGCCGTTGGAGCAGGTGTCGAAACTGCAGGGGCAGGAGCAGCTGCTGGCGCTTCCGCTGGAGCCGCCGCGGCGCTCTCACCCTCAAGGATCAAAATCAAGCTGCCCATAGAGACGTTATCGCCTTCGGACACCTTAATTTCTTTAACCACACCCGCCGCAGAGGACGGCACTTCCATGGTTGCTTTGTCACTCTCCAACTCAACAATTGGGTCTTCAAGCGCGACTGTATCGCCAACGCTTACCAAAACTGTAACCACGGGAATATCGGTGAAATCACCGATGTCGGGGACTGTTACTTTGATTGTCATATTCTTGTCTCCTCTACCCGATTAAACCAAACGGGGGTTCGGCTTCGCGCCGTCAATGTCGTATTTAGAAAGCGCAGATTTCAGATCTTTCTCCGAAACCGTCCCCTCTTTGAAAAGCTGTACCATCGCGGCGGCGGCAATGTGGTTCGCGTCCACCTCAAAGAAACGGCGCAGGTTCACACGGCTATCCGAACGGCCATAGCCATCCGTGCCCAAAACCACCAACTCTTGCGGCACATATGCGCGGATCTGCTCAGCATAGTTCTTCATGTAATCTGTCGCGACAATCACAGGACCTTTGGCCCCGCTCAACGCTTGCGTCACATAAGGCACCTGCGTGTCAGCCAGTGGGTTCAAACGATTGTGCCGCTCCGCATCCTGCCCGTCGCGCGCCAGCTCGTTAAAGCTGGTAGCGGACCAAATGTCGCTCGTCACGCCAAAGTCTTCCTTCAGCATCTCCGCCGCTTTCATCGCTTGCACAAGGATCGTGCCAGAACCCATCAAATTCACATGCTTTTTCGTAGGTTTCGCCGTTTTGCTCAGACGATAGAGGCCTTTGATGATCCCCTCTTCCGCGCCCATCGGCATTTCTGGGTGGCTGTAGTTCTCATTCATAAGTGTCAGATAGAAATACACATCTTCCTGATCCACATACATGCGCTGAAGACCATGATGAACCAGCACAGCAACCTCAAAGCTGAACGTCGGATCATAAGAAATACAGTTCGGGATCGTTCCCGCGAGGATATGGGAATGCCCATCCTCATGCTGCAAACCTTCGCCGTTCAGTGTTGTGCGACCCGCAGTACCGCCCAGCATGAAACCACGCGCGCGGCTATCACCAGCGGCCCAGCAGAGATCACCAATGCGTTGGAAACCGAACATGGAATAATAGATAAAGAATGGCACCATCGGTACGCCATGGTTGGAGTAAGACGTCGCCGCCGCAATCCAATCTGCCATCGCGCCCGCTTCGTTAATGCCTTCTTGCAGCACCTGACCGTCGGTGGATTCCTTATAATAGGACATCTGATCGCGGTCTTCCGGGGTGTAGTTCTGCCCTTTCGGGTTATAAATCCCGACCGAACGGAACAAGCCTTCCATACCAAACGTACGGCTTTCGTCCGGCACGATTGGTACCACTTGCTTACCCATATTCTTGTCACGCAGAAGCGTTGTCAGGATGCGCACAAACGCCATAGTCGTGGAGATTTCGCGATCTCCCGTGCTCTTTAGTTGAGCATCAAACTTTTCGAGTGGTGGGATTTGTAAAGATGGCGCATCACGCCATTCACGTTTCGGGAATTCCCCGCCAAGGTCTTTGCGCTTTTCCAGCAAATAGGCTTTCTGCTGATTGTTGAGCGATACAAACGGCGCCTCCGGCAGATCTTCGTCTGAAATTGGGATCTGAAAACGATCACGAAATGCACGAAGCTGATCTTCGGCCATTTTCTTTTGCTGATGCGTAGTGTTTTGCCCCTCGCCTGCTGTACCCATACCATAGCCCTTAACGGTTTTCACCAACAAACAAGTCGGCTGACCTTTGGTCTCAGTCGCACGCTTAAAGGCTGTATAAACCTTTTTCGGCTCATGCCCGCCACGGCGCAACGCCCAAATTTGCTCGTCCGACCAATCCTCAACCAACGCCGCTGTTTCAGGGTATTTTCCGAAGAAGTGTTTGCGAATGTAGGCCCCATCTTTCGATTTGAAAGTCTGATAGTCACCGTCCACCGTTTCATCCATCAGCTGGCGCAAACGACCCGTCGTATCCTTCTCAAGCAAAGCATCCCAGCCCTTGCCCCAGAGCAATTTGATGACGTTCCAACCTGCTCCGCGGAAGCCGCCTTCAAGCTCTTGCACGATTTTACCGTTGCCGCGCACAGGTCCGTCAAGACGCTGCAAGTTGCAGTTCACCACAAAGATCAGGTTGTCGAGACCTTCACGCGCCGCCAGATCAATTGCGCCGCGCGATTCAGGCTCATCCATCTCACCATCACCGAGGAAAACCCAGACTTTACGGTCCGCCATATCGATATGCCCACGATTGTGCATATATTTCATAAAGCGCGCTTGATAGATTGCCATAAGCGGGCCTAAACCCATAGAAACAGTGGGGAACTGCCAATAATCCGGCATCAACCAAGGATGCGGATAAGAGCTCAAACCACCACCATTCACTTCAGATCGGAAGTTGTCCATCTGCTCTTCAGTCAGACGTCCCTCCATGAAAGAGCGTGCGTAAATACCAGGGATCACATGGCCTTGAAAGAACACCAGATCGCCGCCGTGGATCGCGGACTTTGAGCGCCAAAAATGGTTCAAACCGATGTCATACATCACCGCAGAACTTGCGAAGGACGCGATATGCCCGCCGTATTCACTGCTGACCTTATTGCGACGCACAACCGTCGCCATCGCGTTCCAGCGATTAATCGTGCGAATGCGCCACTCCATGTCCAGATCACCCGGGACGTCCAATTCATCATCCACCGGAATCGTATTCTGATACGGCGTCGTCGCCGAAAACGGCAGCTGAGCGCCAGCCGCACGGGCCTGCTGAACCGCTTTGTCGAGCAAATAATGCGCGCGATCCGCGCCATCACGTTCGATCACATCCGATATGGCATCTTGCCATTCTTGCGATTCAGTTGGGTCAATATCTTGATGATGATCGGTCATGTGTCCCTCTTCCCTAAACAGCGCTGCATGATATTTTAGTTTAATTTAATACTAAACCAAGCTACATCCGTCGCAAAATTCATAGCTTATTCGCTGCATCAAGTCAGTTCGCATGACAGCAAATCAAGTTGTGATCTTGGTACTCAATAAAGATTACCTCAGGTAGACCTTACTGCGGGTAGCGCTATGCGCACAGCGCATAGCGTTTAGTTTAATACTAAATAAAATTCACGCGTTTATCGAAAAAGGCTAAAAAACAAACCAAATCTCTACGAATTCACACCCAATCGCCCGAAAAATCTTTTGGGACCATGATAACGTCATTCGTCAGCTCGCCAACATTACGCTTCCCACAAAGCGCCATCGAAGTATCAAGCTCCTTGTGAATAACCTCTAGGGCTTTCGTAACACCCTCCTGCCCCATCGCGCCAAGGCCATAGATAAAGGCGCGCCCGATATAGGTGCCTTTTGCCCCCATCGCCAAAGCTTTCAAAACATCCTGACCGGATCGAATACCGCCATCCATATGCACTTCGATCTGATCACCAACCGCATCCAAAATGGGCTGTAGCATCTTGATGGAACTCATCGCCCCATCCAGCTGACGCCCACCGTGATTAGACACGACAATCGCATCAGCCCCGACTTTCAGCGCCATTTTCGCATCTTCCGCGTCCAAAACCCCCTTCAGGATAACTTTACCGCCCCACATCTCTTTGATCTTGGCTATCTTATCCCAATCCAAGGCGGGATCAAACTGCTCCGCGGTCCAAGAGCTTAACTGAGATGTGTCAGAAATTCCCTCCACATGGCCAACAATATTACCAAATTCGCGGTTTTTGGTGCCCAACATTTGCAAACCCCAAGTCCATTTGGTCATCAGGTTCGCAATTGTTTTTGGCGTCAACTTGGGTGGGGCAGACAGGCCATTTTTCACATCTTTATGTCGCTGACCCAGAATTTGCAGATCCAGCGTGATAACCAACGCAGAACACTTCGCCGCCTTCGCGCGCTCGACCAAGCGGCGCACATAATCCTCGTCTTTCATTGCATAAAGCTGGAACCAAAACGGCTTGTCCGTTTGCTCCGCCACCGCCTCAATCGAGCAAATCGACATCGTCGACAAAGTGAAAGGCACTCCAAACGCCTCTGCCGCTTTCGCGGCTTTGATTTCCCCATCCGCATGTTGCATTCCGGTCAACCCAACTGGGGCAAGCGCGACGGGCATCGCCACATCCTCGCCAATCATTTGGCTCGCGGTCGAGCGTCCCGTCATATCAACAGCTACTCTCTGGCGTAGTCGAAGCTGGTCAAAATCAGAGCTATTTTCGCGAAACGTTTGCTCTGTCCAACTGCCGCTTTCCGTGTAGTCAAAGAACATACGCGGAACACGACGCTCATAAATGCGCTTAAGATCGTTGATTTCTGTGATAACAGTCATGCTAAAACTCCAAATTGGTAACTTTTTTTTACCAGTTTTTCCGTAAATGAGCAAACAAAAAGGGCGCCCCATTTTGGCACGCCCTCACATTTCTAGAATATCGTTACTGCGGATCAATCCGCTAGCTACTGTGCGCACCGTCAGAAAGGGATTTTACAAAGGCCAGCACATCCGCAGGACTGTTACCCGCTCCAATCTTTTCAACAATCGCAGAGCCGACAACCGCCCCATCCGAAATACCTGCAATCTCACGTGATTTCTCAGGCGTTTTGATGCCAAAACCCACGATGACAGGCAGATCCGTTTGCGACTTGATCCGCGCGACCTCCGGTCCAACATCCGCACCTTCAGCATTCGCCGCACCGGTGATTCCTGTGATCGAAACGTAATACACAAAACCCGACGTATTCTCCAGAACACGCGGCAAACGCGCGTCGTCGGTTGTAGGCGTCGCGAGGCGGATAAAATTCAAACCAGCTTCTTGAGCAGGTATGCATAGCTCAGCATCTTCTTCGGGTGGCAAATCAACCACGATCAGCCCATCAATCCCCGCATCTTTGGCGTCGCGCAAAAACGCATCCACACCGTGGGAATAGATCGGATTGTAATAGCCCATCAAAACGATGGGCGTCGTATCGTCGTCCTCGCGAAACGTGCGTGCCATATCCAGCGTCTTTTGCAAGGTCATGTCGCTTTCAAGCGCGCGTTGCCCCGCCAATTGAATAGTTGCGCCATCCGCCATCGGATCGGTAAATGGCAAACCAAGCTCGATAATATCGACACCCGCGTCCGGCAGACCACGCATAATTTCTAAAGATACTTCAGGGTTCGGATCACCCGCCATGATATAGGACACGAACGCTTTTTTCCCGCGCGCACGCAAGCTCTCAAATTTCGCATCGATCCGGGTCATGGGGCAATCCTTGTCAAAAACACGTCCCTCGCATCTGCCGCGAAAGCGCGCCCTTGCGCAAGTGCTTGAGCGCCGAAACCCGGCAAAAATCGCTACAACTCGTCTAAGACGCGCTTCTCATTTCCAAAAATATCGCCGCCGAAGGCATCCGGCACGCCCCTTAGGCATGCTCAAACAAGCGCGCGCAGAGCACATTTAGCCAGCATCAGCGTCGATCATCCAGCCAACACCGAACTGATCGCGACACATGCCAAACAGCGCGGCCCAATCGGTCTTGCTCAGTGGCATGGTCACCGTACCACCTTCGGACATGACACCAAACAGCCGCTCTGCGTCTGCCGCATCAGCGCAGGTCACACTCATCGCGACGCCCTCAACGCCCTTGTACTCCACCTCCTCAAACACGTCAGATGCGAACAACTGGCTACCATCACTCAACTCCAACGTCATGTGCGCCATCTTATCGCCCAAGTCCTCAGGCGCGCCCTCACCCATTATATCCACAAAGGTCATAACCATGCTCAGTTTGCCACCAAGAGCACTCTCATAATACGTCATCGCTTCTGCGCAGTCACCCGCAGATGTTAAATATGGTGTTACTTTCATCGATCTTCCTCCCTTTTTCAGACAACCTAACCACAGCATCACCTTGCACGACGCAAAAAACCTGCCATATGGAAGCGCAGCGCGCAAAAAGGAGAGCATCATGGGTTTCAAAATGGGTATCGTCGGACTGCCAAACGTTGGTAAATCCACGCTCTTTAACGCTTTGACCAAGACCGCTGCCGCGCAAGCCGCAAACTTTCCCTTCTGCACGATTGAACCAAATGTGGGCGACGTCGCCGTACCAGATGCGCGCCTCGACACACTCGCAGACATCGCAGGCTCCAAGCAAATCATCCCAACACGCATGACATTCGTAGACATCGCGGGTCTCGTGAAAGGTGCTTCCAAGGGCGAAGGTCTCGGCAATCAATTCCTCGCCAATATCCGTGAAACAGACGCCATCGCGCACGTGCTGCGCTGCTTTGAAGATGGCGATGTGACCCACGTCGATGGCCGCGTAAATCCTGTGGAAGACGCAGAAACCATCGAGACCGAACTAATGCTCGCCGATTTGGAAAGCGTCGAGAAGCGCCGCGAAGGCCTGACCCGCAAAACACGCGGTGGCGACAAAGAAGCCATCCAACAAGACCGCCTTCTCGAAGCAGCCCAAAACGCTCTGGAAGATGGTAAGCCCGCCCGCACCGTAGACGTTGACGAAGACGACCTACGTGCATGGAAACTCCTACAACTGCTCACATCCAAACCCGTGCTTTATGTTTGCAACGTTGGCGAATCTGAGAGTGCGGCAGGCAACGCCCACTCCGAAGCCGTCGCCGCTATGGCCGCGGCTCAAGGCAACAGCCACGTCATCATCTCCGCGCAAATCGAAGAGGAAATCAGCCAGCTCGACGCTGAAGAAGCGCAAATGTTCCTCGAAGAAATGGGCCTAGAGGAAGCAGGCCTAGATCGCTTGATTCGCGCAGGCTACGATCTTCTGCACTTGGAAACCTACTTCACGGTCGGCCCGAAAGAGGCCCGCGCATGGACCATCCGCGAAGGCACCTCCGCCCCCAAAGCCGCAGGCGTCATCCACGGTGACTTCGAAAAAGGCTTCATCCGCGCCGAAACCATCGCCTATGACGACTACATCGAACATAATGGCGAACAAGGCAGCAAAGAAGCCGGGAAAATGCGCGCGGAGGGCAAGGGCTACACCGTCAAAGACGGCGACGTGCTGCATTTCTTGTTTAACAACTAAGCGGCTTCCGCCGCCTCAATCTGCACAAGCAATTTATCACAGCGTTGGGTTTGTTAGTCCAGTCCATGCCGTCCTCAAAAATCTCGCGCGCCTTGCAAACATGCGCGCGCTACAATCAGTAGTGCCACATCCGGCTCAAGCAAAAACCGCGCCAGCGCTAAGTCGGCAATGTTCCACTGGAGACGCACCCAATTAAAACTTGCATGACCCTGCAGATCGACATCTTCACAAGCTTTATAGCTGGCGCGCGCTGTTTCCAGCATTTCTAGATCGCCGCTAACCGCGCCTAACCAGCGCTGCGCTAAGCCAAGGTTATTCTCGGTCAACACCCGATCCAAAACGTCCCGCTTTCCGCCTTTCAAATCCAGCGTGTTTTCTTTTGCGTCGATCACACGCTTCAAAACATCTACATCGAGCGTCAATTCACCTAGAGTTTGCAGAATATTCCCAAGATTGCTCCAAGTGAATTTCTGATTTTCGCTTTCATGGGCCTGCCACACTGCTAAGGCCCCCTGAAGCGCCCGCACTACTTCCTGCAAAAGCCCTTCATCCTTCTCTCGTTCGCCGATTTCGATCGAGACGACACCAAAAGATTTCTGAGAGGATACCCATTGAAGAAGCTGTTTCGACTTGCTCGTTTTTTTCAAAGCACCTTCGAGAGCATTGCGTGCGATGACCAAACTTCAAGAGTACAATAAACGCTTCACTACTTCGAAATAGTCATTTCCCAAAGTGTTTAAGCTATTGCCTTCTAATGCTTGCTTGCCCTTTACCTTCTCGTAATTTGCTTTTGCCATTTCTAAAGCAACGCGCGGTGCAAACATGTCCCCCGACGCATCCGCCTTTTGCATCCGATCAAAACAATATGAATTCCGAGCAGAAAAGAGACCTTTGGGATATGATTGCTTGCCCAAGTCCGCGATAAGGCAATTAGCTGCCAGATCAGGCCGGTTTCGAATGCGGTCTTGATCTACGCGTTGTTGTAAAAGCTGTCGTGCTTCTTCAGCCTGCCGTTCTTCTGTCGGAACATTTGCTTCTCGCATTCATATTTCTTCAACTTCAAACAACGCGTCAACCTCGTCAAACCGCAACTCTTCATTCAACTTCGCAACATTTCCAAATCAAGCCGTGCCCTTTTCACAGCGTTGCCAAACTCAACAATCGGGTGAGATGTCATAGGATGTAACCTTGGATCATTCGGCGTCACATGATGTCATTTAGGCTGTCATTCCATGTTATCCGATCGCCAAAAGATGATCCCTTTTCCTTATAAATTACTATTGTCGACAACATCTTAACCCAAGGTGGGCCCGCCGCTAATCTAAGGTAATTTCCTTATTTTGTGGCTATTTCAACTCTTACTTGTCTGGGTATTCACCCTAAACCTAATCAACTTGGCTTTCGCAATTTTATGCCTCTTCACCGTCTTTGGAATTTCTCCAAGGCTCTGCGCCAGAGCAGCCTGTTTGATTCATTTGGCTCTCGCATTTCTTTAAGTTCCAATGGTTCGAGCAACACTCGGGCCGTTTATAACAAAACGATCCTGCCCAACGCTCAGTTTAGGATATCATTCTTTAACCGATAGCGTATGGACGAGCCAAACTTTAGAAAGAAGATTAATGGAAAGTTCTCAAAGCCTACCAGAACGCATCGCTCTGGCGCAGGACACCGCGAAAACCATCGAAGCGCGTATCGTCGAATTGCACGGTGCAAATGACCCTGAAGGGGCGCAGGCGGCAACCAAGTCTTTGGAGGAGATGATGGTTGATCTTTTCTCGACGTTTGAAGCGCGCCTGCAGCATCATTTCAAACGTGGTCCTTTTTCGCGAAAATTGAAAACGCGATTGATCGATGCGGGTCAAACCGACCTTGCTGACAAGCTCTACCAATTCTATCTGGCGATCAACGTGTTAAAGCACGGCAAAGGCGCGAGCCATCGCAAGCTGCTTGCCTTGTCACACCCATTGATAGCCGTCAGATCGGCAGAAATCGGCGATATTAAACCGCACAGCCCGAGCTTGATCGATGTCACGTCTCATCGCTTCTCTGAGAGGCTTTGCGCAACGCTTCTTGATGGATATCACTTCCTTGAGGCTCAGTAAGCGGCCTGTTTTCTGCATCATCTGACAGTGTCGACGTAGCGCTGCACCAACGCTGTGTTCACCCTAACAGTTATTAAAAGAACAGCGATAGCCCAGTCATCGACACGATCAAAAATAGAACCGTCATGATCCCGCCTGAGCGCACGAAATCGATAACGCGATAACCCGCAGGACCCATGATCAATGCGTTGACCTGATGTGTTGGGATCAAGAACGAATTCGACGTTGAGATTGCGACTGTCAGGGCAAAGATCGCCGGATCGCCCCCCGCTGAAATCGCAATCGAGATAGCCAAAGGCACCAGTAAAACCGTGGCCCCTACGTTCGACATCACCAAAGTGAAGATTGTCGCCAACACCGCAACACCTAGCTGCAAAGACCACAGCGGCCAGCCGTCTAGGAGCGTCAGAATTTGCTCCGCGATCCACGTGGCCGTCCCGGTATTTTGCACCGCTTGTCCCAATGGTATCAACGAGGCGAGCAGGAACACAGTGCTCCAACTCACCGCCTCATAGGCTTCATCAATAGACAGCACACGCGACAGGATCATGCCAACCGCCCCCGCGAGCAAGGCAAGCGACAACAAAAGATCCGTGAACAAGATCAAACTGAGCGTCATCAAGAAAAACCCGAGCGCCCAATTCACTTTGTGCGGGCGCAACTCCTCTTGCGGGAAATCGGACGTCACAACCACAAAGTCCTGATCGGACTTCAGTCGGGTCAAACGATCCCATTGCACATGCACGACCAAGGTGTCGCCCGCTTGGAGGTTCACCCCCCCAATGTGTGTCGCAATATGATCTTCAGTCTCCACATGACTCAACGTCTCTTCGCCGCGATGGATCGCCAGGATAGACAAGCCATGGGTTTGACGCAAACGCAGCTCAATCGGGGATTGCCCAATCACGGTTGAACCAGGCGGAATAACTACCTCCGCCACCCCAGACTGCGTGGCTGCAAAATCGTCTGAGAAAACGTCCAATGCTGGCAAAATCTCTAACCCGTAGGGGTCTGCAAACTCATCCTCAAGCACGCGCCGCAAGCCCAAGATCGCCAGTCGAGCGGGCGCTTCGATCAAGGTGTCGGCCATGGGTGCAATCACCTTGTGACCTTTATAGGACGTTCCCAAAATATAAAGGTGATGCGCGACCATAATATCAGAGAGCTTTTGACCAATCAGGATCGACCCTTCAGGCACGCGCACCTCAAACATATCCGCGCGCAGGCCATAGGTGTTTTCCACGAAGGTCTGCATAGAGCGCCCGGCCCCCGCATCCGCACCACGTCCCCGCGTGACGGGTAAAATCCACTTGCCAAGCAGCACAAAATACAAAACCCCAGTCAGAACCAGCATGACGCCAACAGGCGTCACAGAAAACAAACCGAACGGTTTCATTTGTTGATCCGCAGGCAGGGTCACGTTCGCTGAAATCAGCAAATCATTGAGCAAAATTAACGGCGACGATCCAACCATGGTGATCGTACCTCCAAGGATCGCACAAAACCCCATGGGCATTGCGAGACGACTCATCGGGATCTCCGTGCGAGCAGAAATCCGGCTGATGACAGGCAGGAACAGCGCCGCCGCCCCAACGTTTTGCATGAACGAACTAATCACACCAACCGTGGTTGAGACAATCGGGATGATGCGCCGCTCCGTCGTGCCGCCCCGCTTCAAGATCAGAGCGGCGACTTTCGACATCAAGCCCGTCTTGTCCAAGCCGGCCCCGATAATCATTACCGCAATAATCGACATCACAGCATTGGACGAAAAGCCAGAAAACAATTCGCTCCGCTCTGCGAGATTTTCAAGACCCGGCAAAGTGCTCAGGCCGCCGAGTATCACCATCACTAAGATCGCAGCCAGATCGATGCGGATGATTTCAGAGACGAACAAAAACACGGTGAAGGTCAGCAGTCCAAGCACCACCATCATTTCCAAAGTTAAAACAGTCATTTGCATCTCGCTCCCACGCGAAATGGTAACGTCTGAACTTAATGATGCAATTGTTAATGTCAGTCTCGCAGGTCATAAAATCGTCATTGCACCTTGCCACGCAAAGCCGCAGCATACCCACCAAGCAAGAGGCAGAACACATGACACAACCAATCAAACTCATCATCGACACAGATCCCGGCATCGACGACGCGATGGCGATCTTTTACGCGGCAGCCGCACCAGACATTGAGTTGGTCGGCCTCACCTCAATCTTCGGCAATGTCACGACAGAACAGGCGACGCGTAACGCCCTGCACCTTCTAGAATGGGCAGACTTACCTGACGTGCCCGTGGCCGAAGGTGCCAACAAACCTCGCTCCCTGCCCGCGTTCCCGCCGTCGCATAACGTGCATGGCGATGAGGGCTTTGGCACGTTGCCCGCAGAGACACCAAAGGGCCAAGCATGTGACGAAAGCGCCGCGGCCTTCCTCGCGCGCATGGCCCGCGAGTACAAAGGCGAAATTGTCGTCTGCCCAATTGGGCCTTTGACAAACATCGCGGATGCGCTCGATCTGGATCCCGACTTTGCCAGTAATGTCGCACGCATCGTACTCATGGGCGGTTCATTAGAGGAAGGCGGCAACATCACCCCGCACGCAGAGGCCAACATCTACCATGATCCCCACGCCGCGGAACGGGTTTTTGCGTCCGGCGCAAACATCACCATGGTCGGCCTTGATGTGACGCACCGCATTCTCTGCACAGCAGAAGATTTCGACGCGATCGAGGCCGCCAGCCCCCGCCTTGGCGGGATGATCAACGAGATGAGCCGCTTCTATCTGCATTTCTACACGACAGTCGGCAAACACGACGGCTGTTCCCTGCACGATCCCGCAGCAGTTATTGCCTGTACACACCCCGATCTGTTTACCGCCCAAAGCGTGTCCGTAGCCGTATCCTGTGATAGCGACACCGCCGGTGCCACGCAGCGTGCGCACGATGGCCGCGCAGATGTGAACGTTCTGATGTCAGTGCGATCGGAGGATGTGAAACGACAATTCATCGCCGAAATGTCAAAACTGCCCTAGCCTTAAAATTTTAGCGGACCCATGCATTTTCCGACTTGTATCCTGATGCCCTTCAAGGCTATTCCCACCAGCGGAGACGTGGCCGAGTGGTCGAAGGCGCTCCCCTGCTAAGGGAGTAGGCCCGGAAGGGTCTCGAGGGTTCGAATCCCTTCGTCTCCGCCATACACCATATTATTGTTTAATTTCAAGCCCTTAAGGGCTGATTTAATTGGATTTGTACCCAGTTTGTACCCAGCTTTATTGATTGATCTACCTCTCAAAGTAGCCGCTTAACTAACGTAGCCTTACCTGTCGCCAAGCCCTTCTTGCCCCATGTAACACGCACTGCGCCTAGCTTTGCCAATACATCAAGGCTCGCCTTATGCGCTTTGCTATCACCGCCACACCAGTTCTTGTACGTGCTCTGACCTAGCTCAAGCTGATCACCCACAATGCAGTTGGCCTTGATGTGGCCCCACAGAAAGTAGGCTTGCTTCTCTTTGCGCTCTAACAGAAGGCGCTCCACCACACCCGCGGCCATTAGCGCGTCTACAATAGATCGCATGATAGTATCGCGTAGCGTTACCTGCTGAGCGTCGTTCAGGGCCTCCTCACAGTGCATCTCTTCAAGTCTGCTGGCCTCTTGGTCAATCAGCGCTTGGACGGCTTCTGACGAGCCGCCTTCCTTTGCTATGGCCTTACAAGCTGTCTTAGCTGCATTCACGAGGGGAGGGTTATCTACAAAGCCCTCGCCCAGTGCTTCTCGCTGGTAATCGCGCTGGACTGTCGCACGTTTAGCGTCCGTGAGGGCTTTCCCTCTAAGTTTTGGTTTTAACTGGGCCTCTATGTGCGCGTAGACCTTCTCAAGCGTGTCTAGCTCCTCGTCTGGCCCTATCGTTCCTATGTCGTTAGCTACCCAAGCGTCCTTTGTTCTAGGGCTACGATCTACCTTTACTTTGAAGCCGCTAAACTCCTGCATCCAAAACAAGGACCGCTGATCAGGATACAAATCACGCATCCGTTCACCTGTCCGTCATCATACAGTTTGAGACAGAGAGCGTTTTGACTTTTAGGAGTCACC
>NZ_JABBAL010000022.1 GCF_018607995.1 Planktotalea sp.
ACTCCTAAAAGTCAAAACGCTCTCTGTCTCAAACTGTATGATGACGGACAGTTGTCATTCAACTAATTTCAACGCTGAGATCAACAGCCGTGAATGCATAGGGCAATATAAAAAGGCTTACCCGGCAATACTTGTGATGGCGGGAGTACAAACATCAAAGGGTGCATATTTAGGTGGATAAAAATATTCAAAAATGCGTCAAAGCATTGAATAATAACAATATTTTAATATTAAATGGTACTCCCACACGGACTCATTCGATACCATGTCGACCACTTAAATAATTAATTGCAAAAAAATATTTAATACAGCCAAAGCAGACTAGTACCATAATTGTAAAATATTTAGTATCAAATGTAACTTCTGATTGCACATGAACTTACCTGCCTCTCCCCCCTGCCCTTCACCATCGAGTTATTATCAAATCTTGTTACCTAACTGACAGGTTTTCACAAGCATGCTTGGCCTCGCTCGGCCATGGGTAAGGTATTGTGGGTGTTAAGTTTAGAAGTTCTTCGACTTCAGTTGTTGACGCACTGATTAGTCTAATGGTTATTATGCGTACAAATCAAACATTAGGCCACAAGACATGAACATAGTCATCAAGATGATCCTTGTGGCGTTAGCCGCCGTATTTCCCAAGTTCAAAAAAGGCTACGGAATGTTCCTGATCATTCTCATGTCATTCATCTCTATGTTATTTTTTATTGGCGCAGCTTTAGACCAAAGCGCAGATCAACCTGATTGGGTAGTACGTAATATGAGATTTTTTGGCGTTGGTGCCTTAGTTGTAGGATGGGTCTTGGGAATAGCCCTCATGCGCCAGGCTGCAAGACACGAGGCTATTTTGAAGGCCGACTTAGATGAGTACGAACGCAAGAGAGGCTCTGAGAGCACTTGAAAATGTGTCATTTGTGAGAAGAACATCTCAATGCCGCGAGTGTGCAAAAGCTGAGAAAGCAACAGACCAGAAGGACCACCGCGAACGATACAGACTTGAGTTTTCATGAAGCGCTTTCATTACAGCTCAATAACGATGTGGCCGTCCGCATCTGCAGCGCGGGATTGGCAGGTGATGATTTCTGTTTCGCGTTGTTTGTTGGAGAGCACAAAGTCGCGGTGTTCTACGTCTCCCTCTTTCAACCCACATTTGCACACGCCGCAGATACCGTCAGAGCATTTGATATCAACAGGGATGCTATTTGCTACGAGCACATCAGCGAGCGTTTCTTCAGCGCTGACGCTTAGCTCTTTACCTGATTTCGCCAGCGTCACAGTGAAGGCGTGGTTCACATAGTCAGGTTGTACCGGGACAGAGAAGTATTCCAGATGCCGCGCTTCTTCGGGGAAGCCTTGGCGCGCAGCCGCTTGCACAACGCCTTCCATGTAGCGATCTGGCCCGCATGTGTAGACATTCCAGCCGTCTTCGTAGCCCTTTAAAAGCGTGTCAAGATCCGCGCGCATTCCTTGATCGGAGAAATGGAACGCTACGTGCTTCGCCCAAGGCATCGCTTTGAGATCATCAATGTATCCCGCGCCAGCCATTTTGCTTGCGGAGTAATGTAACTCAAACGGTTTGCCCAAAGCGTGCAGACGATGTGCAAAAGCGATCATTGGAGTGATGCCGATACCGCCTCCCATCAAGAAAGTTTTGCTTGCTTCTTCCACCAGATCAAAATGATTGATCGGTTTGGATATGAAGATACGGCGGCCCTCATTGAAAATGCGGTGTATCATTTGTGAACCACCGCGCCCTTCGTCCTCGCGCAAAACGCCTATCTGATACTTGGACGTATCTGCCGGATCACCGGACATGGAATATTGTCGCAGGAAATCAGGAGTGACGACCACATCGAGATGCCCGCCAGCGGTCCAGTCGGGCAGCTTGGATCCGTCCCAAGCAGTGAACTCGTACTTGGTTACATCAGATGTCATTGCTTCTGCTTTGCTGACCCGCGCCATGATGACAGGGGCATCTGTGAAGTCAGGGCGCTCATGGGCAAGGCCATGCGTTTCGCCGCGCGCCAAACGCTCTTTATACTCGTCCGAGCTGATCATGTCTTGGTACGCTTTAATGCCCGCTTCGCGATCCATCGGGAACGGGTAGGGATAGGGCCAAGGCGCGAGGTTGGCGGGATAAACGGCAAGCGTTTGATCTTCAAAATTCAGATCTAGCCCGGGATCAATGTCGCGGCGATTGACCGGAGCAGCAGGTTCTTTATAGCCGCCATCTTCTTTCAGTTCGAGGTCCCACCACCATTTTTTGACGTCATTCACACCGCCATTGCCGAGCGTATCATCAAGCTTGGCCAAAACAGGTGCGGCCTTTGGCATATTCATCGCGGCCCAGTGGAATGGTTTTTCCTTGAAGATACCCTCAAGGTTCCAAGGGCAGGTTTTCATGCAGCGCCCGCACATGGCACCGCCTTCGGTAGTAATGCGATAGGTGGTGCATTTCTGGCTATCGGATTTCCAAATCTCATAGCCGTTGAACATGCGTTTTGGCCCCGCGGTAATCGCGCCAGAGGGACATTCACGCGCGCATTTGTTGCAGCTCTTGCAAAAGCTTTGCAGCCCGAAGTCGATTGGCTTGTCGTGCGCAAGCGGCATGTCCGTCGTTACAGCGCCGGATTTGAGACGAGGGCCAAGTAACGGGTTGAGGATCACTTCGCCAATGCGGCTGACTTCGCCCAGACCACTTAGAAGTAAGAGCGGTGGTTGAAGCACTTCGCCGTCCATGACCGTGTGCGCCTTGGCCTTGTAGCCCAGGTTGCGTATCTGTTTGGCAATGACCCCGCCCAAAAGAGAGAACCGCAGATAAGCCCGCATGGATTGAGCCACAGCGATCCAGTCGTCGCCAGATGCGCCCTCCATTGTCTCGTAGCCCTGATCAATAATCATACTAATCGCATTGTTGTGGGGGGGATCAATCGGCGCACCCGTGGCGTCATGGCTGTACCAAGTCCAATCAGGGCAACGACTGATCCCGATGGCATCTACGCCCAAGAAATAACTAGCGGCTTTAACGTTTTGGGCGTTGCGTTCTGCCTCTGTGGGCTTGAGAGCAGGCGTCTCACTCTCCCCGTCTTGCAGCAAAACAAAAGCCCCCAAAACGCGCCGTTGCGAGAAAGAATGCGCACTTTTTCGCGCGTACCAGCCGCCCGAAGCCGCTTCTTGCTGTTTCTTTCCCAGATCCCCAAATTGTGAGCGCGCGAACATATCGGCACGTTTTGGAACACGTGCAACGCGCTCTTCGTCAATATAAGTTGTCGGCGTGTCCACTCGTTTGAGTTTCTCAAACGGATGCGCTCCGTCTACATAATTGCGCTTGCGGTAGGGATCACGGTTCAGAGCGCTTTTCGACGTTCCTTTGCCAACCCACCAAGCCGGGTTATTGGGCTGATCGCCCCAAGGCGCGAGCGGTGTGTCGACTGCCATTTCAAAATTGGTTGTGACCACGGCGAGCCCAAAGTTTTCTCCAAGATATGGCGCAAAAAGGCGACCCTTTTCGAGCGAAGCAAGACCAGACGCGATAGCCAGCTGGTTCAAATCAACATCTGAAGACGTTGCCGTGTGCGCACGTGCGGAAAACCCCAAAAGGTGCAGGTATTCCGCAAGAATGACAGCGGTTTCAGTTGCCCGAAGCGCAGCGCGATGGTCTTGCGTTCCCATGATCCATTCCGCGCCAGGCTCATGCGCTTTAGGGTCGCGATGATGCTCAAGCAAAAGAACAATGGCATGTGTGTGATGATCAATCGCTTCCAGGGGCGCTTCGATCGACTCCTTCAATGCTGCCATGATTTGATCAATGCCAGAGGCAAGCGTCTTGGTCTGCTTGGTGCGAATATCGTTGGCGAGACGGTCTATGTCTGAATTGCGCGTCGGGGCAGTCAAATGAGCGCTTTTAGGAAGCGCACAAATTCCGATCATCGAGGTGTCTTGGAAATATCCAAACGCCTTCATGTGATTGGCGCGCTCTTGCGGATCACTTGGTGCCGTCGCAGGCGTCGGGTTAACCGCGCCATCACGGATCGCATCCATCATCGCCTGATACTCACCCATTGCGTTGACCAGTGAATGCGGCGTGTCCAGATCATGAAACTCAATCTGCTTTGACGCTGGAACGCTGCTTAGATCGGGCATGTTCGAGGTGCGCTTCAAACGCTCAAGCGGATAAGGCCCCATATGAAAGGGACGATCTTTCGTCGAGAAAAAACGCATGCCCATCGTGGTAGTCTCCTAAATCAAGATATGCCCAGAAGGCCAAGAATATGGTGCAAACCTGACCAAGTAATTATGCCTGACAACACTGTTGTGATCATCGCTGGTGTCCGTCATCATACAGTTTGAGACAGAGAGCGTTTTGACTTTTAGGAGTCACC
>NZ_JABBAL010000003.1 GCF_018607995.1 Planktotalea sp.
TAAGACGTGGGAGAGTAGGTCACCGCCAATCCCAGTAATCCAAATCTCTATGTACCGATGAACCTCCGTAACCTGCCACCCAATATAATTTCTGTAAAAAAGGTTTCTTATGGAAATCTTGGTTCGATCATGTCAGATACTTAGCATGTCAAGTTGTGGACACAGTCATGGACCTTAGACAGCAACTTGAAATCATCCAGAAAGCAATACAATACGCCACGCAAGGTTGTGAGCTCGCTAAAAGCTGGCTTTTAAGCCCGGCTGCGTGGTCACAATTCGCTATTCTAATTGCAGCGTATCTTTTGGCGGTTTTTCTAACACGAAAACTACGGCCCTTTGCGGCACGATTGCTAACTCCTCAGGCCGAACAGCAAAACATCTTCGCTAAGGCACGACGCTTTGTATTGATATTCACTCCGCTGTTTTTGCCACTTCTCGCTTATGGTCTGACAGGGCTGGGCGAGAGCGTGACACGCTCAATACTTGCAAGCGGCGAAGTCATCGCGTTCGGTAAGCGGGTCTTTCTATTCCTTGCAGCGTGCACCCTTGTAGATCGAATCACCAAGGACAGGCTTCTTAAGCTATTAGGCAAATTCGTTCTTGTTCCGATGGCTGCTTGCCATGCTGTTGGACTGCTGGAATTCGCGGCAAACTTGGACATGATGGTTTTTCCATTGGGCAACCTGTCGTTCGCACTACTCTTTTTGGTTAGATTTGCAGTCTTAGGTGGCATCATATTCTGGTTTGGACGTTGGTCCAACGATCAATCCTCGAGCTTTATAGCGAAGCAGGAAGAGATGCGCCCTGCTACGCGCGAGTTGGCATCTAAGACTGCCGAGATCGTAATCTTTTGTGCGGCTTTCCTTGTTCTTATGAATATCATGGGTATTTCACTTACATCGCTTGCAGTTCTAGGGGGGGCGATTGGTGTTGGTCTTGGCTTTGGCCTACAGAAAACCGCATCCAATTTCATTTCTGGTGTCATCTTGCTGCTGGAAGGACGGGCCACTATCGGGGACTACGTCGAACTTGATGGGGGCGAGGCTGGTACAATTGTTAAGATCACTGCACGCGTTGCGATTCTTGAGACATATGATGGTCGCTGGATTGTAGTTCCAAACGAGGATTTCATTACAACACGGGTTGTTTACCATTCAGATAGTGGATCAGCGAACCGTTATGAAGCTCCATTTTCTGCCAGTTATGATACCGATATCAATCTCGTTCCTGACATTGTGGAAAAGGCTGTCTCAAAACATCCCGAAGTATTGGCGGAGCCGTTCCGGCGGGATTGCGGACAACGCAGTTTTGGTCACAGTGGTGTAAATTTCGCGGTAGAATTCTGGGTAAATGGCATTGATCATCGGCTCCATAATTTTACTTCGGATGTGTTGTTCATTGTTTGGAATGCGCTGAAAGAGAATGGGATCGAAATTCCTTATCTGCAACGCATTGTCGAACTCAAAGGCGAAATTCGCACAAGGGCCACATGAAGACAGCTATTGTCATTGGCGGCGGACCTGCAGGTTTGATGGCGGCGGACGAATTATCTCGCGCAGGCGCAGAGGTGATTGTGATCGAGGGCAAACCGTCCTTGGGCCGAAAATTCCTTATGGCTGGCAAGTCCGGGTTGAATTTGACGATGGACGAGGTTTTGTCCGCTTTCACCTCTCGTTATGAGGACGCAGAGCCATGGTTGCGCCCGATGTTGGATGACTTTGGCCCCCAACAGGTGATGTCTTTCGCCAACAATCTTGGACAAGAGGTGTTTACCGGCTCTTCAGGTCGCGTGTTTCCGAAAGCGATGAAGGCCTCACCGTTTTTGCGGGCCTGGATTGAGAGGCTTGTACAACGGGGTGTTACGGTCCGAACCAAATGGCTTTGGTCAGGTTGGGATGGGGATGCACTGGTTTTTGGAACGCCAGAAGGGCACCAAGCACTTAAGACCGATGTAGCGGTGTTCGCATTAGGTGGCAGCAGCTGGTCACATCTTGGATCTGATGGGGCATGGGCGAAGGCCTTTACAGCTCAAGGCATAGATCTTAAGCAATTTGCTCCGTCAAACGCCGGTATAGCTGCTGAGTGGAGCGCGCATATGCAGCCCCATTTTGGCACCGCGCTAAAAGCTGTCGCATTCCGTTCCGGTCCATGTACGAGCCGTGGTGAGGCGGTCATCTCCCAGCAGGGTCTTGAAGGGGGGGGGATCTATTCTGTTTCGAATGGTGTGCGCGAAGGCCATGCGCTTTATGTTGATCTGAAACCTGATTGGACCCTTAACCGCGTCGCAGTGGCGCTTTCAAAACCGCGTGGCAAGTCGTCTTTCTCGAACCATTTGCGGCGTGCATTGAAATTACAAAAGCATGAACTCGCGTTGTTGAACGAATGGGCCTACCCTTTGCCGCAGGCCCCAAGCGAGTGTGCGAATGTAATCAAAAATCTAAAGCTGCATAACGCCAGGTTGCGCCCGATGGACGATGCAATCTCTACAAGTGGTGGCGTTTCTCGAGCTGCGCTTGATAAACATTTGATGCTCTTGAAAAAGGCCGGCACATTTTGTGCAGGCGAGATGCTAGATTGGGAGGCTCCAACTGGTGGCTATTTGCTTACCGCGTGTTTCGCGACTGGCCGCACCGCTGGACGCGGGGCGGCGCGTTATCTCGGGCTTACCCCAGCGCCCTAACGCGTTGAAATGCGGAGCGCGCGCGCATTTGTTTTGCATAGGCCTGCATTTTTTCACTCTCAAAGTCGAACTTGGCGCTGATCGACCAATTCAAGCAATGGGTTAGAATGATGTCGGCAATCGTAAAGGTTTCACCAGCGGCGAAAGGCGTCGTAATCCGCTCCGCAAGCCGATTGACGTTGCGATTAAATTCCCATTTCAGCGAGTCTTTCACCGCAGGTACACGGCGGTCTTCTGGCAGGATAAAGCTGTGACGTGCGCCCGCCCACAGAACTGCGTCAATTTCATCAATAATCGCGTGGACCATTGCATCTTGCTGACCACGTTCAACACTGCCAGCTGTCGCTAAAAGGACACCATGTTTGTCGGACAAATAGGTCATGATCGCAGTTGAATCGCTGATGGTCTGCCCATCCACGCGCAATGCAGGCACTTTTCCTGAAGGATACACAGCCGTCAGTGCAGAATCATGGGGCTTAACGGCAATCAATTCATAGGGTTCGCCCAGTTCTTCCAAGGCCCATAGCACACGAAAAGTGCGGCTCGCGATTGTTCCAAAAACTTCATACATGCATAGATTTCCTTACAGTTTATTTGCGCGCCATCATGGCGAGGCGAATGAGACAACGTTCCACAAGTGCCATCGCCGGGGCGTGTTGGCTGCCGCTTCTGAGTTTCAGATCCGTATCGACGATCAGGCTTAAAGCGGCCTCAAGATTATAGATTCCCCATGCTTGTGCTTGTCGCAGCATTCGATCACGGCGCGGACCAAAAACTGGTGGTCGTAGTTTACCGATGCCTTGCGCAGCACCACCCGGATCACTGGCAGCGGCGTAGAGCGTTTTGAAATGTCTGAGCGTTGCTATGCAGAGAGCGACAGGTTGCACACCTTGCGCTTGAAGCTTGCACATGATTGGCCCGATCTCTCCAGAGCGGGCTTCGGCCACGATGTTGATAACGTCATCGAGACCTGCCTCTGTCGAGGTGGGCGCGCAATTGGCGATGTCGTCGCTGGAGAGCGGTGTTGGATCATTTAGCTTGTAGAGTGCGAACTTTTCCAAAGTTTGTCGGAAATCACCGGGATCGAGGTCCTTTGATAAGGCTGTCAGATCATCCATGACATCGCGTTCAGGCATTGTGATTTTGGCACGCGTAAGCTCTGCCTCAATCTCTCCGCGAGAAGGGGGATCGTCGTAGATACCAATCGCAAAGGCATTCGAATGCCCCTCGAATAGTTTGCGCAGAGCAGAGCGTCCGTTCAGTTGCCCCGCGGTGACAACGATTTGCGCATCGCCATCGCGCCATTCCTCTAGCGCGGGTTCGATCACTTTGCTTAATCCGTCGCTCGCATCTTCAATAAAGGCAACACGTGGACCAGGAAAGAAGCTTTGCGCGGTCATCGCGTCGATCAAAGCCGCGGGGTCTTTGCGCAAGTCAGCCGCTGGAATACACGCAAGGCGCATTTCCTCTTTCCCCTTAGGGCCAATAAGCGCGGCAATAACTTGCTGGCGTTTCAGGGCAATCCGCATGGCATCGGGCCCGTAGATCAACAGTCCTGTTCTGCTCGCGTCCGGTTTGACGAAATAGCCAGATGCCTCGCGCGGGGACAGTTTCATGGTAGCAGTTTAGGATCAATAAGGTGTAAACGATCAACAAGCTGGTCTGCGAGGACATTCATCAAATGCTCTTCCGATGCGCGTTCTGCCGCAAGGGATGTTGCCGTGTTTCCAGTGACCGAATAGCCAACGAAGTTAGAGAAACTGCCGCTATCGATATTCGCCTTGGTTGCGGAATTTTTCAACGTATAGCGCAATGTGCCACGTCGATGGAGCCGCGTGGCGGCACCCGTCGCTGTGGTTCCAAGACCCGCTAGGCCGTGAGATACAATAACCGAAAGAGTCATTGGCGCGGGGTTTGCACGGCCTAATCGCGTCTCAAGTCGACGAGTCAAAAGATACGTGTCTTTCGCTTCGGGCGCAGTTATGAAGATCTGCCCTTCCAGTTTTGATCCCGCCCCGTCCGGTGCGTAGACTGGCATGAAGTTGCAAGCGCTAGTGAGAAGCATAGCGGGCCCAGCCAATAAAAAATGTCTTCTTTTAAAGTACGACATTCACGATCCGCCCTGGAACAACAATCACCTTTTTAGGCGACGCCCCGTCAAGTGATCTCAGCACAGCATCATCGCTGAGCGCGATTTTTTCAACCTCTTCTTTGGACATGTCGGTTGGCACAGTGATTTCTGCGCGGCGTTTACCGTTGATTTGAATCGGCATGGTCACACTGTTTTCCACCAACATCGCCTCATCAGCGACGGGCCATGGAGCATTAATAATCAGCCCTTCGCCGCCCTGAAGCATCCAGATATCTTCCGCGAGGTGCGGCGTCATGGGTGCCATGAGCTGAGCAAGCGTCATGATTGCTTGCTTTTGTGCGGATTGGCTTGCTTTCGATTTGCTCAGTGTTGCTGTGAAACCATAAAGCTTAGCGATAGCCGCGTTGAAACCGAAGCTTTCAACACCTAGCGTCACATCACGAATGGCTTTGTGCATTTCGCGCAAAAGGTTTTCGTCGCTCGCGCCACTGGCGTCTTTGTCCATATCGGCGATCTTCTCGCAGAGCGACCAAACGCGCCCCAAATGTTTGAACGATGCCTCCGCGCCAGAGGCGGTCCATTCGACGTCGCGCTCTGGCGGGGAGTCAGAGAGAACAAACCAACGCGCGGTATCAGCACCGAACGCGGAGATGATGTTCAAAGGATCAACAACGTTGTTCTTGGATTTCGACATCTTCGCAGATGGGATGATATCTACCTCAGAGCCGTCTTCCTTGAGAAACGCTTTGCCGTCTTTCAGATCGACTTGCTCGGGATAATAATAAACAGGACGTCCATTCTGTCCATCGCGTTTGTATATCGCGTGGGTCACCATTCCTTGTGTGAACAATGCATCGAACGGCTCAATCGCTTTTGCGGGCAGGTTGCCTGTGATCTTCATCGCGCGGGCGAAGAAGCGGGAGTAGAGCAGGTGGAGGATCGCATGCTCTATCCCGCCGATGTATTGATCGACGTTCATCCAGTAGTTTGCGTCTTCCAGATTAATGGGCGTTTCCGCATTGGGCGAGGTAAAGCGTGCGAAATACCATGAGCTGTCCACGAAAGTGTCCATAGTATCGGTTTCACGCTGCGCAGGGCTGCCGCAATTGGGGCAAGAGCAATTGCGCCATGTAGGGTGACGATCCAGCGGATTGCCGGGTGTGTCGAAGGTTACATCATAAGGCAGCTCGATCGGCAGGTTCTCTTTCTTTTCAGGAACCACGCCGCAATCAGAGCAATGCACAACAGGAATAGGGCAACCCCAATAGCGCTGACGCGACAGGCCCCAATCGCGCAGGCGGTATTTGGTGACGCCTTGGCCGATGCCGTTCTCTTCGCAAAATGCGATGGCGGCGTTGATCGCTTCATTGCCAGTCTGCCACTGCTCACCCGCGAACCCGCCGTTATAGAAAACCTTTTCTGTCTTCGCAGGAACGTAGGCTTTTTCCAAGTTGGGCGAAGCGTCCTCGGATGGCAAATATGTCGGCGTGATTGGCAGGGCGTATTTCGCAGCGAATTCAAAGTCGCGCTCGTCATGTGCAGGGCAGCCAAAGATCGCGCCCGTACCGTAATCCATCATGATAAAATTGGCGATGTAAACAGGCAGTTCCCAGCTTGTATCAAACGGATGGCGCACGCGCAGACCAGTGTCGAAACCCATTTTTTCCGCTGTTTCGATCTCTTCCGCGGTGGTGCCACCTTTGCGGCAATCCTCATTGAACGCCAGCATCTCGGCATTATCTATTTCAAGCTTTTTGGCGAGCGGATGGTCTGGTGAGATGCCAACGAAAGACGCACCATTCAGTGTGTCGGGGCGCGTCGTGTAAACCTCGATGCGGTCATGGCCGTCAGGCGCCTCAATCGTAGAAAAAGTAAACTGTAAACCACGCGATTTTCCGATCCAGTTTTCCTGCATCAGCTTCACTTTGGCCGGCCAATTGTCCAAACCGTCCAAAGCGGAAAGCAATTCCTCGGAGTGATCTGAGATCTTGAAGAACCATTGTGTTAGCTCGCGTCGCTCCACTAACGCGCCAGAGCGCCAACCGCGGCCCGCTTCTACCTGCTCGTTGGCTAGAACCGTCATGTCGACTGGATCCCAGTTCACCACTGCGTTCTTGCGATAAACCAAACCTTCGTCGAGGAAATCGAGGAACAGCGCTTGTTGCTGGCCGTAGTAATCGACATCGCAGGTCGCGAATTCGCGGGACCAGTCAATCGACAAGCCAAGCGGTTTCATTTGCTTGCGCATGTCTGCGATGTTGGAATAGGTCCAATCCTTAGGATGACCGCCAATCGCCATCGCGGCATTTTCCGCTGGCATACCGAATGCGTCCCAACCCATTGGATGCAAAACATTGTGGCCCGTGCTCATCTTATAGCGCGCGATCACATCGCCCATGGTGTAGTTGCGCACATGGCCCATGTGGATGCGGCCTGACGGGTAGGGAAACATCTCCAAAACGAAGTATTTTGGCTTGCTCTCATCACGTTCGGCTTTGAAGGTGTTGGCGGTATTCCAAGCCTCCTGCCATTTCGCTTCGATGGTGGTGGCGTCATAGCGTTGCATGAGCGTGATCCTTTTTGCGCGTGTTTGCGCCATAAAAACTGTTTCAAACCTGATATGCGATGGTCTTTAAAGCGTCCAGAGCCAAGACCTCCCAGAATTCGCCATTGGCGTGCCACATTGCTGTTTTTATAGTTACCAAAAAAAGAGCATGCCGTTTCACATGCAAATCCCTATTATCCAATAGAATTTTCCTGGTCAGTACAATCATTGGGCACTTGCTTTGGTTACGCAAGGGCATCAGGTGTTTTCACCAAAACCAAAGGTGGAGAAACGTACGGTCTGGAAGGGCCTGACCCTGTTCCCGTATCGGATCACGCGGTCATCCTCGAAAGATGTGCATCCTTGACTGTTGAATTTGGAAACAAAAGTTATTCGTGAAGAGGCCTGTTATCGCCAAGAATTGACTATGAAAAACAAGGGGTTAGAGCCGTATGTCATTCTTGGTCATCACGGCTGGGGCGAACCTATGTGCAGAAGGACGTGTGGCCGAATGCCAAATTGGGGCTCTACTGTAAGCTATATCATTTGGATTCGGGCGAGACAGTGAATTTTGACCCAGAGTTTTCGACCCCTGACTTGAGCGGCAATGCGCTTCGCTTGCGATTGCGTAATCTGAACAACGCGCTGCATTTTGATATTGGCGATACGGGGATAAGTTCGACGCAGTTTCAAGCAGCGACGTTTCCAGAGCCGTTTCGCGACAAAATTAGCGTGATTCATGATGGTATTGATACGGAAACGGTGAAGCCCAACGCCGATGCAGTCTTGAAAATCTCGGACGATCTAAGTGTGACGCGGGATGATGAGGTCAGCTATGGCTCACGTCCGCCAAGTGGGAAAACTTGGAAGCAGATCTACATGGATGAAGCGCGCGAGTAGATTTCTGACGAATATTGGGCGCGCGTGCATTTCATGGGGCGTGTGTCCTATGATGTGTTTTTGGCGATGACGCAGGTCAGCCGGTTGCACATGTATCTGACCTACCCGGTCGCTCTAAGCTGGTCGCTTTTGGAAGCGACGAGCATAGAATCAGCGATTCTCGCGTCTGATACAGCCCCAGGTCTGGAAGCGATTAAGCATGATGAGACTGGTTGGCTTACCGACTTCTTTGATGTGGGTGCGTTCGTTGAGAAAGCGAATGCGCTTTTGGAAGATAATGAGACGCGCGCGCGACTTAGGAAGGCAGCACGTGATTTTGTTTTGAAACCTTATGATCTAAAGACCCAAAGTCTGCCTAAGCAGCTTGATTGGGTCTCTTAATTGGCGGAGGCCTGATTACAGACGACCGTCTGCAATACGCAATTGGCGTGCGCGTGCAAGGATCGCGTCCTCAACGGCGCGGGCTGTGCCAACGCTGACAGGGCCGTTCCGTGTTTGCATGGCAACATTCAAAGACCGTGCTTCAAGTGCAGGGTCATTCACCAAGATTGTCGCACGATATGCTCGTCCGCCGCCTGGTGGGCGACCATAGCCCGTTGTAATGACGCCAGAGAATGGATCGACGGATTCAACAGGCAAGAAGTTGAGAACCTCTAAGGACGCGTTCCATAGGTATTTGTTCACTTGAACGTTGTTGTTCGCATCAGGTCGTTGAAGTACATCCCAGATCGAGCTGACATTCTGAGCGTCGTCAGCGTCGTTGGTATTTGCGGCACTTGCAGACGAGCTGTTGCCAGAACTGAGACCATTACATCCCGCAAGAGCGATGCATGCCGTTGCGATGAAAAGAAGTCGAGCGGAGCGAATGTGTGTCATTTTCCTGCCTGAGCCTTTGTTTCCTTTGTCCTAAACCCGTCGATAGGTCGGGGCAAGTGTTTTCGCTTATATAACACTGCCACGGACTTTGCGAATATTGTCACCAATCACAGCTTTTTGTTGGTGAGACCCACTGTGGCAAAGCTGCACCATTTCGCAGAGCTTTCTTGCGCCATGTTTTGGGAGGCTTGCAAAGTCACCACGAAAAGAGCGAAAAACCACATAGACCTAGTACGGATTCCCCGGAGCTAGGCACGAGAATAAAAACCCCGAGGGAAACAAAATGAAAAATGTTCTTTTCGCAACGACAGCTTTGATCGCAACAGCAGGCATCGCATCCGCTGACCTATCCGTAGGTGGCAACGCACACATGGGTGTTATATACAACGCTGGTGATGCGACAACTGATGCTACAACTGACGTTATCCACAGTGTTCGCATAACTTTTGGCGCTTCTGTTGAAACAGATGCAGGTGTTGCATTTGGCGCGTCTGCGCGTATCACAGAGAGTGGCAATGGCAACAACGGTCAGTTGGAGCACAACCAGGTTAACATGACCTCCGGTGGCTTCACGTTGCGTGTTGGTGCAACACACGGCGCGATGCGCAACACCGCACGTGTAACAACATACCTCGGTTTCAACCGTGGTGGTGTCGTTGGCAATGACAACTCAATTGTTGGTGTACAAAACGACGGTGGAGACAACGTCTTGGTCATGTACAAAACGGGCGATTTGACTGTTGCAGCATCTACCGATGTTGGCGGCCTTGAGCAAGAAGTCGGTGTGGGCTACACAATGAACGGCTTTAACTTGGGCCTAGGTGTAAACACAGCTGATGGTTGGATGTTTAAGGCTGGTTACAGCGGCGGCAACTATGCAGCCAACCTCGGTCTAAACAGCGACAATGACGCCGTACTCACGTTTTCTTACGATATCTCTGATGCAACGTCTCTTGCATTTGGTGCAGAGTTCAGCACTGACGGTGGTACAACCACTACAGATTACATAGGCGCTCAGGTGTCACATGATCTTGGTGGTGCATCGCTTGTTGGTACAATTGGTCAGAACAATGACGTAACAGTTGCTGGTCTCGGTGTATCCTTCTCTTTCTAATCCAATTTGGATATGAAGTAAGGGAAAGAGCGGGCTTTGGTCCGCTCTTTTCACGTTTTGGGTATGACTGTGTGTAAGAGCGTTACTAACTCTCCAACTACAGCGGCGTACTCAACTACAACACGGTGATAGGTGCGCTCTGGTTTGTTGCCATATGATGGTTATTGTTGGGGCTGGATGTGTTGCTTATCTCAACTCAGTTACAGAGCACTTGCTTGAGTCTGAGCGCAAAGGATTACGTTTGGCATTGATACAATGCGCGAACAATTGATAGCTTGATATTTACCCTGTGTAGATCGTAACCACGTTGCGCTCGTAGATGCTAATCCAGTGACAGTGATGTGCTAATCACTGCAGAGCTGTTAACTATATAAGCTTCTACTGCCTTTGCGAGCTGTGCGTCGTTGACATCAATATGGCGCTGCGTGGTGCTAATGTGCTGATGACCTGCAAATGCAGCTAACAAGCGAACATTGATTCCTGTGTTGGCAAACTTGGTGATGAAGGTTCTGCGTCCACTGTGGCTGCTGGCACCTTTGAGTTCAAAGTCAGAGTATATGTTCAGAAACAGCAGGCATATGGTATTGGCTGAGAAGCTGCTCCGCTGCTGTGTGAGAAACAAGGGGTGCATCAGCTGCGCGATCCGCTACACATGCGTGATACTATGTTAGCACACACTTGGCTTGTTGTTCACATATATGGCCCTGGTGTTGCAGCCTTTGGCCTGTGTGCCTGTGATGTTGAACTGACTGCGCACTGCACCTGCAGTATCATACACATCACCAACCGTTAGTGCTGCTATCTCCATGACACGTAGTCCTGCAAGAAAGCTCATGTGTATGCTGGTCTGATCACGCATTTTGTGTTTGCGTGAGCTGCAGAATGCAATCACTTGTCCGTCCTTTTCTTTTTGAGTGATGCGTATTACCTCAGGTTTGAAACAGAGGATCGTATATGTCTTTGCGAGAAATTAAAAAAAAATTTGCGAAAGCGGAAAACGATGCAGGCCGCAGTGCAGGTAGCGCGCAGCTCATAGCTGTGTCCAAAGTCCAGCCCAACGAACGTGTTCACGCGGTTCTAAAGCAAGGTCACCGCGTGTTCGGTGAAAACCGTGTGCAAGAAGCCGCTGGCAAATGGCCCGCGTTTAAAGAAGAGTTCAGCGATGTTTCAGTGCATCTAATCGGACCTTTGCAAACCAACAAGGCCCGCCAAGCGATGGAATTGTTTGATGCAATTCACACAGTCGATCGTGCGAAGCTTGCCAAGACCATAGCGCGTTTGGCGCAGGAATTGGGCCGTTGTCCGGAGCTTTTTGTGCAAGTAAACACCGGTGAAGAGGAGCAAAAGGCAGGCGTTTCTCCGCAGGAAGCTGACGGTTTTATCGAAGAATGCCGCTCATTTGATTTGCCTGTTCAAGGTTTGATGTGCATCCCACCTGCGGATGAGGAGCCGTCATTGCATTTTGCGCTGCTTGCGAAAATAGCCGCACGCAATGGGGTTGTGGGTCTTTCGATGGGCATGAGCGGTGACTTTGAGCGTGCGATTGCGCTGGGTGCGACGCATGTTCGTGTTGGATCAGCTATCTTTGGTGATCGCGCTTATGAGCTTTGAGGGCTGTCCGATGAGTGCCTCATCGGATCTAGGCGAGGGGCTAATCCCTGGCGCTCCCCAGGATATTTATGGAAATAGGAAGATTTGCCTTACCGCACGATGAGGCGTGTATTTTGTGTGATTTTCGATGCGATGTCGTGCAGGTGGTCACGTCGAAATGCGATACAACCTTCGGTCGGATATCCCGGCCTTCGCCATTGGTGGATGAAGATTGCCGAGCCTTTATGTGGGGTCGCGTTGGGCCAGTTCCAATCAGTTAGAATCACGAGGTCATAGAGTGGATCAGCACGTCTTAACGTCTCGTGGCTGTGGGGATAGGGCACCCGGACATGGTGATTGTAAGCCGCATCTGTTGCTTCGTCAGACCAAAGATCGCGCGGACCAATTGGCTTTGCCATCGGCGTTGGCTGTTTAAGACGATCTGGGCGATGAAGCATCCCTACAATGCGGTGGATACCCCGCGGTGTCGCGCCGTCACCTTCGCGTTTGTTTGTCACGATACCGCCCTTCCCATGTGTGCAGGGATAGAGGCGACCTGCAAAGCGGACGCCTTTTGGCGTGAGCACAAGGTCATAGGGGGTCACAAAAAATGCCCCGATTTGGTGGCCTTGGTGCGCAGATAGTCAGCGTTGAAACGGTTTTTGCCGACTTTCAAGGCAACACGTTCACTGACGGCGATGCCTGTCTTTTGCATCATGTCGATCTTTGCGGGGTTGTTTGTAAGAAGGCGGACCTGCGCAATGCCAAGTTTGGTTAACAGCGCGGCGCCAATCCGAAAATCGCGTTCATCATCTTCAAAACCAAGACGATGATTGGCTTCGACCGTATCAAACCCCTGATCTTGCAATGAGTAGGCGCGCATCTTGTTGGCAAGGCCGATGCCGCGTCCCTCTTGGTTTAGGTACAAAAGAACGCCCGCCCCTTCGGCCCCCATCTGAGCGAGAGCGGCACGAAGCTGTGGCCCGCAATCGCATTTGAGTGACCCCATGAGATCACCTGTGAAACACGCGGAGTGCAGTCTGGTGAGCACTGGCTGATTGCGATCAGGTGCGCCCACAATGATCGCGTAATGCTCCTCCCCGCCATTATCGGGGCGAAACACGTGGAGTTGACCTTTGTCGGACACTTCCATCGGCAGGCGGGCATGAACGATATCATAGTAATGCGCTGAGACGCCGAGCAAAGGTTCAACTTGCACAGTAAACAGAGTTGTAAGGTCATGTTTCGTTGCAAAGTCGCTTGGGTTTTCGAGATCAGTGATCAAGACGGAGGGCAGCAAGCGCGCGTCTTTCGCCAAGCGCAAAGCGACGCGATGCGCGTCCGCTTTGCCGTTTCGTACGGAGTGCAACGGCCCTTTCATTGGGGTGCGCAAGTCGTCAGCAGGGTCTGCGAGCGCTATAATCCAGCGCAGATCAGCATTTTCTGGAACATGAATGCGCGCAAGATCGCCATCATAAGGGCGCGCCTTTAGGGTTTCTGCGCGACGTGCTGTAATGCTCAAAACTGTGTCACCCGGCAATGCGCGGGCATCCGCAACGCGGTCTGGAGTAAGCGTTTCTGTCGCTTGAACCAAGATCCCAACGGGGCCATCGATGATCACAATCGGCACGCCCATACGTAAATCACCGCGCGCGCGTGCGATTTTTTCGGATGGATCTGGTGCTAAATTCATGTTTTGCCCACCGCTCTTTGAAACACTTTGCTACAGAACGCCCCTGATTGCCGAGGAATATGAAACAAATCAAGGTTGAATAACACATGGACGTGAGGGAGTGCCACAAAACTTGTCGAATGCCGCATGCAGACGCATGACTATAACAATAGCGGATAGGAGATGATCCAATGGCACAGCTTAAGAATATCCTTCTTGTCGATGATGACGATGATCTACGCGAAGCGCTCTCTGAGCAACTGGTGATGACCGAAGACTTCGAAGTCTTTGAGGCTGATTCAGGTGCAACCGCGATGGAGCGCGTCAAAGACTCGCTTTACGATTTGATCATCCTCGATGTAGGCTTGCCCGATACGGATGGTCGTGAGCTTTGCCGTTTGATGCGTAAGCAAGGTGTGAAAAGTCCTGTATTGATGCTGACGGGTCATGACAGCGACGCGGATACGATCCTTGGTTTGGATGCTGGTGCAAATGATTACGTTTCTAAGCCCTTCAAGTTTCCTGTCCTTCTAGCGCGTATTCGCGCACAGCTTCGACAGCATGAGCAATCTGAGGATGCTGTGTTTAGCTTGGGTCCTTACACGTTCAAGCCGTCGATGAAGATGCTGATTACAGAGGACGAAAAGAAAATCCGCTTGACGGAGAAAGAAACGAATATCCTGAAGTTTCTTTACCGCTCGACAGAGGGCGTCGTGCCGCGCGACATGCTTTTGCATGAGGTCTGGGGCTACAATGCAGGCGTCACAACGCACACCCTGGAGACTCATATTTATCGTCTTCGTCAAAAAATTGAACCAGATCCGTCAAATGCGCGCCTTCTTGTAACTGAATCTGGTGGGTATAGATTAATAGCTTGAGATTTTAACTTTGAATGAGCGCGAATAGTTTTGATCTAAATCAAGGTTTAACCTCGTATTCATGATTAAATGACCAAGATGAGACACCGCGTATATCCGGTTTATGGTATACACCTCTCTGTTGGACTGGCCCGGGCAAAGCCCCGGGTCTTTTTTTGGCTAACGGTCGAGGCTGAAGGAAATGACCGGCCCATCCCCGTGCTGCGCTAGTGTGTCTTCAGGATTGTAGAGGGCGCAGGCGTCAAGCGACAAGCATCCGCAACTAATGCAACCATCCAAACTATTTCGCATTTTTGTCAGCTTAGCGATTTTCGCATCAAGATTATGAGCCGGGAGAGCGGTTCTATTTCAGTGGCGAGAACGAGATCGAATATGAGACCGTCGCCTATGATTGAGGCTACGGCGAGTTAACCTCCAAAGTTTATTTGGCAAGTTTAAGCGTGACGTTGCGGCGCGTGGGGTTAACTTGTGGCGGCCCGACAGGCATCGTGTTGTCGACAATATAAACTGGAGCCTGTCGGATGTCTGAAACTGTGAAGCAAGTTGTTTATTCTGAGTTTGGTGACCCGACCAAGGTCTTAAGCCTTGAAGAGGTGGCCCGCGAGGTTTTGGAACCGGGCCAAGCACGTGCGGATGTTCTGCGTTCACCGATTAACCCGTCAGATTTGATCCAAGTGTCGGGCAACTACGGTGTTCGCCCACCCTTACCAGCGATTGCTGGCAATGAAGGGATTGGTCGGATCACTGAGGTAAGCGGCGAAGTGCGTGGGCTGTCTGTCGGTCAGCTTGTCTTGCTGCCAGCTGGCGTGGGGACGTGGCGCAGTGAGGTCGTTGCCTCTGCAGGAGCGTTCGTGCCGATGCCTGAGGGCGATGTCGATCAGCTTTCTATGATGATGGTAAATCCTGCGACCGCGCAGCTTTTGTTGACGGATTTCATTGAACTGGCCGAGGGTGATTGGATCATCCAAAGTGCTGCGAATTCTGCGGTTGGCACCTATGTCGTACAGCTTGCCAAGGGCATGGGTGTGAAAACCGTTTGCGTGGTGCGCCGTGAAAGTGCTGTGCAAGGCCTGCTTGATCAAGGGGCTGATGTGGTTCTTGTCGACGGCCCTGATTTGGTGAAACGCGTGAAACAGGCGACGGGCGGCGCGAAGGTGAAGCTCGCGCTTGATGCGGTGGCGGGTGACACGTTCGGCCGTCTTGGCGAAAGTTTGGAAGTTGGCGGCACGCTTGTGAATTACGGGGCGATGTCGAATGAAGCTGCGTCGATGCAGGCGGGTGCGATGATTTTCCGTGACGTGCGCGTGCGTGGGTTCTGGCTCGTGAATTGGTTTGAACGCGCAAGCAAAGAAGAGCGCATGGTGACCTATGGCGCGCTGACCAAAGCGGTGGCAATGGGTACGCTTCATGCGCCGATTGATTGTGTGTTCACGCTTGAAGAAATCAGCGAAGCTGCACGCTACACGTGGGCGGGGGAGCGGTCTGGCAAAGTGTTGCTTGCACCGAACGGCATCTAGGCTAGTTTGGCGCAATCTCATCTGAAAAAGGACGCGCCATGAGTTTTACTCTTGCTACTTGGAACATCAACTCCGTGCGCTTACGCGAGCCGATTGTGTGCAAATTGCTGCAAGAGGAAGCGCCGGATGTGCTGTGCCTACAGGAATGTAAATCGCCTGTTGAGTTGATCCCGACGGAAGCATTCGCGGCGCTTGGCTACACCCATATGGTTGCGCGGGGACAGAAGGGCTACAACGGCGTTGCGATCCTGAGCAAACTGCCAATCAAGGAAGTTGGGGCCGAGGATTTTGCGCAGCTTGGTCATGCGCGTCATATTGCTGGGCAGCTCGAAAACGGTGTGACGATCCACAATTTCTACGTGCCTGCGGGCGGTGATGTGCCGGACCGTGATAAGAACGAGAAGTTCGGACAAAAACTGGATTATCTCACCCAAATGCGGGATTGGTTCAAAATGAAAAGCCCTAAAAAGAGCATCCTTGTCGGCGATTTGAACATCGCTCCGGGTCAGGATGATGTTTGGGATCACAAGAAGCTGCTCAAGATTGTCAGCCACACTCCGATTGAAGTGGAACATCTGGGCGAGGTCATGACGGCGGGTGATTGGCATGATGTCACGCGCGCGGATATCTCTGAGGGCAAGCTTTATAGCTGGTGGTCGTACCGCGCCAAGGATTGGGACGCTGCTGACAAAGGCCGACGTTTGGATCATGTTTGGGCAACTGGTGATATCGCTTCTGCTGCCCATTCGTCGCGTGTCTTGCGTGAAGCGCGCGGATGGAAAAAGCCGTCGGATCATGCGCCTGTGTTTGCGACGTTTGATCTCTAATGCGCTGGCCCTTGCGAAAGTGAGGGTGATGGGCCATCTAGAGCACAACACAGAGACAAATAAGGCGATGAGCGATGATTGAACTGGGCACAGGTACTGCGACGGACACGGCTAATCTGATCATGGACGTCAACGAAAGCACTTTTATGAAAGACGTGGTGGAAGCGTCTGACTTGGTCCCTGTTATAGTCGATTTTTGGGCACCTTGGTGTGGACCGTGCAAAACGCTTGGCCCCGCATTGGAAGCTGAAGTCATGGCAGCCAATGGTGCCGTTAAGATGGCGAAGATCGATGTGGATCAAAACCAGACGATCGCAGGGCAGATGCAAATCCAATCAATCCCTGCTGTATTTGCGTTCTACAAAGGTCAGCCAATTGATGGCTTTCAAGGCGCTTTGCCGCCCTCCGAGATCAAAGCCTTTGTTGCGCGTGTGATTGAAGCCGGCGGCGGCGACCCATCGGGCGGCTTGGACGACGCGATTGAGGCAGCAACGATGATGCTAGAGGAAGGCGACGCAAGTGATGCGGCGCAAACTTTCGCGGCGATCTTGGAAGAAGACGATCAATGCGTCGCAGCCTATGCAGGTCTTGCGCGTTCGCATTTGGCGATGGGCGAAGCGGATCAAGCGGAGGCTGTGTTAAACGGTGTCCCTGCGGATATTTCATCTGCGGCGATGATTGAAGCGGCTTTCGCGCAAATCGCGCTCGCGCGGCAGGCGGAGCAAGCGGGGCCTTTGGCGGAGATGTCAGCGGCGGTTGAAGCTAATCCAGATGATCTTCAAGCGCGCTTTGATCTTGCCGTTGCGCTGAATGCCGATGAGCAAACAGAAGACGCTGTCGACGCATTATTGGAAATCTTCCGACGTGATCGCGAATGGAACGAGGGCGCTGCAAAAACGCAGCTTTTCACTATATTCGATGCACTCAAGCCAGAAGATCCCATCGTTTTGAATGGCCGTCGCAAATTGAGTTCGATGATATTTGCCTGATCGCGCTGACGGGCTATATCAAGAGCATGAAGAAAATTGGTGACCTCCCCGATATCTTGCCGGCCTTTCCTTTGCCCGGTGCTTTGCTTTTGCCGCGTTCGCGCTTGCCGTTGCACATTTTTGAACCGCGCTATCTCGCGATGGTGGATGATGCGTTGAAAACACAAGGACGTCTTATTGCGATGATCCAGCCTAATCCGGGTCGGACGGGGGATGAAAAGGGCTTGCACAAGATTGGCTGCGCGGGTCGCATTACGCAGTTTTCTGAAATGGAAGACGGGCGATATATGCTCACGCTTGCGGGCGTATCGCGGTTTCGTCTCGTGGGTGAAGTCGAAGGTTTCATGCCCTATCGCCGCGTCAAGTTGAATTGGGATGGCTTCGAACAAGATCGCAAGGAGGGCGAAATAGATACGCCTTATGATCGCGAGGCCTTTTTGAACCTCCTTTCAAAATATTTCACCGTTCGTGACTTAAGTGCGGATTGGGAAACGTTGAAGGATGCGGATGACGAATTGCTGGTCAATTCGCTCTCGATGATGCTTGATTTCGAACCTGAAGATAAACAGGCGCTTCTGGAAGCGCCAAGCCTATCTACACGCCGCGAAACATTGGTCACCTTGATCGAATATTTCTTACGCGGCGGGGATGCAGAGGAAATGATGCAATGAGCATTGAGAACGACGCCCCTGACTTTGATCCGCATATGCTAGAGGCGCTTATTTGCCCGCACACGCAAAGTGGCTTGGAGTACGATGCAAACGCGCAGGAGCTGGTATCGAAGAAGGCGGGTCTCGCTTTTCCTATTCGAAATGGCATCCCTGTGATGTTGCTGGATGAGGCGCGCAAGCTCGACTAGAGCGGTCTACCTGTCATCAATTTTGGCAAATCTCCCGTCAGTCCTGCAGCTTCGCGAATGAAGGTGCGACGCAGGCTTGGGACAGAATTCACTAGACCCATTCCCAGATTACGACCCATGCGTAGGATTGGATTATCATTAGAAAACATCTTGTTAAAAGTATCTGTCGCAACCGCAAGCGTAGCCGTGTCAAAGCGGCGCCACTGTTGATATCTCTCCAACACGAGGGCTGATCCGATGTCTTCACCGCGCCTTTGGGCAAGGGTTATCACCTCCGCCAATGCTGCAACATCCCGCAATCCAGCGTTTAGACCTTGCCCTGCAATCGGGTGAACACCATGCGCGGCATCGCCAATGAGGGCGAGGCGCTCTGCGGTGAAGTTGTTCGCAATGGTGAGGTTTAGAGGGTAGGTAAATCGCGCGCCTGCAAGTTGGATATATCCCAGGAAATCGCCAAACGCGGGGCGCAAAGCGTCCAGATACTCCGCGTCAGGGAGGGCATGAATGAGTTTGGCGTTTTCTTCTGTTTCGCTCCAAACAATAGAGCTGCGATTGCCTGTCAAAGGCAGAATCGCCAAAGGCCCTGAGGGCATAAAGAACTGATGCGCAATCCCGTTGTGGCTCTTTTCATGCGTGATTGCGCAAACCAGCGCGGTCTGGCCATAGCCCCAACCTGTGCGTTTGATCTTTGCACGTTCAGCCGTGCCACTGCGGCGCCCGTCTGATCCAATAAGGACACGTCCGCGCAACATTTCACCAGAGGCAAGCGTCACAGCAGCACCAAGAGGCGATGTGTCTTGCGCAATCACGGTTTCGCTGTGGAGGAGTGTGATCAAAGGGTTCGCGTCCATTGCGTTCAAGAAAGTGCGGCGCAGATAGCGGTCTTCGACTAAGTAGCCCATCGGTCCTTCTTCGATTTCCGCATGATCGAAATGCATGAAAAACGGTGAAGGACCTTCGCCCGCACGCCCGTCGGTCACTTTGATTTCCAGCATGGGTTGAGCATCATCTGCCAAGCCATCCCAAAGACCAAGCGCGTTCAACAGCCGTTGCGACGCGAGCGCCAAAGCATAAGAGCGCCCGTCAAATTCGGGATCCTTTTGCGTGTCCAAAGCCAACGCGTCAATCACGGTGCTGCTCAACCCGCCTTGCGCGGCGGCAAGCGCCAAAGCGGAGCCATTCAAGCCGCCACCTACAATGATAAGATCGGTATCTAATTTCATAGTTTGCAATATGGGTGCGTGCGCAGGATTGTCCATGCGCTTTGGCGCCGCTACGCTGCGACGAAAGGGAGAATAAAGATGCAAGATTGGTTAAAGATGAGCGCCGCTGCGCTGGGCCGAGGAATTGAAGCGGGCGAGATTGATCCGGTGGATCTGGCGCAAACCTATCTTGATGCGGCGAGCGCCCATCCCATGAGCCATCGCATCTATGCGCGCCTCACGCCGGAGCGCGGGATGGCTGAAGCTGCTGCCGCCAGCGCGCGTGCGAAAGCAGGTCACCGTCTGTCACCACTTGATGGTGTGCCGATCAGTTGGAAAGATCTTTTTGATACAGCAGGGATCGCGACGGAAGCGGGCAGTGCATTGCTCAAGGATCGTGTCCCAAGCGAAGATGCGGAAGTTTTGCGCGTGTCCACGATGATGGGCACTGTTTGCATCGGCAAAACCCATATGAGCGAACTGGCCTTCTCTGGTCTGGGCTATAACCCAGTGACGGAAACGTCGCCTTGTGTGCATGATCCAGATGCCGTGTCTGGTGGATCGTCGTCAGGGGCGGCAGCCTCTGTCGCTCACGATATTGCGCCCCTCGCGATTGGATCTGACACGGGTGGGTCGGTGCGTTTACCTGCGGTTTGGAATGATTTGGTTGGCTTGAAGACCACGGCAGGACGGGTTTCCTTGAAAGGTGTTGTACCTTTGGTGAAAAGCTTTGACACGGTTGGGCCTTTGGCTCGCACGGTTGAAGATGCGGCGCTTGCGCTTGCTGCTTTGGAAGGAACAGTCGCGCCTGTTTTACGTGGAGCAAGTTTGAAAGGTGTGCGCTTTGCGATTTTGAAGACTTTGGCGCTGGACGATTTAGAGCCTGAGCCGCGTGCCGCGTTTGAGGGGGCGGTTGCTAAACTGAAAATCGCAGGCGCAGACATCGTTGAAATCGAGGCACCTGAAGTGATCGAAGCGATCTCGCATGCGGGTCCGCTTTATCCAGGGGAAGCCTATGGCATGTGGCGCACCGAAATCGAAGCTAATCCTGGCGTCATGTTTCAGCAGGTCTTGAGCCGTTTCCGTGCTGGCGAAAATTTCTCTGCACCAGATTATGTCGCCGCTTGGGAAACCTTGAACGCGTTGCGCGAAACGTGGAACGCGCGCATCGCGGCATACGACGCTGTGCTTATCCCGTCATGTGCGATCTTGCCGCCCAAGATTGCAGATCTGGAGGTGGATGAAGCGTTTTATGTGGAACGAAATCTAATAGCGCTACGCAACACGCGCATTGGTAACCTTATGGGATGTTGCGCGCTAACGCTGCCAACGGGTGTGCCAAGCTGTGGTATTATGCTCAACACTTTGCCGATGCAGGAGGAACGTTTGCTACGCATTGGAGCCGCCACAGAGGCCGCTTTGGCCTAAATGCCACAAGTTGTTCTGAAACTTGCGATTTTTGTTGGACGTGAGGCACGCGCTTAGGTTACTTTAGTCTCAACGGGGCGAAAATGATCCCGATATTGAGGCACTAGAATATGTTCCCTGAGCGGTTTTCGAACCTTCCGCCATACGCGTTTCCGCGTTTGCGTAGTCTATTAGACCATCACGAACCGGGCGGTGACGTGGTGCACATGACTATTGGTGAGCCGAAACATGCCTTTCCTGACTGGGTTTCAGGGATTATCGCCGACAACGCTGCAGGTTTTAACAAATATCCCCCGAATGATGGCACGCCTGAGTTGCAAGGCGCGATTGCCGATTGGCTAAAGCGTCGTTTTGGGGCCGATGTTGATGCATCTAATCAAGTTATGGCGCTGAACGGCACGCGCGAAGGCTTGTATAATGCTGCCATGGCGCTTTGCCCTGAAACGAAAAACGGTGCGCAGCCGATCGTTCTGACGCCCAACCCATTCTACCAAGTTTATATGATCGCCGCGATCTCCGTTGGCGCAGAACCTGTTTTCGTTAATGCAACGTCGGCGTCTGGACATTTGCCTGACTTTACAGCCTTGCCCGAGGATGTGTTGAAACGCACTTCCATCGCTTACATGTGTTCGCCCGCGAACCCCCAAGGCGCAGTCGCGTCGGAGCAGTTCTGGCGTGAACTTATCGCGCTTGCCGAACAGTATGATTTCCAGATTTTTGCGGATGAATGCTATTGTGAGATATACCGCGATACGCCGCCTGTCAGTGCTTTGGAGGTTGCGCAGGATATGGGTGCCGCCCCTGAGACGGTCGTTGTGTTTCATTCGCTTTCTAAACGCTCGAACTTGCCTGGCTTGCGTTCGGGCTTTGTGACTGGCGGCGCTGAAAGCATCAAACGTATAAAACAATTGCGCGCCTATTCTGGTTCGCCCTTGCCGCTGCCTTTGCAAAAGGTCGCCGAAAAAGCATGGGCGGACGACACACATGTCGACGAGAACCGCGCTCTTTATCAAGAAAAATACCGCATCGCGGATGAAATTTTCGCGAATGTGCAAGGCTATCGAGGACCGAACGCCGGATTTTTCCTATGGCTACCTGTTGAAAATGGTGAAGAGGCTGCGCTGAAGCTCTGGAAAGAGACGGGCGTGCGCGTTTTGCCGGGTGAATATTTGAGTAAAGACACGGATCAGGGAAACCCTGGCCGTGAATACATTCGGGTCGCTATGGTGGCCCCAAAAGACGAAATGCAGCGAGGATTGATCCAAATCCGCGACTGTCTGTTCGCATAATAGACGAGGTACGGGATGGCATATCAAGCACGCGGACGTGATCCACTCTTGGATAGCAACATGCAGGCCATGATTGAGAAACGCGGCAAAGAGATGATTGGTGCAGCGCTGATTGTTTTTGGTATTCTGGCCACGATGGTCGTTGGGTCTTACACGCCGACGGACTCGAGCTGGCTGTCTGCGACGGATGCGCCTGTGCAAAATATGCTGGGTCAAATGGGCGCGTCGATTGCAGCACTTTTGTTCATGATTGTGGGCAAAGCGGCGTGGGTTATCCCTGTTTTTGCACTTGGATGGGGCGTGCGTTTCATTCTACATCAAGGTGCAGATCGTGCGCTGGGCCGTTTGATCTTCTTGCCGATTGCTGTGGTTGTTTGCGCAGTTTACGCGTCCTCTTTGCTGCCGGGTGCCGCTTGGGCGCATGCGTTTGGTTTGGGTGGTTTGTTTGGCGACACTGTACTCGGCGCGTTCTTGACGTTCCTACCTTTCAGCGCTGCCTTCGGCCTTAAGCTACTCGCGCTGTTTTTGGCCGTTGGATCAATTGTCATACTTGGTTTTGTTTTGGGTGTCACACGTTATGAGCTGAAAGAAGGCGCGCGATTCCTCGTAATTGGCGTGGTCGTGACCACCGTCATGGTGATGCGTTTGATCGGCAAGGGTGCAACAGGTGCGGTTAGTGCGGCTGGTACGATGCAAGCACGCCAAACTGAGAAACGTGAAACGCTTCGTGCAGAAGACGAAGCCCGCGCAGCCCGTCGTTTGGCGGATGAGCCACCGATGAGCTTTGCAACGCCTGAGCCTGTGCACGAGGCAGTTTTTGAAGAGCCGGAACCGACACCAGCGCCAGTGCCTGAAAAAGAGAAGTTTGGCCTGCTCGCGCGGATGCCATCTTTGATCAAGCGCGCAGAGCCTTTGCCAGAGCCAGAGCTGGTCGAATATGAACAAAGCGAAAACTACGCGCAAATGCCAACGGATGATCGCATCAAAAGCAAAATTTCTGACGTGATCAAAAGCCGTGCGCACAATCACATGGTGACGCAACCGCCGCAAACGTCACATCCTGCAAAGGCACGTGGTCGTGGTCCGACGCCGCTTGTTGTCGATACGGCGCAACCGAATATGCGCGTTGAACCCCCGATGAGCGCGTCTTTCCAGGCGCAACAGTCTTCGGAGCAACCTGTTCCGCAAGAGTCAATATCAATGATATCAAAATTTTACGCTGATCCTGAACCAGTCGTTGAGCCAACGCTTCAACCAGATGCAATGGCTTTTGATGCGATGCCAGCAGAATACTTGCCGCAATCAGAGCTGGTCGATGCACCAAGCTTTGACAATGCGCCAGAAGTCGATGAATTAGCGATGGCAACCTATGCTCCTGTTATGGATATCCTGACGCTAGAACCGAAAAGCGTTGTGCAACATACGCAGCGCAAGCCTGTGCAACCCTCCACGCGCGCAAAGGCAGAGGCTCAACCAACGTTAAAGTTTGCTGACAGTGCCGCGGCCTTTGAACTGCCGCCTTTGAACCTGTTGGAAAGCCCGATTGAAGTTCAACGTCACCACTTGAGCGATGAAGCTTTGGAAGAAAACGCGCGCATGCTTGAGGCGGTTTTGGATGATTACGGCGTCAAAGGCGAGATTGTCTCTGTGCGTCCGGGTCCAGTTGTCACCATGTACGAACTTGAACCTGCACCGGGTCTAAAAGCGTCACGCGTGATTGGTCTCTCTGATGATATCGCGCGTTCCATGTCTGCGCTGTCCGCGCGTGTGTCTACAGTGCCGGGACGCTCTGTTATTGGTATAGAACTGCCGAATGAGAACCGCGAGAAAGTAGTTCTGCGTGAAATCCTTTCAAGCCGTGACTTCGGTGACGGTCAGCAGAAACTTCCTCTTGCTTTGGGCAAGGACATTGGCGGCGATCCCATCGTGGCAAACCTCGCCAAGATGCCCCACCTTTTGATCGCGGGCACGACCGGTTCTGGTAAATCCGTGGCGATCAACACGATGATACTTTCCTTGCTTTACAAGCTGACACCGGAAGAGTGCCGCTTGATCATGATCGACCCGAAGATGCTTGAGCTGTCCGTATATGACGGCATTCCACATCTTCTGTCCCCTGTTGTGACCGACCCGAAAAAAGCGGTTGTCGCTCTAAAATGGACTGTGGGCGAGATGGAAGAGCGCTATCGCAAGATGTCCAAAATGGGCGTGCGTAACATTGATGGCTATAACTCTCGCGTCGACGATGCGTTGAAAAAGAACGAAATGTTCTCGCGCACTGTGCAGACTGGCTTTGATGATGAAACGGGTGAACCGATCTTTGAAACGGAAAAGACGCAGCCGGAGAAAATGCCCTACATCGTCGTCGTTGTTGACGAAATGGCGGATCTGATGATGGTTGCGGGCAAGGAAATCGAAGCGTGTATTCAACGTCTCGCGCAGATGGCGCGTGCGTCTGGTATTCACCTGATTATGGCGACACAGCGTCCGTCTGTTGATGTTATCACCGGTACGATCAAGGCCAACTTCCCAACACGCATTTCGTTCCAAGTAACCTCGAAAATTGATAGCCGTACGATCCTTGGTGAAATGGGCGCGGAGCAACTTTTGGGTATGGGTGACATGCTCTATATGGCGGGTGGTGCGAAGATTACGAGGTGCCATGGTCCGTTTGTAAGCGATGAAGAAGTCGAAGAAATTGTGAACCACCTCAAGGTTTATGGCCCACCAAACTATATGAGCGGTGTTGTTGAAGGCCCGTCTGATGATACGGCCAGCAGCATCGACACGGTTCTGGGACTTGGCGGCAATACTGATGGCGAAGATGCGCTTTATGACACGGCTGTTGCGATTGTGGTTAAGGATCGTAAGTGCTCGACCTCTTATATTCAGCGCAAATTGGCGATTGGTTACAACAAGGCTGCGCGTTTAGTTGAACAAATGGAAGATCAGGGGCTTGTTTCCCCCGCAAACCATGTGGGTAAACGTGAAATACTGGTACCAGAAGCGTAATAATGGCGATCCTTCGCTGCTCTCACCTTTGTGAGGGTCACGTGGGGTGTACCCTTTGCTAAGAATGGTTAAGTGATACTCATGAAAATTTGGACAGCCTTCCCCGCCGCCGCGATTTTACTCGCAACTGCACTGCCTGTTGCGGCAGAGAAGATATCGCTGAATGCACTTTCGCGTTATCTGAAGCAACTCAGCACAGCCAAGGGAGCTTTCACGCAAGTGAATGACGATGGCACGATTTCGACTGGGACTATCTTTATCAAACGTCCGGGTCGTATTCGGTTTGAGTATAACCCACCGGAGAAAGCGCTGGTTCTGGCCAGTGGTGGCACGGTGATTATTCATGATCCAAAGACGAATGAGCCGCCTAAAAGCTACCCGCTGGCGCGCACGCCTTTGTCGATCATTCTCGCAAAGAACGTGAACCTGTCACGTGCGAAGATGGTTGTTGGTCACACGGCGGATGACAAATCTACGACCGTGAAAGCGCAAGACCCAGAGCATCCTGAGTACGGAAATATCGAACTCGTGTTTACCTCAAACCCGATCGAGCTGCGCCAATGGGTCATCAATGATGATGCTGGCAGCCGCACGACCGTGATTTTGGGCGTGCTGGATAAGAAAGCGCGGATGAACAACACATTGTTTAATCCTGAATTCGCGCTCCCCCAAGGGACTGACCGCTAACCGCGGCACCCTTGTAGCTGATTTCGATACTTGTAAGACCGCTCGTCAATCTGACCCGCAATGCGCATTAACCACGATTTGCCGTAGAATGATCCGCGCTTATAGCCTGTGTGACCCTCGTGATAGGCCAAGTACTGATTGCGCGCATCGTTCAGAGAAATACCATTTCGCTGCTTTGAGCGGTTCATGTACCAACCCATAAAGTCCGACGCATCCGCGATCCGATCACGTTTGGCAGAGCGGCGGCCTTGATCGACCTGATACTCTTTCCATGTAGCATCAAGCGCTTGAGCATACCCATAAGCAGAGCTTTGCCGCCCCATCGGAATAACGCCAAGCGTGTATTTCAAAGGTGTTCGGGCATCGCCCTTAAATTTGCTTTCTTGATACATCGCAGCCATCTGAACATGCACAGGCACGCCCCATTTCTGCTCAGTTTTGCGGAAGGCTTTCATGTATTTAGGACGTTGCTGCGCAATGCTGCAGGCGTTATCAAGATTTCGTGGCGCAGACGACTTATTGCCGCCTCCGCCGCAAGATGCGACCAGGGCTGAAATTACCAGGGCGCGAAAGATTCTGCTCATATGCCTCTCGCTTTAAATTATATTTTTCGCATTTTAGCGCAAATTTCCGCGTTGCAAAATGATTTTCGCTTGAGGCGAGCCGACTACAGCAGAAAAGCGAGCAACAGCGGTATTGCAGCAACGGACATGAGCGTCGAAACGACGACTAAACCTGCAATTGCATCGGCATCGCCGCCATATTTTTGGGCTAGCAAGTACGCGGTGACCGCAACGGGGGTAGCTGTTTGCAGCACAAGAACTGCGAGTGGGATGTCGCTAAGACCAAGCGCTGTGCCGATTGCCAAAGCCACGCCTGCGCAGACGCCGTATTTTACGAAGGTGAGGATGAAGGCTTGTCCGATGCGTCCGGGTTTCAGCCGCGCGACCGCCACGCCAAGGGTGATGAGCATCATCGGAATCGCCATTTGCCCAACTAATTCAAGTGTGTTGGTTAAGAAATCAGGCGTGCGCCAACCTTGCCAGAGAAACAAAGTACCAAGTAAGGTCGCGCTAACCATCGGCTCTTTTAGCGCTCTCATCAAACTGCTGCCGCCTGAGACAATCCAGATACCAAATGTGAAGGAGAGGATTGCGGATACGGCAAAAATAACCATCGCATAGCTTAGCCCTTCGGCCCCGAACGCAAACAACGCAAGCGGCAGGCCAAGGTTACCAGTATTGCCGAACGTGAAAGGTGCAAGATAGGTTTGTTGTCGCATGTTCAGCGCCCAAAACCCGAGCGCACCGATTGCCACAATCGCGCTATGCGCCAAGATGCTGGCCAACAAAAGCGTGGTTAATGCACTTGGATCAATCTCGGTCTTCATTAGTGCGGTGAAGATCAAACAAGGCACTGCAAGGGTCATGGCAAGACGCGTAACAAATTCAACGCGGTACTCAAATCCAAGTTTGACCCAGCTGAACCCGATCAACGCTAGTAGAAACACGGGCGCAACGATTTCCAGCACTGTCACAAAGATGATCACAAACTGTTTCCCTGAATTTAGACCCAAAAATTGGACAAGACGCACTTGAATTGGGTACTAACCAAATGTAGGAGCTGCAATGCAATGATCGTATCGCATTCAAAATATCACCTCGGGCAGATAGTTCGACACAAAAAACATCCCTTCCGAGGTGTGGTTTTTGATGTCGATCCGACGTTCAGCAATACCGAAGAATGGTATGACGCGATTCCCGAGGATAGCCGTCCCAAGCGCGAACAACCGTATTATCACCTGCTCGCGGAAAACGATCAAAGCTACTACGTGGCCTATGTGTCAGAGCAGAATTTAATCGCGGATTATTCAGGCGAACCTGTGGATCATCCTGATATCGAGGACCTGTTTGGCCCCATCGAGGATGGGACCTATCCTTTGCATTTCCAGCTAAACTAGTAGCCCAAAGCACATCCATCTTTGCGTGGATCAGATGCGCCAACGAGCACGCCATTTTCATTGATTTTGATGGACTGTGCTCCGCCAATTGGCCCATTTGGCTCTTCAATCTTGTGTCCGAGGTCTGCTAATTCAGCGCGCACTTGGTCGCTGTAACCTTTCTCGATCTTGAGAATGCCGGCATCGGCAAAGGCCCGTGGGGTATCAATGGCGCTTTGGGCATCCATGCCAAAGTCCTTTAAGTTTGATAGAAAACGCGCGTGTCCATTGGGTTGATACGCACCGCCCATCACGCCGAACGGCATATTAACTGCGCCATTTTCAGCGAGCATTCCAGGGATAATAGTGTGCATCGGGCGTTTTCCACCGCCAAGTTCATTGGGATGGCCAGCCTCAAGCGTGAAACCAGCGCCGCGATTTTGTAGCAAAATGCCGAATTTTTCAGAGGCGATGCCAGATCCAAATCCATGAAAAATCGAATATATCAACGACACAGACATGCCGTCACGATCAACAACGGTGATGTAAATCGTGTCTTTGTGAACGGCTTCGCTTACCTTTTTGGGTGCAGCCATAGCGCGTTTTGGATCGATCAACCCTGCAAGTTTTTCTGCAATGTTTGGCGCCAACATATGATCAAGCTTCTCGGTGTGATCTGGATCAGCGAGAAAACGATTACGCGCATCATAGGCCAGCTTGGCCGCTTCCGCTTCGATATGCGCGCGCTCTGATCCGAAGGGGTCCATCGCTGCAATGTCGAAATGCTTGAGGATGTTCAGCATCAAGATAGCGGTTGCGCCTTGGCCATTCGGTGGGTGCTCAAACAGCTCTGTGCCTTTGTAGTCTCCGTTGATTGGCGCGGTCTCTTCTGAGGTGACATTCGCGAAATCTTCGGCGGTATGTACGCCCCCGAGTGATTGGAGCGCGGTTAACATATCATCGGCTATTTCGCCTTCATAGAAGGCTTTGACCCCATATTTTGCAATGCGCTTCAGGACCTCTGCTTGACCGGGGGCGTAGAACATGTCGCCCGCTTTGGGGATCTGACCATTGATCAAATAGTGTTTCTTGCCAGCGCCTTGCAGTATTTTGGAGGCATCAAACCAGTCGAACGCAACACGCGGTGCTACAGGAACACCTGTCTGAGCGTAGTGAATTGTAGGTTCTAAAACCGTGTCAAATCCAAGTTTGCCCCATTTTTCGTTCATCGCCGCGAAGGCGTGCATCGCTGTGGGAACGGTGACTGCATCGGGGCTTTGTAGGTGAACCGTTGCATGGCCCTTTTCGCGCAAGTTCGCTGCATTTGCAGCAGCAGGTGCACGACCTGAGCCATTGTAGGCGTGGACTCTGTCGGATCCGGCTGGAGAGACGAGTGCGAATAGATCGCCTCCAATCCCCGTCATTTGGGGTTCGCAAATTCCCAAGACCAGCGCGCCAGCAATTGCTGCGTCCATTGCTGTACCACCTCGCTTGAGAATATCGATCGCGACATTTGCCCCAAGCGGATGCGACGTTGCGCACATCCCATTGCTTGCAAATACTTCGGAACGTCCTGGAAAATGGAAATCGCGCATATTTTCTTCTTTCTTAAGGTGTCAGAGAAACCTTAGTTCGGCTTGCGAAGCTTGCCAATAATCGAAGAGCGTTGGGGAGGTTCCCAGCGTCGCGTACTGGGTGGGGGCAATTAACACACGACGCTGGAATGAAGCTATATGCAGCTACAAGACCAGTGGTGGCGGTTTAAAGAGACAGTTTTTGGCTCAGAATGGGGATTTTTAGGATGCGGCACCTATTTTTCATTAGAGCACGCCGCCCGCAAGGATTTTTAGCAACTTCGATGTGATTGGAATGTCCTCATGGCGCCAAGACCGATACTTCGCTGGATACCTTCGTGTGTCGCCTGCAAATATTGACCAGGGTGCCTACAATTCTGTCAAAGGAATCGAAAATCTTAGAATGTTTCGGCCCTCACGGCGGCGGTACGCTAGATTCATAGTCATATCGCGAATCAATCCCCAACCGAAGCCGCCCTCAGGCAAGCTATCCAGGTCGATTGTGAGATCATGTTACTGTTTTGATGGAATCTCGCCACCCGGCAACATATTTCTTTGATCAATGACTTCGAAGCGAATGTTTGTTGTTCGCTTGATGCAGCTTAGTGTTATCGTGCCAGAGGACTGTGCAGAGTAGGCGTGTTCGACAATGTTATTCGTGACCTCTGCTAAAACGATTTCGACAATTCTAAGCGCGGAAGCTTCGGTCCCAAGTGCTTTCAACGCCTGACAGGTCAATTGCAAAGCCCGCCGCACAGCGATTTCACGCGCTGTGAAGACGAGGTGTACGTCAGGTGGTGAAGATGTTTTGGACTGAATGGTCATGGGTTCTATGAAAGAGCCGTCAGGCACTTTTTGCCTCATTCATTTTCAATGCATCGAGCGGTGATTTAAAGATATTAAACACCCGCTCCATCCGCGTAAGCGCAAAGACTTTCGCCACAATGGGTGTTAGCCCAGCAAGATGCAGTGGGCGATCTCTACCCAGCAGTTTCATCGCCGCAACGATTGCGCCAAGTCCACTGGAATCAATAAACTCGACATTAGATAGATCCAGCACAACGGCGTTGTCTTGATCAGCTGTCAGTTGCGAAAGGTATCTTTGAACTGAATAGCCGCGACCGCATCGATACGTGTTTCTTCCACTTTTAAGATTTGAAGATCACCACTTGTTTCACTTGTAATATTCATGTGCATCTTGCCTGTTCTGGAAATACTGAAGACACACTTAGGAGCAATTGGTTACGATTCGATAAGCATGATGAAGCGTGTAAATTATAAAGATCTCTCCGCGATAATGTTGTCTTTGACGCAGGGCGAGACCGACGAAATTGCCTTGATGGCCACCTTTGCTTGCGAGGTGCATCACAGCGATGATCGGTTTGATTGGACCGGGTTTTACCGTGTCACCGCGCCGGAACTATTGAAGATCGGACCCTATCAAGGTGGGCATGGGTGTTTGGTAATCCCATTTGATCGCGGTGTTTGCGGGGCTGCGGCACGCACGCAAGAAACGCAACTTATCAAGGATGTAGAGACTTTTGAGGGTCATATCGCATGTGCCAGTTCTACTCGCTCTGAATTGGTTATTCCGGTCGTGAACGGGGCAGGTCGATTGTTGGGTGTGCTGGATATCGACAGCGATCAACCCGCTGCATTTGATCAAACTGATGCGGATAATTTGACGGAGCTTCTTAATACCGTGTTCACAGATGTCGCCTGACAAATATACAAATGTTTAGGTTATGAAAAAATCCTTTGATTTTTCACGCAACTTCGGGCTTTGTGAAATTTGACTGAGTAATTTCACGAAAGCCGCACCCTAGATGATTCAATCTGACGTCACAAAGACCAAGAGCCTTGGGGCTGATTTGCGTGCGCTTCGCAAATCTCGCGGCTTGACGTTGAGTGATTTGGCGGACGCGTTGGATCGCTCGGTCGGTTGGATTTCTCAGGTTGAGCGCGATCTCTCTGAACCTTCTGTCTTAGATCTGAAACAGATTGCAAAGATCTTGGATGTGCCCGTCTCGATCCTCTTTGGTCAGGCGCAAACACCTGCTCAAGAAGCAGGTGTGATCGTGCGTGCTCATGCGCGTCGACCCATTGGATCAAAAGAGCAGGGCTTGGTCGAAGAACTCCTTTCGCCTGATCTCACGGATGAATTCGAGATGGTGCATTCCACATTCGATCCCGGCGCTTTGATGGAAGACGCGGTGACGCGGCCGACGCAGGAAGTTGGATATTTGGTCTCTGGCACGCTTGATCTTGTCATTGATGGCCAAGCATTTACCGTCAAAGCAGGGGATAGTTTCCGGATCAAAGGTGTTTCTTATCAGTGGTCTAACCCTTACGAAAAACCTGCTGTAGCGATCTGGGTGATCGCGCCGCCAGTGTATTAGGGCGCGGGCATATGAGCTTCGAGGCATGGAGTATTTTCGCAATCTTTTGGGCGGTGTTTGTCACGACACCCGGCCCAAACGCGGTCAATTGCATCGCGAACGGCATGCAACTTGGCTTTGCGCGCAGCCTTTGGGGTGTGGCGGCGATCCTGACACAAGCGAGCCTTTTCTTGGTGCTGTCCGCGCTTGGCGTCACAGCACTTATCGCCGCTTCTGAAACTGGTTTTCTGATTGCGAAGTATATTGGTGCCGCATGGCTGATCTGGCTTGGGATCAAAGGTTGGATGGGCGCGAGAAAACCGGCTCCAAAATTGCCGCCGAGCACTGGCAGTATCTATGGGCGCGCTTTAGCAATTGCTGTGATCAACCCGAAAAGCGTGGCGGGTTATCTCGCGGCATTCTCGCAATTCGTGCAACCCAACGTTCCGATTCGGGAGCAAATGATAGTCATCGCTCCCACTGCTTTGATCCTCACAACGCTGAGTTATTGCGGATTCACCGCGCTGGGCGCTGGCTTGGGTCGCGCCGCATTGGGTGCAGTCTTCAACGTCTGGTTTAGGCGTGTGATGGCGATCTGTTTTATCATTTACGGTGTGCTGCTTGGCGGTGCGCAACTGAACAAAACCTAGGGAGAAACCATGGCTGACTTTCCAACAACGGCCCGCGTCGTCATCATCGGTGGTGGCGTCGTCGGCACTTCAACTTTGTACCACCTTGCTAAAGCAGGCTGGAAAGATTGCGTGCTGCTCGAAAAGAACGAATTGACCGCTGGTTCCACTTGGCATGCCGCGGGGAACGTTCCGAACTTCGCAGGCTCTTGGGCGGTGATGAACATGCAACGCTACGGCGCTGCGATGTATCGCACGTTGGGCGAAGATGTCGATTATCCGATGAACTACCACGTGACAGGGTCGATCCGTTTGGCGCATTCCAAGGAGCGCATGCAGGAATTCGAGCGCGTCGCAGGCATGGGCCGTTATCAGGGTCTGCAAATGGATATAATGACCCCGAAAGAGATGCAGGAACTGCATCCTTTCATGGAAACTCACGATCTAACAGGCGGTCTTTGGGATCCGCTTGATGGGGATATTGATCCGGCTCAATTGACACAAGCTTTGGCCAAAGGTGCGCGCGACGCGGGTGGTCGGATCGAGCGTTTCTGTCCTGTTACAGGTATTGATCGCGATGGTGACGAGTGGATTGTAAAGACTAACAAAGGCGATATTAGCTGCGAAAAAATTGTGAATTGCGCGGGGTATTATGCGCAGCGCGTGGGTGAGATGTTCAAGCCGCATGGGGGTCGCACGGTTCCGATGGTCGTCATGTCGCACCAGTATTTCCTGACAGGTCAATTGCCAGAGCTCGAAGCCTGGACCAAGGAAAAAGGTCACAAAGTACCGCTGCTGCGCGATGTGGATATCAGCTATTATCTGCGGCAGGACACGAACGGTCTGAACCTCGGCCCTTACGAGCGTAACTGTAAGGCCCATTGGGTCACGCCAGAAGATCCGATGCCAGAGGATTTCTCGTTCCAGCTTTATCCCGACGATTTGGAGCGGATCGAATTCCAGATCACCGATGCGATGGAGCGCGTGCCGTTGTTGGGTGAAGGCGGCATCGAGCGCAACATCAACGGACCTATCCCTTATGCGCCCGATGGATTGCCGATGATTGGCCCAATGCCCGGTTGCCCGAACGCGTTTGAAGGTCATTCCTTTACCTTCGGCATCGCTCAGGGCGGCGGCGCGGGTAAGGTGCTCTCGGAATGGATCATGCACGGTGAAACCGAAGATGACATGTGGGCTGTCGATCCACGTCGCTACACCGATTACACCGATCATGATCATTGCCTCGCGAAAGCTTTGGAGACCTACGGTCATGAATACGCGATGCACTTCCCGCATCACGAATGGTCAGCGGGTCGCGACAAGAAGCATTCGCCTTTGCATTCGCGCTTGCTTGAGCGTGGTGGTCAGATGGGCAGCTACAACGGTTGGGAGCGCGCAAATTGGTTTGCCAAAGACGGCGACGACACATCCGAGGAAAGCACGCAAACATGGGAGCGCAATGGCCCATGGGAAGCGCGCATCAAGGAAGAAGTTGAAGCGGTGCGCGACAACTGCGGTGTTCTGCCGATCACCGGCTTTTCGCGCCTCTCCGTGAAAGGCCCCGGTGCGCAGGACTATATCGACAGCTTGACCGCCTCGCGTTTGCCAAAAGTGGGTCGCGTTGGCTTGGCCTATTTCGCGGACAGCCGTGGTCGTATCGTGACAGAGACCTCTGTGATCCCGCGTAGCGAAGATGAGACATGGTTGATTACAGCTGCTCTCGCACAATGGCACGATGCTGAATTCTTGCGTCGCACCGCGCCTGAGGGCATCGAAATCATCGACAAAACGACAGACTATGAATGCTTGCTCGTCACAGGTCCAAAAGCACGCGACGTGCTCGCGGGTATCAGTGACGCGGACCTCTCCAAAGGCTGGCTGACCTATCAAGAAGCGAAAGTCGCAGGCAAAGACGTGAGCTTGCTGCGCGTTTCCTTCGCGGGGGAGCTTGGCTGGGAAGTGCATTGCGCCATGGGCGACGCGTGCGAAATCTATGACGCCGTCACCGCCGCAGGTGCATCGCCTTTTGGCATGTATGCGCTCAACTCTTTGCGGATCGAAAAAGGCTACCGTGCTTGGAAGGGGGACTTGTCCACGGATTACTCCCTGCTAGAGGGCGGACTAGATCGCTTCATCAACTTCAACAAAGAGCAGGACTTCCCAGGCAAGGCCGCCTTGTTGAGTGAAAAGCAAGCGGGTCGCAAGAAGGGTTTCGTCACGATGACGATCGATGACGACTGTATTTTCGATGCACCGTATATGTCCACGATTTGGAATGGCGATGAGGTTGTCGGCGAGGTCACGTCGTCTGCGATGGGCTACCGCACCAACAAGTGCATCGCGATTGGCATGCTGCGCGCGGACCTTCTTGAGCCGAGTACGAAGCTTGAGGTTGAGATCTTTGGCGCTCGATACGGCGCGACAGTTCAGCAAGATCAGCCCATGTGGGATCCTGCGAATGAAAGACTGCGTGCATGACCCACACGGAAGACGATATTGACTGGCATGACAGCCTGTTGTCGCGGTCCCTCCTTTTTTTGAAGGCCGCGTCGACGCTTTATGTCATCGGAATTGTGATCAGTCATTTCGCTCTGCCGCACGCCTATATCTGGGGCATCGCGACCTTCTTCCTGATCGCGATGCTCTTTACCTACCCCGCTGCCGCTTGGCGTAGCGGGAGCCACTTCTCACTAGAGCTGCGCGTCTTAATCTTCTTAGCCTTGCTCGGTCTGCTAGGCTTGTTAACTACTCCATGGCTCATCATCGCAGGCATCTTCGGTCATGGCGTTTGGGACCTGTTGAAACATCGCGGCCATGGAACGCCATTCTTTGGCTGGTACGTTAGTGTTTGCGTTATCGTGGACTGGTGTTATGCGGCGGCCCTGACATTCTTCTTACTGACAGGACCGATCTGATGAGCGAAATTACACTTCTCGATGGTGGCATGGGCCAAGAACTTATTCACCGTGCTGGCGACAAACCAACACCGCTTTGGTCCACGCAAGTGATGATGGACAAGCCCGGCTTGGTCTCCGAAGTCTCGCAAGATTTTCTGAGCGCTGGCGCGACGGTTGCGACCTTGAACAGTTATGCGATCCAGCGTGACCGCCTTGTGCCTGTTGGAATTGAAGACCAGTTCGATACTTTGCACGCGATGGCCCTGAGTGAAGCGCAAAACGCTGTTGCGGCGCATGGGTCTGGCCGTCTTGCGGGTAGCCTTGGCCCTCTGGGCGCAAGCTATCGTCCCGACATTCATCCAAGCGCGGATATAGCAGTTCCGCTTTACCGCGAAGTTGCGGAGAAATTCAAAGGCAAGACCGATCTGGTCATCTGCGAAACTGTTGTCTCGCTTGAGCACACGCGCTGCATCATTGAGGGCGCAAGAGCGGCTGAACTGCCGATATATTGTGCCTTCTCTGTCAGTGATGAAGACGGCAGCAAACTGCGCTCTGGTGAGCCTATTGCGGAGGCGGCAAAGATCGCGGCTGACTTGGGTGTTGTCGCGGTTCTGGCCAATTGCTCTGCGCCCGAAGTGATCCCTGCGGCGTTGGCCGAACTTGCTAAAACGGGTCTACCCTACGGTGCATACGCCAACGGATTTACTAAGATCAGCGATGGCTTTCTCGAAGAACGCCCCACAGTTGATGCGCTCACATTGCGCCATGATTTCACCCCTGAAAGCTACGCCGATCACGTCATGACGTGGGTCGATCAAGGGGCCACACTCGTTGGCGGATGCTGTGAAGTCAGCCCTGCCCATATTGCGGAAATCGCCAAACGCCTGCGCGCGGCTGGTCACACTATAATCTAAAGGAACCCACGCCCATGTCTCTTCCTGAAAAAGCCCGCGTCGTCATTATTGGCGGTGGCGTGATTGGATGCTCTGTTGCATATCACCTCGCTAAGCTTGGTTGGAAAGACATCGTTCTTTTGGAGCGTAAACAACTCACATCTGGCACGACCTGGCATGCGGCTGGCCTGATCGCGCAGCTGCGCGCGACAAAGAATATGACGAAGCTGGCGAAGTATTCTCAGGAGCTTTATGGGAATTTAGCGGCGGAGACGGGTGTTGAGACGGGCTTTAAGCGCTGTGGTTCCATCACCGTTGCGTTGACTGAAGAACGTCTCGAAGAGATCAATCGTCAAGCCGCGATGGCACGTTCTTTCGGGGTCGAGGCTGGGCCGATTTCACCCGAAGAAGTGAAAGCAAAGTACGAGCATCTCAACATTGATGGTGTCCACGGTGGCGTTTACTTACCTCTCGACGGGCAGGGCGATCCGGCCAACATTGCGCATGCTTTGGCCAAAGGCGCGCGTCAGAATGGGGCATTGGTGAAAGAGGGGTATCTCGTCACCAACATCCAGAAAGAGGGGCGTCGCGTTACGGGTGTCACTTGGGAAGATAAGAACGGCGAGACCGGTGCGATTGAAGCAGAGCACGTCGTCAACTGTGGTGGAATGTGGGGTCATTCCATTGGACGCATGGCTGGAGTGAACGTGCCGCTGCATTCTTGTGAACACTTCTATATCGTGACCGAAGCGATTGCGGGCCTTACGCAAATGCCTGTGCTGCGGGTTCCTGATGAATGCGCTTACTACAAGGAAGACGCAGGCAAGATGCTGCTCGGCGCGTTTGAGCCAGTCTCTAAGCCATGGACCTTGGACATTCCCAAGGACTTTGAGTTCGACCAACTGCCAGAGGACTTTGACCACTTCGAGCCGATACTTGAGGCGGCTGTCGAACGCCTTCCAATGCTTGCAGAAGCGGGCATTCATACGTTCTTTAACGGCCCTGAGAGCTTTACGCCTGATGATGCCTATCATCTTGGGCTTGCACCTGAATTAGATAACTTCTGGGTAGCCTGTGGCTTTAACTCTATCGGCATTCAATCTGCTGGCGGCGCTGGCTCTGCTTTGGCGCAATGGATGGATGAAGGCGATAAGCCATTTGATCTGGGCGATGTGGACATCTCCCGTATGCAGCCTTTCCAAGGGAACAAAGCTTACCTCTTTGAGCGTTCGAAAGAGACTTTGGGTCTGCTTTACGCCGATCACTTCCCCTATCTGCAAAAGAAAACCGCGCGAGGTGTGCGCAGGACGCCCTTTCATCACCACCTGATTGAGCGTGGCGCTGTCATGGGTGAACTGGCGGGGTGGGAGCGCGCAAACTGGTTCGCGCGCGAGGCGCAGGAGCCAGAGTATCAATACAGCTGGCAACGCCAGAATTTCTTCGACAACGTGCGTCAAGAACATATGGCCGTGCGTCAAGGCGTGGGCATGTATGATATGTCGTCCTTTGGTAAGATCCGCGTCGAGGGACGTGATGCTGAAGCCTTCATGAACTACGTCGGCGGTGGTGATTATTCCGTGGCCAATGGCAAGATCGTCTACACGCAGTTTTTGAATAGGCGCGGTGGAATTGAAGCAGACGTGACTGTCACTCGCTTGACGGAGCGGTCTTATCTGGTTGTCACGCCTGCGGCGACACGGCTTGCGGATGAAACATGGCTGCGTCGCAATCAAGGCGACTTTGAGGTGGTGATCACGGATGTGACCTCTGGCGAGGGTGTTTTGGCCATCATGGGTCCACGCTCACGCGAATTACTGGAAGCGGTGTCACCGAATGATTTCACCAATGCGAGCAATCCTTTTGGAACTGCGCAAGAGATCGAGATTGGCATGGGTCTCGCCCGCGCGCACCGCGTGACTTATGTGGGTGAGCTGGGCTGGGAGATCTATGTTTCTGCCGATATGGCGGGTCATGTGTTTGAAACGCTTGCGGAGCCGGGTCTAGAAATGGGCATGCGCCTGTGTGGGATGCATATGATGGACACTTGTCGCATCGAGAAGGGGTTCCGCCATTTTGGGCATGATATCACATCTGAAGATCATGTGATGGAAGCTGGTCTTGGCTTTGCTGTGAAGAAGGACAAAGCGAACTACATCGGCCGTGAAGCGATTTTGGCCAAGCAAGAGAATGGTCTTGATATGCGTCTATTGCAGTTCAAGCTGAGCGATCCTGAGCCACTTTTGTATCACGCGGAACCTGTGCTGCGCGATGGAGAGATCGTGAGCTACCTGACCTCTGGCGCTTATGGCCATCAGGAGGGGGCTGCGATGGGCATGGGGTATATTCCATGCAAGGGTGAAAAGCTTGCGGATGTTTTAGGATCAATGTTTGAGATTGATGTTGCTGGAACGCGTGTGAAGGCTGAGGTGTCTTCCAAGCCGTTTTATGACCCCAAGTCTGAGCGCGTAAAAGTATAAGCGGGGGGTAGCGTAAGATCACGCACCCTAAGTAAGGTGTTGTGCTTGGCACGCACCTGTCTTTCCTTTGGTGGACGGGTGCAGTAGCACTGCCATATGACACAACGCGCAAATGTTGATACACCGCAAGGTCTTGCCTTTGCTTTGACCGCCTACTTTTTGTGGGGGTTCTTGCCGCTCTACATCAAACTCCTCGCACATATCCCCCCTGTTGAGATCATTGCGCATCGTATAATTTGGTCCGTTCCGATCGCTGTGGTCGTGTTGCTTTTGTTGCGCCGCACTAAGGATGTGGTCACCGCTTTGAAAACGCCAAAGATGCTTGGCATGGCCTGCGTAACGGCAGCATTGGTCTCGCTCAATTGGGGCATCTATGTCTGGGCCGTCACCACCGGACACGCCATGGAAGCGGCGCTGGGCTATTATATGAACCCGCTTTTTAGCATCGCGCTTGGCGCGCTTTTGCTGGGTGAAAAGCTCAGCCGTGCGCAGTTGGTTGCCATTGGATTAGCTGCAACTGCTGTTCTGGTGTTGGTCATTGATGGCGGGGGTCTGCCATGGGCCGCGCTTGGCATGATGTTCACATGGGGCTTTTATGCGTTGGGCAAGAAGCAATTGCCGATTGGGCCGAACCAAGGGTTCCTGCTCGAAGTGTTGATCCTGCTCCCCTTTGCGCTCGCCTACGTCGCCTATCTCAGCACACTAGGCACATTGCATTTCGAACCAGTACTTAGCACAAACACTTGGCTCCTGCTCGGTTGTGGGGTCATCACCGCAGTGCCGCTGATGATCTACGCGAATGGCGCGAAACTCTTGCGCCTCTCCACCACTGGCATCCTGCAATACATCGCCCCAACCATCATTTTCCTGATCTCGGTCTTCGTCTTTGACGAACCTTTCGGGCGCGCGCGAGCAATTGCGTTTCCGCTGATCTGGTTGGCGTTGATCGTTTACACCACCTCAATGGTGCGCCAGATGCGCAAAGCTTAACTCAAAGCAGCTTTGTGTTTCAGGAACGTGGGGTCTTTCATCACGCGTGCATTCATCGTCTCGCGCAGCGCGCCGATGCTTTTGTGCGGACGCATGACGACCTCGAATGTCTCGATTAAACCCTCATCATCCAAGGTAATCAGATCGACGCCAACCGCATCGAGATCACCGATCTTACATTGAAACTCCAGCGCCCAATCTTTGCCGCTTCCCATCACACGGCGGTATTCGAAATCGCTAAACACTTGCCCCACATGACCCAACACTGCCGCAACTGCATTACGTCCCGTCCAAGTCGCGAAATAGGTCGGTGGCAAGAAATTAACTTGCTCTGTGAGCAAAGGCGCGATCTTGCTATCGTCCCCTTTGGCGACGACCTCTTGCATGGTGGTGATTGTGGGATGCATGGGAAACTCCTTTGCGGATAGCCTAGGCGCAAGATGTCGGCTTGAAAAGACGGCGCGCATCTGAGACGAGGGCGCATGGGTTCCGCATACAATCCCCCGAATGATCCCTTGGATATCATTCACGACGATCATGAACTTTTGATCGTGAACAAACCTGCGGGTTTGTTGTCTGTGCCGGGGAAGGGGGAGGAACTTGCAGATTGTTTGATTGCGCGTATCCAAATGGTGTTTCCGCAAGCTCTGCTCGTGCATCGTTTGGACCGCGATACGTCTGGCGTCATGGTCTTTGCGTTGACCCGTCATGCGCAGCGGCACTTGGGACTGCAATTTGAGAAACGTATGACGCAGAAGACCTATGTGGCGCGTGTTTCAGGGTTTTTAGAACCAAAGACTGGCGCGGTTGAATTGCCGCTTATTGTTGATTGGCCAAACCGTCCGTTGCAAAAGGTGTGCCACGAGACGGGTAAAAACGCGCATACGGATTATCGTGTAATGCGTTACGGCGAGAATGAAACTCGCGTGCGTTTGACGCCAAGAACAGGGCGTTCGCATCAGCTTCGCGTGCATATGCTCGCACTTGGGCATCCGATATTGGGCGATCCGTTCTACGCCTCTGGCGCTGCTTTGACGGATCATGGACGGCTGATGCTGCATTCAGAAGAGCTGCGCGTGAAGCATCCTGACGGTGGTGCGACGCATAAATTCCGCGCCAAAGCACCTTTTTAAAAATAATTTCGTGAAAACTGTCGGTTTCGCTAAGCTTTGTTCGTCTAGTATGTACAGACGTGCTTTGCGTTTGCTGCAACACAAAGGAAATACCATGCAATTTATGTGCCTCATTTATTCTGATCCCGCAAACGAGCCTGCTCACGGAACGCCTGAGTTTGGCGAAATGATGCAGGGGTACGGTACGTTCACCAAACATGTGCAGGACACCGCTAAATTCGTCTCCGGCGATGCTTTGCAAGGGACAGAAACGGCGACGACTGTGTCTGTGCGTGGCGAAAAGACCGAAACGATGGACGGTCCCTTCATGGAAACGAAAGAAGTGCTGGGGGCGCATTTTAGCTAGCTTAGTGAAAACGCTGGGTGATTTTCAAATGGCAGAAGATTGCCTGCAAGACGCGTTACTCAGTGCTTTTGAGCATTGGGAGCGCTCTGACCAGCCAAGATCGCCTGCCGCTTGGTTGTTGAAAACCGCGCAAAGTAAAGTAATTGATCGCATAAGACGCGACAGAGGTTTCGCGGCGAAAATTCCCGAATTGACATACCTTTATGAGCTGGAAAACAACGGTGATGACGCGGAGGAGAGCGCAATGATCCCTGACGAGCGTTTGCCAATGATCTTCATCTGTTGTCACCCTGCATTGGCGGAGAAGTCGCGTGTAGCGCTCACGCTTCGTGCGCTGGGCGGTCTGAGTACAGAGCAAATTGCAGCTGCTTTCTTAGACACAAGTGAAGCGATGCAGCGGCGGATCACACGTGCGAAAAAGAAAATTGCTGGAGCATGGATCGCCTATAAGGTGCCAGACGCAGAAGACTTGCCTGCTCGTTTTGTATAGGTTTTGCGTACGCTCTATCTGATCTTCAACCAAGGGTATGCAAGCCGATCCGGCAATGCTTTGACACGCGTTGATCTGAGCGATGAGGCGATCCGCTTGGTGCGTATCACCGCCAAGTTGATGCCAGAGGAATGCGAAGTACAGGGGCTTCTTGCGTTGATTTTGCTGCACGATTCTCGATGTGAAACACGTGTGAAAGAGAATGGAGACGTGGTCACGTTATAGCAGCAAGATCGAGCGCGTCAGAATAAAGATAAAATCAAAGAAGGCACGACATTTTTGCAGGTTGCCTTAAAGCAAGGACGCGCTGGCCCCTATCAGATTCAAGCGGCAATCAGTGGCGTTCACGCTTATAGCGCGGATTGGCAAAGCACCGATTAGGTGCAGATCGTTGCGCTTTATGGTGAGTTGCTGAAGTTTGAACCCACGTCCGTTGTACGGCTTAATCAAGCTGTTGCGATTTGTATGGCTGGCAGGCCTGAGAAAGCTATGGCGGTTCTAGACGACATTGAAAACTTGGAAGGATATGTACCGTTTCATCTTGCGCAGGCAGAGGTTCTGGAACGTTTGAGACGCGATGCAGATGCTAGACATGTGCTGGGTTTGGCGCTTGAGCACACGCAGAATGCCGCAGAAGCGCAATTCATACGAAACAAGCTCGGATATCTACACTAGCCAAAGAAAAATGCGCCAGAGTGTCCTCGGCGCATTCTTACACTTTAGAATTAAGCTCGTTTAGCTTTTGCCATTCCAGCCAGAAACGGCCTTGATTTCAAGGAATTCTTCGAGGCCATAGAGGCCACCTTCGCGACCATTGCCAGACTGCTTGTATCCACCAAACGGTGAACCCTGTGCAAAGCCTTGCGCGTTGGTTTCGACCATGCCAGAGCGCAAACGACGCGCCACGCGACGACGTTTTTCATCGTCAGGCGTTTGCACGTAGTTGGTGAGGCCATACGGTGTGTCGTTGGCGATTGCGATTGCTTCCTCTTCGGTGTCGAAAGGGATCATCGCAAGCACGGGGCCAAAGATTTCCTCCTGAGCGATACGCATGTCGTTCGTTGCATCTGCAAAGACCGTTGGCTTGACGTAGTAGCCACGGTTCAAACCGTCTGGGCGACCAAGGCCGCCGGCGACGAGTTTCGCTTCGCCCATGCCGACTTCGATCAAACCTTGGATCTTGTCGAATTGCACTTTGGAGACAACCGGACCGATGTGGCCGCCTTCTTCTGACGCTGGTCCTACATGAGTGTTGTTTGCGGCTTCCGTGACCACTTCGACAGCGCGATCATAGACAGAGCGTTCAACGAGCATGCGCGTTGGCGCGTTGCATGATTGGCCGGAGTTGCGGAAACAGCGATCTGCGCCGTATTGCATTGCCTTTTCGCCAGCGTCCGCGAAGATAATGTTAGCACCTTTGCCCCCGAGTTCGAGGCTCACGCGCTTGAGTGAGTCTGCCGCTGCTTTAGAAATCAGGATGCCCGCGCGCGAGGACCCTGTGAAGCTGACCATGTCCACATCTGGATGCACGGAAAGCTGCGATCCGACACCAACACCGTCGCCATTCAGCATGTTGAATACGCCCGCTGGGAAGCCTGCTTCGTGCATGAATTCAGCGAACAGAACGCCAGACAAAGGCGCAATTTCGGATGGTTTCAGAACGACTGTACAGCCTGTCGCAATCGCCGGAATCGCTTTCAGAACGATCTGGTTCATTGGCCAGTTCCAAGGCGTGATGCAGGCCACGACGCCGATCGGCTCTTTGAGCGTCATCTCAGTTTTCGTGTACTCAGAATCAAATTCGAAATCACGGAACGCTTTGATGAAACCATCAAGATGCCAGCTACCTGCGCCAGTTTGCTGAGCGCGCGCCAGATTTTGTGGGGCACCCATTTCCATGGACATAGCTTGCGCCATTTCTTCTTGGCGCGCGTTATACACTTCGAGTAATTTTTCCAAAAGCGCGAGGCGCTCTTCTTTGGAGGTTTGCGACCAGCTCTCGAACGCAATTTTCGCAGCAGCAACAGCAGCGTCTGTATCCGCTTGGCCACCCAAAGAAATGACTGCGCAATTCTCTTCGTTTGAAGGGTTTATCACATCGAAATCGTTCGCAACGGCTGGGTCAACCCATGCGCCATCGATGTAAAACTGACGGTGTTCCAGCATTGGAAAGCTCCTGTGAGATTCTCGTGTGCGAAGGGTCTCCTCGCAGATTAGCGGCACTTTGTCATCGTGTGCGCTCTGGCGCAAGGGAGGAGATGTAAGTGTCTTAACGAACGCCTAAGTTATGACGTAGGATATTCAAAGAGCGAAATGAAAGGATAAAATATGAGTCTTCGTATTAATGAAGTGGTTCCAAATTTCACGGCGGACACGGATCAAGGGGCGATAACGTTCCATGATTGGATTGGTGACAGTTGGGCAGTCCTGTTCTCGCATCCCAAAGATTTCACACCTGTTTGCACGACCGAGTTTGGCGCAGTTGCACAGTTGGCATCTGAATGGGAAGCCCGTGGCACCAAGGTGATTGGTGTGTCCGTGGACGGTGTTGAAGATCACAAAAAATGGAAAGGCGATATTGAAAGCGTTGCTGGCACGAGCGCTGGATTTCCGATTATCGCGGATGAGGGTCTTGCTGTTTCCAAAGCGTTCGACATGTTGCCCGCAGAGGCATATTTGCCCGATGGACGCACCCCTGCTGATAGTGCGACCGTGCGCTCGGTCTTTATCATTGGACCCGATAAGCAGTTGAAGCTGTCGATGACTTACCCCATGACGGTTGGTCGGAATTTCGCGGAAATCCTGCGTGCTTTGGATGCGCTTCAGACATCAGCAAAACATGGTGTTGCGATGCCTGCAAATTGGGAGTTGGGACAGGACGTGATTATTCCTGCGACGGTTTCGAACGAGGCTGCCATAGAGAAATTCGGAACATTCGAAATGGTGCTGCCTTACTTGCGCAAAGCACAATTGCCGTCCTGATTTCTAATCACCAATAGAAAAGGCCCGGCGAAATGACCGGGGCTTTTCTTTGAATATCAAAAACGATCTTAGAAGCGGAACGTACCTGTGATCGCCAGGTAGGGGTAAACGCCAAACGCTGAAAGCTCGTCGTTAATGTTATACACTTCGGCTGCAACTTCGTTTGCTGCAATTGCAGGAGCATCAACAGAGACGTTCAAGCCGCCCATACCAATTGCGCCGATTTCACCGCTAAGTTTGAACGTGCGACCAATGTTCCAGTCGTAGCCAACCGTCAATATTGGAGATACTTTGCGAGTGAATTCAATCTCTGCGCTCACTGTTTCACCGCTGTTAGCTGTAAAGCCGCTAACTTCGATTGGGTTCGCAGCAGTCGCTGTTGTTGAGCCGCTGAAGTTTGTGTTTGATACAAATGCACCACCAGAAACGCGGAAGCCTGAGCTACCTGTGTAGTAGTCAGCAAGCAATGCAAAACCACCAAGTTGGCCTGGCGTCGTATAGCTTACGCAGTCTACGGATTGTGTTCCATTGGCGCTAATGCCGCCAGCGATTACACCACGAACGGCCCAGTTTTGGTTAAAGCGATATGCACCTTCATGTGTCGCACCCATGGTGGACATTAAGGCCGAAACGAAGGTTGCTGTCTTGTGCAGATGCAGTGCTTGCAAGTAGCGCGATGGCAGCCGCGGTAAGAAGAATAGATATTCATAATATTGGCTCTACAAAAAATTACTCACCCCTGTGCCTCTGATGGATGCCTCAAGGTCAACTACAAGGCGAGTCAGTCCATGAAAATAGCCACAGATTTGCAACAAGGTCGCCAAGTACTAGAAAAACCCTCCGCCATGAGGGAATCAATGGCGAAGGGTCAGGCACTATCCGTGAGTGAAGGCACCTTTACGTGATTTGTATTTGCCTACTCTTAAGCAATGAATAACGGGGAAAAGCAGTGTGTTTCACCCCGTGCTCAATCACTCTGCGTCAAGCAAGCCTGACTTGAACAGCAATCCGGCCGCGACCGCACCAATGATTGGTGCAACGATGAACAGCCAAAGTTGTGCAATTGCTGTACCACCTGCAAACAATGCTGGCCCGATGGAGCGTGCAGGATTCACAGAAACGCCTGTCACGTTGATGCCAACCAAGTGGATCACCACGAGTGCGAGACCAATCGCGAGACCCGCCTTTGCGGACGGAGCGCCAGCGCCAATCGCGCCGAGAATGAAGACGAGGAACAAGAATGTTGCGACAACCTCAAACACAAACGCCGCGGCCATTGTGTATTCGCCAAGATATCCAGCGCCCCAACCATTTTGGCCAAGACCGTTTGCCGCAACCGTGTAGTCGGCTTTGCCTGTCGCGATGATCATCAGAACTAGGGCACCAGCAATACTGCCTGCAACTTGCGCGATCATATAAGGTACCGCGTCTGCGATACTCATGCGGCCGGATGCTACAACACCAAGTGTAACTGCTGGGTTGATGTGGCAGCCCGAAACGGAGCCGATCCCATATGCCATACCGATCAGCGCGAGGCCGAATGCAAAGCTAATGCCAGTGAGGCCAATGTCGCCTCCTGCTATAACCGCAGCGCCGCAACCGAATAGTACGAGTGTGAATGTGCCGATAAATTCAGCCAATGGTTTCTTCATGATCTGTCCCTTCGTTATTTTTGTGGGGGCAGGTATAACTACTTAAACATTGCTAACACGGGGAATTATGCTGGAGGTAAACGCAAAAAGCCCCAGCGTTTCCACCGGGGCTTTCTATAATGGTTTGTTGAGCGTCTTTTAGTCGTCCGACTTTTCAGCCGCTTCTGGCTTAACTTCTTCACCAGTTGCTTGGTCAACAACTTTCATGGACAGGCGAACCTTGCCGCGATCATCAAAGCCCAGAAGCTTGACCTTAACGTCCTGGCCTTCTTTGAGAACGTCAGATGGGTGGTTCAAGCGACGATTCTCAATCTGAGACACGTGCACAAGACCATCGCGCTTGCCGAAGAAGTTCACGAAGGCACCAAAATCAACGATCTTCACAACCTTACCGTCGTAAACCATGCCCTCTTCGGGCTCGGCTACGATGGAATAGATCATGTCGTAGGCTTTCTTGATGGACTCACCATTTGGCGAAGCAATCTTGATGATGCCTTCGTCGTTGATGTCCACTTTCGCGCCAGAGACTTCAACGATCTCGCGGATGACTTTACCGCCAGAACCGATGACTTCACGGATTTTGTCTGTTGGAACCTGCATGGTCTCAATGCGTGGCGCGTGCACAGAGAATTCCTGCGCGCCAGAGATGGCTTTGCCCATTTCACCGAGGATATGCATACGGCCGTCTTTGGCCTGCTCAAGAGCTTTCTCCATTATGTCAGGCGTGATGCCTGCAATCTTGATGTCCATCTGAAGGGACGTGATGCCGTTCTCGGTACCTGCCACTTTGAAGTCCATGTCGCCGAGGTGATCTTCGTCACCAAGGATGTCGGACAGGATCGCGTAGGAGCCATCTTCTTCCATGATGAGACCCATTGCAACACCAGCAACAGCGGACTTGAGCGGAACGCCCGCGTCCATCATCGACAAGGAGCCACCACAAACAGATGCCATAGAAGACGAGCCGTTGGATTCAGTGATCTCGGACACAACACGAACGGTGTATGGGAAATCCGTTGCCGCAGGCAGAACCGCCTGAAGCGCGCGCCAAGCCAGTTTACCGTGACCAATTTCGCGACGACCGGGAGGGCCCACGCGACCAGCTTCACCCACAGAATAGGGAGGGAAGTTGTAGTGCAGCAGGAAGTTGGATTTGAAGTTACCGTGCAATGAGTCGATGAACTGCTCGTCGTCTCCGGTACCCAAAGTCGTCACAACAAGACCTTGCGTTTCACCGCGTGTAAACAGGGCAGAGCCGTGTGTACGTGGCAAAAGGCCTGTCTCAGAAACGATTGGACGGATCGTTGTCGTGTCACGGCCATCAATACGCTTGCCCGTCTTAACAACGTCACCGCGAAGGATACCTGCTTCGAGGCCCTTCATTGCGGAACCAAGGTTGGCATCTGCAAGCTGCTCTTCTGTAAGCGCGTCTTTGATCACTGCGCGAGCATCGTTTACGGCTGTCGTGCGCTCTTGTTTGTCTGTAATCGCAAATGCTGCGCGCATGTCTTTTTCGCCAGCAGCTGCGACAGCAGCGGACAATTCGGAATAGTCAGCAGGTTGGAAATCGAACGGCTCTTTCGCGCAATCTTCTGCCAGATCAACGATCAAGTCGATCACAGGTTGGATTTGCTCGTGCGCGAAGTTTACGGCACCAAGCATTTCAGCTTCAGACAGCTCATACGCCTCTGATTCAACCATCATCACGGCGTCTTTTGTACCAGCAACAACGAGATCAAGACGCTGTTCAGGGTTCAAACGCAGGTCCTGCATGTCGTCAACAGTTGGGTTCAGCGTATATTCGCCGTCCACAAAACCAACGCGTGCACAGGCGATTGGGCCCATGAAAGGAGCGCCGGAAATCGTCAACGCCGCAGAAGCCGCGATCATAGCGAGCGTGTCTGGATCATTGTCGAGATCGTGGGACAGAACAGTACACATCACCAAAACTTCGTTTTTGAAGCCTGGGACGAACAGTGGACGGATCGGACGATCGATCAAACGTGCTGTAAGTGTTTCTTTTTCGGAAGGACGTGCTTCGCGCTTAAAGAAACCACCGGGGACTTTACCCGCAGCGTAATATTTTTCTTGGTAGTGCACGGTCAAAGGAAAGAAATCCTGACCTGGCTTTTGCTTTTTCGCAAAGGTGACGGCCGCCATAACGGAGGTTTCACCAAGTGTGGCAATGACGCAGCCGTCAGCTTGACGCGCAACTTTGCCGGTTTCGAGTGTCAGCGTATCATCGCCCCACTCGATTGATTTTTTCGTAACGTTAAACATGTATCGTTTCCTAGCTGGAAGCACTCCCGGCGTTCCGGGTCTTCCGTTCAATTAGTGGCCCCATTGCCACCGGCCTTTTCCATCGTTTTGTGCGCCAAGGCCAAAGCGTCACGTCTCAGATAGGGCGCGTTTATAGTAAATTTGTACGTTTGGGAAGAGGTCAGCTACTTGTCTTAAATGAACTTTGGCGGAGCAGCGCCTGCTCTAACAACAGGTTCAAGACCCATGCTAAGGTCACTGCCAATGCGATGGGCAAGCGTCGACCAAGCGTGCGCAATGTTTGGTTCTAAATTCTGTGCAAGTGTTTCGTCAAAAAGGGCGAGCCAGATGGGGAAATGATTCACATGGACGTTGCCAGCCGCTTTTTGAATTTGCATTGGATTGCCGTTGTATGAACGTTCTAGCAAGATCGCGTGATCTTCGCTTCTTGAATAGGCCAAACTTTCACGTGCAATGCGGATACAGGGCCAAGCGTTTCATGCGAGCGAACTTTGGCATAAAACGCTTCAGTCACACGCTCGATCTCATCCGTTGTTATGTCTAACCGTGCAAGCACTTATACAACGATGATCCATACAAAGATCAAAGCGATAACAAGATAGATCAATGTATTAATCATCCATCGGATCAAGGCCACGTCTCCTGTGGGATCAACGCCCAAACGTTCGCAGATCTTCGTGCCAGGCCAAAGGACCATATCAGAAATTTTCATGAGTTTACTCCTAAATAGGTATTTTAGATGCGGATTAAATAGATGTTTTATATGCGCATTGAGAATGCTAATTATGTGCTTATAAAAATGGACAAATTTTCAGACTACGCGTTACGTATCTTGATCTCACTGACCGCGCATGCGCCGGGCAAGTTGTCGGTGTCTCACATTGCGCGGATGTATGGGATATCAGAAAACCACCTTGCGAAGATCGCAACCCAACTTTCTAAGGGTGGTTTTGTGGTGTTAGAACGTGGTCGCGGAGGTAGTTTGACGTTGGCTGTGCCGGCTGTCAATATTTCGATTGGCACAGTTCTGCGCTCCTTGAAAAAAGATGAACCCGTCGCGGAGTGTTTTGGTGCCAATACCTCATGCGCGATCTTGCCCGCCTGTGGTTTGCGTGGCCCGTTGCTTGAGGCGCAAGAAGCGTTCTTTGCTGCTTTAGATGGCTATTCGCTGACGGATGTTGCAAAGGCGAAAGGGTGTTTGAAGGATTTGCTAGCCGTTTAGATCAACACAGTGGGGCCATCCGTACTCCGCACTGATTGCACAAAAAACACCCGCCTCAAAGAGAGACGGGTGTTTCTAATTCGACGGTAAGAGCTGGCGCTTAGCGACGCAAGCCCAAACGTTTGATTAGGTCTTGGTAACGTGCTTCGTCTTTCGCACGTGCGTAGTCCAGAAGCTTACGGCGCAGAGCTACCATCTTCAGCAGACCACGGCGACCATGGTTGTCTTTTTTGTGTGTTTTGAAGTGCTCTGTCAGTGTCGCGATGCGCGAGGACAGGATTGCAACTTGTACTTCTGGTGAACCTGTATCGCCTTCTTTGGTGGCGAATTCTTTCATCAGACGTGCTTTTTCTTCAGGCGTAATCGACATCGGGGTCTCCTTTAAGAGATAAAAGTGAATGGCGCAGGCCGGGATATCGTCCAGCAAGGCCCATGGAGAATCGTCTCTTTTCTAGGAGAGACAGGCGCGTTTAGGTCAGATTAGGTCGAAAAGAAAGCAAAAAACGCGCGCATAGCTACGCCTGTTCAACAAAGCTGATGTCAGACAGAGTTGGCGCGTCACCCGTCACTTCTGCAAGCGCGGTGCCGTTTGCTTGGATTAGCCAGCGGTCTGCTTGCTCTGCATCGCTTGAAATTCTCACCTCGGGTTCCACGTCGCCTGCTTCATAGACAAGCACCAAAGTGTCCTGCCCGCTTTCAAAACCCCAGATTTGCGCCGCTCCGTCCATGTTAGTGCTCAACACGGTTGCATCCGCACCTAGCCCGCCGGACACCTGATCGTCTGCCCCCGCGAAGATCGTATCATTGCCATCTCCACCATTGAGAAAGTCAGTGCTCTCGGTCGTCTCTTCCCAACTGTTCAACGCATCGTCACCGCCGCCTCCATTCAAGAGATTGCTTCCCTCACCGCCATCAAGAAGGTCGTTTTCTGCACTGCCAACAAGCGTGTCGTTGTCGAGGCCGCCCAAAAGTGTGTCGTTGTCTTCACCGCCATAAAGGCTGTCGTTGCCCTCGCCACCTGAGAGCGCATCATCGCCGTCATTGCCACTGAGCGTGTCGTTCCCAACGCCGCCATCAAGCGCGTCGCTTCCCTGATCTCCGAACAAGGCGTCAAACCCGTCATCGCCGGTCAATACATCGTTGCCGCTGTTTCCGTGGAGGACATCATCATCACCGCCACCTGCCATGACATTGTCGTTGCCATCAGCGCCGATCAGATCGTCAGCGGCATTGGTTCCAACCAGAAGATTATCGCCATCTGTTATTTCATTTGGATTGATTCGGGTGCCGCTGTCTTCATCCAAGTAGGATAAGAATTCCGTGCTCGTATCAGCGATTTGCGTAGTGAAGTCGTCTTTTAGGGTGTCTAGTAATATGCCATCGTCAGTTTCATCCGTGTTTGTACCGGGTTCGACAAGCGAGATAGAGCCAATCGCCAACATCCCCAAAAGACCATCTAAAATAAGCATCACGCACCTCTTTAAACCCCAATCAGGTGATTGACGGTCAAAGTTGCGACGGGCAAATCTATTTAGATTAATTGGTTAACGTCTACGCGGTGCCGAAGCGGGAATTTCGATCCAGTCAATCAGCTGTTTGGTAAAGTCGCCGATGATGGGAATAAACTCGAATTGCGATAGCCACCAAACCACAAGCGACACCAATATTGACGCGCCCAGAACGGAGCCAAGACCAAACGCAAGGCCACGTGTGAATTGGAAAAGAATGAGCTTCCACAGAGAGTTATGAACCCGAATTAAGCGATGTTCGTTGAGCGTTTCAAGTTCCGCCGTGAGCTTGTCGAGGCGCGTGTTCGTATTATCAGTCATTGGGTAAATCCCAGCGTTGTGGTTGTTCTGTATAAGCGATGTAGAGCGGGTGTTTTGGATGGCCCGCCTTGCTGAGACCGAGGTGGTAAAGCGGTTTCCCAAGTTTGCACAAAAGCTGCTGAACTTCTGCCCCACGTGCCAAGTGCGCCCCATGCGTGCCCCATGCGACGATGATTTGATCAGAGGTGCGGCTTGCGTCCAAAATGGCATCATCGTTTGCTGGACCGATTGGATCAGCAGCTGCCTTCATCTTGCGCGGATCGGTGTCGCGCCACGCAAATATGTTGGTCACACTGAAACTGCCAAATCCAAGTGCGCGTGCACGACGCTCGCATCGCTCAACGGTTGGATCATTTTGCACTTCAGTCGCTGTCGAGGGGTTGAGCATGATGAAACACACATGCTTGCCAGCGCTGTCCCACACGCGGCTAAGGGAATATCGATATTGCTTGCAATCGGAATAAACCGCAGTTGAGGGCGCATCACCTTTGGTATGTGTTCGCGTGATCATATGCGCCGTTATGCCTGAAACGTGCGAGTGTGCAAATCTGTGTAAGTGTGTCGCGAAAGTAAGAAAGGACATCAGATGAACCTAGGCGCGTTTTCGATCAGCTTGACGGTAAAGGATCTTAGCAAATCCATCGCATTTTACGAGGATCTTGGCGTTACGCACTTTGGCGGCACAGTCGAGCGTGGTTATGCGATTTTGAAAAACGGCGAGAGCTTGGTCGGGCTGTTTAAAGGGATGTTTGAGACAAACACGTTAACGTTCAACTCCGTTTGGGATCAGTCCGCGCAAAATGTTGATCCGTTCGATGATGTACGTGCAATCAAGGAAAAGATGGTCGCCGCAGGACATGTGATTGAGCATGAGCAAGGTGGCGAAGAGGGGCCTGCGAGTTTCGTTGTGGTTGATCCTGATGGTAATCCGATCTTGATCGACCAGCACCGCTAGCTCGGGCGCACGAATACGCGTGACGGGTGCAATTCGCCTGCTTTGTAGATGCCCACGGCAACAGCTTGCCCATTGAGGGACGCCCAAGCCTCGTCGCCGCATTCAATGCCATCTGCGGCGAACACCATGCCGGGATTGCCGTTGCGCAATTTGGTCGCTCCTTCCTCAGAGCATCGCAATTCAGGTAGGTTATCAAGCCCAATTTCAAGAGGTTGGATATGATCGTCCAGCGCTGGCGTGCGCTCTAGCTCTTTGATCAGCTCCAGGCTGACTCCATTGCTCGCGACAAACGGGCCAGACCAAATACGACGCAATTTTAGGACATGCCCGTAGCTCCCTAACGCAGCACCCAAGTCGCGCGCGATGGAGCGTACGTAGCCACCTTTGCCGCAGGTCATTTCCAGCTCCACATGATCTGCATCAGGGCGGTCAATTAACAGCAGTTCTTCAACCCAAAGCGGGCGCGCAGACAGTTCAACATCCTCACCATCGCGCGCAAGTTTGTAGGCGCGCTGTCCGTCAATTTTCACCGCGGAAAATTTTGGTGGCACCTGTTGAATGTCCCCAATGAATGCGCTGAGCGCTTCTGTGATCTCAGCATCTTCTGGACGCAAATCACTTTTCTCAATCACTTCACCTTCGGCATCATCAGTATTGGTCGCTTGGCCCAAACGCACTGTGAAACGGTAAGCTTTCAAAGCATCGGTGATATAGGCTACAGTTTTTGTCGCTTCGCCCAAGGCCACCGCCAAAACGCCCGTCGCTTCAGGATCAAGCGTGCCAGCATGGCCTGCTTTCTTCGCCTCAAGCGCCCATTTCACTTTATTCACAACGGCGGTCGATGTAATGCCCGCAGGCTTGTCGATAACTATCCAGCCGGAAATATCGCGACCTTTGCGTTTACGTGCCATGGGAGTGTCCTTAATTACCTGAGCGCGCCGACTAGCCAATTGGCGCGCGCCCGTCAATTACTCTGCGGGGATAACCGTGCCAACGATGGGGCCTAGTTTGTTCCAGCCAACGCCGGAGGAGTCGATCTCAGGCGCATAAAGTCGCGAAATATTGCCATCAAAGAACAGCGCGTTCGGGGTTTTCAGAACATCACGATAAAAAGTGCCGAACTCGTGGAAGGTCACGGTGTTACGCGAAATCGCAAAGGTGGCAATACGGCCATCCGCGCTAGTGCCAACGCCATTGCGGAGGTAGCGCGACGTGCTGTCGATCAAGAAGCGTGGGTGCAGGTTGCCATCAATCACCAACATCGGGCCAGATTGGCTGGCATAGGTACACAGAGGCGAGCGTTTGGCGAATTTGCGCGCTTCGATCACATCAGCGCGGTTTTCACTGATGCAAAATACACCATTGGGCAGCAGGCCAAAGTTGCCTGGACCATCTGATGTGATGACGCGTTGCTCTTGCTTGCCATTCTCAAGGTAAAATCCAACAGGTGAGCGGTCTTCGTGATACATGCCCGCGTTCATCGCAAAGCCCAGCTTTTCGCCGTTGTCTTTCAGCGCAGAATTTACGGAGGAAAAATAGCCATGCACTTCGTCCGCGTCGTCTTTCAGAAACAGGCGTAGGTCCTCGCTGGCAAGGTCTACATCGCAGACCACAAAGCGGTTGCCTTTATAGATTTGCTCACGACACTCTGCGGCGACTAAGGGCGACGACAAGCAGATTAAGAGTGCGGTGAGCCAGAGCTTCATTCGTCTTCTTCGTCTCGTTCGGTCGCGCGCTCGATATCCGCGCGCACATGCTCTTGCTCAAACAATCGGCGTGTCTCATCCATTTTATCAAATGTCTCATCAAGGCGGAAGCGCATGTCAGGGGAGTGTTTCAAAGCGAGCTTTTTGTTGATCAACTGGCGCAATTCGCCTTTGTTTTTGGCGAGCAATCCGATCACATCGTCTTTGCCTTCTCCCCCAAGCGGTAGTGCATAAACAGTGGCAACACGTAGATCAGGGGACACGCGCACCTCACCTATTGTCACAGACAAGCGGTTGAGATCAGCGTCATGCAAATCGCCACGTTGCAGGATTTCGGACAGACCACGACGGATCAATTCGCCAACCCGAAGTTGGCGCTGCGATGGGCCGGAGCCGCTGGAGTATGATTTCTTAGCCATGAGCATCACTTAAGCGCTCTTGCCGCCTTTGCCAAGCTGCTGTGCGCGGGTTAAGAAGGGGTAACGAGATAAGGAATATTGCGATGACTGAAACGCCTGGAATTGTTGTGACTGGTGCCTCTGGCCGTATGGGGCAGATGTTGATCAAGACCATTCAGGAAAGCGATGCCGCGCATCTTGTTGGCGCTTTGGAACGTCCCGGGCACGATTGGGTTGGTTGCGATGTTGGCGTTGCCATGGGGGGGGCTGAGGTTGGTTTGCAGGTCACCGATGACCCTTTGGAGGTGTTTGCCAAGGCACAAGCGGTTATTGATTTCACTTCTCCGGATGCGAGCGTCGCTTTTGCGAGCCTCGCCGCGCAAGCGCGCGCTGTTCATGTGATCGGTACAACGGGATTCGAGGATCATCACTTGGCTGCATTCACCGCTGCTGCACGGCACGCCACTATTGTGCGGGCGGGCAACATGAGTCTTGGGGTAAATTTGCTGACCCAGCTGACGAAAAAAGTCGCCGCTGCGCTTGATGAAGACTTCGACATCGAAGTGATCGAAGCGCATCACAATATGAAAATAGATGCGCCCTCTGGCACCGCACTCATGCTTGGTGAAGCCGCAGCCGAGGGGCGCGGTGTTGATCTCAAGGACGTGCGCGACAGCGGGCGTGATGGCATCACCGGAGCGCGCAAGCGCGGCGACATTGGCTTCACTGCTATTCGAGGTGGTGATATTGTCGGCGAGCATGACGTGTTGTTCGCAGCTTCTGGCGAGCGGATTGTGATCCGCCACATGGCCACAGATCGGCGTGTTTTCTCACGCGGTGCGCTGAAAGCGGCGCTTTGGGGGCAAGGTAAGGCACCGGGCGAATATGATATGCTCGATGTGCTTGGTCTTTGAATTTTCTTAAATTTGGCAAAAAGCCTAGCTAGATTAGCAGCGGCAACGCGTAGAAGTTTGATCCAGTCTGGCCGTCTTGGCGTATGGTTTGTAAATCGAAGGAGTTTTGTTTCATGTTTAGACTCAGCGCACTTGCCATTGCTCTGGTTGCCACACCCGCGTTTGCAGCCAATTACACGAAGATCAATTACAAGACCGAGTTCGTGAAACTGGTGCAGGGCAAAATGCTCACACGCCCCTTGGTAAAGCTCCAAGTGTCTTCCGCAGGCAGCATCAAAGGTCGCGGCGCGATATGGGATGTGAATGGTCAATGGACTTGGCAAAACGGCTATTTCTGTCGCAACTTAAATTGGGGGGGCATGGAGCTAGGTTATAATTGCCAAGAGGTTGGCTTGTCGAACGGCAAAGTCCGCTTCACGTCTGATGAGGGCACAGGTCAGTCCGCTGAGTTCAAGCTGCGCTAAGCCGTTAGAAATCGACTGCGATTCCCTTTTTCTCCCAATCACCATAGCGCACGGGCTCAGGCCCATTGCGTCCACCGAGTTCCGGCGCGAGATCTAGCACTTTTGCGGTCTTGCGACGTTCCTCTGCTTCAGCCAAGGCGCGCTGGGCGGCGGGAGGCAGATCGTTGTTCTCTATGTCGGCCATCTCAGCGCTCCTTTCCAAGGGGTCATCCCCTTGATATACGCCGCGAGACAGGGTCGGCAAGCAGTGCAAAGGCGATTTAAATGGCAGATAACGGTGTAGCTGCGCGACGCGCAGCGGCAGGATTGCTGGAACAAGTGCTTGGTGAGGGCAAAATGCTGTCTGAAGCGCTGGGTGCCCCTTACATGCTGCGGCTTGCCTACGATGATCGTGCGCGCGCACAACGACTTGCGTCTGAAACGCTGCGCTCACTGGAACGCGTAGATCGTATCATGAAGCCGTTTTTGCGCAAGCCGCCGCCCCTTGCGGTTCATAATGTCCTGCGGATCGCGACCTATGAGCTGTGCACAGGCGGTGCCGCGCATGGTGTTGTGAATGATGCAGTCAGCAGCGTGGGTGCCAACAAGCGCACTGAAAAGATGAAGGGCTTGACCAACGCAGTTTTGCGCAAAGTCGTCGACAAGGGTCCAGAGGAATGGGCGAAACTGCGGGTTCCGCGTTTGCCAAAATGGCTGCGCGCCCCGCTTTCGCAAGCATATGGCCATGAGAGCATCGGTGATATCGAGCGTATGCATTTCGCGGGTGCGCCGCTAGATTTGACGCCAAAGGTTGATGCGCAGGCTCTTTCAGAGGCGGTTAATGGCGTGGTTTTGCCAACCGGATCAGTCCGCATCAAAGAAGCAGTGCAAGTGTCTGCTTTGACCGGTTATGACGCGGGCGATTGGTGGGTTCAGGACGCAGCGGCGGCCTTGCCTGTGCAAATTCTTAAACCACAAAGTGACGAAGCGATCATCGATCTGTGCTGTGCGCCCGGCGGTAAAACCATGCAACTTGCGGCAAGTGGGGCCAATGTTACGGCTGTTGATAGCTCTGATCGACGCATGCAGCGGGTGCGTGAAAATTTGGAGCGCGCAAAATTGTCCGCTGAGTTGGTTGTTGGTGACGCTTTGGAGACCAGCGGTCAATACGATGCAATCCTTCTTGATGCGCCCTGTTCCGCGACCGGTACGATCAGACGTCACCCAGATTTACCTTTGGTCAAGGACGGTTCGGAATTTGGGGAGCTGATCGAGCTGCAAGCGCAAATGCTTTCCCATGCGATCACGCTTCTGAAACCCGGTGGACGCTTGGTTTTTTGCACATGTTCGCTTTTGCCGGATGAGGGCGAATGCCAAATCGAGGATCTTCTTGCGACACATCCAGAGCTGGAGATTGATCGCGAGGCCTTGAAGCGCGATGGGATCGAGGAGGCATGGATCACCGAAGAGGGTGGATTGCGACTGCGACCCGATTATTGGGCAGAGCAGGGCGGTATGGACGGCTTCTATATCGCACTATTGCGCAAACCGCTTTGAGCGATGATTTTCAGCGGTGACTCTTAGCTGCTCTCGCAATAAGGTGATATTAATCACCGCGCCACAAGAGCGCATAGGGCAGCGCAGATGTCTAAAGGTAGCAAATGGTCCGTGCGGGCAACCCGTGCGATGCACCGCGTTCACGCGCGGCTTGTCACTCGTCAAACGGCGGCGACAAGATTTGTGTCGCAACCTGAACCACGCACTATTGGCAGCTTTGCAAAGGGTCGTCAGCTTTGTGCCGGAAACATCATGTTCGCGGGGCATCTAGTAGAAGCGCCCAAGACAAGCCTATGGAAAATTCCTGCTCCTGATGCAGCGTTTGCGCAAGATGCGCATGGCTTTAGTTGGCTTGATGATTTGGCCGTGGTTGGTGATCTGGAGGCGCGTGAAGCTGCGCAAACTTGGGTTTGGGACTGGATCGTGACTTATGGTCGCGGCAAAGGACCAGGCTGGGTGCCCGGACTTACAGGGCGCCGTTTGATCCGCTGGATAAACCACGCGTCGTTTTTGTTGAGAGGGCAAGAGGCGAATGCGTCAGAGCAATTTTATCGCTCCCTCACGCAACAAACGAAATTTTTAGCGCGTCGTTTGCATAAAACCGAACCGGGGCTCGCACGGTTCGAGGCCTTGGCTGGGATGATCTATGCTGGTCTGTCTCTCAGCGGCATGGAGGCGCATGTAAATCCGGCAGTCAGAGCCTTGGCGCGCGCGTGCACTGATCAGATCGATGCGGAAGGCGGGATTCCTACGCGTAACCCTGAAGAGCTGCTTGAGATCTTTACACTTATCACTTGGGCCGCAGTCAGCTTGCGCGAGGCGGGGATCATACCGCTGCAAGAACATCTTGATGCGATTGAACGCATCGCGCCAACCTTGCGGACATTGCGCCATGCCGATGGTAGCCTTGCGCGCTTTCATGGCGGTGGTCGTGGTGTGGATGGGCGCTTGGATCAAGCCCTTTCCAATTCTGAAGTGCGCCACACGGCACCAGACGGTTTGTCTATGGGATTTGCTCGCCTCTCAGGTGGGCGTACAAGCTTGATTGTGGATGCCAGCGTACCGCCGAAGGATGTCTCCTCGCACAATGCACATGCCTCAACTCTCGCGTTTGAGATGACGTCAGGGCGACGCCCTTTGATCGTGAATTGCGGGTCTGGCAAGGTTTTTGGTGAGGATTGGCGCAGCGCAGGACGTGCGACGCAGTCGCATTCTGTGCTTTCTATTGATGGCTACTCCAGCGTGCGTTTTGCAGCGCGCGGTAGCAAGAAACGGAAATTAGAGCTGCTGGTCGACTGTCCCAAGCATGTCCCCGTGCAAGTGAGTGACGCCCCGGATGGCGTCCGTTTGCAAGCGGGCCACGATGGATATGACAGCACACATGGTCTGACCCATGCGCGCACGTTGGAGTTGACCTTCAACGGGCGTGGTCTTGCGGGTGAGGATATGCTGCTTGCCATGAAAGATGCTTCCAAGAAGCGCTTTGACAAGCGCATGGATGAGTTTAGCCTGCAAGGCGTTGCGTTCTCGATCCGCTTTCATCTGCACCCAGAGGTCGATGTAGCGCTGGATATGGGGGACACGGCCGCGTTGATTGCACAAAAAAGTGGCGAACTTTGGGTGTTTCGCCATGATGACGTCGCAAATCTTAGCCTTGAGCCAAGCGTTTACCTTGAAAAAGGGCGACTTCAGCCGCGCGCGACAAAACAGATCGTTTTAACTGGGCGCGCAATGGACTATGCGACGCGTATTCGGTGGTCGCTTTCCAAAACGCAGGACACTGCGGTTGGTGTGCGCGATCTTGTACCGGATGATGAACCGCAATTTTTATCATAGGACGATGCCCTCATGACTGACCTTTCTCCGATCCGCCGCGCTTTGCTTTCTGTGTCTGACAAAACAGGCTTGATCGAGCTGGGACAGGCTTTGTCAACTCGTGGAGTTGAACTTCTCTCGACTGGTGGAAGTGCCAAGGCGTTGCGTGATGCTGGCCTTGAAGTACGTGATGTTGCGGAAGTGACTGGTTATCCAGAGATGATGGATGGACGCGTGAAAACGCTGCACCCTGCGGTACATGGTGGCTTGCTGGCGCTGCGCGATAATGATGCGCATGTGGCCGCGATGGATGAGCATAACATTGGCGCGATCGATCTTCTGGTTGTTAATCTTTACCCGTTTGAAGAGACAGTGGCGAAAGGTGGCGACTACGAAGACTGTATCGAGAATATCGACATTGGTGGCCCTGCGATGATCCGTGCTGCTGCGAAGAACCACGCGTTTGTGAGCGTGGTTGTGGATGTTGAAGACTATGCTGGGTTGTTGTCTGAATTGGATGCGAACGACGGTCAAACGACCTATACATTTCGCCAAAAGCTGGCACAAAGGGCTTACGCGCGCACGGGTGCGTATGATGCGGCTGTGTCGACTTGGATGGCGGACGCGCTGGGCGAGGTCGCTCCGCGCCGCCGAGCTTTTGCTGGAACGCTCTCGCAGACCCTTCGCTATGGAGAGAACCCACATCAAACAGCTGCGTTCTATACTGATGGAACAGAGCGCGCGGGCGTTGCGACGGCGAAACAGCACCAGGGCAAAGAGCTGAGCTACAATAACATCAACGACACGGATGCTGCTTTTGAATTGGTGGCGGAATTTGACCCTGCCGACGGAGCAGCCTGTGCTATTATCAAACATGCGAATCCCTGTGGCGTCGCTTTGGGTGGATCGCTGATTGAGGCGTACAAAAGTGCGTTTGATTGCGACCGCACTTCTGCGTTTGGTGGAATTGTCGCCCTAAATCAGCCGCTTGATGAGGAAACGGCGAACGAGATTGTCGGTACCTTTACCGAAGTCGTCATCGCGCCGGGCGCTTCCGATGCCGCGCGTGCTGTGTTTGCGAGCAAGAAGAACCTTCGCTTGCTGACCACTGATGGTCTACCTGACAATCGCGCTGGTGGTCTGACCTATCGCCAAGTCGCAGGTGGGATGTTGGTTCAAGACAAAGACGTTGGGTTTGTCGGTAAGGATGATCTGAAAGTGGTGACCAAGCTTGCCCCGACTGATGAACAAATGCGTGATTTACTGTTTGCTTGGAAGGTTGGAAAACACGTGAAATCGAACGCGATTGTCTATGTAAAAGACGGCGCAACTGTTGGTGTTGGCGCGGGTCAGATGAACCGTCTTGATAGCGCGTTGATCGCCGCGAAAAAGGCAGAACGTATGACAGAGGTACTTGGACTTGAGTTGCCGTTGAGCGTTGGATCTGCTGTCGCATCTGACGCGTTCTTCCCGTTTGCGGATGGTTTGATGGAAGCGGCTGCTGCGGGTGCCTCGTGCGTTATACAACCGGGAGGGTCTATGCGCGATGATGAAGTGATTGCAGCAGCTGATGAAGCTGGGCTGGCCATGGTGTTTACGGGTATGCGCCATTTCCGCCATTAAGAAACGTTAAAGGAGGACGCAAATGCGTCTGGTGTTTTGGGCAGGATTTTGGGTATTTCTCGCGGATCAAGCGAGCAAATATCTCGTGGTTCATTGGATGAACCTGCGCGAAGAAGTCAGCATTGACGTGTTGCCTCCTGTGCTTAATTTGCGCATGGCGTGGAATTACGGCATAAACTTCGGGTTCTTTTCGGGTGACAGTGATTCAACGCGTTGGATCCTGATAGGCATTGCAATCATCATCATTGCTTTTGTGCTTTATTGTTTGCGTAAGGAAGAATTCGGCAAGATCGGCTTGATCAGCGCCGGCATTTTGATCGGTGGTGCGCTGGGAAATATTATTGACCGTATTCTCTACGGTGCCGTCGCTGACTTTCTCAACATGAGCTGCTGTGGCTTCACAAACCCGTTCTCTTTTAACATCGCCGATATCGCGATCTTTGCGGGTGCGTTTGGCATGGTACTTTTTGCGGGCGACACTAAGGAAGAGGCTTAACCCCATACAATCGGCGCAGTTTCGCGGGCATTGAAAAAGCCTAGGTGACGCCGCTGATTCTATAGGTTAAAAGCACTGATAACGGAGCGGAGTTTAACCATGCGACCGGCGAGCAGTTTGATCCTTATCTTGGCCCTGAGCCTTTCAGCGTGTGGCGATACGACCCTGCGCGACTTGAACGATCCCGCAGCGGGACCGGAAGAGTTTGATATTATTCCAAATAAGTCTTTGGAAACACCTGACAATTATACCGCATTGCCAGTACCAACACCTGATCAGGCAAATCTTGCGGATGCCACACCGAAGAAAGACGCGGTCGCAGCGCTTGGCGGTCGTCCCTCTTTATTGGACGCACAAGGCCCCGCGCGCACCGATGCGGCTTTGATCGCGAGTGCTTCGCGCTTCGGGGTGCCCGCCGGTATTCGTGAACTAACTGCTGTGGAAGATGCAGAATTTCGCAAGCGTCGTGGTCGTTTCTCCAACATTCGCCTGTTTAAAACGGATCGTTATGGTAGCGTATACAAGCGTCAAACATTGGATGCTCAGAAAACCGTCGAGATGTATCGTCGAGTTGGACGAAAGACACCGACTGCGCCTCCCGCGAATTAAAGTTCTCTCACGAAGCTGTCAGTACGCTTGAAACATCGCCCGCGGCACGTAGGTTGAGACAAAGACAGACCCAGCGTGAGGAAATACAATGCGTTTTGGACTACGTTTGGCAGTGCCCGTGCTGGCGCTGTTTTCCGCCCCTTTGAGCGCGTTTGCAGAAACGGTGCGCTGGGATGATCAGGTCAGCACGTTCAATTTGGACAATGGTATGGAAGTCGTCGTGATCGAAGATCACCGCGCCCCCGTCGTTGTGCACATGATGTGGTATCGCGCTGGATCTGCGGATGAAAAACCGGGTGTTTCCGGCGTCGCGCATTTTCTGGAACATCTGCTTTTCAAAGCCACGGACACTATGGAAGCAGGCGAGTTTTCCAGAACAGTCGCCGTGAATGGCGGCTCTGACAATGCGTTTACGTCATATGATTACACGGCCTACTTTCAGCGCGTAGCCTCGGATCGTCTTGAACTGATGATGAAGATGGAAGCGGATCGTATGGTCAATCTGCGCCTCACGGAAGCGGATATTCTGACGGAACGTGAAGTGATCATCGAAGAACGCAACCAGCGCACTGAGAATGATCCCGGTGCGTTGTTTGGTGAACAAGCGAATGCCGCGCTTTACATGAACCACCGCTACGGTGTGCCGATCATTGGATGGCGTCACGAAATGGAAACGTTGGAGCTGGAAGATACACTTGAGTATTATGAGCAGTTTTATGCGCCCAACAATACAATTCTGATTGTTGCTGGTGATGTCACACCAGAGGAAGTTAAAGAGCTGTCCGAGCGTCATTACGGACCGCTTGCTGCAAACCCAGATTTGGAGTCACGCGTACGCCCGCAAGAGCCTTTGCACAATGCAGAGCGTCGCATTTTATTTGAAGACCCACGCGTCGCGCAACCCTATGTGCGTCGCTCCTACCTCGCGCCTGCACGCGACAGTGAGGATCAAAAAACTGCCGCAGCTTTGATGCTGGGGGCCAATCTCTTGGGGGATGGTCAGACATCTTTCATGTCGCAAAAACTCCAGTTCGAAGAGAAAATCGCCGTGTTTGCCAGCGCATTCTATCGCGGCACTTCTTTGGATGATGCGAGTTTCACAACTGTTATCGTGCCTGTTGAAGGTGTCAGTCTCAACGATGCAGAGGCGGCGATGGACCGCGTGATTGCTGAGTTCATGGAGGTGCCAATCGATCTGGATCACCTAAACCGAATTAAACGCGCGATGCGCGCAAGCGAAGTTTACGCGAAAGACAATGTGCAGGGTTTGGCTAATCGTTTTGGGCGTGCTTTGACTTCGGGTTTGACAGTGAAAGACATTCTTGTGTGGCCAGACGTAGTCGAAGGCATCACAGAGGATAATATCAAAACGGCCATGCGAGACGTGTTGAATAAGAAATCATCAGTGACAGGATGGCTCACATCTGGTGCGGAGGCAGTGCAATGAAACAATTTTTCTATAGCTTAGTTACAGTAGTGACGATCATTGCCGCGCCGCTTCGTGCGGATATTGATGTCCAAGAAGTGACCTCGCCACTGGGTTTCAAAGCGTGGCTTGTTGAGGATCACACGATACCTTTCATGTCTTTGCGCCTTGGTTTCAAAGGTGGTGCATCTTTGGATCGAGCAGGAAAACGTGGCTCTGTTAATTTGATGATGGCTTTGCTTGAAGAGGGTACGGACGATCTGGACGCACGCGGATTTGCGCGTGAAGTGGATGAGCTTGCGGCCTCCTTCAACTTCGACGCCTCCGGCGATTCAGTCAGCGTTTCCGCGCGCATGCTCAGCGAAAACCGTGACGCGGCGATTGCGCTATTGAAGGGTGCAGTGGCTGCCCCGAATTTCGATCAAGTTGCGATTGATCGTGTCAAAGGGCAGGTGCTTTCTATCCTGCAATCTGATCTCAAAGACCCCAATGAAATCGCGCAAACTGCGTTCAACAAGGCGGCATTCGGGGATCACCCCTATGGCAGCACTTTAAGTGGCACAGCAGTGTCTATCGAAAGTCTAACGCGCAAAGACATCCAGAATGCGCACCGCGATACGATGGCGCGTGACCGTGTGTTTGTCAGTGCTGTTGGTGATATTACAGCCGAAGAACTTGGTGCGTTGATGGACACCTTACTCGAAGATTTGCCCGAAACGGGTACGGCGATGCCAGAGCGTGTCGAGTTCGGGCTTAAGCCTGGAATCACCGTTGTTCCTTACGAGACGCCACAATCGGTTGCGCTGTTTGGCCATCGTGGGATCAAGCGGGACGACCCTGATTTCTTTGCGGCCTTTATTGCAAGCAACATCCTTGGTGGGGGCGGTTTAGACAGCCGCTTGATGGAAGAGGTACGCGATAAGCGCGGCCTGACCTACGGTGTCTATTCATTTCTCTCCGCACGTGATCATGCGGAATTGGTGGTGGGGCAAGTGGCTTCTGCCAATGACCGTGTCGGCGCTGCGATTGATGTGATCAAGGATGAATGGGCGCGTTTGGTCAACGAAGGCGTGTCGCAAGAAGAACTTGATGTGACTAAGACCTATCTGACTGGTGCCTATCCATTACGCTTTGACGGCAATGGTCCGATCGCGAACATTCTTGTTGGGATGCAGATGCAGGGTTTGTCGAAAGACTACATCAACACGCGCAACGACAATGTGAATGCGGTGACCTTGAAAGAGATCAACCGTGTGATCAAAGACGTGTATTTGCCGGATGATCTGCACTTTACTGTCGTGGGTAAACCCGAAGGTTTGGAGTAAGAAAGAGCGCCCTTTTTACGGGGGGTTCTCGGTGTTTTAAAGGTTGGCGAAGAAGCTGATTACAGCGTCCGAGATAAGCGCGTGATTCGCGATATGCTCGTCTGTGCCGCCTTCACACAGCTTGCCGTCGCCCGGACTTCGTCCTCTAAGATGTTCGTACCGCGTTCTGTAAAAACCCCTAGAAAATCGAAACGCGTGAGGCTTGCAGGCTCGATGTAGCGCACATTATCCTTGGGTAATGAAGCGACCAATGCGCGACTTTCGCGATAAAGATCAAGGGATCCCATTGATGGCTTTGGCGCACCGATCACCAAAAGTGGGGTCTTGATGATAGCGAGGGTTTCGGGCGCGAAGGTCTGCGTGCCTCCCAAATCAAAGACCGCAATCGCTTTGATGCGAGGATCGCTCAGATCTTGTTCCATCGACACAATGTCCTCTTCGGTTTTCGCGATACGCCACATTTCACCAATTTTGCAGATCAACTCGCTCGGATCGGTTGCACAATCGGTTTTGACCTTGTCGCCATCATACAGCCCATCGGTAAGCCACACCGCCGTCCAGCCTCCAAGGGAATGTCCGCCCATAAATATGTTCTTTGGATGAATGCGCGGCGCGAAGGTGTCGTCGCTTAACAAATGGCTGATTACTCGGGACACATCGTGCGGACGTTCCCACAATTGCCGCGCATCGTCCGTGTCACGCAGCCAAGTCGACGTGCCAGGATGGCTCAACGAAGCAACGATATACCCCTTTTGGTGACCAGAGCTTCAGTAAGCCAGTTTTGGTTGAGCTCATTGCCGTACATGCCATGCGATAGAGCGACCAAAGGGTGCTGTACCTCAAGCGGCGTCGCCTTTTTTCGGCGTCCACACCCACCCCAAACTCCGTTGGATTGGATGCGTCTCATAGGCCCATCGTTCTAAGCCGGCTACCCGACAGACTCTTTAATGGGGCGGTCTTTCTGAGCGTCTTTCACTTTGATTTTTGCCATCCCATGACTTGATCCTCTGCGTGCGCTTGCCCCGCGCCAATCAGTAAACTGAGGCAAAGAATGTGAATTATTCGTTTCATGTCGAGCTCCGATATGTTTGCGTCATACCAAATCGAGTGCTGCGCAAACGAGGGTCTCGCAATCGCTGGAGGCCGCAAAACATGTCCTGAAATTTATCTAGGACAGCTCAAACGTGAAAGAGGACATATGCAGGACACGGCTCGGCTGGTTTTACCATTGTCTATTCTGACCGCACTGCTCGGTGGTGCGATTGCGGCGTTGATCCTTCGCCTTGATCGGGGAAGTCGTAGCGCGACGGTGTTATTCGCATTTTTATTCGCTTTGCTGAGTTTCAGTTCGCTCTTGGTCAGGTTGCGATTTGGTTATGGATTGGAACAGTTAGCCTTGATCCAGCGCACGTTGCCTTTGCTTGTTGGGCGTTGCTTTATTTTGGGTTCGCAGCGTTTATGATGCCGAAAGAACGGTTCAGTCGCGTGGTGCTGCTGCACCTGAGCATTGCATCTATCGTGATTGCAATCGTGCTACTGTCGCCCAAACCGATCTATGCGCTCGATTGGGTGATAACGCTCAGCTATCTGTTCTATTTTGTCGCGCTTTGGCGTCGCGGGCCAGATTATTTGATCCACGCCTATTTCGATGTCTCGCAAAGGGTGTCCAACTAGATGCTGCGTGGCATGGTTTTGCTGTTAGAGATCTTGCTGGTTGATACAGTGATAGCGCTTGATTCCATGCTCAACGAGGGACGCAATGCGAAGACGCTGATCTCGCTCGCCTCGATCCCGTTTTTTATTGGATTGCTTGCCTTCATCTTTGTGCTGCCCTCAATGATGTCCGCGCCACGCGCGAAGAGTGAGGCGTTATTGCAGGGCGAGCGCGATGATAATGTGAAATTAGAGCAAGAGGTGCGAGAGCTGCTGATGTCGACGCAGCTGTATCTCGAGCCTGATCTGTCAGTGCAACGTTTGTCGCAACGTCTTCATGTGATGGTGCGTGCGCTGTCGGTTGCCATTAAACGAACGCAAGAAATAAATGTGTCGCAGTAGGTGAATTGGTTTCGGATGGAGCATGCAGCAGATCTTTTGCGCGGCACGGATGAAAGCGTGGCAAAGGTCATGGCGCAGTCAGGGTTTCTGACGCGGTCTAACTTTTACCTAGAATTTTAGAGGGTCTACGGGTGTTCCCCTGCGGCATACCGCAAGGGAAAATAGTGCTAAGCGTCCGTTGCTAGATCAAGCCAGCGTGGGCCATGCCTGCGTCGATCATTGTTTTGGTCTCACCCATAAGGCCAACCAAAGGTGAGCGCACTTCATCGCTGCACAGGTCCAACTTGGACATCGCATACTTTGCACCAACAAGGCCGGGCTCTGTGAAGATGGCCTTGTGAAGCGGCATCAATTGATCGGTAATTTCCAGCGCCTTGGCGAAATCACCTTTAAGCGTCGCCGCTTGCATTTGTGCGCAAAGCTTCGCCGCGACGTTTGCGGTGACCGAAATCATGCCGAGACCACCATGGGCGTTATAGCCAAGCGCTGTTGCATCTTCACCGGAGAGTTGGATGAAATCCGTACCACATGTGAGACGCGTTAAGGGCACGCGTGCAAGATCGCCTGTTGCGTCTTTGACGCCAACAATGCGTTCTAGCTTGGCCAATTCGCCCATTGTCTCAGGCGTCATATCAACGACGGAACGGCCTGGAATATTGTAAATGATGATCGGGATATTCGTGCTGTCGTGAATCGAGGTATAATGTGCGATCAAGCCGCGTTGCGTTGGCTTGTTATAATACGGCGTGACCACAAGAACCGCATCGGCACCCGCTTTCTCGGCGCTTTGCGCAAGACGGATGGATTCGAGCGTGTTGTTGCTACCTGCACCCGCAATCACAGGCAGGCGACCGGCAGCGGCGCGCACAACTTCTTCGACGACTTTATCGTGCTCATCATGGGTTAGCGTCGGGCTTTCGCCGGTGGTGCCAACAGGAACAAGTCCGTGCGTGCCTTCACCAACATGCCATTCGACAAGTTTTTTCAGTGTATCCAAATCCAGCTCGCCGTTCTTGAACGGCGTAATCAATGCGACGTTTGAGCCTTTAAACATGACACGCTCCTCTTCGTGTTGGCGGACGCAGGGTCCGGATGCAAAAAAACAGCCCAAGAGAACATGCACGTGTGCAATTATGAATTGCGGCCAGCGCTACAGAGGCTAGGTTGTGCGGTGTCTATCCTTTGTCATTGAACGAATTGCAAGCCATGATGCGTTTAGCCCTTTTGCTTTTTTTTACGCTGTGCGCTCCGATTTTTGCGCGCGCGGACGGTCATGTTCAACTCACCCGCGCCTATGAGGCGATGAAAGTGGGCGATTGGACAAGCGCACGCACGATTGCCAGTGGCGTAAGCCCCATCGCTTATGACTTGATCGAATGGCATCGTTTGCGCGGTGGCTTTGGCACGCCTGAAGAGGTGATGTTGTTTCTGGACCTCAACCCTGATTGGCCGGGTTTGGATTGGCTGCGTCGCAAAAGTGAACCTGTGATGCTGGACGCAAGCAATGCTGATATCTTACTGTTTTTTAAGGAAGATCTGCCCCAAACTGCCCAAGGTGCCTTGGCGCATGCGCGTGCTTTAGAGGCAAGTGGTAATTCGGGTAGTGCGGACGCGGGCATTGTTCTTGCGTGGCGCAGTATGGCGATTGGGCCGCAAATCTACGCGCAGATGTTGAAAGAGCACGGCGATTTGCTGGCGGAACACCACATCGCACGCCTTGATATGCTGCTGTGGAAGGATTGGAAAAGTGACACGGATCGGATGTTGTCTCTGGTGCCTGAGGGCTATCAAAAGCTCGCGAAAGCGCGTCAAGGTTTGCGCGCGCGGGTGAAGGGAACGGATGCTTTGGTCGCCTCTGTTCCTGCAAACTTGCAAAACGATCCTGGTCTTTCGTTCGAGCGTTTCGTTTGGCGTTCGCGCAAAGGCCGCCAAGAAGATGCGATAAAGCTGGCTTTGGCATCAAGCAAAAGTGCGAAAACCTTGGGTGAGCCTGAGCAATGGGCGAATAGACGCCGATTTTTGTCGCGTCAGTTGATGCGCAATAAAGATTACAAAGAAGCCTATGCCTTGGCGAGCCAACATCATCTATTTGAAGGCTCGTCCTTCGCAGATCTCGAATGGCTAAGCGGCTACATCTCTCTGCGGTTTCTGAATGATCCTGCGAAAGCGTTGACGCATTTGCAAGCGCATCAAGGTGCTGTAGTCACCCCGATTTCGCGGGGCCGTGCTGGCTATTGGGTTGGTCGCGCGCAAGAGGCTTTGGGCAATGCGAAAGCTGCAAAAGCATCTTATTTGGATGGAGCAAAATACCAGTCGAGCTTTTATGGATTGCTTGCGGCTGAGCGCGCGGGAGTTGGTTTTGACAAAAGCCTTGGCGGACAAGCGTCCTTGCCAGATTGGCGCAGCGCGAGCTTTTTGGGATCGACAGTGTTCCAAGCGGCAGTTCTTGCGTTGCAAGCGGGTGAGTTAACGGTGTCGGAGCGGTTCTTCACCCATCTCACTGAAAGCCTGAGCCCGCTTGAAGCTGCACAGCTTGGTCAGGTTGCGATTGATCTCAATGAACCGCATATAGCTGTTATGATTGGCAAACGCGCGGCGAGCGGCGGTGTGACAATCCCTGCACCGTATTATGCTGTTCATGATCTTGCGAAGTCGACGCATCCAATTGCGACGGAATTTGCGCTCGCCATTGCGCGCCGTGAAAGCGAGTTTGATCCAGTCGTCGTCTCTGGTGCAGGCGCGCGAGGGTTGATGCAAGTGATGCCTGCGACAGCCCAAAACGTCGCAAGCGAACTTGGCATCGATTATGCAAAAGAAAAGCTTACAAGCGATTGGCGCTATAATGCGCAGCTTGGAACGGCTTATCTGGCGCGTTTGTATAAGCAATTTGGCAGCAACCCTGTGATGATTTCTGCCGGATACAATGCGGGCCCTGGTCGGCCAGTGCGGTGGATGGAACTTTACGGCGATCCTCGTAAGGGCGAGATTGAGATCGTTGATTGGATTGAACACATTCCTTTCCGCGAAACGCGCAACTACGCGATGCGGGTGACGGAAAGTCTGCCAATCTATCGTGCGCGTTTGGGGCAGGACCCATTGCCAAAGCCGTTCTCTAAAGAACTCGTTCAGATGCGTTAGCTCAGCGTTGAGCTCGTCGAACGCTTCAACTCGCTCTTGGAATATGCGATGCTTGATGAAGGTTTTTTGTAATTATTGTCACGTCAGAGTTACAACCTGAGGATTTAGGTGCTTTTGCAGTGGTTCTTCGATCAAGGCATATTAGTTGACGTTTAAGAGTTTATCGCTGGTGGGTATTGTGACGTTATTGACTTCGATTTGGACGCGCCTTGCGTTGCTTTTGGCGCTTGCGGCGCTCGTTCCCGGTTGTGCGCAGCCGGGGCCGGGGCAAATTGAGGGCAACGTTTTTGATCCTTACGAAGCGAATAACAGGCAAACGCATGAGTTAAACCATGCTTTGGACAAGGCGATGGCTCGGCCCGTTGGAGTCGGCTACACCAAGATCATCCCTGATGATCTTGAAGACGGTATTGGCAACTTCGCCTCTAACCTGAGCTTGCCAAGCACAATTGTGAACAACCTATTGCAGGGCAATGTGGAAGGCGCGTTCCGCAATTCTATGCGCTTTGTTTTTAACTCGACCCTTGGGTTTGGAGGTTTGTTCGATGTTGCTGGAGATTTTGATCTCAATGAGATTGGCGGCGACTTTGGTCAAACACTATATGTTTGGGGTGTGCCAGAAGGCGCATATATCGAACTACCGATTGTTGGCCCGTCCACGGAGCGAGCCGCACTCGGTAAGGCTGTTGATCTCTTCACCAATCCTTTGAGCTATGTTTTGCCGAACCCGGATAAATACATTGGTACTGCGGCAGGAGTCGCGTCAAAGGTGGGGGATCGCGGGCGCTACGCCGAGACGCTCGATTCTATACTTTACAACAGTGCGGACAGCTACAGCCAAGCGCGCAGCATTTTTATGCAGAACCGTCGGTTCCAGTTGGGCGATGGCGACGCTGCAGAAGAGATCAACCCGTTTGATCTGAATACAGAAGGGTTCTGAGCATGACACAAGTTTCACGACGCAAGGCCACAGGCCTTATCGGAGCAGCGCTCGCCACGTTTACAGTCGCGCCAACACAAGCCGCGGCTCTGGACACGGTAAGCGCGAAGAAATTGGTCGATGCTCTTGTTGGCGAGATCAATCGCGTCATTGCATCGGGAAAATCTGAGCAAGCGATGTACAAAGATTTCAAACGCATCTTCGCGAAATACGGTGATACGTCTTATATCGCGGCTTATGCGATGGGCAATGATGGTCGCCGTGCTAGCGGTGCGCAGAAAAAGAAATTCTCGGCCGAGTTCCAGACCTATATTTCGCGCAAATACGGCGCGCGCTTCCGTGAGTTTATTGGCGGACGCTTGGAAGCTAAAAGCGTGCGTCCTGTGAAAAGCTGGTTCGAGGTGACAACGACTGCGTTTCTACGTGACGAAGCGCCATTCACTGTGACTTTCCTCGTGTCCAATCGCACGGGACGCGACAAGTTCTTCAATATGTTCATTGAGGGCATCAACCTGCTACTCACTGAGCGCACGGAAATCGGTGCGATGATCGATCGTCGCGGCGGTAATCTTGATAAAATGATCGCTGATCTACGGACAGCTAAGTAAGCTTCGGCTATAGCTCTTTATCTGTCGATGATGATCTCTTTACGCTGCCTGCGAGGCGTAACTGGTCCGTGGCTGCCGCCCAAGCTTCTGAGGACGCGTTGTAAAACCGTATCGGCGACGCCATCTGTCGGGATCGGTTCGAATTCACCATTGCGTCGTTGTTGTTGAGGTTGCTGACGCACAGGCGTAGGGGCGATCATTGGCAGTGGTTTTGACGGCAAGCCTTCGTGTACACGGACCATAACCTCGCGCCAGATTTCAGCGGGAAGGCCGCCGCCTGTCACGCCCGTGAGCGGCGTGTTGTCGTCATAGCCCATCCACACCCCTGCAACGTAATCCGCAGTAAAGCCGATGAACCAAGCATCGCGCGCGGCTTGTGTCGTGCCAGTCTTGCCCGCTGCTTCGCGATCAGGAAGGGCGGCGCGACGACCCGTGCCTTGGCTCACCACACGTTCCATCATGTAGATCAGTTTTCCTGCCGCCTCATCACGGATCACGCGGTTGCGTATTCCACCTCCGCTTCCCATCAAAGGTTCGCTATCACCGAGCAAGCTCAACTCGACGAGACCGTAAGGAGCAACAGACGATCCACCATTTAGAATGCCGGCGTAAGCGCCTGTCATCTCGATCAAAGTGCTTTCTGACGCACCAAGCGCAAGTGCGGGGCCTGCTGCAAGATCATTATCAATGCCAAAATCGCTAGCAACTTTGCGCACGTTTTCTCGCCCCACAAGTTCTAACAACTTTACAGCAGGAATGTTGAGCGAATCTTTCAGAGCATCGGTCAAAGTCACCGCGCCTTTGAATTCCTTTGTGTAATTTTTCGGAATCCAAGGGCCGGAGCCGGGGATGTTGATCGTCAAAGGCGCATCAATGATTATTTCATTCGGGCTATGGCCCAGTTCTAGCGCAGTTGCATAGACGAATGGTTTAAAAGCCGATCCCGTTTGACGCATTGCGTGCGTTGCACGGTTGAAACCTCCAGAAACCTTGGTGTTGCGTCCGCCGACCATCGCGCGCACGGCGCCATCTGCGCTCATAACAACAATTGCCGCTTGGGCTTTGCTTCCTTCACGTACTTTATTGTCGAAGATGTGTGTCAACGCCTCTTCGGCACCCGCTTGCAGGCGGCGATCCAGCGTTGTTTTGATAATCACGTCTTCTGTGGTGTCGCGGGTAAAGAATTCTGGTCCGCTATCCATGACCCAGTCTGCAAAGGCGCCACCTGCTTTGGCTTGGGCCGCTTCAGAAAGCTGTGCAGGCGCAATGCGTGCGATGTCTGAATCTTTCTGACTAAGGTATCCCTGATCAGCCATAAGCCCGATTATGACGGAGGCGCGCTCTTGCGAGCGTTGTAGATTATTCGTGGGGGCATAGCGTGTTGGTGCCTTCAATAGACCTGCGAGCATTGCTGCCTCTGCCGCATTGATATCCGCGCCTGATTTGCCGAAGTAACGTTTGCTCGCAGCTTCAAACCCACGTGCGCCAGCGCCAAGGAAAGCACGGTTCATGTAGATGTTGAGGATGTCGTCCTTGGTGTATTTGACCTCCATCGCCATTGCGAACAGTGCTTCTTTGGCTTTGCGCCACATGGTCGTGCGTCGGCAATCGGCCTCGTATTCTTTTTCGCTTTTCCATGTTTTGTTGTCATAGGGCACTCCGAGGCACAGTAGCTTCGCGGTCTGTTGGGTGATTGTTGAACCACCATGACCAGACAAAGGTCCGCGCCCTTCACGAAGATTAATGCGCACTGCGCTCGCGATGCCGCGGGGACTAACGCCAAGATGCCAATAGAAGCGTTTGTCTTCCGTCGCGATGATCGCGTTCGTGAGATGCGGGGAGGCGGTGTCAGTGGTGATAGCACCGCCAAATTGATCGCCGCGCCAGGCGAAGACCTCGCCATTGCGGTCCATCAAAGTAACGGAGCCGCGCGCGCGACCGTCAAGAAGATCATTCGCTTCGGGAAGTTGTAGGACGAAATAAGTGATCGCAAGGCCGAGAATGACAGCGGTGACAAACCCAATACGCCAAGTGAAGCCCCAGATAAGCCGAACGATCCAGCGAAACAGCGTGACTATCCAGCCAATTGGGCCGCGCATTGGCTTGCGTGCCGCGCGTTTCTTGCGTGGTTTTACTACTTTTTTCTTCGCAGGTTTTGCTCTGCCATATCGCCTTTCAGCGACAAGCGGAGATTTCCCGCGTTTCTTTTGAACCATTTAATGAACCTGCTCGGATCTCTTCGTTCCGATGATACCGTGTCGCGCCGAAGATGTTGAGCATAGATTTGCAAAACATATTTGATTAAAAAATAGGCAAATAAATATTTAAGACTAATTTTTAGGCTTTTTACCTCAAAAACTCTTCTAATGCTGGGCGACTTTCTTCCAACTCATCCTCATGCGCGTTCTGCTGTAGGCGGATCCGAGGGATTCGACCCTCGCACTTACGAAAGGTTTTCAAGTGAAACTCATCATAGCAACAATCAAACCATTCAAGCTGGAGGACGTCCGTGAAGCGCTCACAGATATTGGCGTGCGCGGCATGATGGTGACAGAAATAAAAGGCTTCGGCGCGCAATCCGGGCATACAGAGATTTACCGCGGTGCGGAATATGCCGTGAACTTTGTGCCAAAAGTTAAGCTGGAAATCGTCATTGGTGCCGACATGGCCGACCAAGTGGTTGAGACGATCACAAATACAGCGCGTACTGGCAAAATCGGCGATGGCAAAATTTTCGTGCTCGACGTGGCACAGGCCGTGCGCGTGCGCACAGGCGAAACAAATAACGACGCGATCTAAGCGCGCATTTTGAAGGATACGGATATGAAAAAGACGACACTTTTGAGTGCAACCGCGCTGTTAGTGATGCTCCCGAGTTTGGGGCTTTCACAAGAGGCGGATACAACGCCGACAAATGCTGAGATCGGCTTTATCTTCACGACATTTATGTTCCTTGTTGCGGGCTTTCTGGTCTTCTTCATGGCCGCTGGTTTTGCGATGCTCGAGGCGGGTCTTGTGCGCGGTAAAAACGTGACGATGCAATTGACAAAGAACATGGGTCTCTTCTCGCTTGCGACGATTGTTTACTATTTCATCGGCTACAATTTGATGTACCCGGGCGATGGTTGGTCGATCACTGGCGTGCTTGGTGCGTTTTCACCAACGGCGTTGGAACCAGTTGGTTTGGAGGGTACAGAGCCTGATCTGACTTATGCTTCTGTCGGTTCCGACTTCTTCTTTCAGTTGATGTTCTGCGCGGCGACAGCGTCGATAGTGTCGGGTGCATTGGCGGAGCGTATAAAACTTTGGCCTTTCCTCGTGTTCACGATAGTCCTTGTTGGCCTTATCTACCCAATCCAGGCAAGCTGGAAATGGGGCGGTGGTTTCCTTGATGGCATGGGTTTCCAGGACTTCGCGGGTTCCACGGTTGTACATTCTGTTGGTGGCTGGGCAGCCCTTGCTGGCGCGCTTATCCTTGGTCCACGTATCGGCAAATACAAAGATGGCCGTACTGTTCCAATGCCAGGTTCCAACCTGACACTTGCAACGCTTGGTACGTTCATCCTGTGGCTAGGTTGGTTCGGCTTTAACGGTGGCTCCCAGCTTTATATGGACAGCGCTGCGAACATTGCTGACATCTCCCGCATCTTCTCCAACACAAACGCAGCTGCGGCTGGTGGTGCAATCACTGCGATGATCCTGACACAGCTTCTCTATAAGAAGCCTGACCTGACGATGGTTCTGAACGGCGCACTTGCGGGCCTTGTGTCCATCACGGCTGAGCCTTTGACACCTTCCCTTGGTGTAGCAACCCTTATCGGTGCTGTGGGTGGTGTGATTGTTGTCTTCGCGGTTCCATTCCTTGACAAGCTGAAGATCGACGATGTTGTTGGTGCGATCCCTGTCCACCTGTTCGCAGGCATCTGGGGCACAATTGCGGTAGTGTTCACGAACGATGCAGCCTCCCTTGGTGTTCAACTTTACTCCATCCTCGTGGTCGGCATCTTTACCTTTGTTGTATCTGGTGTGGTTTGGTTCATCCTGAAGGCGACAGTCGGCATCCGTGTCAGCGCAGAAGCCGAGATCACTGGTCTCGACATGAGCGAGCTGGGCATGGAAGCCTATCCTGAATTCTCGAAAGGTTAACTTCCCTAATTTTTAAGACCTTAGCCCGAGCAGAAATGCTTGGGTTATTTTGTTGGTTAACGCCGTTTTGAGACGTGGCAGAATCGCCGACTTCTATGCTATTAGTAGCGGTATGAGCAAACTTGCCCCCAACATGAGCGATACACAGCCTGTTATTCGTCAACTTGACGACGCTGCGATCAACCGTATTGCAGCAGGTGAGGTTGTCGAACGTCCTGCCTCTGCGGTTAAGGAGTTGGTTGAAAACGCAATTGATGCGGGTGCGCATCGGATCGAAGTGGCCTATGCTGATGGTGGCAAAACGCTGATCCGTGTTGTTGATGATGGGTGCGGGATTGTTCCCGACGCTCTGCCGCTCGCGCTGTCACGTCATGCGACTTCCAAGATTGATGGCAGTGATCTGCTCAACATTCATACGTTCGGATTTCGCGGAGAGGCGTTGCCCTCGCTCGGCGCTGTCGGACGTCTGACAATCACCTCGCGTGCAGCGGGGCATGATGCGCATGAGATTGCCGTGAACGGCGGTGCTATGAGCCCAGTGAAACCTGCGGCTTTGTCCAAAGGTACGGTTGTTGAGTTGCGCGATCTGTTCTTTGCCACGCCTGCGCGTCTTAAATTCATGCGCACGGATCGCGCGGAATCCCAAGCGATTTCAGATGTTATCAAGCGCCTCGCCATGGCGGAGCCGTTTGTCGGATTTACGCTGCGCGATGTGACGGGTGGTGGCGAAGGTCGCGTGACGTTCCGAGTGGATGCGGAAAACGGCGATCTGTTTGATGCGCTTCATGGGCGACTTGCTCAGATCATTGGCAAAGAGTTCGCGGATAATTCCCTGCGCATCGAAGCAGAACGCGAAGGTCTGCACCTGACGGGTTTCTCGGCCCTGCCGACTTACTCGCGCGGCTCTGCCGTCACGCAGTATCTGTTCGTGAATGGCCGTCCTGTGCGTGACAAGCTTCTCTACGGTGCTTTGCGTGGCGCTTATTTCGATTTCCTCTCACGTGATCGTCATCCAGCTGCGGCTCTTTTCCTCGATTGTGATCCACAATTGGTCGATGTGAATGTGCATCCTGCAAAGTCAGAGGTGCGTTTTCGAGATCCGGGTTTGGCGCGTGGTTTGATTGTATCTGCGCTGCGTCATGCTTTGGCCGATGCGGGTCATCGCGCGTCTACGACTTTGGCTGATGCGACTTTGGGTGCCATGCGACCTGAAGTAACTGGCCCCGCGCGCGTGTATCAGATGGATCGTCCCTTGCGGGGGGCTATGCGCGCGAGCTATCCAGCGCACGCACCTGGATTTGAGACAGCAGGGTTTGAAGAAACTGCGGCCGTGTTTAGTCGTGTCGAGCCCGTGATTGAAGACACACCTACAGAGCAATTCCCGCTGGGCGCTGCACGTGGGCAGGTGCATGAGAATTACATTATCGCGCAGACAAGCGATGGGATGGTGATCGTCGATCAACACGCGGCCCACGAGCGGTTGGTCTATGAAAAACTCAAGACCCAAATGGCTGAGAACGGTGTTGCAGCGCAAGCACTTCTGATCCCTGAGATTGTCGAAATCTCTGATGGCGATTGCGCGCGCTTGATGGAGATTGCGAGCGACCTTGACCGCTTTGGTCTCGGCATTGAGCGTTTTGGTGGCGGCGCAATAGCTGTGCGCGAAACGCCTGCGATTTTGGGTGAAGTGAATTCAAAGGCCATGCTCCTCGACATCTTGGACGAACTTTCGGATCAGGGCGAAAGCATCGCTGTGCAAGCCAAGATCGAAGCGATCCTAAGTCGTGTTGCCTGCCATGGCTCGATACGCTCTGGTCGTCGTATGCGCGGTGAGGAAATGAATGCGCTTTTGCGTGAAATGGAAGCGACGCCGCATTCGGGCCAATGCAATCATGGACGCCCGACCTATGTGGAACTAAAGCTCGCTGACATTGAACGGCTGTTTGGACGGACGTGATGACGATTGATTTTGAAGACCCGTTTGTGTTAGCCGCGATTGCGGCTGTGTTGGCGTTTTTGTTGATTTTTGTGCTGTTGATTATGGCGCTTCGCGCTGCAGGACGTGGTGCGCGTTTGGTGGAACCTTTGGCCAATCAGATGGGCATGTTGGGTCAACGTGTGCAGTCTATTTCCGATGGGCAGCAACAGCTCGCCGGTGGTTTGAACCATGTCTCAGAGGCGCAAGCCGCCTCGCAAACGAATATGTTACAGCTGATGGAGCAGCGCCTGAGCCAAGTCAGTGGGACGATGAACGAGAACTTGCAAGGGTCGGCACGGCGCACAGCGCAAAGCCTTGGCGAATTGCAGCTGCGTCTACAAGCGATTGATAAGGCTCAAGATAATATCACAAAACTCTCGGGTGATGTGTTGAGCCTGCAAGATATCCTTAGCAATAAACAAACGCGCGGGGCCTTTGGGGAAATCCAACTAAAGGACATCGTTGGAAAGGCGCTGCCTGCGGATAGCTACACGTGGCAAGCGACGCTTTCGAACGGCAAGCGCGCGGATTGCTTGATCCATTTGCCGAACCCTCCGGGTCCGATTGTGGTAGATAGCAAGTTTCCCTTGGAAGCCTATGAGGCACTTCGCAATGCTGAAACCCAGCATGAATTGAACGAGGCGGCGCGCATGATGCGGGCCTCCGTAAAGGCGCATATCAAGGCGATTTCAGAGAAATATATCCTAGACGGTGAAACCGCTGATGGTGCTTTGATGTTCCTTCCATCGGAAGCGGTTTACGCAGAGCTGCATGCAAACTTCCCAGAGCTTGTACGCGAAGGGTTTGCGGCGCGTGTTTGGATCGTGTCACCGACGACTTGCATGGCAACTTTGAATACGATGCGCGCCATTCTGAAAGACTCGCGCATGCAAGAACAAGCGGGCGCGATCCGTCGTGAACTAGGCAATTTGTTCAAAGACGTAGAGCGTTTAGGCACGCGTGTTGAAAACCTTGATCGCCATTTTGGACAGGCGGCGAAGGATATTTCAGAGATCAAGATAAGCGCTGATAAAGCGGGGCGTCGTGCGCGCAGACTTGATAATTTTGATTTTGAAGAACTTGCGCCTGAGCCGAACCCAACAGTTGTTACGATCACAAACTCGGGGCCAAAAATTGAGCGTTGACCATGATGCCTTCGCGCTCAAGTGAGAGGCCGCTTGGAACAGCCACGATTTAGATCGCATTTTATCGCACTACAGCAATGAAATTTGCTTTCGCTCTCGCAAAGCTTTAGCCTTGGCTGGCGCTGGTGAACTTTATTGTACAGAAGCTTTGCGCACCTATTGGGGGCTTGCATTGAAGAAGCAGCCAGACCTCAAGTACAATGTTCAGCATATCTTCAAAGATCATCAGATGGTGGTGATCACATACCTAAATAACCGCGCCGTGTGTGCCGCAGACACGCTGTTTGTCTATGAAGAAGGTCTCGTGGTGCATGCCTCTGCTTGCCACGAAGACATTTAGATCCGCAAGAAACGCTGTGCGAGACGTGGAATAAACGCGTTGAATTTCAGCGGCGCATCGGTAACGGCCAAGCAAATGCAATCCTCGCCCATATCAGCGATTGGCGTGTGCTCCATATCTTCGTTTGCGACCTCAACATCGCCGCGTGCGAAACGATCTTCCTCGTCCACAAACGCGCCTTGAAGAACAAGTGTCATTTCTGTGCCCTGGTGTCCGTGGTCAGGTACAGCAGCACCTGCAGGAATGTAGAGCAAGCGTGCTGTCGCAGCTTTGGATGTTGGCAACATCGCCTGTTTGACGCCCATACCGAGTGGCTTCCATTTGATCGCGGAAATATCGCCGCCGACGTAGTCCTGCAAAGGGCTTGGGAGCGTCCCAGTTGAACGACGCGGCGCTTCTGGCGTAATGTTGCCCTCAGAAATAAGCTTCATCGTCGCGGCCAGCGCATCACTGGACAAATCAGCTGTCGTGGCATCCTCCATCACAGCACCGCCAACAGCGTCATAGCTATCCAACTCCGCGCGACAAACATCGCACATGGACACATGGGTCGCCACAACAAGGCCGAACGCCTCTGGCAAGGTTCCAGCGGAATACGCCATCAAGATTTCGGGCGTCAGGTGGTGTTTAATCGTATCTGTCATGTTCATCACTTCATTGCGTGGCGCAAACGCTCTAGCGCTAACCTAATGCGGGATTTGATTGTGCCCAGTGGGAGGCCTGTAATTTCTGCAATTTCACTATGCGAAAGGTCACCAAAATAGGCTTGCTCAACCAAAATCCTCTGTTTTTCTGGCAATTCCTTGATCGCAATTGCCAACTGTTCTGTCTCTTGTTTCAAACCGATGGCTTCTGCCTGATCGGGTTCAGCTTCGGGGCCCCAAGGAAGGTCTTCCGGTTCTGGCCGACGTTGCTTGCGTAATGCGTCAATCTTACGATTCCGCGCAATCGTAAAAATCCAAGTCGCCGCGCTTGCGCGGCTAGGATCGAACATATGTGCTTTGCGCCATATGGTGGCCATCACCTCTTGTGTACATTCCTCTGCCAATGACGCATCCGCGCCGCTTTTCATCAAAAAGCCTTTCACACGCGGTGCAAAATGGGCGAACAGTTCGGCAAAAGCTGCCTGATCCTGCGTGTCCCTGATCGCATAAATTTGCGCGGTCCAGTCGTTGTTCGTCTTATTCACGTCACTGTCGTCCTGGCCAGTCTTTAAAGTCGTACGGTCCAAATGTGGTTAGAGTACCGGATTTTGAGTACATGGATCGAATCCGAGACACTGACGTGTGACAATATCTAATGATACGCGCCGCGTAGGGGAGTGGATCACTCACATGTTATTTTTTTCTTCTTTTGCATCCAAATAGTGCGAAGCTGCGTATTCTCTCATAACTACTTAGCCAATCTATCTTTGGAGCTCAACGAATGCCAACACTCAACGGCAGCCTGCCGCAGAAAAATATTGCCGTGATTGGGGCAGGGATATCTGGTCTCGGTGCCGCGCACATGCTCGGCAGTGATCACCGCGTCACCGTGTTTGAAGCAGAGGCGCGCTTGGGCGGTCATGCGCGCACGATCATCGCAGGTGCGAGTGGTAATCAGCCGGTAGATACGGGCTTTATCGTTTTCAATTACGCGAACTACCCTCACTTGGCTGCGCTCTTTGAAGAGCTGGATGTGCCAGTTGTTCCATCAAGTATGAGCTTTGGAGCCTCGATCGATGGTGGGCGATTGGAGTATGGGCTTGCGTCAGTGCGCGCTGTTTTCGCGCAAGGCAAGAATGCGCTTAATCCTCGCTTCTTGCGAATGTTGCGTGATATCCATCGCTTTAATGGCAAGGGCTATGATCTCGCCGCCGCAAATCTCAATTGGACGATTGGCACATTCCTTGAAAATCTCGATGTTGGTCGATATTTCAGTGACTATTATCTCGCCCCTTTGTCTGGTGCGATTTGGTCGACACCAACGGATAAAATCATGGATTTCCCCGCCTACGCGATGATGGATTTCTTTAAAAACCATGCGCTGCTTGGCGTGACAGGCCAACATCAATGGTACACGGTCAAAGGCGGGTCTACCGAATATGTGCGCCGCGTCGAGACGTCGTTGCGTGCTAAAGGTGTCGCGCTGCGACTCGGCTGTCCGATTGATGCGGTGCGCCGTGTTAATGGAAGTGTCGGAGTTAAAGCTTTGGGCGGAGATTGGGAGGCATTTGATGAGGTCATTTTTGCTACGCATTCCGATGATAGCCTTCGCTTGCTCGCTGACCCAACAGAAGCAGAAAGTGCTGCGTTGGCAAAGATCACGTATCAGCCGAATGACATCATTTTGCACGCTGACGCTTCTGTTATGCCAAAGCGCAAGGTGTGCTGGTCCTCATGGAATTATACAGAGGACGAAAGCAAAACTAATGAACGGATTGATCTGACCTATTGGATGAATTCGCTTCAGCCGATTCCGGCAAATGATCCGCATTTTGTGACGCTAAACACCACACGCACGATCCGTGAAGAGTTGATCTATGATCAAGTGACATTGCGTCACCCTGTATTCGATCTGACGGCTTTGGATGGTCAGCGCGACGTAGCTGCCTTGAATGGTTCGAATAACACTTGGTTCTGTGGCGCGTGGATGAAAAACGGCTTTCATGAAGATGGCCTTTCAAGTGCGGTCAACGTGGTAAATGCATTGCGCGATGACGCAGCTGCGATGATTGCGGCGCAATGAATCAAGCGCAGCACATTGCTGGCCACACGTTTCATGGACGCAAAGGTGATATCGCCAATGCGTTTCGGTATCGCGTGGACTATGTATTGCTTGATATGGACAAGACGAGTGCTAGGCCTTCGTTGTTCTCCCGCAATGCGCGCAATGTAACAGCAGTTTTTGACTGCGATCATGGAGGCGTGCCTAAGGCGGGGCATGGCGTAAAATGGGTGCGTGGGGTGCTCAATGCGAACGAGGTCGCGTTGAGTGGCACGATTCTCCTTTTGACCCAACCACGCGTGCTTGGTCATGTGTTTAATCCGGTCTGCTTTTGGCTTATCCATAACGATCAAGACCAGCTTTGCGCCGTGATCTCTGAGGTGACGAACACATACGGGGATCGTCATAGCTACTTGTGTTACCATGATGATTTGCGGCCAATTGCGCCTAGCGATCGTTTGAAGTCGCGCAAACTGATGCATGTGTCTCCGTTCCAGCCCATCGAAGGCGGATACAAATTTCGCTTTGATATTTCCGAAACGCGTGTTGGGATTTTTATCGATTACACGAGCCAACAAGGTGGCTTGATCGCCACGCTCACAGGGCCGCGGGCACCGCTGAGCAACGCGAGTATCCTTGGGTTCTGTATGAAACGCCCGTTTGGATCGCGCCGCGTGTTAGGACTGATCCATTGGCAAGCACTGAAACTTTGGTGGAAAGGCGCAGGTTTTCGTAACCGACCAGAACCACCCACGCGCGAAGTCTCGTGATGGTAGTGGCTGTTTCACATGACACGCGGGTATCCGCATTGGGTGGCTATGCAGTGTTTGCCGCATTGTTGTCGGCGGCGGGCTTGCCGATCTACATCCACGCGCCCAAGTTTTATGTAGACGAATTTGGCGTTTCACTGGGCGCGCTAGGCGCCGTGTTATTCGCGCTGCGCTTGCTCGATGTGGTGCAGGATCCGCTGCTTGGCAAGCTTGCAGCGATGACAGCCTCCGCGCGAGGAAAGGCCGTTGCGCTTGGAGTTGTGGTGATGTGCGGTGGGATGCTGGGATTGTTTGCAATTACGCCGGTGTTCTCGCCCGTTTTGTGGTTTGTGATGATGCTTACGTTGGTGTTTTCCGCGTTCAGCTTTCTGACGATTTCCTTTTACGCCCAAGGTGTTGACAAAGCAGATACGATGGCTGCTGGTGGTCACCTAAAACTCGCGCGTTGGCGTGAAACAGGCGCGCTTTTGGGTGTGTGTGCCGCATCTATCGCACCGTTTGTCTTCTTGCCCTACATGGACGCAGAGTTCACGGTCTTTGCTATCGCATTCGCAGTGTTGGGTCTGTTGGCCGTCCTGCTGATGCGCCGCGAATGGGGCAATGCTAAGCCTGATGCGGGACCCGGATTTCGGGTGATCCTTCAAGACACACAGGCGCGAAGACTGCTTCTGATCGCTTTAGTCAACGCAGCTCCAGTCGCGGTCAGTTCAACGTTGTTTCTTTTCTTCGTGGAAAGCCGCCTTGCAGCCCCCGGTCAAGAAGGCGCTTTGCTGCTACTTTTCTTCATAAGCGCGGCTGTTGCAGCACCAATTTGGGGTATTTTAGCGCATAAATATGGGATTAAGCCCGTGCTTTTGGTTGCGATGACCCTTGCTGTTTTTGCCTTTGCCTCCGCTATTACGCTCGGTTCTGGCGACACTTTTTTGTTTGCGCTCGTTTGCGTCGCTACTGGCGCTGCGATGGGTGCGGACCTCACTCTTTTGCCTGCGGCTTTCGCCACACGCATGGCAAAAATCGCGCCGAACGCTGCTGAGGGTTTTGGCCTTTGGGCACTGGTGTCGAAACTGTCGCTTGCGTTTGCGGCTGTCGTTTTGCTTCCGATGTTGGAGCGGACCGGATTTACCTCTGGCAGCGAAAATACCGAAGCCTCGCTTTGGCTTTTGACGTTACTATACGCGGCTGTGCCTTGCGGGTTGAAATGCCTTGCTATCGCGTTGCTTGCGACAACTCAGCTAGAAAAGGGATAACGATATGGAAGCGATTGGATACGTGTTACTGGGTGTAGCTTTTATGCTTGTATTCAACCATCTCAAGACGAAGTACTTGGATTTTGCAGCGCAAAGCCCACTGGATTACGCCAAGAATGATCCCCAGTTTGATCTGCGTGAGCACCTGAATGGTCCGATTGAATGCGAAGGTGTAATCTATGGCCCTACTGGCAGAGTCACATCGCGTTTCGTGGGAAATTTTGAGGCGGAATGGGATGGCAACAAAGGCTATATGCGTGAAGAGTTTCGCTACGATAGCGGCACGGTACAGAACCGTGAATGGCACCTAACGCTTGGCAATGACGGTGCAATTAGGGCAGAAGCACCGGATGTGATCGGGACCGGCTCGGGCACGCAAACAGGCTCTGCGGTGCAGTTGAAATATCGCATCAAGCTCCCGGATGAAGCAGGTGGGCATGTGCTCGATACGATCGATTGGATGTATCTGGCACCCAACGGATCAATCGTGAACCGTAGCCAGTTCCGCAAGTTCGGGTTCAAGGTCGCGGAGTTGGTTGCAACAATGAGAAAGAAGGAAGTGGCGTGAGAGAGTGGTCGGGTAAACGGTATTGGCTTGTCGGGGCCAGTGAAGGTTTAGGCGCAGCTTTGGCGCATCAACTGGCGTGTGCAGGGGTGGAGGTTATCATCTCGGCACGTTCGCAAGATAAGCTAAATGCGCTTGTTTCTGAATTGCCCGGTAACGTCTCGTCGCAGGTTGTCGATGTTAGTGATCGCGCAAGCGTTGAAGTGGCAGCTCAGGCTGTCGGTGATGTCGATGGCGTCGTCTTCCTGGCGGGCGTTTACTGGCCGATGACATCGCAAAATTGGGACGCGAGCCTAGCGGAGGCGATGGCAGACATTAACTTCACGGGCGCCATTCGTGTGATGGGATCCGTGATGCCAATGATGCAAAAACGTGGCTCGGGCCACCTTGTGATCACCGGTTCGCTATCTGGTTTTCGTGGCTTGCCCGGCGCAATTGGCTATGCGGCGTCCAAGGCAGGTACGATGGCTTTGGCAGAAAGCATGTACGCTGATCTACGTGGCAGTGGGATCGATGTGCAGCTCGCCAATCCGGGGTTCATCAAGACGCGTTTGACCGAGAAAAACAATTTCAACATGCCTTTCATAATGGAACCTGTAGAGGCCGCGAATGAGATGTTTGAACTGATGAATTCGGATCGATTCAAGAAAAGTTTCCCACGCGCCTTTTCGTGGGTCTTCCGCCTAAGCCAGTTCATGCCGGATTGTATGTACTACCGTCTATTTGCTTAAAGATGTTTGTGAAACGTCGCCTCTGCTCGCGCCCAAACACCTGATGCTAAGTCGGTGAGGGTCAGCAGAGAGGGGAGTAATTGCCTCGCATAATCCTCGGAGCTTTCAACGGGCAGCATTGAGGGAAGATTGTCGATTGCAGTCACATCGAGAGGCGGCACATCATGCACACGCAAGGCGGGTTCGGCCCACGTTGTTGTGCGATCATAGACCTTGATTGGAGATAAGTCGCTGCCGGTATCACAGGAAATATCGCCAATCACCGTAAGTTTGCGCGCGTCAGTTTTTGCGCTTTCCGGTACAAAGACTGGCGTGCCGGGGCACGCAAGGATGCAATTCAAAAAGAGGGCGTGTTCAAGGACTTGCGGGAATGGCCCGCCATTGATGGTCTCTGCTATGTCCCATTTGGTTGCAGGAATATCGAGTGCACTAAAGAGGTCAGCCGCACCTGTTCCAACGCGGCCAAGGGCGCCGATGATAAGCGCATTAAGTTTCGTTTGATCGTGCTGAGCCATGTGTTCTTGCAAATCTTCAAGTAGCGCATCGGAACTTTTGAAAACGCTTACAGGTCCCGCCGTTTCGTTCCTTTGTTGCGCGAACCAGCAGCGCAGAGCAACGGCAGCCCCTGCATAACCCGCCCAATACCCGAACGCAGCGACACGTTTACCCGCCTGGTCAACAAGGTATTCAAGATCATACAATGTGCCGTTACTGGCTTTGAAACGATCGAGCAGAACGCGCCCTGATGATTGGCCTTTGTAGGCATGACCGAACATAATGTGGCAATGGGTGAGGCGTGTGCTGTCCTCTGGCAGCTCTTTCAGGCCAAAGATTATGGCATTGCTTGGGGCTGAGGGCCAGCTGTTCTCTGGCGCGATGATGCATCCGGCTGCTTGGTAACCTTCAATCCCGATAGCGCGCACGGTGCTCTGCTCAATCGTGACCTGAACCCCTGCTTTAAGCAATTCGGCAGCGCCAGCAGGCGTCACCCCAACGCGTTCTTCATTTTCGCGCTGTTCCGCGCGCACCCAGAGATGTGTCATGCAACAGCCTCTCTAAATATGAGTTTGCGCGTGATGGCGCCCAACTTGTTCAAGATGTGAGATGTTGTTGAACTGGGACAGCGACAGCTTTGGCCCAATTTTTGTAAACCGATGTGTCGATGAGTTCATGATCGACATGCAGATCCGCGCGTAATTGTCAGTATCAAGGCTAAGAACCTGGCGTGTTATCAAGCCGATGACACCACCCGATGTGATGACCAAAGCGCGGTCACGGCGCGCGCTGATGTCCTCGATGGCTTGGCTCACGCGGTCTTCGAAGCTTGCGAAACTTTCGGGGATATTCTGCAGGTGCCCGTCCATCCATGCCTCAAACAGACGTGGCATATGCGCGACGAACTCTGCCTGCTGCTTTGGAATGGGCTGTCCGCTATAGGCCTCAAAAGCGTTGGACAGGTCAAAATAAGCGAGTTCGTTCAGGCGCGCATCTTGGGTAACTGGCGCATATTTTGCTGCCTGCATGCCAGAAGCCGTTTCGATATGACGACGCAAAGTACCGCAATAGACGCTGTCAAACGCTCTATGTGTGTCGCGCAAGTGTGTGCCAAGCCACGCTGCTTGTTCGTGGCCAAGCGGGCTTAACCTGTCATACCCATGCTCGTCAGTGCTATTAGAATTGGCCTGCCCATGCCGTACAAGTGTGATCTCTGTCATAACATTTCCTTGTCGCTTGGGTCAGATGTAGCGCTCTAGATCGAGAGTTGAAAGGGCAGGCGTTCTGTGGCCCTAATGTGGGAAAGGAGACAGCATATGCCCCTCAATTCGCAACGGTTTTTAGAGAGTTTGCATCAGCTGCGGAGCTTTGGTGCCAGTGGGATCGGACAGGGTGTTATCCGACCTGCCTTTAGCGCCGCGGATATCGATGCGCGTGCGTGGCTTGCCAACGAATTGCGCGCCTGTGGGTTAGAGGTTCATGTAGACCCTGCGGGATCTGTGTTTGGGATTGCGAAAAGGCAAAGCCTGTTACTTGGGTCACACACAGACAGCCAGCCAGAGGGCGGGTGGCTTGACGGTGCTTTGGGTGTGATGGCTGCCTTGGAAATTGCGAAAGCGCGGTTTGAGGACGGGTTAACGCCCGTGTCCGTCGTGTCATTTCAAGACGAGGAGGGACGTTTCGGTGTGACTACTGGCAGTGCGATTTGGGCTGGAACGCTTGATCTGGAAACTGCGGAGGCGTTGATGGACCGTGATGGCATCACCTTTCGAGACGCACGGGCGATGATGGCGGGAAAGTGCGAGATTTTTGTTGAGCCTCAAAGGTTTTCTGGCTTCATCGAAATGCATATCGAGCAAGGTCCAGTGATGGATGGGACGTCAGATATCGTCGGCGTAGTCAGCGATATTGTCGGCATTCGAGACATGAAAATAGCGTTTGAGGGTCAGCAAAATCATGCGGGCACAACGCCAATGGCGATACGGCGCGATGCGTTTCAAGCGCTCTCCGCATTCAATGCGTTGCTGAACCAACGTTTGTGCAACGCTGTGACGCCGCAAACGGTTTGGACAATTGGGCAGGTCAGTTTGCATCCAAACGCGTCCTCAATCGTGCCCGGCAAGGTCGTGTTTTCGATGCAATGGCGGGATGGCGATTCGGATCGGCTCGCACGCATGGAAAGCGTGATTAGAGAAACGGCTGAAGAGATCGCAGATACACATGAAATGGCGCTGAAGTATGGTCCTTTGTTGGGGTTGGAGCCTGTCGCGATGGACACGCATTTGCGCGAAGCTTTAGAACAAAGTGCACAGGAGCATGCCCCAAAGCAATGGCTCGTCATGCCGTCTGGTGCGTTGCATGACGCAACGAATGTGTCTGCTTTGATGTCCGCAGCAATGTTGTTTGTTCCATCCATTGGTGGCATCAGTCACGATTTTGCGGAAGACACGAAAGAGGATGATCTTGTGATGGGGCTTAAGGTCCTGGCGGGCGCCGTGGATCGTTTGATCTAAAGCGCGACAGGCACCATCGTGCCTTGCAAAACCGCAACATGTTTGCGTGTTTCGCCGTCAATCGCCCAAACTTCGGCTGCAACAACAACCAAACGCCGGCCAGATTTTAGAACGCGTCCCGCAGCAATCAACCGTCCTTTGCTAGCGGACAGATAGTTGATTTTCAACTCTGCGGTCATGATTTCATTCTCAAGCGGGACCATGGTGAGCGCTGCATAACCCGCAGCGCTGTCCGCGATTGAAAAGACCAAGCCACCATGCGCAAACCCTTGTTGTTGCGTGTAGGCACCTAAAACATCCGCCGTGATCTCGGCTTGGCCAAGGCTCACAGCAGTCATTTTTGCGCCAAGAGAAGCCATCATCGCTTGATTCGCAAAACTGCCGCGCACCTTCGCTTCTATGGCTGGGTCGAGCGGATCAGAAATCAAGATTCTCCACGTTCAACGCGTTTTGTTGGATAAATTCACGACGCGGCTCAACAATATCGCCCATAAGCTTTGTAAAGAGATCATCCGCTTCGGCCACATCGTTGATCTTGACTTGCAGCAATGTGCGCGCATCAGGATCCAGCGTTGTTTCCCAAAGCTGATCGGGGTTCATTTCGCCCAGACCTTTGTAGCGTTGCAAGCTTAGACCTTTTTCACCCTCTTGCAGGATCGCTGAGAGCAGATCAAGCGGGCCAAAAATCATCTGATTGCGATCCTTGCGAATAAGCGTAGCAGGCAGGTTGTACACGTCCTGCAAGCTTTGCGTGAAGCTGCCGGTTTTGCGCGCCTCACCGGAGCGCAACATCGGACCATCGAGCGTACGCACTTCTTCAACACCGCGCAAAATGCGTGCCAGGCGAATGCCGTGATCCTGTGTGATGCGGCCCTGCCAGCCTTGTTCGTATTCCAGCGCAATCAGGTTTAAACGCTCGGCCACGCGATCTGCGGTACCTTGCAAATCCTGATCGACGACGCCGGGCACGAAGGCGCCAGCGATCGCAGCCTGCTCAAGAATGTGACGTGGATAATGCGTCGGGAAGGCGTCAAGAACGCGCTTCAACTGACGAGCCTCATTTACGATGCGGCGCAGGTCTTGGCCGTTGATCTCTTCGCCATTACCTTGACGCAGAACAGCATCGTCGATGCCTTGCTCAATCAGATATTCGTCCATCTCGGCTTGGTCTTTGAGGTAAACTTCGGACTTGCCGCGCGACACTTTATAAAGCGGAGGTTGCGCGATGTAGAGGTATCCACCCTCAATAAGCTCCGGCATTTGACGGTAGAAGAAGGTCAACAAAAGCGTGCGAATATGCGCGCCATCGACGTCCGCGTCGGTCATAATGACGATCTTGTGGTAGCGTAGTTTTTCGATGTTAAACTCGTCGCGCCCAATCCCTGTGCCAAGCGCCATGACAAGGTTGCCGATCTCTTGGGAGTTCAGCATTTTGTCAAAACGCGCGCGTTCGACGTTGAGAATCTTACCTTTTAGCGGTAAGATAGCCTGCGTCTGACGATCACGGCCCGTCTGCGCAGAACCACCAGCTGAATCACCCTCGACGAGGAAAACTTCAGTTTTGGACGGATCTTTTTCTGAGCAATCTTTGAGCTTGCCTGCGAGGTAGTTCACATCCATCGCCGTTTTGCGCCGTGTCAATTCCCGCGCTTTGCGGGCAGCTTCGCGGGCGTGTGCGGCTTCGATAATCTTGCCAACGATGATCTTGGCTTCATTCGGATTTTCTTCAAACCATTCGGCAAGTTTTTCGTTCACAAGGCTTTCAACTGCAGGACGTACTTCGGAACTGACGAGCTTGTCTTTCGTCTGTGAGCTAAATTTTGGGTCAGGTACTTTGACAGACAGCACACAAGTGAGACCTTCACGTGCATCGTCACCCGTGAAGTTTACCTTTTCACGTTTTGCGATACCGCTGGAGGCCGCGTAGTTGTTGATCGTACGTGTCAGCGCGCCGCGGAAACCCGCCATATGCGTGCCGCCATCGCGCTGAGGAATATTGTTGGTGAAGGGCAATACGTTTTCATGGTAGCTATCGTTCCACCACATCGCGACTTCAACGCCGATGTCGTCTTTTTCACCGATCATATAAACTGGTTCAGGCATAACGGACGATTTGGAGCGGTCGAGATATTTAACGAACTCCTTAACGCCGCCATCGTAACATAGCTCTGTGCGCAGTGGCTCGGCGGGGCGTTCGTCCTCAAGTATGATACGTACACCGGAATTTAGAAAGGCGAGTTCGCGCAGGCGTTTTTCAAGAGTGTCGAAGACGTATTCCAGATTAGAAAAGGTATCGAGGGAAGCGAGAAAGCGCACCTCTGTGCCAGTACGCTCGCCTGCATCGCCGACAACTTTCAAATGTTTAGCGGTATCACCATGCTCGAATCGTGCGACGTGTTCTTTACCGTCACGCCAAATGCGCAACTCAAGCCAGTTGGATAAAGCGTTCACAACAGAGACGCCAACACCGTGCAGACCGCCAGACACTTTATAGGAATTGCTGTCGAATTTGCCGCCTGCGTGCAGTTGGGTCATGATGACCTCAGCCGCTGAAACGCCTTCTTCCTCGTGAATGCCCACAGGAATACCGCGGCCATTGTCGCTGACTGAAACCGACGAGTCAGCATGGATTTTGACGTTCACAGCATCCGCATGACCAGCTAACGCTTCGTCAATTCCATTGTCCACGACTTCATAAACCATGTGGTGCAAACCAGAGCCGTCATCGGTGTCGCCGATGTACATGCCTGGGCGTTTGCGTACAGCCTCTAAGCCTTTGAGAACTTTGATGGAATCGGCACCATATTCGGCGTTGCTCTGCTCGGTCTCGGACATGCGAAAACCCCCTCTTTATTTGGGAGTTTTATACTAAACTTTGGGGGGATTGTCACGCGCAACAGCTATATTTTGTGTGCTGCGCAAAGCCTAACCTTGGCGGACAATATTGGTTTCGCTAATGCCATCATTTTCGGTTACTTCAAGATGGACAGATTGGCTCGATAGGCTGTCAAAAAGCTCTGCGCCAGTGCCTGTCATCCAAGCTTGTGCGCCAAGCGCCGATATCTCCGCATATAATGCTGCGCGACGGGTCGTATCAAGATGGGCTGCGACTTCATCAAGCAAAAGGATGGGCGGTGCCCCGATTTGCCCAGCCAGCGCACGCGCATTCGCAAGGATGAGGGAGATCAGTAGCGCTTTTTGTTCACCCGTTGAGCAATCTTTGGCGGGCACGCCCTTGGCAGTAAACACCCCGTACAGATCCGCGCGATGAGGACCGACCAGAGTACGACCTGCGGCGAGGTCACGAGAGCGGCTGGCCTCAAAGGCGTCTTTCAGATCAGCGCTATCGAGGGGCATAGCGTCTTCTGCGTGGATCAATTCAAGATCAGCAGTGGGGAAGGGGGTTTCGGCCCGCGCCTGAGCGTCACTAAGGAAGGTTAACGTGTGGACGCGATTTTCATGGATCACAGCACCCGTCTCAGCAAGGCGAGTTTCGAGAACACTGTACCACATTGGGTCGCGCACGTTCTCTTTCAGCAGCTTGTTGCGCTCGCGCATGGTTTTTTCATAGGTGAGTGATGCTTCAGCATGGTTCGGAAAAAAGCTAAGTGCCATACGGTCAAGAAAGCGACGGCGCCCTTCAGCGCCTTCGATCCAAAGGCGATCCATCGCAGGGATGAGCCATAACACGCGGGAGAGTTCTGCCAGTCGATTCTGTGGAACGGGCTTTGAATTGGCCTTGGTACTGCGCGCACTGCCATTCTCGGACCACATCTCGATCTCATGGGCTTGGTCTTTTGATTGAAGGAGACCTGTGACTTTCCACCCCAGTGCTTCGGGGCGGCGTGTCATGTCTTCGGCACTGGCGCGCCGCATCCCGCGACCTGGTGAAAAGAGGGAAGCCGCCTCTAAGATATTGGTCTTACCAGCGCCATTCGGGCCGAAGATCGCAACAGGCATAGGCCCACATGAAATGCGGGCCAGCTTGTGCGAGCGGAAATGTGAAAGCGTAAGCTCGGTTATGGCGAGCATCGGCTGGCTTTAAACGCGCATCGGCATGACGACGTAGACAGCGCTTGTGTCATTGCCTTCACGCATCAACGTCGGATCGCCGGAAGAGTTAAAGAGGAACACCGCATTTTCGCGGTCCACCTGGCTGGCTATTTCGAGCAAGTATTTGGCGTTAAAGCCAATTTCAAGACGCTCATCACCGTAGGCAACGGCCAATTCTTCTTCCGCAGCACCGCTATCAGGGGCGTTAACCGAGAGCACCAAACGGTCCTCATCAAGCGAAAGTTTCACGGCGCGCGAACGCTCAGATGAAACAGTTGCAACGCGATCTACGGCTTTGGCGAAGTCAGCTGCGTCAACTTCCAGCTTGCGCGTGTTGCCCTGTGGAATCACGCGCGTGTAATCGGGGAAGGTCCCGTCGATAACCTTGGAGGTTAGGGTGATTTCGGGCGTCGCAAAACGTACCTTGGTTTCCGATACAGAGACGGCGATTTGCATGTCGTCTTCATCCAGAAGCTTGCGCAATTCACCGACAGTTTTGCGCGGTACGATTACGCCAGGCATTTCGGATGCGTTCTCTGGCAAGTCAGCATCAATGCGCGCAAGACGGTGGCCGTCGGTTGCGACACAACGCAAAACTCTACCGCCTTCCGCGTCAGAGATGTGCATATAGACACCGTTGAGATAGTAGCGCGTCTCCTCGGTGGAAATCGCAAACTTGGATTTGTCAAACAAGCGCCGCAGAACGCTGGCTTGTGCTGAGAAATTTGCAGAGTACTCGGAGGTTGCCATCACAGGGAAGTCTTCCTTTGGCAATGTTGCCAAAGAGAAGTTCGAACGACCCGCTTCAATCGTGAGGCGGCCGGAGGTGCCATCATCATTCAATGTAACCTGCGCGCCATCGGGTAATTTGCGCACGATTTCGTTCAAAGTTGTTGCAGAAACTGTGGTCGCGCCTGCGCGCTCGACCAAGGCTTCAACCTTGTCGACAACTTCGATATCGAGGTCCGTTGCGCGGAAACGTACGTCGTTACCTTCCGCTTCGATCAGCACGTTTGCAAGAATTGGAATTGTGTTGCGGCGCTCCACCACAGATTGGGCGTGCGAGACGGCTTTTAGCAGCGTTGCGCGTTCGATGCTCATTTTCATGTGTCTCGCTCCTAGAAAGACGTGTCGAAACGACAAATTACCTGAAACGGTGCATCCCTCAAGCCCTTTCTAACAAAGGCGCGAGGGTTTGTTAGGACGGTTGCCTATTCTTCAAGCGCGCGACGCAGCATTTCGATGTCTTCCGCGATTTGGCCATCTTGAATTTTCAGCTCTTCAATGCGCTTCACGCCGTGCATGACCGTCGTGTGATCGCGGCCACCAAAGCGACGCCCGATTTCTGGTAAAGAGCGGCTAGTCAGCTGCTTGCATAGATACATCGCCACCTGACGCGGACGCGCAAAGTTACGCACGCGCTTGGGGCCGATGAGTTCCGATAGGCGGATATTGTAGTGCTCTGACACGCGTCGCTGAATTTCTTCGACGGTGATTTTACGCTCGGACGCGCGCAGCACGTCGGAGAGACAATCGACCGTGAGATCCATAGTGATTTCGCGACCCACAAGAGAGGCGAAGGCAAAGAGACGAGTCAGTGCACCTTCAAGTACGCGGACATTGGTGCTGATGCGGTGCGCGAGGAATTCGATGATGCCTTCGTCGATATGCAGGCCCGGATACTGGGCTTTTTGAATCTCGACTTTCGACTGGAGAATGCCAAGGCGCAGTTCGTAATCCGTTGGGTGCAGGTCGACAACAAGACCACATTGCAGACGCGATTTGATGCGATCCTCAAGCCCTTTGATTTCACCAGGCGCACGATCTGCGGAGATGATAATTTGTTTGTTTTGATCCACGAGCGCGTTGAACGTGTGGAAGAATTCTTCTTGAGTGCTATCTTTTCCGCCAATGAACTGAACGTCGTCAACCATGAGCACGTCAACCGCGCGAAAGAGGCTTTTGAAGTCCATCATTTTGCGTTCACGCAGTGCTTGCACAAAGCGGTACATAAATTGTTCAGCGGAGAGATAAAGAACCTTAAGATCAGGGCGCGCAGACTGAAGTTCATGCGCGATTGCATGCATTAGGTGCGTCTTACCAAGGCCAACACCGCCATATAGAAAAAGCGGATTGAACGTCACTGGGCCACCTTCTGCGACACGGCGGGCAGCAGCATGCGCAAGTTCATTCGGTTTGCCAACGACAAATGTGTCGAAGGTAAATCGCTTGTCGAGCGGAGCGCCTGCTAGAGAGTCAGGAATCCTGGAGAATTTTTGCGCAGGCGTATGAGTGTCTGGTTTGGGAGCGATCGCAGCGTGTTGCTTGCTGGTATCCGCAGGGTTGGCTTTGAGCACAGCGAAGTGGACGCGCTGAATATCGTGGCCGGCCTGTTGCGCCTGATAGACGATCATGTCGCCAAAGTTCTGTGACACATAGTTCCCGAGAAAATTCGTTGGAACACTAAAGCTTGCCACGCCATTCTTCGCGCCTACAAACGACAAAGGGCCAATCCAGTTGGTGTAGTTGTTCTTACCTACGGATGCCCGAAGAATGTCTTGTAATTGTCCCCAGTCGTCGAGCGTCATTTGAATTCTTTCTTTCCCAAACTTCTTTCGCGACTTTCTGTGGGCGAGCAGCACCACGGAAAGTCATGTCGATTTCGCGTAGCTTCGGAAAGCCTTACAAAACTCGAATGCTCAGCATATCGGCGGGTCCCATCCACCTACATGTGCTTTGCGTGACGTGCCAGAAACATAAGGAAGTTTGGTGAATCCAGTGTGAGACCGCACTTTGGGTCGCAACGCTGCTTCGTTCCACTCCGAGATTTCTCAGGCCAACATGAGTCGCTCTGCATTGATAGCAAGTCGTTGTGCGGCGCGGCAACTTATCTATTAACTTGACTCATTGAATGGTCGAAAAGAATCTCTTTTCACGGGTAAATGCAACAGATCGAATTGAAAATGCAGTGGTGCAAATGGAGTCATATTGACTGACTGAATTTTTCCAAAACCCAGCGGAGAATCGGCCAGAGAACCGTATAAACGACAAAAGCGCCATCCCATAACAGGTGGCGCTTAGATTATTTGTAAGACCAGCGTTTGACGCTGTGCTTAGCCGATTGCTTTGACGCGAGCAGAGAGACGGGACATTTTGCGCGCCACTGTGTTCTTGTGATAAACACCCTTGGTCACGCCGCGCATGATTTCAGGCTGTGCGTCACGAAGAGCAACGGAAGCCGCGTCTTTGTCACCGGATGTAATCGCCTCTTCTACTTTACGCAGAAAAGTACGAATGCGCGAGCGACGCGCTTTGTTTACTTGAAAGCGTGCTTCGTTCTGACGAGCGCGCTTTTTTGCTTGAGGCGTATTAGCCATATATCATCGTCCCACTGTTTGGGTTCGGTTTCATCTTGAATTTGGGTCTTTAGGGCCGACTCAGCTTTGTGTCAACAGGCCCCAAGGTCTTGGGTGATTATTTGTCACGAAATTGCGCTTGGCGCTTCTCTAGGAATGCGGCCATACCCTCCTTTTGATCTTCAGTCGCGAAGAGGGAATGGAATAACCGACGCTCAAACAGAATACCCTCGCTGAGGGTCGTCTCATAGCTGCGATTTACAGCTTCTTTGACGGCCATAGAAGTCAAAACAGACTTTTCCGCGATCTTCTGGGCAGCTCCAAGCGCTTCTTCCTTGAGCTTTTTCGCAGGAACAACGCGGCTCACAAGTCCGCTGCGTTCTGCTTCTTCTGCATCCATGAAGCGACCAGTGAGGTGCATGTCCATCGACTTGGACTTGCCCACAAACCGCGTAAGGCGCTGGGTGCCGCCGATTCCTGCAACAACACCAAGGTTGATCTCAGGCTGACCGAACTTTGCAGTGTCTGCCGCGATGATGAAATCGCACATCATTGCCAATTCACAGCCGCCGCCAAGCGCATAACCTGCAACGGCCGCAATGATCGGCTTGCGAGTCGCGCGCACTATGTCGCCTTCGTCTGCAAAGAAATTGGACATGAACATATCAACAAACGTCTTTTCAGACATTTCCTTGATATCTGCACCAGCAGCAAAGGCCTTGTCGGAGCCGGTCAACACGATGCAGCGCACCTTGTCATTCTTGTCGGCATCCAAAAGTGCTGTGCTCAGCTCGCTCAAGACTTGTGAATTCAAAGCATTCATCGCCTCGGGGCGATTGATACGAATGAGGGCGACGTGATCCTCGATTTCGACGATCAGCGTTTCATAGGCCATTTGGTTCGCTCACTGTTGTTGCGCTCAGATCTGATTGATTACCATGTGCACGGCGCGTTTCAAGCTATCTTTGGCAGGTGGGGCAATAGAAACTCGAGCGACCCGACTGCACGATACGCCTGATCGTGTTACCGCAATCAACGGTTTTACAGGGTTCCCCTTCGCGCCCGTAGACGTCAAAGCTATGCTGGAAATAGCCTAAATCGCCGCTGGCTTGGCGAAAGTCCTTAAGCGAGGATCCACCTGCTTCAATTGCATCACTCAACACCTGTCTTATAATCGGAACGAGGCTGGCAACACGGGGTTTGGAAATCTTGTTCGCTTTGCGGCTTGGCGCGATTTGCGCACGGTAAAGCGTTTCACACACATAGATATTTCCTAAGCCTGCGACGATGCTTTGATCCAAAAGCGCGGTTTTGATCGGGCTACCTTTGGTTTTGAGCACCTCGATCAAATACGCCTCATCAAAGCTATTCCCGAGTGGTTCAGGCCCAATTGAAGACAAAAGCTTGTGGCTGTTAGCGGCCTTTGTGTCTAGCAAATCCATCGCGCCGAAGCGGCGGGGATCGTTGAACGTTACACGCACGCCATTTTCCATATGAAAAACTACATGATCATGTTTTTCAGCAGGTGGATGATCATGGGTGAACTGGCCAATCTTTGCGCCAGAAATCAACATTCGCCCCGACATTCCCAAATGGATCAGAAGCGATTCGCCGGTATCGAGGTCCGCAAGAATGTATTTGGACCGCCTGCGCAAGCGCTCAATTTTTGCCCCTGTTAGACGCTCGCTCATCTGGTCGGGAAAGGGCCAGCGCAGATTGGGCCGATTCACATCAGCTTTTGCGATACGCGCGCCCTCCATGACGGGGGCAAGACCGCGCCGCACAGTTTCGACCTCAGGTAGTTCTGGCATTCTACATCCCCTTCCATTGCAGTGAGCGAGCCAAAAGGGCGCATTGTATCGTGTGTGCAGCGCTCTATAACGAAGGTCAAATAAAAGGATGGGCGTCTTCATGAGCGATCAGATTTCCGAGACCACACATTTCGGCTTTCAAACAGTACCTGAGACTGAAAAAGCAGGGCGCGTGCAAGGCGTGTTCAATTCTGTGGCGTCCAAGTACGACATTATGAACGACGTTATGTCGATGGGCGTTCACCGCGTTTGGAAAGATGCGATGATGGATTGGCTTGCACCCCGCGCGGGTCAGAAGTTGCTCGATGTGGCAGGTGGGACTGGTGATATTTCATTCCGCTTTTTGAAACGCGCAGGTGGTGGTCATGCGACTGTGCTCGATCTGACAGAGCCTATGTTGATTGAGGGTCGTAAGCGGGCTGAAGCTGGCGCGATGGTCGATTCGCTTGATTGGGTTGTTGGTGATGCGATGGCGTTGCCATTTGGGGACAACAGTTTCGATGTTTACACAATTAGTTTTGGCATCCGAAATGTGACCCGTCCCCAAGAAGCGTTGAACGAAGCATTTCGCGTTTTGCGCCCCGGAGGTCGCTTGATGGTTTTAGAGTTTTCGCAAATTCCAAACCCTGCGATGCAATGGGCGTATGATCGCTATTCCTTCAACGTGATCCCGCCTATGGGAAAACTGATTGCGAACGACGCGGATAGTTATCAATACCTTGTTGAATCAATTCGCAAGTTTCCTGATCAGGATACTTTCCTTGATATGGTGAAAAAGGCAGGCTTCAAAAATGCAAAGTACCGCAATCTGACGATGGGTATTGCGGCGCTTCATTCCGGTTGGAAAATCTAGCCGATGCGCGGACCGCATAACATTTGGCGTCTCGTAGTAACTGGTGCGACTTTGGAACGTACTGGTGCGATGGGTGTCGTGCTGGATGCGATGGACGCGCCGCGCCCTTTGCGTATTTTGGCGCGCGCTTTGGGATGGCCGTTCAAATGGCTCGGCTACAAGGGCGATGTAAACATGCCACCCGCGCCGCGCGCGTTGACCGCACTTGGACCTGCCTACATCAAATTTGGACAGGTTTTGTCGACACGACCAGATATGGTAGGCGATAAACTCGCGGTGCAAATGCGTGTTTTGCAGGACAAACTTCCACCTTTCCCGATTGAGGTGGCGAAAGAAACTGTCGCGCAAGAATTGGGTTTGCCTGCGGGACAAGTGTTTTCTGAGTTCAGTGAACCTGTTGCTGCAGCCTCAATCGCGCAAGTTCATCAGGCAAAGATTGCCGGCACGGACGAAATCGTTGCCGTAAAGGTGCTGAGACCCGGGATAGAAAAAGCGTTTCGTAAAGATATCGACGCTTTTTATCTGGCCGCTAAAATGATCGAATTACTCTCACCCGCTTCGCGTCGTTTGCGTCCTATCGAGGTCATAACGCATTTCGAAGGTGTCGTTCTGGGAGAGCTGGATCTTCGCTTAGAAAGCTCTGCCGCGTCAGAATTTGCTGCCAATACAGGCGATGATGCGGGTTTTACTTTGCCTGCGATAAAGTGGGATTTGTCGGCCCGTCGCGTGATGACGCTTGGCTGGGCAGATGGTGTCCCTTTAGGTGACAACGATGCGATTGATGCTGCGGGTCATCACCGTGCTGTTCTGGCTGCGCGCGTTTTGGAACTGTTTTTGAAGCATGCGCTGCGTGACGGTTTTTTCCATGCGGACATGCATCAGGGCAACCTTAAGGTGGCTCCGAATGGCGATATTATAGCTTATGATTTCGGGATCATGGGGCATATCGATGAATATACGCGCCGTGTTTATGCCGAGATTTTGTTCGGGTTTATCCGTCGTGATTACAAACGTGTCGCAGAAGTACATTTTGAGGCGGGATATGTGCCCGCGGACCGTGATGTTGAAGAATTCGCCCGCGCTCTGCGGGCGGTGGGTGAACCCATCTTCGGAATGGATGCGACCCATATTTCGATGGGGCGTTTGTTGAACTACCTGTTCGATGTCACGGAACGCTTTGGGATGGAAACGCGCACTGAACTAATTTTGCTGCAACGCACGATGGTTGTGGTTGAAGGCGTGGCGCGATCGTTGGATCCACATATGAACATTTGGCAGGTCGCGCGACCTGTAGTGGAAGAGTATATCAAAGGTAGCATCGGTCCGCTTGCTGTAGCGCGTGACCTATCGAAAACGGCGCAAGTTCTTGCGCGATTTGGCCCACGGTTACCCAGTTTGGTGGAAGCCGTGTTGATCAAGCAATCAGAACAACCCCCAACTTACGAACCAAGCAAAACAATAAGCCGGAGCTTGTGGTTTGTAGCAGGTGGAATTGTGAGTGTTTTGGCATTCAACGGCGTTCAAACATTGCTGTCTTAATTATGACTGCGAAGAGCGGATACTTTACCTGGTGCGACAGAAATTCCGCCTTTTAGAATCAGCATGGTTTCGCCATTTTCAATGACGGATTCACGCACTCTATTGTAGGCTTAATCGCTCTCAGTTGCGAGCGATGTTCCATTATTGAATGATTCAACTCTGAAGATGTAGGTGCCATGCGGGGCTTCCACATCGTTAGCGAAGTTACCATCCCAACTAAAGTCGGTGCCTGAGGCTGCGATGTTCTCTCTGGTCGCGATGCCGCCGGTTTTATAACGTACAACTAAAATGCGTTGATCTGCATCCGTACGATCGGGCGCAATGAGCTCAATGTCACTGCCATCGAAAAAGCCTTCATTTTCTGCGCGAACATCCATGCCGACCCATTGACCCAATTCCACCGCCAGCCATCGTGAGGCAACCTGCGAGTTTGTGCGACAGGCTCTGGGTCTCCAGCCTATTGCTAGTTTAAAACGAAAAGATGGAACAATTCCGCTCATCCAGCTTGCACCTGAGTGGGAACAAACATTCAGCACTTACCAACTTGAAACAGAGCAAGGCATCGCGAACATTGCGTTGCCACCAGATCTGTTTAGCAAGCTTGTCGCCTCAGTGGGCGACCAAGTATCGGAGCAAACCGAGAGGGGTGTCACGCCTGCGATTGTTACATCAACGCAGCGAAGACGATTTTTGCGGACAGCCATTTCAGCGCGGCGGATTGCCGCGCTAGTCCTGTCATTTGAAGAGATTTGTACCGAAGCGGTCCTCGCAATCGCCGGTGTTGCCGTGGCATGAGTTCTTTGGCCCAGAACTTTGGGTGCCATATGCACTAAGTTTCTTCCTTGTCCTGTTTCGCGTCGCTGCATCGGTCTCCTTACTGCCCGCCTTGGGCGAAGCGTCGATCCCCGCGCGCGGGAAACTCGTCATGTCGGTTTGCATGTCTTTGATCGGTTTCTCGGTTGTGCATGGTGTTTCACAAAATAGCTTGGCTGGCGCGAACTGGCTGAGTGCGGCCATCGGGATTGGTCTGTGGTTCGGCCTCATGCCCAGAGTTTCCGTTTTTTGTTTGCAAACTGCAGGATCAATAGCTGCACAATCAACGTCGTTGTCCCAGATTTTGGGATCCGCAGGTGCAGAACCTTTGCCCGCACTTGGCCATGTCATTACGGTGGTTGGGTTGACTTTGGCGCTTTCGCTCGGCCTGCATGTGAGTGCCGTTCAATATTTGATCGAATCTTACACGATTCGCCCGACCGGTCAGTTACCTGACATTTCCATCTTTTCCGAAGCTGGCATCGCGCAGATTGCATGGGGCTTCCAATTGGCATTCTCACTTGCGGCCCCCTTTTTTATTCTTTGGCTTTTTTTAATCCCGGTGTGATCAACCGATGGCAGAGCAAGATGATGCCGCGGACAAAAGTCATTATCCAACTCAGAAAAAGTTGGATAATGCCCGCAAGAAAGGAGAGGTCGCCAGATCAAACGAGGTAAATGTCGCCCTATCTTACTGCGGCATTTGGGTGCTTTTGGCGGTTTTGGGCGGTATAAGCGTCTCTTCGTTTGGTGCCACATTACAAATTGGTTTATTTAATGCGCTCGGTCGCGAGCCCAGTTTACACTTTAGTCTTGGATTGTTCGCACCGCTTTTGCTGGGTGCTGGGCAATTTTTTGGCTTAATGGCGATTGTGCCCGCTGCGTTGATCGTTCTAGCACTTTTAGAGCAACAGACTTTGCTGTTTACTTCTAGCAAATTGAAACCCAAAGCATCTCGCATCTCGATACCAAAGAACGTCAAGAATAAGTTTGGCCGGGGAGGGTTGTTTGAGTTTGCAAAAAGTTTTGTGAAAATCTTGGGTTTTTTGTTGTGCCTGGGTCTGTTTCTAAATGCGAATTTCGACACAATTGTAGGAGCCTCGGCAGCGAGTGAAGGTGGTGCTATTTTAGTCCTATTATATTTGGTGACATCATTCCTAAGCCTTGCAGTTCTCATCGCGACAGTCATCGCGATCATTGATTACGGATGGCAAATTTAGGAACATCAGCAAAAAAATCGAATGTCGCATAAAGGGCTGCAAGACGAAGCTAAGAAAAGCGGAGGCGATCCGCATCTCAAACAGGCGCGACGCTCGCGCGCTCAAGACGTTGCGATGAACCAAATGATGGGCGACGTCCCAACCGCAGACGTCGTCATTGTGAACCCGAACCATTATGCCGTTGCCCTTAAGTAGGAAGTATCACGGTCTGCTGCACCGATCTGTGTTGCGAAATGGGTGGACGATGTCGCTTTGCGTATCAAAGAAGTAGCGAGAGATGCCAAAGTCGTGTTACATTCCGAACCCACCCACAGCGTGTGCAATCTTTGCGGTTGTTGAAATCGGACAAGAGATCAACCCGGAGCACTATGAAGCCGTCGCCGCTGCGATTCGTTTTGCCGAGGCCTTAAGAGAGGTGAGCACGCGGAAATGGTGAAGGATAAATGGTCAGACCTCAAAGCGCTTGTTGATCTAAGCTTTGATTTAGAAATGCAAAAATTTGCAAAATTGTGAGCAGAGGAAACCGAACTTGTCGCCATGCGTGATAGGTTAGGTGAAATGAACAAAGATGCGCTCGATCAGTTTGCGGGTGTTCATCCGTCTCATCTTCTAAACGGAGATTTTATTTGGCAACCTGGGTTGGTCAGAACCTTGAAGTGATATGACGTGAACAAACAAGAGTGCGCGCACAGGTGGAAATCCAAAAACCTTCATTGCGCAAGGTCTTTGGTCGAAAGAGCGTGATTTCACGGTTAATGAAAAGCTAGACACACTCAATACAGCATTTGGCAACGACTCACATCGGAGCCACTAGATGTAGCAGTCTGCCTTAAGAAAGGCAGGAGGTAAGGCAGTAGCAGAAAATAAAGCTTAGATTAATTATTTGATTTAAAACAATAAAAACAAAAATAAAACTTTTTGCAGAAACAGCGAAAAAACCTCTTGCGGCTCTCGGTTGATAACACTAGAACCCGTTTCAGCAGCGAC
>NZ_JABBAL010000012.1 GCF_018607995.1 Planktotalea sp.
CGACAATCTCTTCAAGCTTGGGTATGGGGCGGACCACTTCAAAGGGGGAGGCTCACTACAACAAAGGAGATTGACTATGGGACTGAAACGGACGGACGAATTCCGCCAGAATGCGGTACGTATCGCGCTGACCAGTGGGCTAACGCGCAAGCAGGTGGCTGACGATTTGGGTGTACCTTTAGTGAAGTGTTTTTGGTGTTTCTTGTGAAGGTGTTGCGATGTCCCTTGGGGCGCTCAGCTGCATCCGCATAAAGGCGTGGCCAACATCAGCGGCTAAGGACGCGATCAGTGGGGCGACATCGGGCCGAACAAGAAGCGTTGCGATCAACATGGCGTCTTCACGTTCCCCAGTGGCGGCGGTCGCGATGAAGTTGGCAAAGCAGGACTCGTCTGCACCAAGGCATTTGCACTGAACCGAATGACGCATTAGCGGACGACGCCCATGGCGGGTACAAAGTGAACAAAGGTCTTCAAAGGACTTGAGCGCTTTGCGTCCTTGGTCAGAGCCTAGTCTCGACGCGAAGTCATTCCAGACCTGTGCCTGTGCATCAGGACCATCACACCATAGTCGCAGATAGATGACCGACGCGGCTTCGACCCCATCCAATTCGGTGATGAAACCAACAGGTGCGCCACCACGATTATGACTGGAGACACTCATTTGGTCAGGATCAACTTGCCAGCCCGCGTGATCCGCAGGGTGTAGGTTTGACCATCTAGAATAATATGCGCCTGATCCGCGCCCTCCGTCAGATCGCGGGCGGAGTAACTTGGCAGCGTCGAGGCTGGCCTCTGTGGCGGTGGGGTTGCGTGAAAGCTCATGCTGATACCCTTTGGCGTTCCGACAAACGATACGTGAACCAGATCGGGCAGATGTCTTCTGCTTCTGATGCAGCAACCAATATCTCAAATCGGTCAGCTTGCCTGACGCGTAAAGTTCGGCGTGGTTCACATACATCAGTGGGTTGCCTTGGAGTGTCTAGGTTCGCCTGCATCGGTAAGTCCTCAAATGATCACGTGTCGGGCTTCCCAGCTTGGATTCGAGTGGCTTGACTAAAAACAACCCTGAGTGAAGTAGTCAGATATGTCAATCTGACAAATTTAGTCAGATACTGTATAGAGGGGAATTCGATCTTGCTGCCACTCAGATAAATGGCGGCTTTTCTCGCCGCATATGAACATGAAGTATTACGCAGCTGCCGCATTTCTGGTGTTGCGTGCACGCGTAGCGCGAAATAGCAATGACCGCCATGGGCTCACTGCCTCCATTAGATCGGTCGCAGTAATTACACATTAGAGGCGCACCTTCCCAAATAGGGGCGGCCCAATACCTACCGTTGGCGAGTGTACTCAATTGCTGCAATCGCAGCCAGCATTGCGAACGTTGGTGCAGGTCGCAGCATTTCAGCCAACTTGAACGAACAGGATTGGCACGATGCCGTGGCGAAAAATTGGGATGGATACCATATTGTGGGGCAGGATGGCATCAGGGTTGAACTTTAGACATCGCAGTAAACTTGCAATCAAAAGTCACGCTTACTAGTGATACCCTCGTATAAAGGGGCTTAAAGAATGGCCAAACCGACACAAGCCGCGTCCGTCAGTGACACGATTATTTCCTGGATCGATCAGGGCCGCGTTCTGCCAGGTGACCTGATCGACGAAAAACACCTAATGGAAAGCTGCGGCGTGTCCCGCACGCCTGTCCGCGAGGCGCTCATCCAACTCGAAGCCGATGGTCTACTGGTCCGCCACCCGCGCAAGGGCATGCATCTGTTCCAGCCTTCGGTCGAAGAGTTCCTTGCGATCCTTGAGGTCCATGCAAACCTCGAGGCGCATGCAGCCCAAATGGCCGCACTACGCATTTCGCCCGCCCAATCAACGCTCCTACAAACGTCGGTTGACGCGTGCCGCGATTTTGCTGAAGCTGGAAATTTGGAAGACCACGCGCACTATTATGCGCTGAACCTACAATTTCATGAGATTGTGGCGACGGCATCTGCCAACTCGTTCCTGATTGATCTGATCAAACTGAATGCCCGCAAGCTGATGGCGTATTACCGGCTGCGCTATCGCACACCCAGCGCCATCGAGACATCGGTGCGCGAACACATCGAGATTGCAGGCTTCATCGCTGCGCGTGATCCGGATGGCGCGCGCACGGCTATGGCTGATCATTTCAATTATGACCGCGAAACTGTCATGCACATGTTGGCGTCAGTGCAGTAATCAGACCGGATTGCGTTCGAAAAAGCGCGCAATTGAGCGGACGAACACATCCCGATCCGCAATACGCTCTAGAGAATTTTTGGCACGGGTCGCCACAACTTCCCCCAATTTTTCCACATATTCTGCCAAAAGTGCTGTGACAAATTCCGGCGTCATTTCGGGATGGTTCTGCGTCGTATAGACCCGATCTGCTATAACGAGACCTGCGACGGGGCAGCCGTGTGTTGAAAAGACCACCTCTGCGCCGTCGGGCAGTTGCGTGACTTGTTCGATGTGTGCACCGTATTGAAGCAGTGCGACTGGCCCATCATACCAAGGCGGGCGGCTTTCCATTTGCATTTCCAGCAATCCGAACGCCCAACCATCGGGATTGGGAGTGACCTTCCCGCCAAGAGCCACGGCAATGGCTTGATGCCCAAAACACGCACCGAACATCGGCACGTTGGCGCAGTAAGCCACGCGAATCTGATCTAACAGGCGGGGTATCCATTGCCAGTCATCGTACACCGATGCGGGGCTCCCAGTGATCAACACGCCATCAAACGTAGTGATATCACTCGGGAAAACATCGTCCTTGACCGAGAAAATACTTATCTCCCAACTGGGGCGCACCTCTTTAATAAGGATGCTGAATTTCTCACCATCCTTTGGGTATTTTTGGGCAAAATCTGTCTCGTCCGTGTTCGTCACAAGAACTGCGATGTGCATTTTATTCTCATCCGGTCAAGTTTATGTATATTTATAAGGCCTATTAGTATATTAAAAATAAGGACACGGAAAGGGCGCTGATGACTGTTTGGACACCTAGTGATGACGGCCACGCCGATCTGACAAGTCACGACACCTTTATGGCTGGTTCACCGCACAACACATTCAAACGCCTGCGCGACGAGGATCCTATCCATTGGACAGAATGGTCCGACGGCGACGGGTTCTGGTCAATCACACGCCATGCCGACATTCTTGAATTGAACAAGAACTCCGCTGTGTTTTCGTCCGAGCACGGCATCCGAATGGAAGACCAATCCCCCGAAGAAGTCATCGCACGCCGCACCTTTCAGGAAATCGACCCACCGGAGCATATAAAAACCCGCATCAAGCTAGCCAAGGCGTTTTCAAAGGGCGTAATCGAACAGTTCAATACTGACATTAGCGAGCTCTGCGTCGAAATCCTTGACGAGGTTTTGAACAAGGGCGAATTTGACGCGACAAAAGAAATCGCGCGCGTTTTGCCGATGCGTATGCTCAGTCGTATCCTTGGAACCCCTAAAGAAGACCTGCCTTGGCTGGTAGAAAAGGGCGATGCGCTGATTGCCAACACGGACCCCGATTTCACCGATCATGTTCTTGATAAAATGAAGACGGATGAATTCCGTATGATGCCGTTCAACTCTCCTGCGGGTGCGGAACTATATGCCTACGCGAAAGAGCTGATGGATAAGAAGGACAAGGCAGGCGACACCAGCGGCGTCCTACATATGATCCTTCAGCCCTGCGCTGATGGATCAGTAATTTCCGAAGCTGAATTCCGGAACTTCTTTTGCCTACTTGTCGCCGCGGGCAATGACACAACGCGTTACTCCATTGCAGCAGGCATTCAAGCGCTTTGCCACCAGCCTGAACTGTTGGGCCAGATGCAAACAGGTGGTGGTATTTGGGAGACCGCACCCGATGAAATCATCCGCTGGGCGACCCCTGCCCTTTATTTCCGCCGCACGGCGTTGAGCGATTATGAAATCCACGGCAAGACTATCAAGGCGGGCGATAAAGTTCTTTACTGGTTTGCATCCGGCAACCGCGACGAAACCGTTTTTGACGACCCGTTCCGCGTTGACCTTGCACGTACGCCCAACAAACACGTGT
>NZ_JABBAL010000040.1 GCF_018607995.1 Planktotalea sp.
CGTCAGGCTCATAACCTGAAGGTCGTAGGTTCAAATCCTACTCCCGCAACCAATAACCCCTATGATATTATTATAGTATTCCCCCCTCTGGGGAACCGCGTGACTTCCTGTTTTACTGGATGTTACCAATAGTGTGCCAATAAAATAGCTTTACCGGTTCAGCCTACGCAGTTTGAATTTTAAAACTATTATCCAAAGAGCGCCGAACACAGTCAGTGCAGGCCAGATAATAACAAAAATCCATATATTGATTGCTTCGTAGCTGATGCCCAAAAGCTGGGCAAGGTCAACTAACGCAACCACACACATTTTGAACAGCACATCTACCCAGTGAACACCACTGTCGCCCATCGTGTGTAAAGCACGTTGGTAGTGGTCACTTATGTCCTGTATTGCATTCATTTGGATTTAAGAACCTTGATGGCCTCTGCGCTCATATCATCGACCTGAATATTGTAACTTAACCGTTAGCATCCTCAACCTTCTCGTTGAAAGTGATTGCGGTATGTGTGTGCGGATCGTAATAGCTAAGCATCTATTGTCAAAAATTTGATTTTTGTCTTTGTTCTTTTTTGCGGTTGGAGCCCAACGCAATCCCCAGCAGACACGAAAGAGCACATTCCAGATCAATTTCTAATTTATCTGTGTCTGTCTGTCTGTCTGTCTGTCTGTCTGTCTGTGGGTGAGTGCAGTACAATGCGATTAATGAGGCCCCTCAAGGCTTACTGAGCCTCTTGAATTCCCCCTGACTTGCTGAGGTCTGAAATCAAGCCCTGGACCCGCTCTTGTTAGGTCGTGGCCATATTTAGGCGGATGGGGATAAGGATCTGGCGCAGGCCTGCGTGAAAGATCTTTCTAGAGCGTCTCACACCGCTTAGTAAGGGCCTACATTTTGTCTTTGATTTAGTCTGCTGGAATGCCGGTGATGATTGGTTCTACAAGTTTGGTGTGGTCGCGACTGTCAGTAGCGAGCTCTTTTTTCTTGGACGCAGCGTCCTTGTTCGGTGTGTGCGTTCAGGCGATCACGTTCCTTGGCGTATTCTTCGTAGAACACTTAGAGCAGGTCTTGGTCCATCAGTTTGTTCTGCAGTGCCCTTAACATACGAGCTTGCAAATCTGATTGTGAAATTGTGAGACGGTTTTTGCAGAGCGTTTTGCACCTATCGCGTGCTGTTGAGCAGCCAGATTAAGGTTGAGGAACTTTCGAAGATCTACCCCCGTAGCACCTACAGGTAAGCAAACCCGAAAACAAAGTACACGTGCGCCGTTGGTCTCAAATATTGGTGTTGGTGTCTTTGGTTATGAGAGCGCCTTTTCGGATTTTTACTGTGCCCCAGAGAGTCTGGCCAACGATACGAAGTGTGGGGATATCTGTGACGACCCATTCCGGTTCTGGGTTGAGGCGTAACTTGCGTTGGTCGGTGTCGGGGTTTTGCATGGTTCCGTCTATTCCAGATCGTGAGACCGATGTAGAGCTTGTTGTTAACGATGCAGGTGCCGCGCTCGCGGTTACCATGAAGTGTGGACGCGCTCCAACCTCTTCCAAACGGGCCAAGGATACCTTCACCATACAAGGCATCTGCGATCTTCTTGGACGAGATGCCTTTGGCATAGTTGGTGAAATTCCGTTTATTCGTAGTGGTTTCAGCGGGAATTATGGCTCGGTCGCCTTTTATGGGGTCACCAGTTTTGGTATACTATACGAGGTTTTTATAACTGCAGCCCAAGTGAGCGATTATACTGGCACAGCGGCCTTGATGAACGGCCGGCCAAAAGCCGAATGGTTTCTCGCTGATCGAGGGTATGATGCCGATTGGTTCGGCGAAATCTTTTTAGATAAGGGCACACAGCCCAGCACTCTGGGACGATAATCACTCAAGAAGACCGTCAATTATGACAAGCGACGATACAAACGCCGCAACCGCATCGAAAGGATGTTCGGCTGGCTCAAAGACTGGCTGCGTGTCTTAACCCGTTATGACCGCTGTCCAAAGGCCTTCCTGTCAGCAATCGCTCTCGCAGCAACAGTCATATTCTAGTTATGAGTCCTGACCCTAATAGGTTACTTACACGCAAAGACCCGGAAGTCAGCTTTTCCCCACCCCCCTGAATTTCAAAACTTATAACTATGCAGCGCACTCCCATTTTTGCGCAGCCATGCGCGTGGTTCGCTGTATGGGCCATGTATCTGCGCCACAGTATTCCAGAACGCGCTGGAGTGGTTCATTTCGGCCAAATGCGACACCTCATGCGCGGCGACGTAATTCAACACCTCTGGTGGGCACAGGATCAAGCGCCACGAATACATCAAAGCACCATCGCTGGTGCACGACCCCCAGCGAGAGCGCGTATCGCGTAACGTAAGGCGTGTGTAGGGCAGGCCAAGCATATCTGCGTAGTTATCTGATGCCCCCGCCAAACGATCCCTTGCCATTTGTTTGAGGAAGGCCTGCAAGCGTGTACCGACCTGCTCCGGCTTACCTGGCACGGACAGCGAACCCTCGTGCAATGCAACACGCCGTCCTTGGCCTTCGATAATCTGACGCTCAACGCCTTCAATGGGCAGGGACCCCCCAAGCGTGATCAACTGATCTACACCGCGTTTGTCGAGATGTCCGCGTAGCCAGTCGGCTTTTTCGCGCGCGAAAGCGATTCCCTTGGCCTCGCTCACACCACGGGGCAATGTGAGCGTGACCCGCCCGTCGAGTTGCGAAATCCTTAACGAAATCCGCTTCGCACGGGCGGATTTTCGCAAAATAAGCGGCACGGGAGGAGTGCCGTCTAAAATATGCTGCCTCATATGCACTCCTCTTAGCTAAAACGCTGCAAAGCCTTTGACACTCTTCCTAGGGTGTGGCAGTTGCCGATGACCGTCGAAAGACCAAATTATTCGTGAGGATTTTTCATGCCCAAGGAAGAATGGGGCGTCAAGCGCCTGTGCCCGACCACGGGTAAGCGATTTTACGATCTGAACAAAGACCCAATCGTCAGCCCCTACACAGGTGAGACGATTGAGATGGAGAACGGCAAGAGCCGAATGATCGCAGCTGATGCTGAAGATGCAGCCACAAAAAAAGCCAAAGATGCAGAGGCCGAGGACACAGACGATGTGGTGCTCGACGACGACGAAGACGTCGATCTGGACCTTGGCGATGATGTGCTGGAAGATGATGATGATGACACGGTTTCACTAGATGAAATCGCGGATGTAGCATCGGAAGACGACGACAGCTAAACGCTGTTCTGGCATCGGGGCCAAGTGCGATCCTTTTGTGATTTCAACTTGATCCCGATGCATTCCTTGCCTAGAAGACGCTGCATTAGATGTGCGTCGTCTAATTAGGGGCCTTAGCTCAGCTGGGAGAGCGCCTGCATGGCATGCAGGAGGTCAGGAGTTCGATCCTCCTAGGCTCCACCACTTACGCCAGCCTTTCACAATATCCCTACCTACTTGATTTGAAAGCCTGTATGGGCTCGGATTAGGTCTATTGTGGGGTGTATGACGAGGTGTATTAGTTGAGCTACCCACTTGCTATTGTGGTTAGAAGAGCAGTAAGGAAGAGTTTTTATGCCTGTGTAACGATCCCTGAAGCGTTAAGGCCGTTCTTAAGCAACCGCAAATAAATCTATAAAAGCTTAGGGACCCCTAATGACCGGGATACATATGCAGGCCTGACCGAAAGAGAAGCGGAAATCTGGCGTGAGCTAGACAGGGCAAACCTTGCTAAACATCCACTAAGTATTGTGTTTAATAAGGTAGTAGATATCGCCCATGAGGGTGAGACCTCGTGGATAATAGAAGACCTTTTTGGCCACGATAAACGCTTCACTTTGGAAGATGATATTGGGGAGAAGACCTCAGAGGGATAGGTTCTACACTAAACGCTTTTGATGATCACGAGGCTCAAGTTTCCGCCGTAAGCTATTATTAGGAAGCGGAAGAATCGCTTAACGCCTTCCTTCTAGAGTTCAGAAAGTTCAGTGAAGAAAACTAAGAGCCTAAAAAGAGGAGTAACTCATTCTCTGATGTCGCCCATGAGTACCATAACTCAATATTATTCCGGATAAACAAGAAAACAAACCAGCCCGTAAACTACAACAGTGTTCAGTGGTGACTAACATTTAGGGCTGCTCTGCTTTTGGGCTTTGACTGGGTGAAGGGTGTTGTCCGTCTTAATTGCTTAGTGACGTCTCTAGCCATACTGGACTACGTGAGCTGTCATGGCTATGGCTTAGGTCAAAAGAAATTACAGGCGAGGGGCTGTCACTCCTCGCCACCTATTTTTTAGCTATTCAAATTCAGCATCGAGTTCTTCGTCAGTCAGGGTAGCGGCTATGAACTCTTTCGAGCCAAGGTCCATCATATAATCAGCGTATGCTGACAATAGTAGGCCACTCTCAACAGAGACGTTATATCCGCTCTGAAACTTTCCCTTGTTTTGCTGGATTTTCGTCGAAGTAGAGCCGTCTTCGTAGAGCATGAATACAATTTCTGTGGAACTATTGCCAGCCTCCCGCTTGCCACACATCGCTTCTGGAAAGCATGCTGCTGACTTTTCAAAGCGGCGGCGCATGTTCTTAGCTAGAGCTTTGTCGCTCCACTTATTGACTTTTACTAAAGCTTTTGAAGCTTTGCTAATTTCGTCTTCATTGAGCACAATCGTTTCTCTGATTTTGTCAAACACAGAAGTCTGGTCAACAAAATTTACATCATAAAGTAGTTCTCCCAAATCTGAGACATATGGCTTAATCCACATCTCGCCAATTTCTTCTGTTCCTGGGACGTAATAGGGTACCCGGGGAAAAACTTCCGAGGCTTTGGCTGCGGTTACACCTAAATTTGCGTTACTAGGACGTATTGGCACGCCATACTTTCTTTTACTGTCCTGGTCGTAGGATTTCATTAATTTTTTGAGTTCTTTAACGCGTTCAGTGATAGCGGAGAGCTTTTTACGACTTGAATCGTCTGCCGCTTTTGCAGCGACGTGCGCGCTGATTTGTTCTAATAGCTTGAGCTGTGTTACTAACAGGTCGAACTCTCGTTGAACCTTTTCGGAGTTCACGTAAACATTAGCAACGTTGGTTTGAGTCACTTGTGTATTGTTTACCGTAATCTTTTTTGGCTTTTCTGGCTGAGCTACAATCACATTGGTCGTGTTTGAAATTGCTGCCGTTTGTGGCGCAGGACTGGCTGGTTTAGCTAAATCCGCTAGATAGCTTTGCAAGATCCCGCAATAGCCATTTGGCATGGTGGCGACGCGTCGTAGCGTCTCATTACCACCTGCCTGTGCCTTGAAGTAAGACTGTTTGAGGAACTGTTTTTCAAAAGAGTTTAGTGCACCAGTAATTGGATATCTTAGACAAGCTTGCATCTGCGACACCGCTCGTCTTGTTTTTTGGCCTAAAACGCCATCTGCGGAACCAGCACTAAAGCCAAAGTAGTTAAGCGATTCTTGTATGCTTTTGTTTTCAGCACGCTGTGCGTTTGAGATTGAAGGGCGAACTCTCTTTTTCGAACGACTTGTGGTTGATCTTGTAGTAGTTTTTGCGTTGCCTTGGTTTGCAATAGCCGCTCCGATCATAGCTCCCATTAGACCTTTTACGAAATCGTCACTTGCGGCTGCTGGCGACGCAACTGTCGAACAGAATAGTATCACGGTTATGCTTTTTCGGATTAATTGAGACATTTCATACCCAGGTTGTTTAACTGTTTTTATTACAAATAGCCTTATCGCTGATCAAGACAACATATAATTTAATTTTTAACATTCATACATTAACGCTGCGAACGCATCCAAGGTGATAATCCTGATCGTTGATTGACAATATGTTGCCTCACATTGGTCAGCGAATCAAGTCGCACCTTGAGACTCAAGCTTATCTCGCAGCCGCCATACAGAATTTTTAGGCAAGGCCCGCTTAATAGTGATAGTAGGCACACCGACCTCAAATAGCTTCTGTATTCAATATCCTATGAACTGACATACGGCTAATGCTCATCTCCTCAGCAATCTTGTAAGTGCTGTAGCCGTCAGCCTTCATCTGCCTGACCTTCTCACGGTCAATAGGCTTCTTTGTTCCCTTGTATACGCCTCCAGCCTTCGCTTTAGAAATACCTTCAGCTTGTCGCTTTCTGATGATGTTACGTTCAAACTCAGCAAACGCCCCCATCATCTGTAACTGTAGCTTGGCGAAGGCGTCATCTGCCTCAGCTGAGAATGTCAGGTGTTCAGCTAGGAAGCTGATAGATACCCCTTAATGTTCAGGGTACTAATGATGTCCTGTGGATCCCGTGCAAGTCTGTCTATGGAGTAAACAACAACAGCATCACCTTCACGAGCGTAATTAATCACAGCTTGTGTGCTGGCCTGTCCTTGGCTGACTCACCTGACATATATGAGCGTGGATTATCCCTGAATGTGATGTCCAAATCTTTCGGCTTGCCTGGGCTGGATTGCCTGTCAGGAAGCTGAGATCGTCTCGAAGATGGAACGCCTCAAACACTACCTGTTTATCCGCTATTCAGGCTCGTCAGAGCGGTTGACGATGATCGCCTTGCGTAACAAAGACCATATTCTGGCGCGCAACTGCGCAATCGTTGACGAGAACCTGCCGAATTGGGATGCGTTCTTTGCCCGCCATTCGGAGCTGTTTGAATGGCAGCGACCTGATTGATCTTGCATGGCCTTTCCACGCTACAAAGGGGCGGACGGCGTCGAGGCGTTTTGTGCATTACTTGTTGAGGAAAGCGGTGTTTTGTTCCTTCCCAGCACGATCTATTCCTCTGATCTGGGACTAACGCCAACGGATCGCTTGCGTAGGTTTCGGGCGCGCCAACCTTGATGAAGGGCGGGCAGCACTTGATGCGCATTTGATGCGCAGCGGGGTTGCTCACACAGTTTGAAAGGGTAACTTTAGGATCAACGAAACCTATCGCTGAGGCAAGGATGATAAAGAGTAAGGTGACGCTAAAACAGCTAGAGGCGTTTGCCTTTGTCGTTGATACAGGAACCTTTCGGGCTGCAGCCTCAGCCCTTGGTACGACGCAACCCAACATTTCAGCTCGTATCACAGCGCTTGAAACTGCGCTAAACGTGATCTTGCTGATCCGCGATGCAGGCTCGCTGCGCTTGACGACAGACGGGGAAAAACTGCTGCAAAAAACGCGTGAGGTTCTGTGGGCAGGCGAGGCGCTGATCGAGGAAGCCGGACGTCAGGAATTGATCGAAGAAACACTACGGCTTGGCGTTACTGAGCTTGTGGCCTGTACATGGTTACAAACTTTTTTGCGCTTGATGAAAGATGCCTACCCCAAGCTGCGCATTCAGCTGGAGGTCGATCTTTCCACAGCTATTGATGCACGCTTGATGGAAGGGCAGCTCGACCTTGCGCTGCAAACGGGGCCTTTCAAAACCAAGAGCTTTACCAATGAGGGGTTGGGCCAAGAGCACTATTGTTGGGTCGCCAATACCGAACTTAGGCACCGCCTTGCTGCCAAACCTGCTTTGGATAAGCTGTTTGATCTGACAGTTATTACTCATGCCAAGCACACACAGGCCTGCGCAGCGCTGCACGAAGTTGTTAAGGCACGCGGACTGGGCCAAGAGCCAATTGTGCATTCGAGTGCTTTATCAGCCTGCCTTCCTATGGTGCTCGAAGGTCTTGGTGTGGCGCTCTTGCCCGAGCGGCTTGTTGCAGCAGACGTTGCAGCTGGTAATTTACACGAGATAGAGAGTGATTGGCTGCCTGATCCATTGCTGTTTCATGCCCGTTATGCACCGGCCCGTTCAGCGCGTTACGTGGAGAAAGCAGCTAAGATTGCCAAAGTTGCGATGCAGCAGAAGTAGATCGATAAAATTGATCGAGGTGAAAGATTTAATTGATTTGATTGTTGTGACCGTTTCAGGCCACTTGCATTTGTAATTCATTGCAGGAGCTTCAGATGGCAGCGACATCCATCCGCCTTGGCGTCGATATCGGCGGCACGTTTACTGACGTAGTGTTGGAGAAAGACGGTGTGCTGTTCTCTACCAAAGTGCTGACAACCTACGCCGCCCCGGAAAATGCGATCATTGATGGGATGCATCAGGTTTGCGCCAAGGCGAATGTCGCTCCAAGCAAAATTGACCAGATCATCCATGGCACCACCTTGGCGACCAACGCGCTGATCGAGCGGCGCGGGGCGAAGACGGCCCTGATCACCACGGAAGGGTTTCGCGATGTTATCGAGATGCGGACCGAGTCGCGGTTTGAGCAATATGACCTCAACTTGAACCTGCCAGAGCCTCTGTTGCCGCGTCAGATGCGCTTCACGGTTGCGGGACGCGTGGATGCCAATGGCCACGTCTTGGTTGATATCGATCGAGGAGAGGTGGAGACCGTTGTTGATAAAATCGCAGAAGCGGGCTTTGAGAGCGTCGCGGTCGGCTTGATCCACTCCTACCTGAACTCAGCCCACGAAGAATTGGTGCGCGATGTTTTGGCCGAAAAGCTGCCAGACGTGGCGATCTCAATTTCGTCCGAAGTCAGCCCCCAGATGCGCGAGTACGAGCGGTTCAACACCGTCGTCGCTAACGCCTATATCAAACCTCTAATGGCGTCGTATCTGGGTCGCCTTGAGGATCGTCTCAAGACTGAAGGCGTCGCGTGCCGTATCTTCCTGATGCACTCTGGTGGTGGCATTATCTCCATTCAAAACGCTGCGGATTTTCCTGTGCGTTTGGTCGAATCCGGCCCTGCAGGGGGGGCAGTGTTTGCAGCGCACATTGCAGCACGTTACGGCTTGGACAAAGTCCTTTCGTTCGATATGGGCGGCACAACTGCCAAGATCTGTCTGATCAAAAACCAGACGCCCAAGACCTCTCGTGTCTTTGAAGTTGCCCGCACGTATCGTTTCAAAAAAGGCTCGGGCATGCCGATTTCGATCCCTGTGATCGACATGGTTGAGATTGGTGCAGGGGGCGGATCTCTCGCGCACGTTGATGCCATGCGTCAGATCAGGGTTGGCCCAGAAAGCGCCGGGTCCGAACCAGGACCCGCGTGTTATGGCCGTGGAGGAGAACGCCCGGGTGTGACGGATGCTGATTTGGTTTTGGGCAAGCTGGACCCGGAAAATTTTGCAGGCGGCTCGATCAGACTTCACCCCGGTGCCTCTAAATCTGCGCTGAGTACAGTAGTCGGCGATACGCTGGATATGGATGCTGTTGAAGCCGCTTTTGGTGTTGTCGAAGTGGTCGATGAAAACATGGCAAACGCTGCGCGCGTGCATGCTGTGGAAAACGGTGAAGACTTGTCTCAATATACTATGATTGCCTTTGGCGGGGCGGCTCCGCTGCACGCGGGGCGCTTGTGCGAAAAGCTGGGCGTGGACCGCTTGCTGGTGCCACCGGGGGCGGGCGTTGGGTCTGCCATCGGCTTCTTGCGCGCGCCGTTTTCGTTTGAGGCGAACCGCTCCGTCTATATGAAGCTGTCTGATTTCGACGGTGATCGGATCAAATCCTTGCTTACAGATTTGAAAACCGAGGCGACTGGTTTCGTGCGCACCTGCGACGAAGTCTCACCGATCCTGTCAGAGTTCAAAGTCTACATGCGATATACGGGACAAGGGTGGGAAATACCAATTGAACTGACCGAAGAGCAGGCGATGAACCCCGATGCCGTCACGTTTGAAGTGCGCTTCATTGAGGATTATTCCAAACTCTTTGGTCGTCCGGTTGAAGGGATGGATATCGAAATCACTGTTTGGTCCGTCAACGCCACCACGCCCTTTGAAAAGGTCATGCGGATGGATGAAACAGACGGCTCTGATGTGGCGACTGTTGCGGGTCAACGTTCATTGTTTGATGCGGCGACGGCCAAGTATCTGGATGCGCAAGTCGTCAATCGCTTCGATATGGACGCAGGTCAGCGTGCCAAGGGGCCGGCCGCGGTTGTTGAGGATGAAACCACCATCATCGTGCCTGCCAGTCGCGATGCAATCCGTCAGCCTGATGGCTGTATCGATGTAGTGGTGAAAGGATCAGTGTAATGACCCAACATTCAAAAGTTGCGTACCAAGTCATGTGGAACCGCCTGATTTCGGTGGTCGAAGAACAAGCGCAAGCGTTGGTTCGCACAGCGTTTTCAACTTCCGTACGCGAAGCAGGCGATTTGTCAGCCGGTGTCTATGACACCCAAGGCCAAATGCTTGCGCAGGCCGTCACTGGCACGCCAGGCCACGTGAATGCGATGGCGGATGCGGTGGCTCATTTCATCCGACGCATTGGCCGCGAAAATATCTCTGAAGGCGATGTTTATATCACCAACGATCCATGGGAAGGCACGGGACACCTGCACGACATCACCATGGTAACACCGTCGTTCCACAAGGGCAGTCACGTCGGCTTCTTTGCCTGCACTGCGCATATTGTGGACATTGGCGGTCGCGGTTTTGGTGCAGATGCGGCCAGTGTTTATGAAGAGGGTCTCTATATCCCAATCATGAAGTTCGCTGACAAGGGCAGTGTTGATGAAACCCTGACCCGCATCATTCGCGGCAACGTGCGCGAGCCGGATCAACTAATCGGTGACATCTACGCGTTGGTGACTTGTAACGAAATTGGCCATCGTCGGTTGATTGACATGATGGAGGAGTTTGACCTCGCGCATCTTGATGGCATCGCGGAGTTCATTCTTGAAAACTCGCGCCGTGCCACGATTGAACGCATCGCCGCTTTGCCACAGGAAACGGCTGAGGGTGAGATGACAATGGACGGTTTTGAAAAGCCGATCACATTGAAGGTCAAAGTGAGCATAGAGGGCGACAAAATCGTCTCGGACTTTACAGGTTCCTCTGGCCTCGACAAGAAGGGCATCAACTGCCCGTTGGTTTACGCCAAGGCCTATGCTTGCTACGCTTTGAAAGTTGCCATCGCGCCGGAAATTCCAAACAATGCCGCGTCTTTGGCACCGTTTGAGATCACAGCGCCCGAAAATACAATCGTCAATGCCTTGCACCCCGCCCCTGTGGCTCTGCGCCATATCGTGGGCCACTTCGTGCCAGACGCGGTATTCAATGCGTTCGACAAGATCGTTCCTGACCTCGTGCCTGCCGAAGGTGCTGGGTGTTTGTGTAATTTCCAAGTGTCGCTGCGTCCCCGCACGGATGCGCCCGCGCCAGCAAATGCACGCCGAAATGAAGTACTGACGTTCAACTCTGGCGGCTCTGGCGCGCGGCCCGAACATGACGGATTGAACGCGACAGCCTTCCCGTCTGGCGTGATGACAATGCCGATTGAAGCGACGGAACACGCTGGCCCCGTGATCATCTGGCGCAAGGAGTTGCGGCCTGATTCTGGTGGCGCGGGAAAGACTCGTGGTGGCCTCGGTCAATATATGGAAGTTGGCGCGCAAGAAGGGCATGAGTTCGACATCCAAGCGATGTTCGACCGTGTTGATCACCCTGCACGTGGCCGTCGTGGTGGCAGTGCAGGGGCACCTACAACGATTGCTCAAGACGATGGCAGCGCGATGAACGGCAAGGGCAAACAATTCGTGGCCCATGGTCGCCGCGTCGCCATGGCTTTCCCAGGGGGCGCAGGCTACGGCGATCCATCCGAGCGTTCCGTAGAGCTGGTGAAACATGATCTGGCGCGTGGCTATATTTCGGCCGAAACAGCTGCGAAGGACTACGAATTATCGGCCGCAGATATCGCTGACGTCCAAGCCGCTGTTGCACGAGGGGACAAGATATGAAGACCCAAACACCACAAAGTACATCCTATGACGTCGTGATTATTGGCGGCGCGATGATGGGGGCATCAGCCGCTTGGTTCCTGTCAGATGACAAGGACTTTGATGGTAAAGTGTTGGTTGTGGATCGCGATCTAAGCTATGAAAACACCTCGACGATGCACACCAATTCATGCATGCGCCAGCAGTTTTCAGGCGAGTTGAATGTACGTATCAGCCAGTTTGCCGCAGACTTCGTTAAGAACCTGCCGCGCTACATGGGCAATGACGACCGTGTGCCAGAACTGTCGATCCGCTCCTTCGGCTATATGTATCTCGCCGATAACGACGGCTTTGCAGAAGTGCTGCGCGAAAGCCAAGCGGTGCAAGTCGCTGTGGGTGCCGCGACACAGTTGATGACGCCCGATCAGATCAAAGCTGCCTATCCGTTCTACAATGTCGATGACATCGTTTTGGGTTCAATCAATCTTGTTGACGAAGGGTTTTGGGACGCGACCGCCGTATTCGATTGGTGGCGCAAGTCCGCGCGTGAACGTGGTGTCGAATACATCGAGAACGAGGTCGTTGCGATCACCAAAAACGCGGCGGGTACGCGCGTTGAAAGCGTGACGCTGAAATCGGGCGAGGTTATCTCTTGCGGTCAAGTGTTGAATGCGTCTGGTCCAAGGGCATCCCGCACCGCTGAAATGGCAGGCATCACCGTGCCAATTGAGCCGCGCAAGCGCTTCTCTTGGATCTTCTCAGCTGAGAAATCGCTAGACCGTGACCTGCCCCTGACGATTGATCCTTCAGGCATTCACGTTCGCGAAAATGGAGGTGGCACGTATCAATGTGGCGGGCATTCAAACATTGATCCTGCGGCGGACTACGATGACTTCGATATGGATCACAGCATTTGGGAAAACCACGTCTGGCCGATCCTTGCCACTCGCATTCCGCAGTTTGAGGCGATCAAAGTGCAATCCGAATGGGCAGGGCATTACGCCTACAACACCTTTGATCACAACGCGATTCTGGGTCCTCATTTGGAGGTCGAGAACTTCTTCTTTCTCAATGGATTTTCGGGGCATGGCTTACAGCAATCCCCTGCCATGGGGCGCGGCACGGCTGAAATCATAGTGCATGGAGCTTATAAAACGCTCGACATGACGCAGTTTCATTTCGACCGCATTCCAGCGGGTCGCAAAATCATCGAGAAGGCGATCATCTGATGAAACTTGCTGCAAATCCTTTCACCCATGCGCTTGGTGCTGGTGATAAACAGGTTGGCCTTTGGATCAGCCTGTGCAGCAATTTCGTTGCCGAAGTCACCGCGCATGCGGGCTATGACTGGGCGCTGATCGATATGGAGCACAGCCCCAACGACTACTTTAGCGTTTTGAGCCAAATGCAGGCTTTTGCCGCCAGTGACACTACTGCAATTGTACGGGTCGAATGGAACGATACAGTCGCGGTTAAACGGCTGCTTGATTTGGGTGCGCCAGGTATTTTGTTCCCGATGATCCAATCGGTCGAGGAGGCTGAGAAAGCCGTCGCGGCAACCCGCTATCCACCCCACGGCGTACGCGGTGTATCGGGCGGTACACGGGCCACCAAATTCGGACGTGTGAAGGATTACGTCGTGCGTATTGAAGAGGAAACAACCGTCCTTTTGCAGCTTGAAACACGCGCCGCTGTTGAGCGGGCCGAAGCGATTGCGGATGTGGATGGTATTCACGGGATTTTCTTTGGCCCGGCTGATATCGCAGCGGACATTGGAAAACTTGGCAAACCGATGGACGCGGAGGTGTGGGCGTTGATCAAACCTGCTGCTCAGAAGCTTATTGCAAAAGGAATTCCAGTTGGAACGCTTGTCCTTGATCCTGCATTTGCAACTGAATTGCTGAACGAAGGGTTCACCTTCGTTGCGTGTGGAACGGACGCGAGTTTGCTTGCTAAAGCGTCTGACCATCTGCTCGCCACCGTCAAAGAAGGCTTGTAATGAAGTTCGCGTCGTCCCGCCTTGATCTGGTCAAACCTTCCGCGTCTGCGTGGGTCAGCCAAGCCGCAAAAGAGGCCAAGGCACGCGGCGAAGATGTTATTGACCTTGGCCTCGGCGAGCCAGATTTCGACACGCCTGCGCATATCATAGAGGCGGCCCATCGAGCTGCCTTGCGCGGTGAAACGCGGTATCCCCCGACAAACGGCACGCTAGCAATGCGCCAAGCGGTGGTGGATAAGCTGGCTCGTGAAAACAAATTGAGTTACGCACCCGACGACGTCATCGTCTCGAATGGGGCGAAGCAGGTTTTGTTCAATGCAATGATGGGGACGCTGGAAGATGGCGACGAAGTCTTGATGTGCGCGCCCTATTTTGGGCAGTACAAGGACATCGTATTGATCCTTGGCGGCCAAGCCGTGGCTCTGGAATGTCCAGCGGAAAATGGCTTTCAACTGAGGCCGACACAGCTTGAAGCGGCGATCACCCCCAAGACCCGCTGGATCATGCTGAACCTACCATCAAATCCCGCAGGTGCTGTGTATTCGGATGAAGATTTGCGTGAACTGGGCGCAGTTTTAGAGAAACATCCCGACGTGCTGATCCTCTCGGACGAGATTTACGAGCACATCTTGTTTGATGGCCGCACGTTTCTGTCTTTTGCCGCGGCCAATCCATCGCTGAAAGACCGCACTCTCACAGTGAACGGTGTGTCCAAGGCCTATGCGATGACCGGTTGGCGCATAGGCTACGGTGTGGGGCCAAAGCCGTTGATTGCCGCAATGACCAAAGTGCAGAGCCAGATTTGCTCGGGCGCTTGTTCAGTTGCGCAAGCCGCTGCAGCTGCCGCGCTGAACGGACCGCAAGACGATGTGCGCCGTTTCTGCGCCGCTTTTGAGGAGCGCCGTAATTTGGTTGTGGAGCGCATTTCGCAGATCGATGGGCTGACGCTCGATCCGCCGGGGGGTGCTTTTTATGGCTTGATCGGATGCGCTGATCTGATCGGTGCGCAAACCACCGATGGTGATGTGCTGGCCAATGATTCTGAGATCACCGCCCATATCCTCAAAGATGCGGGCATCGCTGCCGTTCCGGGCAGTGCTTATGAGCTGTCCCCGTTTTTCCGTATCTCAACGGCTGCTTCGATGGATGTTCTCGGCCAAGCGATAGACCGTATCGCGACATCCGTAGCCAAACTCAAAAGAAAGACCTGAGCCATGAAACTGAAAAAACTTGTCCTTACCGGAGCTGCTGGCCGTCTCGGATCGTACCTACGCGAGCCCCTGTCGAAGATGTGCGACGTGCTTGTGTCTACGGATATCGTCGATGATATCGGTACGCTTTATGACGGCGAGACCTACGCGAAAGGCGATCTGGCGAGCTATGATGACATGATGCGCGTGCTGGAAGGCGCGGATATGGTTGTTCACATGGGCGCATATGCTGATGAGGGACCGTTTGAAAAACTGCTCGGCCCGAATTTTGTGGGCGCCTATAATATCTGGGAAGCTGCCTATCAGCATGGCCTGAAACGCGTCGTTTATGGTAGTTCTATTCATGCGGTCGGGATGCACCCGAAGAATGAGTTCATTGGCATCGACGTGCGTCACCGCCCCGACACATTCTACGGTTTGGCCAAGTGCTTTGCCGAAGATCTGGGGTCGATGTATTGGGACAAACGCGGCCTTGAGAGCGTACATATGCGCATTCTGTCTTGCGCCCAAGTTACCAACGCACGCGCGCTTGGGTCGTGGCTCTCCTACGATGACCTGATCCAACTGGTGCAGCGCAGCATCGAAACACCTGTGACGGGTTTCTCGGTTGTCTACGGGGTTTCGAACAATGATCGTGCGCCGGTCGATAATGCCAAGGCGAGCTTTCTCGGGTATCGTCCCACTGACAATGCCGAAAAATTTGCTGAGGCCATTCAGGCCGAGACCGAGCCGATGGACAGCCAAGATCCTGGCAACATGTGCCACGGCGGACCGTTCGCAAGTGTGGAGCTTGGTAATAGTGGTGTCGCTACGATGAACATCATCGACGATACCAAGAAAACTTAAGAGGAGACCACAGATGTCTGACGTAAAAGTAGCACTGATCACTGCTGGCGGGTCCGGCATGGGCGCAGATAGTGCGCGCGCATTGGCCGCTGATGGGTTCAAGGTTGGTATCCTGTCGTCATCTGGCAAGGGCGAAGCCTTGGCCAAGGAATTGGGTGGGGTCGGTATCACGGGCACCAACAAATCCGAAGAAGATCTGCAAAAGCTGGTAGATGCCGCAATGGATCATTGGGGGCGCATTGACGTGCTGGTGAATTCCGCGGGCCACGGTCCGCGCGCACCTGTGTTGGAGCTAAAGGACGAAGATTGGCATGAAGGCATGGAGGTTTATTTCCTCAACGCTGTCCGCCCGACACGTTTGGTGACGCCGATCATGTTAAAACAAGGCGGTGGCGCGATCATCAACATCTCGACCTTTGCTGCGTTTGAACCAAATCCAGTCTTCCCGACTTCCGGCGTGATGCGCGCAGGCCTTGCCGCTTACAGCAAGCTGTTCGCCGACAAATACGCGGCTCAGAACATCCGGATGAATAACGTGTTACCCGGATTTATCGACAGCCTTCCAGAAAAAGAAGAGTTCCGCAGCATGATCCCAATGGGGCGCTACGGCAATTCACTGAATGAGATCGCAAGTGTCGTCGCGTTCCTCGCGTCTGGGGGCGGTGCCTATATTACAGGGCAGAACATTCGGGTAGATGGCGGGATTACGCGATCAGTCTAGAGGTTGCGCGACGTGTGCAGAACAAGGTTGGTGCGTCCAGAGCTCAGCTATACGCGATTTATAGATGCTGGCTTCAAGTTTGGCGGAAAATATCGAGCGGTGCGGAAACGACCTGTCGTTCTCTTCCACTAACTCGGTACAGAAGAAAAGGCCTCGCCTCTCTTAGCATCTTAAAAAGAAGGCCCAAGCTTAACGCTCAGGCCTTCTCTCATTCGCAAATGTTATCAAAATTTACTGAGAACCAAGCATCAGTGTCCAACGCGTGGCTGAGCCGGTGCCAGCGCGGCCCAAGCCGAACTCGTCAAAGTCGGGATCCACGTTATTGCGTTGATGGCCCGGTGAGCTGATCCACCCGTTCATTGCAAGGTTTTCGTTCTCTTGTCCCTGCGTAATGTTTTCACTGATAGATTTCCAATTATATCCAGCGGCTGTGGCGCGTGTGCCAATTGTTGAACCATCCTCACCTGCGTGAGAAAAGTAATCCTGCGCCAGCATATCGTCCGAGTGCGCTTGCGCGGCGGCGTTGAGTTGCGCGTTGTACGTAACAGGTGTGACACCCAAAGCCGTGCGCACACCATTGATTAAAGTAGCAAAAGACGCGTCTTCAACTGGATTGGCCTGGAACCCATCGCCGCCAGAGATGGTCAATGGGAAGGGCCCGCTATCACCTGCCGCATTAAGACCACCACCCGCGACCGCCAAGATCTGGCTCGCCGTTACTCCAGCTACGGTTTCAGCGATTGTTTCCTCGGCCGCTGGTGGCGTAGGGTCCATATCTTCTGTTTCGCTGTTACAGGCTGCTAGCAAGAAAGGAGAAAGGGCGATCAGGGCAACTGCGATCGATTTTTTCAATGTCTTGATCCTTCGAACAAAACGAAGAATAACTCATTGCAGATCATCTTAATTTCAACTTGATGTGTAAAGCGATTTCGCTTTTCGATCAAAAATGAGCGGCTCTTCACTCCAAAGAAAAGCAAAACCCCCGCTGGGTAAGCCAACGGGGGTTTCAAATCCAAAAGCATTCTAGCTCTGATCGAGTGGTGCTTAGAGCATCCCCTCGCGCTGTAGCTTTTTGCGCGCCAATTTACGGGAGCGACGGATAGCTTCAGCTTTCTCGCGTGCTTTTTTCTCGGACGGCTTCTCGAAATGTTGCTTGAGCTTCATTTCACGAAAAACGCCTTCACGCTGGAGCTTTTTCTTCAGGGCACGAAGCGCCTGATCGACATTGTTGTCACGAACACTAACCTGCATGTGGTTTTCACCACCTTTCTAGTTTGAAGTTGCAAGGATTTGCAGGAAATGGCCGTATAGCAAAGCGACGCTATGTTGTCTAGTATGACGCCAAGCAGTGAAAAGGACGCAACGCGCTATGACTTATGCTTCTGTGAAAGAGCAACTTTTGGACGCCGCTTTGATCCATGTGGCCTTTGATGGCTGGAGCGACGCAACGTTTGACGCCGCTGTTCAGGATGCGGATGTTGCGCCTGAATTGGCGCATGTCGCTTGCCCGCGCGGAGTGCTCGATCTGGCGATTGCCTATCATTTGCGTGCCGACGTAGAGATGCTCGCACGGTTCGAACGCGAAGATGTAAGTGCTTTGCGTTATTCAGAAAAGGTGACAACGCTGGTTCAGTTCCGCCTTGAAGCGGTGAGCGACAAAGAGGCGGTGCGTCGTGGTACGACGTTGTTTACTTTACCCCATCACGCAGCGGACGGGGCCAAGTTAATCTGGGGCACAGCCGGTGCAATCTGGAACGCGCTTGGCGATACCTCTACCGACTCCAATTGGTATACGAAACGCGCTACTTTGAGCGCTGTGTATTCTTCGACAGTTTTGTTCTGGCTGGGCGATACGTCCGAGGAACACGCTGACACGTGGGCCTTCTTAGAGCGTAGAATCGACGATGTAATGCGCTTTGAGAAAGTGAAAGCGCAAGTGAACGGCTCAGCCGTCTTAAAGCCCTTGCTTGCTGGCCCGAAGTGGGCGCTCAGCTTCTTGAAAGCGCCGAGTACTGAGCCGCGAAATGATTTGCCGGGCCGTTGGTCCGAACGCACCTGAATAACTTGAAAGGATCAGCCCATGCGCGCTGTTGAAATTACGAAGGCCGGTGGCCCTGAGGTCTTGCAACTTTGTGAGCGGCCGGTGCCAGAAGCGCGTCATGGGGAAGTGGTCATCAAAATCGCTTATGCGGGGGTGAATCGCCCTGATGCTTTGCAGCGTGCAGGCTCTTACGCGCCGCCTCTCACGGCCAGCGATTTACCGGGGTTGGAAGCCGCGGGTGAGGTTGTTGTGATTGGCAGTGGTGTTACTCAGTGGGCGATTGGCGATCAGGTTTGCGCGCTTTTGCCCGGTGGGGGATATGCGGAGTTTGTTGCGACGCCAGCCGCGCATTGTTTGCCTGTCCCGAAAGGCATGAGCCTAAAAGAAGCGGCGTGTTTGCCTGAGACCTACTTCACCGTTTTCTCTAACGTTTTTCAACGCGGTGGTTTGAAAGCGGGGGAGCGTTTCTTGGTGCATGGCGGCTCTTCTGGGATTGGCACGACGGCTATTCAATTGGGCAAATTGTTCGGCGCGCGTGTGTTCACGACGGCGGGGTCTGATGAGAAATGCGCTGCCTGTCTCGTGCTTGGCGCAGAGCGTGCGATCAATTATCGTAATGAAGATTTCGTTGAGGTCATGAAAGCCGAAGGCGGGGCTGACCTTGTTCTTGATATGGTCGGTGGAGACTATCTGCCGCGCAATGTGACGACGCTCGCGAATGATGGTCGTCTGGTACAAATTGCGTTCCTGCAAGGGCCAAAGATTGAACTGAATTTCGCGCTTATGATGATGAAGCGTTTGACGATCACGGGATCCACTCTGCGCCCACAGAGCGATTTGGCGAAAGCGCAGATTGCGGCGGCTTTGCGTGAACAAGTTTGGCCTTTGCTAGATGCGGGACGTCTAGGGCCTGTGATGGACAGTGAGTTTGCTTTGGCGGATGCTCCAAGCGCGCATGCGCGTATGGAAAGCAGTGGCCATATTGGTAAGATTGTTTTGAAAGTGGGTTAAAACTCTTTTTTAGCAAAAAGAGTAGCTAAGCACCTTTGCAAAAGAGCTTTTTAGCGAACAGGATCAAACAAGGCGTTGGTCATGGAACAATCCTTTATCGTGTCGCGCCCACAGGGCACGGGGTCCAAATCCTTGGACAAACATACACGGGCTTCTTGAATGCGCCCTTGCTTGCAGGTGATCGTCAGCGTGTTCGTTTGGAGGAGAGTGTTCTCTTTCAAGCATGCTTCCTCGATCACTTTCACGGGGTCTTTCAGCTTGCGAAACAACGCACAGCGATTGATCTTACCGTAGACCTCACGCGACAAAGCGTAGTAGTCGCGGGCTGAAAGCCCTGACCAGGTCCCGTGTTTCTTCTATTGATGCCACGCGAGACCCGAGGTCTCTATGATATCTCTAATCCCATTTGTCATGCTTCGCGACGGTTGACGCTCTGATGTGCGACAAAAGCTGGGCCATCCTTGATGAAACTGCGGCAATAACCCGTGCAGGGTCTAGCCAAAGTCTTTAGACGCATCGTATTGCTCTGAATTTCGCGCGGCCCCTTCCAAAGTACACTACGTAGGGGTCCAGCTCAGCGCGAGCACGTAGTAGTCAAACTCGCCCGCCTTTTCGCCATCTGCGCACAATGAGCCTGCGATCATCATCAGTGCTAAAACCAGTTTGCGCATTGCCTCTTCCCTCTTGGCACATTCGCCACTATATACGGCTCAAGTTCCCCCACAATGGTAACCCGCACCCATCAAAAAGGTGCCGCCTATTTCAGGCGACGAGAGAGATTTGTTTGAAGGAGAGTTCCCATGGCCAAACCGATTATGGCAAGAGCGACCGCCGTATGGCTGGTGGATAACACAACGATCAGCTTCAAGCAGATCGCTGATTTCGTTGGTATGCACGAGCTGGAAGTGCAGGGCATCGCAGACGGTGACGTCGCCGCTGGCGTGAAGGGGTTTGACCCGATTGCCAACAACCAATTGGTTCAGGAAGAAATCGACGCCGCGCAAGACAACGTGATGCATCGGCTGAAGCTCAAGTTTAATGCAGCGGCACAAGGCGAAGAAAAGCGCCGTGGTCCGCGCTATACACCTTTGTCCAAGCGTCAGGATCGTCCGGCGTCCATTTTGTGGCTCGTGAAGTTCCACCCTGAATTGACAGATGGACAGGTAGGCAAGCTGGTCGGTACGACAAAACCTACGATCCAAGCGATCCGTGAGCGTACGCATTGGAACATCAACAACATTCAGCCGATTGATCCTGTGGCTTTGGGTCTGTGTAAGCAGTCTGAGTTGGATGCTGCCGTGCAAAAAGCTGCTGCCAAGAAGGCCGCCGATGGTAAGGTGATGAACGATGACGAGCGCCGCAAACTAGTGAGCACAGAGCAGTCCTTGGGCATGGAAGCAGAGCCTAAGATTCCCACAGCGATTGAAGGTCTTGAGACATTTTCGCTTGGCGATGCGCCTGCTGAGCCTGAGGAAGAGACCGGCGACATTCACGACGCCGAGAGCTTCTTCAACATCAAAAATGATGATGACGCTGAGGCTAGTGACGACAAATAAAGCTGAGCACTTTTGCTAAGTATTGAGCTCGGTGCATGTGACTGCGCCGAGCTTTTTTATATCATGGTGAGGAATGCGGCATGACCGAAGCACCCCCTATTTTGCAATTTACTGTGCTGCTTTGAACTCAAATTGGCCAACCTGATAGCCAAATTCGTCCGTCGCTATGTCCTCACGTCCTGACACAACGGCTGCGATAACCAAAGCACTCAAAAGACCACCGCTTGCGCCGGAAGAAATTGCTTTTTGCTCAATAATATTAACAGGCGCGGAGACTTTGGTGTCGGTGATGCCATTGTAGCTATATTTTGTCTCAATCGCGCGGGATGCTGGACCGTAGGTGGAAACATTAACTGACGCAGGCGACTGAAAGCTGCTTGAAAATGTGCTGCTGCGCATTTGGCAGGGCACACCTTTGATTTCATTTTTCTTCTTGTCGGTTGTGACGAAAGTCCTGACTGCAGCAACTTGAAAACCATCTGGTTTGGGGCTTTGGCACGACATGACAACATCGACTGGCGTTCTGGGTTCATAGGGTTTTCAGGCAGACACGGCGAATGCGGCTAACAAAACAAACGGGGTTCACGTAGGGTTTTTTCACAAAGGATCACGCCGGCGTGGCGTTAACTTGGGGACCATGTCCAGTTGCGCCCCCTCTTTCCAAGAATTTACTGCAAATTCAGGCTGTGTTGGCGGATGGCCTTTGGCGCTAAAGCTTCAAATCGGCTTGCGTGCGTTCATGGCGGCTGTGATGGTGCCGTCGTCAAGGTAATCCAGCTCGCCGCCAATGGGGACGCCCTGCGCGAGGGATGTTAGTTTGGCACGGTTTCCCAGGATGTCAGCGATGTAGTGCGCGGTGGTTTGACCGTCGATCGTGGCGTTGAGGGCGAGAATGACTTCGGTGATGCTTTCGCTGGTCACGCGGTCAATCAAACGGGGTATGCGTAGCTCTTCTGGGCCGATTGCGTCGAGCGCAGAGAGCGTGCCGCCGAGCACATGGTAACGGCCTTTGAATACGCCTGATCGTTCCATCGCCCAAAGATCCGACACGTCTTCAACGACGCACAGAATGCCATTGGCGCGTTTTTCGCTTTCGCAAATGTCGCAGATATCAGCGGTGCCCACATTGCCGCAATTGAGACATTCCCGTGCGGTCGCGGCCACGGTTTGCAAGCTGTCAGCAAGGGGTGTGAGCAAGAGCGCGCGCTTGCGGATCAAATGCAACACCGCACGGCGCGCAGAACGGGGGCCAAGCCCGGGGAGCTTGGCCATCATTTCGATGAGCACGTCGATGTCTTTGGTGCTACTCATTCGCCTGTCCTTCTGGCAGGCCAGGGGAGCCTCCAGCGGGAGTTTAAAGGGCAAGATGAAGCAGTGTGTTGCACAGTTTTAGAACGGTAGTTTCATGTCGGCGGGCAAGCCCAGACCTTCGGTGAGTTTGCCCATTTCACTGGCCGATTTTTCCACCGCTTTTTGTTGCGCTTCTTTGATAGCCGCAAGGATCAAGTCTTCGACGATTTCTTTTTCATCGCCATTGAAAATGGTGGGGTCGATGTCGAGGCCGATGAGTTCGCCTTTAGCAGTCGCCGTGGCTTTCACTAGGCCTGCGCCGCTTTCGCCGGTGACTGTCATGGACGCCAAGTCTTCTTGCAATTGGCCCATCTGGTCCTGCATTTCTTTGGCTTTTCTCATCATGCCCGCCATATCGCCGAGCTGGCCTAGTCCTTTGAACATTTGTAGTCTCCGTTTATGTTTCACGCGCCTCATTCGGTGCGGTGTAAAAGATCATCCCGACACATATTGCAGCGACGAGCGCGATGAACAAGGTCGGGGTGCCAAGACAGCCCTCGGCACGTGCATTTGCGAAGGTGTTTCCGGGGTCCAGCAAGGTCATGAAGGATGCGTAAAAGGACCAGGACACCACAAGGATCAGCGTGCCCAATTGGTGACGAGACCGCAGTGTGATGAGGGTGCCCGCAAGCAAGATCAATGTCATGGGGGTTGTCGCAAGTGCTATGGTTTCGCCTAGCATCGTGACGGGTGTGCCGTCCCAATCGGGCTTGATTCGGGTGCAAGTCGTGCTCATGATGTTGGTCCCGTGGCTATAGTCTTATGCCTGTGAATCAGGGTTATCGCCAAGATCACAGTGCAAAGTGCGCTTACGACGGTGAGGAAGGTGGTTGAGCTGCCAATGCAACTGATCTTTTGTGCCGTGAAATTCGTCCGGTTCATGATGTCCTCAAAAATAACGTGAAACGCCCATGCGCGCCATCCCATGCAAAGGGCGAGGGTCAGCCACAATTTGCGTTGCCCAAGTGCGATGAGGGAAACGGCTATAAGCGAGATGCTGAAAGGGGAGGCGGCGAGGATTGCGGCTTCTTGGAGGCCCGTCGCCTAATTGCCATTCCATTGTGGGCGCAATTCTGCGCAGGCATAGCCAAATAACGCGTCTGTCTCCAAGGTTTACACGGCTGGCTAGTCCTCCTCGAAGGGGTCCCATTCGTCTTCCACCTCTGGGAGTGCATCGACCATTGCCCCTTGCGCGATCTCTTCTGGGGTTTTGATGTCGATGATTTTGGCGCTGGGGAAGGCCTCGAACACGGCCTTGAGCAAGGGGTGTTCTGCCGCTTCTGCCTTAAGCGCAATGTCAGCTGCGTTGCGTTTTTCGGCGATGCTTTCCTTACCGCCCTCATTCACTAGCGTCACGGCCCAGCGATTGCCGGTCCAGAGTTGCAGCTTTTGCCCCAAGCGTTGCGCAAGATCTGAGGGGGCTTTTGGGTGGGGTTCAAATTCGATGCGACCCGGTTGGTAATTGGCAAGGCGCACACCGCCCTCGACTTCAACCAGCAGCTTCACATCACGATTAGCGCGGATTAATTCGACAACATGATCGAAGGTGGGAAAGCGTTCAAGCGCGTCCGCATCAAGTTGCTGCGCCGTTGCGGCACCGCCTGCGCTGCTGCCTGACGTCGTCATACGGGATTGCGCATTGGCGACAGAGGTTGCGCCTGCGCTCATCCCGCCACCACCACCAGAGGGGGGCGGGGGTGGCGTATCTTGCAGCTTGCGGATCAATTCCTCTGGGCTGGGGAGTTCGGCGACATGCGTGAGGCGAATGATCGCCATTTCCGCAGCCATCATGGAATTCGGGGCGCTTGCGACCTCGTCCAGCGCTTTCAGCAGCATTTGCCACATCCGTGTCATCGCGCGCATGGGCAGGTCTGTGGCCATGCGCAGACCGCGTGCGCGCCCGTCTGGGCTGACAGTCGGATCATCCGCCGCATCTGGCGTGATTTTGACGACGCTGATCCAATGGGTGATTTCTGCCAAATCGCGCAAGACCGCCATAGGGTCAGCGCCAGCGGCATATTGCGCGCCAAGTTCTTTCAGGGCTGCTGCTGCATTGCCGTGCATGATCATTTGATAGAGGTCGAGCACGCGACCGCGATCTGCGAGACCCAGCATCGCACGGACTTGCTCAACTGTGGTTTCGCCTGCGCCGTGGCTGATGGCCTGATCCAAGAGGGACGTCGCATCGCGTGCGGACCCTTCGGCGGCACGGGTGATCAGCGCCAATGCATCTTCGGCGATTTCGGCATTCTCGCCAGCAGCGATGCGTTGCAACATGCCGACCATATCTTCGGGTTCAATCCGACGCAGATCGAAACGTTGGCAACGGGATAGGACTGTCACTGGAACTTTGCGAATCTCGGTTGTTGCAAAGATGAATTTCACATGCTCGGGCGGTTCTTCCAGAGTCTTCAACAAAGCATTGAAGGCAGAGGTCGAGAGCATGTGCACTTCGTCGATAATGTAGATTTTGTAGCGGGCCATAGCCGCACGGTAATGCACAGATTCGATAATTTCGCGGATATCGCCAACTCCCGTGCGCGAAGCGGCGTCCATTTCCATGACGTCTACATGACGCCCTTCCATAATCGCCACGCAGCTTTCGCAGACACCACAGGGTTCAGTGGTCGGACCACCAGTTCCATCAGGACCAATGCAATTGATGCCCTTAGCGATAATGCGCGCGGTTGTGGTTTTACCCGTGCCGCGAATACCCGTCATTACAAATGCCTGCGCGATGCGGTCCGCTTCGAACGCGTTCTTGAGCGTGCGCACCATCGCCTTTTGGCCAACAAGATCGGCAAAGGTTTCGGGGCGATATTTGCGCGCGAGGACGCGGTAGGCGGTGTTAGGCGTGTTGGTCATATGCGCTTTCGGGATTCGAACTGTTCATAGGGTAAGCGTGGGTGCGCGCGCCGTCTAGCCGATTGCGCGAAATCAGGGTAGGGATAGGGCAAGTGTTAGGAGAGTTTACATGCGTTTGCGTGGTCGGCGAGGAAGTTGCAGTATTGAAGATCGCCGTCGTCAAGGCGGTGGACGTGGTGGGAAGGCGGCTCCGATTGGTGGGGTTGGTTTAATCTTGGTTCTGGCGATTGGCTATTTTGCAGGTATCGATGTGACGCCCTTGTTGCAGCAAAGCGGTGCCCCACGGCAGAGCGAGACGCAACAGGTTTCCGCAGAGGAAGAGCGTGCAGCAGAATCTTCTTCGCAAATTTTGGCGACGACAGAACAGGTTTGGGGGCAGATTTTCCCACAACAGGTCGGGAAAAATCACACGCCGCCAACCTTGGTGCTTTATGCGGATGTCACGCAAAGCTGGTGTGGTGGGGCCTCCGGTGCGACGGGGCCGTTCTACTGTCCAGCGGATGAAAAGGCCTATCTCGACGCCGCTTTTTTTGCGACTCTGTCGCGCCAATTAGGGGCGGAAGGTGATTTTGCGGCGGCCTATGTGATTGTCCATGAAGTCGCGCATCATGTGCAGAATAAGTTGGGGATCTTGGGGCAGGTCCACCGCGCACGCCAAAAAACCAGCCAGACCGCAGTGAACGCGCTGACAGTGCGTTTGGAGCTGCAAGCGGATCGCCTTAGCGGTGTTTGGGCACGCTCTTTTGAGGGGTTGCTGGAACCCGGCGAAATCGAAGAGGCGCTTAACGCGGCGCGGATGATTGGCGACGATCATCTGCAAAAGCGCGCAGGGCGTGTGCCGCAACCGCATAAGTTTACCCTTGGCATAAACAAACAACGCACAAGCTGGTTCGTCAAGGGCTTCAAGACTGGCGATATCAACAAGTACGACACATTCAGCGCGCGTTGGCTGTAACTTATGACAGATCTGGTCATTCATGCACTAGGGGTTGGTGGCGGATCGCTCGCGATTTCGCAACTGCCCGGTTTGCAAGGTGCCTATGCTGCGGATCTAGCATTTATACGTGATTGGAAACCCTCGATTGTGGTCTCTGCCACAACGCGTGGTGAGCATGCGGAGGCGCGGGTCGAGGCGTTGGGCAAAGATATTCCCGAAAGTGGTGCGCGTTGGATGCATTTGCCCATTGAGGACTACGGCACACCTAACGCGGACTTCATGCGCGCATGGCCGGACGCGCGCAACGCTATTTTGAAAGCGCTGCGTGGCAAAGGGCGCGTGTTGATCCATTGCAAAGGCGGCTGTGGGCGCTCTGGTATGTTGGCGCTGCGCTTGATGGTGGAAGCGGGGGACGACGCCGTTGAGGCGCTGTTGCGTTTGCGCAAAGTGCGCCCCTGCGCCATTGAAACCGACGCGCAATTGCGATGGGCGGTCACGGGATTGCTGCAAAGGGGGGGGTAGGTGAGAGGTTGGACATCGACCCAAGTGGGGCTCGTTGTGGCTGCTTCCTT
>NZ_JABBAL010000037.1 GCF_018607995.1 Planktotalea sp.
CCCCATCAGAACTTCAACCTGCCGTAACTTCACGACAATCTCTTCAAGCTTGGGTCCTTAATCGCCATCTCTGATCCTCCGCTTTCCTAGCTATAGGGGCAGACCAACCCAAAGGGGGAGGCTCAGATACATTGTGAATGCCTTTATGTTAATAAATCAATTTTTTATATGGCGATGAGCGACCCTGGAATCATAATGACGAGCAAAAAGGGTTTCAGTATTTAGCATTTTTCATCAGTAATTTAAGCAGTTAGATTTTTTGAGCCTTGCCGCCTTGCTATCGAAGCATGCGCCAAAAATACCGAAGATAGTTATCGTGAGTAAAGGCCAAGGGAAACTAGGCGGTAAAGCGAATCTTAATCAAGTCGACGTTGCGTTAAGGTTCCTGAGGGAGCTTGAGTTATATCCAAATAGTTGGACAGAATCAGGCTTGGAGTTAATACAATTTTGGGCGGTGACGTTGGTATGTCGCTTGTAGCAACCTTGCAGCTTTCATTCTTTTGGTATACCGCGGCATACAAACGGACGCGGCAGCCTTACTCGATTCGAAAATTGGACGTCTTGAGCCACATCAACACTTAGTAGTGAGATTATTATGAGCCAGTATATAGCTTACCTTGAAGAGATTGAAGCACGCAAGGCGCAAGATTTGCACCCAAAGCCGATTGATGGCGCGGAGCTGACGCAAGCACTTATCAATCAAATCAAGGACAGCGGCAACGAGCACCGCGCGCAATCGCTGGACTTCCTGATCTACAACACGCTGCCCGGCACAACGGACGCAGCTGGCGTAAAGGCTGAATTCCTCAAGGAGATCATCCTTGGCGAGCCAGTTGTTGAAGAAATCTCTACGGAATTCGCATTCGAGCTACTCTCGCATATGAAAGGTGGCCCATCTGTCAAAGTGCTTCTTGATCTTGCACTGGGCGATGATGCCGCGCTCTCGGAGCAGGCGGCATCTGTTTTGAAGACGCAGGTCTTCTTGTATGAGGCGGACACGGATCGTCTGAAAGACGCGCACGGCTCAGGTAACAAGGTCGCGACTGACATTCTTGAAAGCTATGCAGAGGCGGAGTTCTTCACCAAGCTCCCTGACATCGACGAAGAGATAAAAGTCGTCACCTATATCGCTGCTGAGGGTGACATTTCCACTGATCTGCTGTCTCCAGGTAATCAGGCGCATTCGCGCTCTGACCGTGAGTTGCACGGTAAATGCATGATCTCACCAGAAGCGCAGAGCGAAGTCCAAGAGCTGCAAAAGAAGAACCCTGATGCGCGCGTGATGCTGATTGCTGAGAAGGGTACCATGGGTGTTGGTTCGTCGCGTATGTCCGGAGTAAACAACGTTGCGCTTTGGACAGGTAAGCAGGCGAGCCCTTATGTTCCATTTGTAAACTTCGCGCCTGTTGTCGCGGGTACAAACGGCATCTCCCCAATCTTTCTGACGACTGTTGGTGTGACGGGCGGCGTTGGTGTTGATTTGAAAAACTGGGTCAAGAAAATGGACAGCGACGGTCAGCCGATCCTGAACAATGATGGCAATCCAGTGCTTGAGCAGAAATACTCTGTTGAGACAGGCACGGTTCTGACGATTAACACCAAAGAGCAGAAACTCTTTGACGAAGCCGGTGACAAAGAGCTGGTGGACTTGTCGTCCTCCTTCACGCCGCAAAAAGTTGAATTCATGAAGGCGGGTGGTTCGTACGCGATTGTCTTCGGCAAGAAGCTTCAAAGCATCGCCTGTGACATTCTCGGTGTTGAGCTGAAATCAGCCTTTGCACCCTCCAAAGAGATCACAAGTGAGGGTCAAGGCCTTACAGCGGTTGAGAAGATCTTCAACGCGAACTCGCTCGGCGTTGCGCCAGGCACGGTTTTGCTGGCTGGCTCTGACGCGCGCGTTGCGGTGAACATCGTTGGCTCGCAAGACACAACAGGCCTGATGACCTCGCAAGAGCTTGAGTCTATGGCGGCGACAGTTCTGTCCCCAACCGTTGAAGGTGCCTATCAGTCAGGTTGTCACACAGCCTCTGTTTGGGATCTTAAAGCGCAAGCAAACACGCCAAAGCTGATGGCCTTCATGCAGAAATTCGGCTTGGTGACAGCGCGTGATCCTAAAGGCGTTTATCACTCCATGACGGACGTTATTCATAAGGTTTTGAATGATATTACTGTCGATGATCGCGCGATCATCATTGGTGGTGACAGCCACACGCGTATGTCTAAGGGCGTTGCCTTTGGTGCGGACTCTGGGACCGTAGCACTGGCTCTTGCGACGGGTGAGGCGACGATGCCGATCCCCGAGTCAGTCAAAGTGACCTTCAAGGGTAAAATGGCTGATCACATGGACTTTCGCGATGTCGTCCACGCAACCCAAACTCAGATGCTTCAGCAATTTGGGGACAACGTTTTCCAGGGCCGTATCATCGAAGTTCACATCGGTACGCTGCTCGCTGACCAAGCGTTCACATTCACTGACTGGACTGCCGAAATGAAGGCAAAAGCATCCATTTGTATTTCAGAAGATGAGACGCTGATCAAATCGCTCGAAATTGCGAAGTCGCGTATTCAGATCATGATCGATAAGGGTATGGACAATGACGCGCAAATGCTGGCGGGTTTGATAACTATCGCTGAAAAGCGCATCGAGGAAGTTAGGTCTGGTGCAAAACCTGCGCTCGCACCTGACGAAAATGCTAAGTACTTCGCCGAAGTCGTTGTCGATCTCGACGCAATCGTAGAGCCAATGATCGCTGATCCTGATGTTCAAAACGCAGATGTGTCCAAGCGTTATACCCACGATACGATTCGCCCGATTTCCTACTATGGTGCAAAAAAGAAGGTCGATCTCGGCTTTGTTGGTTCTTGCATGGTGCACAAAGGTGATGTGAAGATCGTGGCTCAGATGCTGCGTAACCTAGAAAAAGCCTTTGGGGAAGTGGCATTCAAAGCGCCGCTCGTTGTTGCAGCACCAACCTACAACATCATCGATGAGCTGAAGGAAGAGGGCGATTGGGCCGTCTTGCAAAAGTACTCTGGTTTTGAGTTTGATGACGCTGCACCCAAGCGAACTGCTCGTACCGAATATGAGAATATTCTCTATCTTGAACGTCCGGGCTGTAACCTTTGCATGGGTAACCAAGAAAAAGCTGCTAAGGGCGACACGGTTCTTGCGACATCTACACGCTTGTTCAAAGGCCGCGTTGTTGAGGATGCCGATAGCAAGGCAGGTGAATCCCTGCTCGCGTCAACGCCAGTTGTTGTTCTTTCTGCGATCCTTGGGCGCACGCCCACTTTGGAAGAATACAAAACAGCCGTCAAAGGCATCGACCTGACCAAGTTTGCGCCGCCGCTTGCAAAGCCAGCGGCAACAGCATCGGCTCACTTCTAAAATTATTGCTCGCCTCCCTCCCGTGCTGCTGGGTGGGGGGCGATGCTTACTAATGCACGCTCTGAAGCAAGAGTGACAGAATGCACTACTGCGCGATTTTTCCAAACTTCCCATCCGATTGTGGCTCTTGCGCCGACCTCGACCAACGGACGCGGTGGTAACGGAGTGGGCGTACCAAGAGCCTCCATGTCTTTGATCAGCGGGTTCAAGACACCACAGGCTTTGTCGGCAATAAGCATACCGCTGATTGTGCCCTTTGTTACGCCTATCCCGTTTTGGCACGTCGCCATCCAAATATTGGGGCTTACTTCGCCAAACGTTGATGCGCAGTTACGTGACATACAGACGTATCCAACCCATGAACTCTCAAAAGAAACAGCTCTTAATTTGGGGAAGCGAGCATCCATCAGGGCTTTGTGGCTGCGCCCGATGGTATCCGTTTTTTGCGACTTGAAATCCTGTCCCATCGCAACCTTGATGTCTTGTCTAATCAGTATGCGACGGTCATTTGTATAGCGCATTGTAATGCCGCCAAACCCGTTTGCAGGCGTCAAACCCCATGGCTTATCAACACCAAAATTTGCTTGTTCGTCAGGTGTTAAAGGGCGAGTTAGGCTAGCACAAAGTGCCAGGTGGACAAAGGTATTCTTACCATGGCCGAATTGTTCGCTAAACCCGTTCGCCGCCAATATCATACGCGGGGCGGTGATTGATCCACCTTGTGTGGTTGCGCACATTCCGTTCGCATAATTCATCGCCATCACGGGAGAATTCTCGTAGATCGAAATATTTTCGGGCAACGTACCCGCCAACCCACGTGTCAATGCTGCGGGGTTCATCAACACACAACCAGGCGTGCAGAGCGCACGATGAAAATGTCTTGTCCCCAACTTGGCTGTAAGGGTGTCTTTTTCCACCCACTCAAAAGGTTCATTTAAAGCCGTTAACTCTGTCGCATAGGGGTCAAGCATGGCTTGCGATCCAGCCGGTGTTACAGCTGCATGGTACTTTCCGTCCCGTGACCAATCGCACTGAATACCAAAGTCGCTGACATTCTTTTCCAGAGCTACGGTTGCGGCTCGCGCAAGGCGCAAGTAGCGATGTGACCCTTCTAGCTGATCAAGACTTGAAGACGTCGTGTGTGGTAAGTCGATGATGAAACCCGAATTGCGCCCTGAGGCGTTTTCTCCACATACACCTGCTTCGACCAACGCAATGCTATCATCAGGACGGTTGAGCGCTAACTGGCGAGCAGCCGCCAAGCCGGCGTAGCCCCCACCGATTACCAGCCAATCGGCCTTGATGTCTTTGGCCAAAGCCGTATGCGGCGTGCGCTTTGGCAGTATTGTGCTCCAGGCGTTTGTCTGGTCATTGCGCGGCAGCCGCGAGATAATCGACATGGTCTGGTTATCTTTCTGCTCTGTCTAGTTGCGCCCAATCAGCAGGTTGGATCGCATAAAAAATCAGGGCATTTTCTGCCTGAAGGTGACACGCTTGCCAGCAGGAAGCCAGATTGTGTCCTTTGGACCAGCCTTCAAGGTTTCCGCTTGTGTGATTGCGGTGACTTCCCCTTCGAGAACAAGAATGATCTCGTCATACTGCACCGTCCATTCGAACGATGCATTGGTCAGGCGGCCAAATCCTGCACCCAGTTTGCTGCCATCATCGGTGCCGCATAGAGGGGCGGCTTGGGCCTGATCTCCATGTTCAAAGCGGGGTTGCAATGATGAATTGGTCTATTCAATGACCCTTGGCTGTGACGTTTCATAGTAGCTCTCCTCAAATGAACAAGGCTAACTATACAATATTGATTATTACCAAACAACATTGTATGGTAATGAAATGCATGCCTTAAAAATCCACACCGAAGCTGCCCCAAAACCGCGATTAGGCCGTGTCGACTGGCTGCGTGCCGCTGTGCTTTGTTTGATGGAAGACGGCATAGATGCAGTTCAAATCACGCGGCTGGCCACATCTATCGGCGTAAGTCGCGGCAGCTTTTACTGGCATTTCAAGTCACGGAAAGAATTGCTGGATGGTTTGCTGGACGAATGGTTTGCTGTGAACGGAACGCGTCTCAAGCAGGTTTTGGACAAAGCAGACAGCTTAGATCGCGGCGTGCTGTCGTTCTTTGCTGTCTGGACAAATCTGGACACTTTCAACGCACCGCTCGAACAGTCCGTGCGGGACTGGGCGCGCCTAGATAGGCACGTGCTAAAGGTGGTGAGGGGCGAGGATGCTAGCCGTATCGCTGTCATTGCTGCCCTGTTCGAGCGATACGGTTTCTTGCCGCGAGAGGCCGAGGTGCGCGCGCGTGTGCTCTATTTTGCACAAGTGGGATATCTAGCGATGAACCCAGAAGAAGCCATCGAAGAACGCATGTCGATGTTGGACGATTACTACTTTGCCTTCACGGGCAAAACCCTTGGCGCAGAGGTTGGATCATCGTTTCGCCGTGACTGGGTCGGCTTCGGTAAAATCAGCCCATCCAAGGGAGGAACAGATGTCTCGTGAAATCAAACCACGCCGATCAGGTGGCCGTCGTCGTGCGCAATCAGATGCGGCAAAGCCCGTGCGCGCCACGAATTATGTGAACCTACATCATCCGTTTCAGCCTCAAACCATGTTCTCTGACGATGAAATCGCAAACATCCACCACACCGCCCTGCGGGTGACTGAAGAATTGGGAATCAAAATTCTGTTGCCCGAGGCACGTCGTATCTTTCGGCAGGCAGGCGCACGGGTTGAAGATGACATGGTGTTCATAGGACGCGACATCGTTACCGCAGCTTTGCAAACAGCGCCTGCGTCCATTCGTTTGCGCGCCGCTAATCCCAAGCGCGAACTGACATATGAGAACGGTGCCATGTTATTCATGGCGGGTGCAGGTTGCCCCAATGCGACCGACCTCAAACGGGGTCGCAGACCGGGTGATCTGGAGGCCTTTGTCGAGACATTGAAGCTGGCTCAAACCTATGATGTGATCCACATGCTTGGCCCCTGTGTTGAACCGCAAGACGTCCCAATACAGTTTCGCCATTACGAGATGATGCGTGCGCAACTTACCCATTGTGACAAACCAATGTTTGTCTACTCTCGAGGATCGGAACAGGTAAACGATAGTTTCGAGATGATCCGCTTGGCGCTAAACTTGTCAGACGATGAGTTTACAGATGGGGTTTGGGGCACGACCGTTATCAACTCCAACTCGCCGCGCATGCTAGACATTCCAATGGCCCAAGGGTTGATTGACTTTGCCCGAGCCGGCCAGATGACCATTATCACACCGTTTTGCTTGGCGGGCGCAATGGCCCCGATCACCGTGGCCGGAGCACTGACCTTGCAGCACGCCGAAGCGCTTGCAGGCATCACATTGGCCCAACTGACCTGTGCAGGCGCCCCGATCAGCTACGGCGGGTTCAGCTCGAACGTGGATATGAAATCTGGTTCTCCAGCGTTTGGAACACCCGAACATGTGAAAATGCAAATTGGTGCCGGCCAATTGGCACGCCACATCGGCTTGCCTTGGCGTTCTGCGACGGGGGCGGCTTCCAACACACCTGACATGCAGGCCGCAAACGAGACGAACATGGCGATTTGGGGCGGGGCGATGGCCAATGCCACGCTAACGGTTCACGCAGCGGGCTGGCTGGAGGGAGGATTGAGTTTCGGTTACGAGAAATTTATCAACGATGTCGAGGCCTTGCAAACAATGGCTGAACTGTGTGTGAAACCCGTGGGCAATGATGCTGAGATTGGGTTTGACGCCTTGGCCGCAGTTGATCCCGGGGGGCATTTCTTTGCCACGCAGCACACGATGGATCGGTATCAATCGGCGTTTTACGCGCCTCTTGTCTCTGACCTGACTAATTTTGGCGCGTGGACGGAAGCCGGTGCCAAAACGTCGACGCAACGAGCAACCGATATTTGGACTCGGAACCTCACCGATTTCAAAGACCCTGAACATGGTGCTTTGGCTGCCAGCAACATCGTGACGTTCGTTGAAGCCCGTAAACAACAAGGCGGAGCCTTCCCGCAGGAATAATGAGATGTGACTGCCGCTTGTTAATAACCGATCGATGATCCTTTTTTCACCACTCAGACTGCAGCAACCCAACTTTATGTCGTGAAAATGGAAAGCGCAGCGGTCTTGAAAACACGGTAGGTTACGATCCAGATGATGATCTTCAAGGGAGTGTGGTATTGTGCATAGCGCGGTTGGTTTTTCGCGACGCCAAACCAACTTTTTCATGAAGCAAGTCCCTCATCGACAGGGTGGCATTCCTGACGTTTCGATTGCCAGTCTATGGTGCAGCTTTCCCGCGATCTGGACTGCCAGTACAAGACGGCCTTCGTTCTTGCGCACAAGCTGTTCGAAGCAATAGCGCAAGAAATCCACACTGGCGAAGTTCTTGAGGGTCACATTGGAATCGACGGCGCATGCTTTAGCGGTCACATTCGCCCAGAGAATGCCAAGAAAGAACGCAAGCATCGTCGCTTGTCTATTCACCAGACAGGTATGGGCAGGCTTCGACCTATTGGCTGTCGTCATCGGCGTTTTTGCCTTATCCGAGGTGTTGGTCTGCGCGAGCGCCCCAATCAGAAAAGTGTCAGAGCTTATCGACTTTTGCGGCGTGAAATTGCCGAGTTTCGCGATGTGGAAAGGGCGAATTCGCAACCTAAGAAAATCGGTCCTCGTCGGAATTGTTTTTGCGAAAGCTTTGGTGGTATGACTGCGCTGCATGTGGCACTATTGGCACCAAATCGCGTGCGTAGCCTTACCGTGTCATCAGTTACGGCTGGTGGTAAAAAAACGCTTCACATGACATCTCGCAGTTCTTGAAACTGCTACGTTATGAAGCGGCAAAACAGGCAATGACCTTGCAAGATACGCGCAATGCAACGTTGCAGGAGGCCGGTCCTCAGGCGGTTAATGCAGCATTGAAGTAGCGCCAAGCGTTCGCGCGCAAGTTTGCAGACCCATCCATTTCCAGCGGCGGCTATGCGCGATTGCTGTCAATGCGAGCAGCACATGATTACGTTGCAAACCTTGATCGAATTGACGTCTCTGTTACGGTTATTTTTGGGCAGTACGATCTGCAAGCTCGGCCATAGTTTTAGCAGGCGCTGGTTGACGCCCTACCTATTGCGCGTATTGAGATGTTCGAGGTAGGGCACGGCGTTTTGTTTGCGCAACTGGAAGCGACCGACTGTGCCGTAGGCTCAGCGCTTGCGGCAGAAGAAATGTTTGGACGAATTGACGAGAAGGTCATCTGATGGGAAATATTGCGGTTTTTGGCTTAGGGGCGATGGGATACGGCGTCGCGAGTTCTGTGTTAAGAGCGGGTCACACGACCTATGGCTTTGACGTTGTGCCTGCGCAGATGGAGCGGTTTCGAGCGGATGGCGGGGCAAATGGTGCGATTGATGATGTTGCGAGTACGTTAGAGGCCGTTATTGTTGTCGTCCTGAATGCGGCCCAAACTGAAAGCGTTTTGTTTGGTGAAGCGGGTATTGTGCCAAAGCTACGAAAAGGGGCGGTTGTTATGGCTTGCGCAACTGTTCCACCAGAGTTTGCGCGCGCGGTGGGAGCGCGTTGCGCCGAACATGGCGTGCTCTATCTAGACGCGCCGATTTCTGGCGGCGCTGGTAAAGCGGCATCGGGTCAACTCTCGGTCATGGCATCCGGCACGCCCGAAGCGTTCACCGCTGCGAAATCTGCATTGGACGCTGCCGCTGAGACCGTGTTCACTCTTGGTGACAGCGCAGGAGCAGGGTCTGCGATGAAGGCCGTCAATCAGCTGCTGGCTGGCGTTCACATTGCAACGATGGCAGAAGCTCTGACCTTTGGCATGACCCAAGGTGTTGCGCCTGATAAGTTCGTCGAAGTCATCTCGAAATGCGCAGGCACCAGTTGGATGCTGGAAAACCGTGCGCCGCATATCGTTGACGGGGATTACACCCCGCTCAGTTCTGTGAACATCTGGCCAAAAGACCTTGGCATCGTGCTCGACATCGCCAAAGCTGCGCAGTTCAGTGCACCAATTACAGCCGCTGCTTTGCAGCAGTTCATCGCCGCGGCAGGTATGGGCCTTGGTGGCGAAGACGATGCAGCCGTTGCCAAAGTATACGCGCGCAACGCGCAATTAACGCTACCAAGCAAGAAAGAGGCGTAGATGACGACCTTACTGGGCTGCATTGCTGATGATTTCACAGGCGCGACGGACCTCGCGGGATTGCTTGCGCGAAGCGGTGTGAAAGTGTCATTGCGCATCGGTGTTCCGGACACACCGCCTTTGGATACTGCCGCGTTTGAGGTCATTGCACTAAAATGCAGAACCGCTCCTGTGGCAGAGGCGGTCGCTGAGACACGCGCGGCACTCGATTGGCTTAAGGCAGCAGGAGCGCGTCGGTTTTTCTGGAAATATTGCTCCACGTTTGACAGTACTGCACAGGGTAACATCGGTGCTGTCGCTGAAGGCCTGATGGCGGCACTTGGCACAGCGCAGACGATCTATTGCCCAGCTTTCCCCGAAAATGGGCGCTCTATCTTTATGGGAAACCTGTTTGTTGGCGAACAGCCGCTTGCGGAAAGCCCGATGAAGGATCATCCACTGACGCCGATGCGTGATAGCAACCTTATGCGTCTGCTCGCGCCCCAAGTGAGCAAACAGGTTGGATTGATCAATCGCTTATGCGTTGCGCGGGGTGTAGATGCGGTAAAGTCCGAATTGGCGGCTCTCACAGCTAAGGATATCGCCCATGTGGTTGTCGATGCGGTTGCCAATAGTGATCTTAGCACGATTGCTCATGCGTGCCGCGATATGCCTTTGCTGACTGGGGGATCTGCCCTCGCGATGCCTTTGCCGCAGCTCTACAGCGATGATGGGTTGCTTGATTTGAAAGCAGAGCAAGCTCACCATGTTGCCCCTGATGCGAAGACATTAGTCCTGTCTGGTAGTTGCTCAGCGATGACCAACAAGCAAGTCGCTTCGTATCTTGAAATGGGTGTTCCGTCTTATCAATTAGACCCACTCACCTTGGCGAAAAATGGCGTCAATCCCGTTCTGGAATGGCTGGCTGAACAGGACCTCACACACGCGCCTTTGATTTACGCTACTACAGATCCGAGCAACGTGAAGGCCGCGCAAGTTCGCCTTGGCGTGGCGCAAGCGGGCGAAATCGTGGAAGCTGCGCTGGCAGCATGCGCTGTTGCAGCACGAAATTCTGGTGCGCGCCGATTTGTGGTCGCTGGAGGTGAAAGCTCGGGCGCTGTTACGCAAGGTTTGAGCGTTGACGCGCTAGAGATTGGTCCCGAAATCGCGCCCGGTGTGCCTTGGACGTTCTGTGAAAGCGATGGAAAGCGCCTTGCGCTCACCTTGAAGTCAGGCAATTTTGGAGCAGAAAGTTTCTTCACAGATGCTTCAACAGTTTTGGATTCCTTATGAGCCTTGAGAACGCACTACGTGAACAGATCTGCATGTTGGCGAAATCCATGTTTGATAGGGGATTAACTGGTGGCAGCACTGGGAACATTTCTGCGCGAACCGAGGATGGTGGGTTATTGGTCAGCCCGACTGGAACCAGCTTTGGCCGCCTTGATCCTGCGCGTCTTAGTCGTTTTGATGCAACGGGAACGCTTATCAGCGGCGACCAACCAACCAAAGAAATGCCACTACACAGCGCCTTTTACGACACCCGATCTACGGCTGGCGCGGTTGTTCATTTGCACAGTTGCCACTCAGTCGCTCTGTCGATGATGCCTGACGTCGATCAGGATAATTTCCTGCCACCGCTGACGCCATATGGATTGATGAAGCTTGGCCGGGTCAAGTTGCTTCCGTTCTTTATGCCGGGCGATCCTGAAATGGGCATCGCTGTGCGCGGGCTGGCAGGAAAACGCGCGGCAGTGATGCTTGCCAACCATGGCCCCGTTGTTGCAGGTAAGGATATCGAAGCCGCGTGCAACGCTGTTGAAGAACTGGAAGACACCGCACGATTAGCGATGATGACTCGCGGCCTCGGTGCGCGCGCACTGTCGGATAATCAAGTGCAAAGCCTCGTTGCGAAATTTGATATTGAGTGGGACGGATGACAACATTTTCCGCAAACCTTGGTTTCCTATGGGCAGATCGCCCGTTACCCGATGCCATTCGCGCAGCAAAAGCAGCAGGCTTTGTCGCAGTGGAATGCCATTGGCCCTATGCAACGCCTGCGCAAGACATTAAAGCGGCGCTGGATGAGACGGGTCTGCCAATGCTCGGCCTCAACACTGATCGTGGCGATGTCAGTGCAGGCGACAACGGCTTGTCGGCCATTGTAGGTCGCGAAATAGAAGCACGCAAAGTAATCGAGCAAGCCATTACCTATGCGCGCGCTATTGATGCTGGGGCCATCCATGTGATGGCTGGCTTTGCACATGGGTCTGAGGCGGAAGCCTGCTTTGTCGCCAATCTCATCTACGCCTGCGAGCAAGCGCCCGAATTGACGATACTCATTGAGCCTTTGAATCGTCACGACGCACCCGGATACTTTTTGGAAACGACAGAGCATGCGCGAGTGATTATCAAAAAGGTGGGCGCACCGAACCTGAAATTGATGTTTGACTGCTATCATGTCGCGCGCACCGAGGGCGACTTACTCACGCGGCTAAAGGACTTGGGCGACCTTGTCGGGCACATTCAATTCGCTTCGGTTCCTGATCGGGGCGCGCCGGATCATGGCGAGATCAACTACCCTTGGCTGTTTGAACAAATTGACAAGTTGGAATGGCAGACGCCACTTGGCGCTGAATACAAACCTGGTGCTCGGGCGACGAAGGATACCTTAGATTGGCTCTCGTGAGAAGTTTTTCCGGAGGTTTGTACGACGACATGCTCCTTCCAATGCAGCGTTTGGCTGTAGCATAGTTATATTCTGGCAGTGTATATTTGATACTTCTAATCCGGTATCGAGCTCCGTTTCAGCTTGTTCTCAAGTTTAGCCATCGGTTTCAACTCGGCTTCAAGTTCGCGGTTGCTTTGTTGATGGCCATCGCTGTGACTTGGGTGGCGTTGGGTACCGTATTCACGGGGCGGACAGTGGAATGGTTCATCTCGATATCGATGGTGCTGTTGGGTCTGCAAAAACTGCAATACGTTGAACGGTTCGCCACTATGTTCTTGAATTATGACCTGCTGGCTCAGCGCTGGGTTCGATATGGATATATCTATCCGTTTGTTGAGACAGGTGCGGGGCTGCTCATGATGGCGGGTGTTCTCACATGGATTTCAGCACCAGCAGCATTGTTCGTGGCAAGCATTGGCGCGATCAGTGTGTTCAAGGCGGTCTACATCGACAAACGCGAACTCAAGTGCGCTTGCGTTGGCGGAGACAGCAAAGTTCCACTGGGGTTCGTGTCGCTTACCGAGAACCTGATGATGATCGGCATGGCGATCTGGATGCTCTCGAAGCTGTGATCATTTAACATTTGACCCTCCACCTACTGGAAGGCTTAGCTGTAGCAAAAAGACATGGGGATCAATGTCTTCAATGAAATCGATTATCGCAATTGCTGCTATTGTTGTTGCAGGTGGCGTGGGCTACGCGATGTGGCCCAGACTATCAAAGACAACCATGACTGAAACTGCTATCAATGCGGAGAACGCGGTCCTCGCCAATGTGCTGTTGCCTGAAACACTGTCGCAGAATGCGCAAATCGGACAACTTGGATTTGAAGCCAAGTGTGCGGTTTGCCATGGGCTGAACGCAGCGGGCCAAGATGGTGTCGCACCGCCACTGGTCCACATCATCTATGAACCGGGCCATCATAGCGACGAAGCGTTCCAACGGGCTGCTGCTTTGGGCGTTCGGGCGCATCATTGGCGGTTTGGTGATATGCCTCCCGTTGAGGGGGTAACACGGGGCGATTTGACGATGATCATCGCTTACATTCGAGAACTGCAACGTGCCAACGGGATCAATTGATCTCCAACAACAAGACTGGAAAAAACGATGAAAGCTATACTACTTGCGGGCATGATCGGGATTTGGGCCACTGGAGCGATGGCGCACTCGCCTCTTGATGCAACAACACCAGCTAACGAGGCCACTGTCACGGAGATGCCGACCGAAGTCTTGATGGGCTTCAAAGGTGACATACGCCTGACGCGGGTAGTGATCACACATGCCGACACACACAGCATGGACATGGACCTTGGCGAACAAACGGCTTTCACGCAGGAGTTTGCCTTACCAATGCACGATATGGGAGCGGGAACCTATGTGATCGAATGGCGTGGGCTTGGTTTGGATGGCCATGCTCTGAACGGTAGCTTTAGCTTCAGTGTAGAATAACGATGCCTGATACGCTCGGACTGGCGGCCATCGTCACGAAATTTGCCCTTTACCTTGGCGTGATGACTGCGGCTGGCACTGTCATGGCGACGCTGATGTTTCGGCTGGACCGCACACGTGTTCTGGCCGCAGCATTCGCCGTTCTTGGGTTGACGGCAACCATCCTCGCTTTCTCACTACGTGGAGCCAGCCTGACGGGTGATGTCAGCGGTATGATTGATCCAGAGATGTTGGGTCTACTTTGGACCACATCTGTTGGCACTGCTTTGCTGTTGCGTTTGGTAGGTCTTAGTCTGTTGATCGCTGGCCTGTTCATGGGCCGTTTTGGGACTTGGGTCTCTGTGTTAGGTGGTGTGATTGCGCTCTGGTCATTCGATCACGTCGGACACGTCTCCAGCCGTGGCACAACGCTGCTCGACATTGCTCTGACGTTGCACTTGCTGGCTGTTGCCCTGTGGATCGGTGTTCTCACACCATTGAAACGTCTGTCATCGTCACCCGACACTTATAATTTGGCTGCGGATGTGGGGCATCGATTTGGCGTTGTTGCGACCGTCTCGGTCCCCGCGCTGATCATCGTTGGTGGTTACATGGGCTACCAGCTTGTCGGGACCTTCACTGCTCTTGTCGGAACTGGATACGGGCAGGCATTGATCATCAAGGTTCTTCTCGTAGGCGGTCTGCTGGGGTTGGCTGCGGCCAATAAGCTTCGGTTCATTCCCGCGCTCCGAGCAGGTGATCCAGCCGCTGCGAGCCATCTTTCCAAATCTATATCGGTTGAATGGATTGTCATCCTTACTGTGCTTGGCACGACCGCTCTTTTGACAACATACCTGACTCTGCCAACATGAGGCACCACATGAATAGACGACACTTCTTGGCCTCCGTTTCGGCCACCGCGATTTTACCTATGCCCACATTTGCAGCCGAAGATACGTTGCGATTGAAGGCAGAAGCGGTGACGCAACAAATCCTACCAGATGGAAATGGCGTGACATCTATGCTCGGCTTCAATGGATCAATGCCAGGTCCAGAACTACGGGTGCGTCGGGGGGAGCGTGTGAACATCGATGTCGAGAATGGCCTTGATGAAGGCACAGCGGTGCATTGGCACGGCATCAGGTTGAAAAACCAAATGGATGGTGTCCCGATGTTGACGCAGGACCTGATCAATCCTTCTGACACTAAAACCTACAGCTTTGTCCCACCTGACGAAGGTACCTATTGGTATCATTCGCATTACATTTCTCATGAACAAGTCGCACGCGGCATGATGGGCGCGTTGATTGTTGAGGATGAAACACCCCCAGATATCGATCACGACATCGCTGTGTTGATGGCAGATTGGCAGATTCAGGCAGATGGTAACCTGTCCGAAGAGTTCACTGACATGCACAGTGTCGCCCATGGCGGTCACATGGGTAACTTCGCCCGTGCATTCCTGTCCCAAGATCAAGTGAGGATGGGGGATCGGGTTAGGTTTAGGCTGATCAATGCAGCGACGAACCGCATTTTTCCTGTAGCGGTAAGCGGCGTCAGAGGATCGGTCGTAGCTTTGGATGGTATGGCCCTACCTGAACCACGTCCGATGACAGAACTCACTCTCGCACCTGCACAACGGGCAGACCTGATCGTAGATATCAGTGGCCCTGTTGGATTTGACATGTTGACCCGTCAGGGACCATATCGATTGGCTGACCTGGCTGTGAGTGGCACAAATACGGATAGGAAGGCTGGAACGATCCTAGCACTGTTACCACCTGACCTACCAACACCGGCTGAACCTTCGCAACATCTGACGTTGATGATGATGGGTGGTGCAATGGGCGGTCGCCATGATGGTGATAACATCTGGGCCTTCAACAACGTCTCGGACCTGCAAGCCGACCCATTCGGATCATTCCAGAATGGCGAAACGGTGCGGATCACATTCGTAAACGACACATCGTTCCCGCATGGCATCCATCTGCACGGTCACCACTTCTATGAAGTCGATGAGAACGGAGCCTTGGGTGATCTGCGGGACACCACTCTGGTGAACGCTGGTGAAAGCCGTGATGTCATATGTGTCTTCGACAACCCTGGTCGCTGGCTGCTGCACTGCCACATGCTCAGCCATGCTGTTGGCGGAATGCGCACGTGGGTGAACGTCGCATGAGGTGGGTGATCCCAATCTTGCTGTCGCTGGCCTCCACAGCCAGTGCTGATCACAACGGGGATCACCGCGACATTGTTGCAGGGCAAAGTCTGTATGCGGACAACTGTGCGTCGTGCCACGGTGCCAACCTTGAGGGACAGCCGAACTGGCAATCCCTGAACGCCGATGGTGTGCTTCCAGCCCCGCCGCATGACGGGACAGGTCACACGTAGCACCATGATGATGAACTGCTGTTCGAATACACCAAGCTCGGTGGCGCTGCTGCATTGGAGATCAGGGGTGTAACTGGGTTCAATAGCGGGATGCCAGGTTCTGGCGAAACACTCACCGATGACGAGATATGGGATATCCTCGCCTACATCAGGTCAACTTGGTCTAAGCGGGAACGCGAAGTCCAAGCCAGCAGGAACCCACCGCACTGATGGCACAACATGCGCACATGTCGGGGTCACCTAATGAAACGGGTCAGTCACAGTTCGCAGCGATTGCGGAGATCGTCACCCTGCTGCGTGATGATCCAAACACGGATTGGGCGCAGGTAGATATCAAAGCTCTGCGTGATCACCTTGTGGATATGGACAATGTGACGACCAAGGCGTCGGTTGAACGAACGGTCGATGGAACGAGTGTGATGTTCATAGTCACGGGAGATGATGTGGTGGCATCGTCCATCAGACGCATGATGTTAGCACACAGTCTGATGTTGCAGGGGGCATCGGATTGGGCCGTCATCGCTGGGGAAGTTGAAGGTGGTGCTTCAATGCTAGTTCAGGTCGGATCAGATGAAGAGCTAAACCAAGTGCTGGGACTGGGATTCTTTGGATTGATGACAATCGGCGCGCATCACCAACAACACCATCTCATGATCGCGACGGGGCGGTCGCCGCATTATCGTTGGATCGGTGTGTTTTAGTTGTGATTCCGCCATCTGCCATATGACTGTTAACGGCGTGAAAATTCATCTAGCTTTGGGACGTTTCGATATATTGGGAATATATTTTATATAAATAAATCAATTTCTTATATAATGGTGGGCGACCCTGGAATCGAACCAGGCGTGCGTCTCCGCGAGGGAGTTACAGTCCCCTGCCACACCTTGCGGCCTGTCGCCCACTGCTGCGAGAAAACTCGAAGCGTGAGCGGGTGATTACTAGCGGCCCTTATGTGCGTCAAGCCGAAAAACTCTTGCGATGTCAGGTCTTTTCGATAGAGCAGGGGTGAAGCCGCGCCAAAAGGATGAAGACGATGAAAAAACCAAAGTGGGTCGTTAAAAAAGAACAAGATAAAAAGGCGGCTGATGCGGAGACGGTTTGGCTCTTCGGGTTGCACGCGGTGCGCGATGCTTTGATGAATCCGGAGCGCACTAAGCTGAAACTTGTTGTCACGCGAAACGCTATGGATAAGCTGAGCGAAGCGATTGCATTTTCGGGTATGGAGCCGGAGATGTGCGAGCCGCGCAAGTTCAACGCGCCCCTAGATCCGCAATCCGTGCATCAGGGGGCTGCATTGGAAGTGAAGCCGCTGACTTGGGGACGTCTTGAGGACGTTTGCATTGGCGGTACTGCGGCCGTTCCGCGCGCGGTGCTTTTGGATCGTGTCACAGACCCGCATAATGTAGGCGCAATCCTGCGGTCCGCGGAGGTGTTCGGCGCGTCCGCTGTGATCGGAACGCATCGCGGCTCTGCGCCAGAAACGGGTGCGTTGGCTAAAACCGCAAGTGGTGCGCTGGAGCGTCAACCTTATCTGCGCATTCGCAATTTGGCCGAAAGCATCGAAAGCTTGCAGAAAATGGGCTACCTCGTGATCGGCCTTGACGGCGAGGCAGAGCAAACGATTGACTCATATCTTGAGGGCAAACGCGATCGCCCCATTGCGCTGGTCATGGGCGCAGAGGGACCTGGCTTGCGCGAGAAGACCAAAGACACCGTAGATGCGCTCGTGAAGGTCGAATTCGCGGGGGCCTTTGGGTCTCTCAATGTGTCAAACGCCGCCGCTGTGGCCCTGTACGCCAGCCTGCCACGTTAGTCGTTTAAAGACGTAAAATATCGCCCTTTGATAAGCCACGCAAAGCCGAAGGCTAGCAATGCGAAGGCCTCAAGTGCGAATGTTGCGTTGTAATGATCCCATGTCCCTAGTGAGATCACGAGGCCAAAGACACCAATGATAAGGCCAACGGTGGAAAGCGCGATGACAATGCCGAAAAAACGATAGTAGCGATTGCGCTTTAGTTTTTGCGGGGTGAGTTCATCGGCTTTCAGTCTCGACGCATCCATCTGGACGCGCGTGAAGACGCAGTAGGTGAAATAAGCGAGGATCGCGAACATCACACCAGCGAAAATTTTTTGCCAATAGAGATCCAGTAGCCAATGTAGGTTTTGAAAATCGAACGCAGGCGTGGCTGCTGCGATCGATCCACCGACCTCATCAGGATACTTAGTGAGCTGGGAAAAGACGCGAATTAACTCTGATTTTGAATAGCTGTCGCTTGGGCCACCCGTGGGAAACAACGCGATCATGATCGAAGAGACACCGGCAAAACGCATCATCAGGCTCTCGCGGCTGCTTAAGTTTTGCCAGCCCGGAACGGGGACGCCATTCGTGTGGAACGTGAACAATAGCAAAATGCCGTTGAAAATCAGACATCCCACGAAGAAGTCGCCCAAAAACGGGATGTAGTAAAAGTGGAAGATCGAGTTTTGCAAATCGTTGGGAGGGATGACGCGGATTACGCCTGCGATCACACAGACCAAAGGCAAGACGATGGCAACAAACCCGATGGTGCGTGAGACCTTTTCAAACGTATGCGCGCGCATGTCGGGTGACGCGTCAGAAACGGGCAAGTGGAGATATCATTTTGTATCCTCTTAAAGTTCTTAATCAATGCTCTACCTCAAGAGCGAAAGAGACTGAGACCCTAAGCAACGGTGAGCGCACCTCGCGTGTTTCACGCTTTAATCACGAAAGAGCATCCTGTGAGCTATCCAGCGAAGATCACGACCTGTTGTTATTGTGGCACGCGGGCGGCCTTAGTGCTGCGCGGCAAGGTAAGTCATTAACTCAGCTGCGGGTCTTGTGGTGCGCCTATTCACGTGATGAAGCGGTTGCTGTTAGAGCCAAAGCCACAACGGCAGCCGCAAAAGGAACGAAAGCCTGCAATCTCTCATAAGGCTGCGTCCAAAAGCTTCAAAAAACCGAAAAAGAAGAAGCGCCGCAACGTTGAAGTGGTTGTTTGAAGAAGCCAAGGACGTGGTTGAGGATATCTTCGGTTGACGCTTTGTTATACTGGCCTTGCAGCGGTGCATCGGCTATTTGCGAAGGGATAGAATGAAAGGCACGCCCATGAGCTTTGAAAAACCTGGACCCGTTGAAGAAAACTGGCGCGACGCGATCTCTGCGGCGCAAGAGATTATCGAGGATGCGCGCAACGGTCGTATGTTTATCCTTGTTGATCACGAGGATCGCGAGAATGAAGGCGATTTGGTGATCCCTGCACAAATGGCCACGCCCGAAGCGATCAATTTCATGGCCACGCATGGTCGCGGCTTGATCTGCCTCGCGCTGCCCGCTGAACGGATTGAAGCGCTTGGGCTTGAGTTGATGAGCACGAACAATTCCTCGCGCCATGAAACTGCCTTCACGATTTCTATCGAAGCGCGTGAAGGCGTCACCACAGGCATTTCTGCCCATGACCGCGCGCGCACGGTCGCGGTTGCAATTGATGCGGGCAAGGGGGCTGCAGATATCGCAACGCCGGGCCACGTATTTCCTTTGAAAGCCCGCAATGGTGGTGTTCTGGTCCGCGCGGGCCACACCGAAGCGGCTGTTGATGTATCCCGTCTTGCCGGCTTGAACGCATCTGGCGTGATCTGCGAAATCATGAGTGAAGACGGCACCATGTCTCGTCTGCCCGAACTGGTGATTTTTGCGCAGAAGCATAGTCTCAAAATCGGCACGATTAGCGATCTCATCGCATACCGAAGACGGCACGACAATCTTGTGAAAGTCCGCGCTGAAGAGACGATCACGTCAGAATTTGGTGGCGAATGGCAAATGCGCATTTACGCGGATGAAACCCAAGGAGCAGAGCATATCGTGATAATCAAGGGTGACATTTCCGGTGATGCACCCGTGCTGACCCGCATGCACGCAATGGATCCGATGCAGGACGTGATCGGCACTGGCCCACAGGGTCGTGCCGCTGAGTTTGGTCACGCGATGGAGGCAGTTGCTGCCGAAGGGCGCGGTGTTGTTGTCTTGCTACGCGACACGGCTATGAAACTTGATGCGGATCACGATGCGTCGCCGCAAACCCTGCGTCAGTACGGACTTGGCGCGCAAATCTTAAGCTCTTTGGGGTTGAGCAAGCTTGAATTGCTAACCAACTCCCCAACGCCAAAGGTTGTGGGTCTTGAGGCGTATGGGTTGGAAATCACTGGAACCCGTAAAATTTCGGAGCTTGGATAAATGGCTGGACACGAACAACACTACATCCTGCCACGCGCGGAGTTTGACAAACCCGTCAAGCTGCTGATCGTTGTCTCGCCCTATTACAAGGACATCGCGGACCATATGCTCGCGGGCGCTGTCACTGAAATTGAGGCGGCTAGCGGCACATATGAGGTGATTGAAGTGCCAGGTGCGTTGGAAATTCCAACCGCCGTTGGCATCGCGGAACGATTGAGTAACTATGATGGCTATGTCGCACTGGGCTGCGTTATTCGCGGTGAAACCACTCATTACGACACGGTCTGCAACGACAGTTCTCGCGCTTTACAGTTGCTCGGCCTGCAAGGCCTGTGCATCGGCAATGGCATCCTGACTGTTGAGAGCCGCACCCAAGCAGAGGTGCGTGCCGACCCTGCGGATCAAAACAAAGGGGGCGGCGCGGCGGCTGCGGCCTTGCATCTGATTGCGCTCGCTCGTAAGTGGGGCGGTCAGCGTAAGGGCGTCGGGTTCAAACCTGCCGCAGATGAGCATCAGATCGCTGGGTTTGGCAAAGGAAACGACCTCGCATGAGCACTGAAACATCTGGCCTCTCTGGCAACGCCAAACGCAAAATGAAGTCCGCCGCGCGTTTTTACGCGGTGCAGGCGCTCTATCAAATGGAAGTGTCTGGTCAGACAACGGACAACATTATCCACGAATTTCTCGATCACCGCTTTGGCGCGATCTATGAGGATATGGAATTTGTCGATGGCGATGTGGATGTGTTCAGCGCGCTGGTGAACGATGCCGTGAACCATCAAGCGCAGATTGACCAAATGACAGACCGTGCCTTGGTCGCCAAATGGCCCATTGCGCGTATCGATCCGACTTTGCGCGGTTTGTTCCGTGCGGCTGGTGCAGAGTTAGTGGCCAGTGACACACCGCCAAAAGTTGTGATCAAAGAATTCGTTGATATCGCGGCGGCCTTTTTCCCTGAAGGTAAAGAAAGCCGCTTTGTGAACGCGGTTCTGGATCACGTGGCACGTGAGGCGAAACCAGAGGCGTTTTAGCCCGCTTTTCTTCGGGCTATTTGGAAACGAACGTCAAAATTTTCCATTGTTTTTAATGGACTAGTATTTTCGCGCCTTCGTTTTTGCGATCCTGAAGCACACCGTGCACATACTTGGGGCAAGCGATAAAAAAGCTTCCATTGTCAGCTGGCTCACAAATTGCATCATTCTCGCGAATGACTTGGCAAACGTAGTCAAGGTTTGGATAGGGACGGACCGCTGAAAGCCCCGCCAGGCTGGTTTCAGTGTAGTTTGCAGTCGTGGGTGTCGACGCTTAGTCCGTTCTTGGCTCAACGTAGCCAGCCAAACCGATTGCAGCGAGCGAACAAAATAACCCGACCTGTTTAATCTAACGCCCGATTTTTAGTTTTAGCGCAAATGTGGCGGAACCGCACGCAACCGTTCTGGTTTTGATTCCCGAGGACCTGTATGTACAGGTGGGCGCCAGGTAAGTGGACCAGGGTCCAAACAGAGCCAGCTCCCTAGGAAATGCTTAAGGCCACTGGAATGCTACCGTAAAACAAGAAGGGCAGAAACCGCCACTGTCCAGCTTAGGGGCTTGCGACGGCTTCGGCAAGGGCGCGCGAGAAAACAGATGGCTTGCGTTTGTTCTTACTTTGTTCGATGTTTGCGGAATGGATGACGTCACTGATAATCAAATGATCGACCTGACGCCCGGCCAGCTTCTGGCGCGTGGCGTGTGTCGTCATATGTCCAGCATGGGATTTGTGTGCCTTGAGGAATTCGTGCCCGCCAAAGGTTTGCGGGTGGATGTTCTGGCCCTTGGCCCAAAGGGGGAGTTGTGGGTCATCGAATGCAAGTCCTCCAAAGCGGATTTCCAAACAGACAAGAAATGGGAAGGCTATCTTGCTTGGTGTGACCGCTATTTCTGGGCGGTGGATATGGATTTCCCGACGGACCTATTGCCGGAGGACACGGGGTTACTGGTCGGGGACAGTTATGATGCGGAGATCATTCGCATAGGACCCGAGGAAAAGCTCGGGCCTGCACGCCGGAAGGTGATCATTCAGAAATTTGCAATGAGCGCGGCGCGCCGCTTGCAAAGCTTGCGCGATCCGATGGGGCGCGTTTGGGGATAGGGAGAGACGACAATGATGGTGAAATTTTAATATCCGGACGCCGACTGGTGCTACCGTGCGATCCAAACGGTGCATGCAATTTTTCACAATTCCGAAGGCAAACTTATTGCGTGGGCCGAAAAAGGGGATCGCAATGGATATTATGAATTCGAAATTACCGATTTCGAAATGATCGGCCCGGGTGAGCGTCACAAATAGCGATCACACTTAGGAATTGCCCGTATTGCGCGCGCGTGACGCAGCCGCGCGAATTTCTTCAGCAATTTCTTCGGCTTCCTCAGGATCAAAATCCATCGGGATCTCAATGCCGTCGCCTTCAATGAAGATACGGACCATGCCTGCGTCGGTCGGGCCGATCTGCATGTTCGCTTCAATATCGCGCTCGGTATTAATGCCCATGATGTGTATCCTTTGAAGTTACCCTGTCTCCGCTACTGAAAAACCCCTTGCTCTGCAAGGTGATCTACCTTTGACTTGCTGCATGAACGAGATTGAACTGACCCATTACACACCTGCGGATCACACTTGGTTGGTTGAACGCCATTAGACGCTTTACCGTCGCAACGACGGATTTGACGATAGTTTTGGCCCTCTCGTTAACGACATCTTGAAGGATTTCGAAGCGAACAGTGATCCGAGCTGCGAAATGGGATGGATCGCACGCGAAAAAGATGGGCTGCGATTGGGTAGCATTTTTTGCGTTAAGCTTGATGATCAAACGGCAAAACTACGCCTGTTTCTGTGCATGCCAGAGGTACGTGGCTTTGGACTTGGTAAACGTTTACTCGCGCATTGCATGGCATTTGCGAAAGCCCGAAGATTTCAACGCATGTCGCTGTGGACCCATGAAAGCCACGAATCAGCTTGCGCGCTATACACCCGAACCGGTTGGGCTTGCTTGTCCTCCAAGCCCGTTCACTCCTTCGGTGTTCCCCTGATCGAGCAACAATGGGAAATCACGCTCTAGACCTCGAAAAGGGTCTTGCAATCGAACAATGCTAAAGCTACATCGCGGATGTGTGCCGCCTTAGCTCAGTTGGTTAGAGCGCTGGTTTGTGGAACCAGAGGTCCCCCGTTCAAGCCGGGGAGGCGGTACCAAACTCTCCTTCCTTTTCACTTCGCTTTCTTTGGCATACCTTTGCCGCAAAACTAATGTGCAATGCGTAGGCTCAACGACTGATGAACAGCGAACACTCAACGCCGACACTTGAAGACGTGGCCAAGGTGGCGGGCGTGTCTACCGCCACGGTTTCGCGGTGTTTGAATAGTCCTGATCTTGTGATTGAGCGCACGCGTCGCCGCGTCATGGATGCAGTTGACGCCTTGGGATACACGCCCAACTTTGGTGCCCGTGTTATGGCCGCGAAGCGCACGTTTACGATTGGTGCGATCATTCCGACAATGGAAAATGCAATCTTTGCCAGAGGGTTACAAGCCTTTCAAGAAGAGCTGCACGCACGTGGATATACTCTTTTAGTTTCAAGCTCTGCATATAAGCCCGAGGTCGAAGAGGAGCAGATCAAAGCGCTGGTTGCGCGCGGCGCAGATGGGTTGTTGTTGATCGGTTATGACCGCGACCCGTCGGTATATGAATATTTGAAACGTCAGAATGTGCCGGCTTTGACGGCTTGGGCCTATTCGCCGGATTATGAGCATCCCGCAATCGGTTTTGATAACCGTGCTGCGATGAAACTGTTGACCCAAGAGGTGCTAGCGCGAGGACACCGTAAGATAGGTGTGATTTCTGCGATTACCAAAGGCAATGACCGCGCGGGCGAGCGATTGCATGGCATCAAAGAGGCTGTCGCAGAAGCAGGGATTGATCCTCTTTCGCTCGAAGTAATTGAAACGCCCTATGAAATTGAAAATGGCGGTGATGCTTTGGAAGCCTTGCTTCAGCGCAGGCCAGAGATGACGGCGGTGATGTGCAGCAATGATGTGCTTGGCGTTGGTGCACTAATGCGCGCCAAGCGGATTGGTATCGAGGTACCGCGCGATCTGTCGATCACAGGTTTCGACGATATCGAACTCGCGCGCATTGTCTCGCCTGAACTGACCACGGTTCATGTGCCGCACCGCAAAATGGGCCAACACGCTGCGATTGAATTGGCGGCGATGGTTGAAAAAACCAGTACTGGAAAATCTGAAAAGCTGGACAGCCATTTGCAGATAAGAGAGTCTCTTGGCCGTGCAAAGGATCCCAAGCACGGCTAAACGGCGCTTTCAAAAGCGGACTGTGCAAGCACACCCAACGCTCGTTGCAATTGCATCATAAGCTTCAACCGCGCCGCCGAATTTGCTATCATAGACCTCTTTCGCGATCCCAGTGGTCAGGGCGGCGGCGCACCCACTGATGGGGCTTTGGGTCTGATGGGTCACGTATTTCGACGCGGCCGCACCTGCCACGAAATGCAAGGTTTTGTCGTTTGCGCAAGCTGACAATGCAGCCATACAAAGCAAAGGTAAAATAAAAAGGGGAACTCTCACGCATGTCTCCAAGACTGAAATAGAAGATTTGGAAGGCGGTGAGAGGAAGCGACTTCTGCCGCAAGCCTTAAAGGATGGGTTAATTTATTCGCGCAAATGCAATCAGTTCAATGATTTATTAAATGATTGGTTAACGCGAAAACTCTAGACCACGCGCAGTTAGTCTTTGATATCAATCAGCACACGCTGGTGAAGTTTGCCGCTGAGGCGTTCGAATATTAGAATTTCGTCGCCTTGCGTGACGATCGCATACCATGTCTCGCCTATAGTCACGGCTTTTGCTTTGACGCCAGCTGGTAAGACAACGGTTTCCGGAAAAATCGTAGGTTTATCATTCAAGCGGATGACAAGCAATGCTATTATCAATACAACGCCGCCAATCATCACCGCCGTCAGCACAGTCACCAGACGGCGCAGGAAACGCAATTGCGCGGGTTCCTCAATTTCTTGCTCAGGGGGCAACATGGGCGTGTCCATTATATCTTTTGCGGTTCAAGACGATCCGCCTGCGCGCCTTGATAAAGCGCTTTCGCGTGATGTGCCAGAGAGCGCGTCGCTGTCCCGCACCCGTATCGCCAAGCTACTAGAGGCAGGATCGATTACAATCAATGGTGCTGTGCAGACTGACCCAAAGGCGAAGATCAAAGCAGGCGCGCGGGTCGACATAACTGTTGAAGAGGCGGTTGATAGCCATATTGAGCCTGAGGATATTCCTCTCGAAATTATATATGAAGATGACGATCTGATTGTGGTTAATAAACCTGCGGGCATGGTAGTGCATCCGGCACCCGGCACGCCGTCTGGCACGCTCGTCAACGCACTTTTGCATCACTTTGCAGGTAAACTCTCGGGAGTTGGCGGCTCCAAGCGTCCGGGCGTGGTGCACCGGATAGATAAGGAAACCACAGGCCTTTTGGTTGTGGCTAAATCTGACGCTGCCCATCATGGTCTTGCTGCTCAGTTCGCAGCCCACACGGCAGAACGGGCGTACTTGGCGGTGACGCAAGGCGCGCCAGAGGCTTCTGATCCACGTATTCGCGGCGTGCGCGGGGTTAGCTTTGAAACAGGTGGTGTGTTGAAAGTCACCACGCAACTCGCGCGTCATAAACATGACCGCCAACGCCAAGCGGTTCTGTTCGAGAATGGTCGGCACGCCGTCACACGCGCACGCACGATTGAACGTTTTGGCAATCCGCATTGTCTCGCACTCGTGGAATGTCGCCTTGAGACCGGTCGCACTCATCAGATCCGTGTGCATATGGCGCATGTGGGGCACGGCTTGCTTGGGGATCCGACCTATGGGGGACGCCGAAAACTGCCTGCTAAAGCGCTTAGCGAAGTGAGCTTAGAGGCCGCGAAAACCTTCAATCGTCAAGCTTTGCATGCGGCGGTTCTTGGGTTTGAGCATCCGATCAGTGGTGAAATGTTGCGCTTTGAAGCGGATTTGCCCGATGATATCGCAGGTTTGTTACAGAAATTGCGTACATAACACTTCGCAAAGCACATGCGCGTGAACGCGCGGACAAAAAACTGGAAACTCCGTCGCACAAAGCCCACTTCCATTTCAACACCGCAAAACTGCGGAGGTCTTGAAACATCGCAGTGCACTGAATAACTCATTTTAACGCACTAAACATAAGGGGCAGGGACATGGCCAATTACGCAAATCTACCCGCACCAACGCCTGAAGGTGGCTTAAACCGTTACATGCAGGAAATCCGCAAGTTTCCGATGTTGGAGCCGGAAGAAGAATACATGCTCGCCAAAAGCTGGGTCGAAAAGCAGGACACGGCTGCGGCGCATAAGATGGTAACGTCTCACCTACGTCTCGCCGCGAAAATCGCGATGGGTTATCGTGGCTATGGCCTGCCACAGGCTGAAGTCGTTTCCGAGGCGAATGTTGGTCTGATGCAGGCGGTGAAACGCTTTGATCCCGAAAAGGGCTTCCGTCTCAGCACATATGCGATGTGGTGGATCCGCGCGGCTATTCAAGAATACATACTGCGCAGTTGGTCTCTGGTGAAACTTGGCACGACGTCGGCCCAAAAAAAGCTATTCTTCAACCTGCGCAAAGCGAAAAATCGCATTGGTGCGTTGGAAGAAGGCGATATGCATCCCGAAAACGTGGCACGTATTGCGCATGATCTTGGGGTGACGGAGACCGAAGTTATCTCCATGAACCGCCGTATGTCGGGTGGCGATGCATCTTTGAATGCGCAAGTTGGCTCTGACGGCGAAGGCACCATGCAGTGGCAAGATTGGCTCGAGGACGAAGATGCCGATCAGGCGGGTGATTATGAAGCACGCGACGAATTGGAAGCGCGTCGTGAAATGCTTGCTGATGCGATAGACGTGCTCAATGATCGTGAGAAAGATATCCTTGTGCAGCGTCGTTTGTCCGACAAACCTGTGACGCTTGAAGATCTCAGTGGTCAGTACGACGTTAGCCGCGAACGCATTCGCCAAATTGAGGTGCGCGCGTTTGAGAAGCTGCAAGAGCGCATGCGCAGCTTGGCGGAAGAAAAAGGCATGCTTGTTAGCGCGTAAACGTTGATAAATGCTATGTAAATGATAGCCTCCTCTCAAGTCTGAGAGGGGGCTTTTCATGAGCACGACACGTTGGGGGATTTTAGGTGCTGCGAAGTTTGCGCGAGAACATATGGGGCCTGCGATTACGGCCGCGGCGGGTGCAGAACTAGCGGCGCTGGCGACAAGTGCTCCTGAAAAAGAATTTATTTTTCAGAATTTTGCGCCGAATTTAAAGATTTATGACAATTATGACGCGCTGCTTGCAGATCCAACGATTGATGCAATCTACATCCCTTTGCCAAATGACATGCATCAGCCTTGGGCACTGAAATGCCTTGCCGCTGGCAAAGCGGTTCTCGTTGAAAAACCTGTCGGAATGAACGTGGCTGAAATCGATGAGTTGATCGCAGCACGCGATGCGACCGGTTTGCTTGCGGCAGAGGCTTATATGATCGTGCATCATCCCCAATGGCAAAAAATGCGGGACTTGGTGCAAAGCGGTGCGCTTGGCGATTTGCGTCGCGTGTCGAGCACCTTCAGCTACGACAATCGCGCTGATGTTGACAATATTCGGCAACAAGCGGCGCGCGGGGGCGGAGGTTTGCGCGACATCGGCGTATATACGTTTGGCAGCGTGCGCTTTGTGACGGGGCAGGAGCCCGCGCGCATTATTTCCAAGCAACTGACGTTGGAAAATGGTGTCGATGTGCATGCACAAGTGACGGCAGAGTTTGGTGGCTTCACTTATGACACCACGACGTCTATGCGCATGACCCCGTGGCAATGCGTTGAATTTCATGGAGAAACTTCAATTGCGCGTCTCACGGCCCCGTTTAATCCGCTGGTCTTTGGTGAAGCGCGTCTTGAGCTTGTTCAAAGTGATGGCTCAAGCGAAGTGTTTCGCTGGCCCCGCGAAAATCACTATGTCTTGCAGGTCGAAGCGTTTCAGCGTGCAATGCAAGGTGAGGCTTATGCCTGCCCGTTAGAATTTTCGCGTGGGACGCAAGCGATGATAGATGAGGTTTTGGGATAGAAAAAGGCGGGCATCGAACACGACACCCGCCTATTTAAAACTTGGAACGATCACGCGCTATTTTGCGGCGGCCTTTTTCTTTGTTGCCTTATTCGCTTTTGGTTTAGCAGCGGCGCTATTGGCGTCGATAAATTCTAAAACTAAGGGGCGAATATTGTCACGCCAGCTGCGGCCCGCGAAAATACCGTAGTGACCAGCACCCGCTTCAATATGGCTGGCCTTCTTCGCATCAGACAGGCCTGTGCATAGATCCAATGCCGCAACACATTGACCGGGCGCGGAAATATCGTCTTTCTCTCCTTCGACAGTCTTCACGGCAACTGTTGTGATGTTGCCAATATCGATCTTGTGTCCGTCAACCACGAATTCATTATTAGCGATTTCGCCGTTCTTAAAGATGCGCTCAACCGTAGAGAGATAAAATTCTGCAGGCATGTCCATGACCGCGAGATATTCATCATAAAATTTGTTGTGCTTGTCGTTCTCTGACGCTTCACCCTGCGCAGCGCGCATGATTTGGTCCGTAAAGGCTTTGGAGTGGGTTTCGCTGTTCATCGACATGAACGAAGCCAATTGTAGAAGGCCGGGGTAGACTTTGCGTCCCACGCCTTTGTGCTTGAAGCCAACACGTTGGATCGCGGTTTCCTGCAATTGCCCCATCGTTACGCGGTGGCCGAAGTCGGTCACATCTGTTGCATTCGCATTGGGGTCAATTGGACCACCGATAAGCGTCAGCGATTTTGGCTGCGCGTTAGGGTCTTGTTCCGCCAGATAGGCAGTCGCGGCTAGCGTCAAAGGCGCTGGCTGGCACACCGCAATGACATGCGTGTCAGGGCCGAGTTCACGCATGAAATCAACAAGATACAATGTGTAGTCTTCCACATCGAACTTACCCTCAGACACTGGAATGTCGCGGGCATTGTGCCAATCGGTGACGTAAACTTCCGCATCGCGGATCAAAGATTTCACGGTTGATCGTAAAAGGGTCGCGTAGTGGCCTGACATTGGCGCAACCAGAAGTATCTTGCGCGGCTGCGTCTCGCGACCTGTGACGTCGAAGTGAATCAAATCGCCAAAAGGACGTTTTAAGACAGTGTTTATATCGATCAAATGATCGCGGCCATCGGCGCATGTGAAGCTATCGAGGCCCCAGTCGGGCTTTGCAATCATACGCTCGAAAGAGCGTTCTGTGACGTCTCCCCACGCCCCGAGCCACTGTAAAGCAGGGTTCGGTACCAAGGAAAACATCGGGTAAGCCGCCATTGATTTCGCTGTCGCACCAAGCCATTGGTTGGTGTTTCTCATCGTCTCCATCATGTCGTAAGTAGCCATGTATTTCATTGTTTTTCCTTACTGACACCAGCCTGTTTGGGGGGCGGTTCAATTCGTCGCTTTGCCCCTCGGTAAGTTCGACGCTACAATCGTCAAAAATATGCTGCGCTGCAGCTAAGGTAGTCGGGATTTATTAAGATGACAACAAATGACGATGTTGCAGGGCAAAATTCCCCTCAAATGACGGCGAACTTGGAGAAAATCGAAGCTTTGTCCGAGCGTTTGGTGAAAGCTGTGTCCAGCAAAGCCAAGTCAAATCCCGCACTGAGTGGCCCGAATCAAGAGCTGTTTTCGAATGCGATGACCTCCTACATGCAAGGAATGATGGAGAATCCAGCGAAAGTGTTCGAACATCATGCGGCCTATTGGGGTAAGTCGATGAAGCACTATGTTGAGGCTCAGCGGGTTTTGGCAAAGGGCAAATTAGAAGCGCCGACGGATTCGTATCAAAATGATCGCCGCTTTTCTAACCCTCTTTGGAACACACATCCGTATTTTAACTTTGTTAAACAGCAATATCTGATCAATTCGAACGCGGTGAAGCAAGCGGTGGAAGATGCCGTAGATCTTGATCCTAAGGAAAAGCAGCGGCTTACTTATTTCTCGCAACAGATCATCGACATGATGGCTCCGACGAACTTCTTGGGCACTAACCCCGATGCGCTTGAAAAAGCGGTCGCGACCGAGGGTCAAAGCCTTTTGGATGGTCTGGAGAACCTTGTTTTGGACCTGGAGGCGAATGAAGGCGAGTTGGTCGTCAAACTCGCCGATGAGAAAGCGTTTGAGCTTGGTCAAAACATCGCCACGACCCCGGGCAAGGTCATTTATCGCAACAAGATGATCGAGCTTATTCAATATATACCCGTGACGGAAACTGTGCATGAGACGCCGATCATTATGTTTCCGCCATGGATCAACAAATTCTACATACTTGATCTCAAAAAACAGAATAGCCTGATAAAATGGATCACTGAGCAGGGCTATAGTTTGTTTGTTGTGTCCTGGATTAATCCTGACAACAGCTATGCGGATGTTGGCTTGGAAGACTATATTGACGATGGTTTTCTGACTGCAATCCGAGAAGTGAAGGCGATCACAGGCCAGAAACAGGTCAACTGCATCGGCTATTGCATCGCGGGGACGACCTTGTGTTTGACCCTGAGTTTGCTGAAAAAGCGCGGTGACAATAGCATTAAGTCAGCGACATTGTTTACCGCTTTGACGGATTTCTCTGACCAAGGAGAATTCACGCCTTTCCTGCAAAACGATTTCATTGATGGGATCGAAGAAGAAGTGAACGACAAAGGCATGTTGCCATCACATATCATGGGGCGCACGTTCAGCTTTTTGCGCTCTAACGATCTGGTCTACACTCCCGCTATCAAGAGCTACATGATGGGGGAGGCACCGCCTGCCTTTGATCTTCTCTATTGGAATGGGGATGGCGCAAACCTGCCCGGTAAAATGGCAGTCCAGTATTTGCGTGGACTGTGCCAATCAAACGATTTTGCAGAGGGCGGATTTGAGTTGATGGGCGAAACGCTCAGCTTAAAGGATGTTGATATCCCGTTGTGCTCCATAGCGTGTGAGACGGACCATATCGCAGCTTGGAAGGATTGCTATCGTGGCGTGCAGCAAATGGGGAGTAAATCGAAAACCTTTATCGTTTCGCAGTCTGGGCATATCGCGGGCATCGTGAACCCACCGAGCAAAGATAAATACGGTCACTACACAAACGCCGATATGTTGCTTGCCCCCAACGCGTGGTTCGAAGGTGCGGAATTCACTAGAGGATCTTGGTGGCCACGGTGGGAATCATGGATCAAAGAACGATCTGGCAAGCAAATTGCTGCGCTGCAGCCAGGTAATTCTGAGCATCCAGTGTTGGGCGATGCGCCCGGAACCTACGTTATGCTTAATGCAAAGCGCTGATTTACCTTTGGGAAAATGATTTTGCTGCAACGCAGCAATAAAGCTTGCAATGCTGCGTTGCAGCGCGTATACCGATTTTGTCGAACACCGCGGGGTGGGCCCGCGAGATAGGCAAAAGGATTTATATCATGGCTAAGACACAAGATTACTCCGCGATCATGAAAGACATGATGGGCGCATTCCCAGTAGATACAAAAGCAATGGACGAAGCTTTCAAAACAACAGCGGCATTGAACGAGAAGTTTTCTGCAGTTTCCGTTGATGCGGCTGAAAAGTCTGCTGAGCTGTCCGCCGTTTGGGCGAAAGACACATTGGCGAAGATCGCTGACTTTGCAAAAGTTAAGGCAGAGCCTGCTGATTATGCAAAAGCGATGACAGACATGGTGTCTTCTTCCGCTGAAGCAGCTGCTGAGCACGTTGCATCTTTCGCAGAAATCGCGAAAAAAGTTCAACTCGAGACAGTTGAATTGATGATGGCTGCAGGCAAGAACGCTTCCGAAGAAGCATCTGCTGTAGTTAAAAAAGCGACAACTGAAGCAACTGCTGCTGTTAAGAAAGCTGCTGCAAAGTAAGCTTGGCTTTTAAGTCGAAGAATTTTTGCGTTAGTGTCCTCCCGCACGGGCGTTAAATAAAGGCGCTGATCGAAAGATTGGCCCTTTTCTTTTTTTGTTCCCTTTCTTGCTGCGCTCGCATAGGCTTTTCTGCACTGCTGCATTTTGGGAGGGAGCCTGAAGTGACCGACGCCACGAATCCACTTTTGATCAAACGCTATGCGAGCCGTCGTCTCTATAATACTGAGACCAGCGACTATGTTACCCTAGAAGATATCTCTGGCTTTATCAGCGAGGGCCGCGATGTCAAAATCGTTGATCTCAAATCTGGTGATGATCTGACGCGACAATATTTGTTGCAAATAGTAGCAGAGCGCGAAAGCAAGGGCGAAAGCGTCTTGCCTGTCGCTGTTCTAACCGATCTTGTGCGCAGCTATACCAGCCAAGCGAGTAGCGTCGTGCCGCAGTTCCTATCGATGTCATTCGACATGCTGCGCGACAGCCAAAGCAAGGTCGTGGATAATATTGCCAAAGCCAACCCGATGACGCAAATGCCGGGAATGGAAGCGTTTCGCGCGCAGCAAGAAGCGTTCTTTAAGGCGGTGACAGGCGGGCAATGGACACCACCTACAGGTGAAAAGCCTGAAAATTCTGTTGTTGAAGCCTCTGAATCTAAAGAAGATTTAGATGCGATCAAAACGCAATTGGCAGATCTTCAGCAGAAGCTTTCCAAGCTTAGCAAGTAATCAAACGCCAAGGCGATCACGCAGCGCGTACCAACTCATCGCGAGCGTCAAAAGCGGTGTGCGTAACGCGCCCGCGCCGGGGAAACTTGGCGTTGGGATCGTGGCTAGTGTGTTAAAGCCTGTGTCCTGTCCGTGGATCGCATCGGCCATTAACTTGCCCGCTTGAACCGCGTTGCCCACACCGTGCCCCGAATAGCCCGATGCGCTTAGAATGTTCGGCGCAACGCGAGCAAGGTAGGGCATGCGTTTCATTGTGATGCCCAACGTTCCGCCCCAAGCATAGTCGATTTTTACATCTCGTAAATGCGGGAAGATCTCAGTCATCGGTTTGCGCACTTTTGCCGCGATATCGCTTGGAAAGCGATAGCCATAGCTTTCACCACCGCCAAAAAGCAGGCGTTTATCGTGACTTAGGCGAAAATAATTTACCACGAATTTGGTATCCGCAACGGCAATATCTTGTGCAAGAACTTGTGCGGTAGCGTCACCCAAAGGCTCTGTCGCAGCGATGAAATTATTGATTGGCATGACGCGCGCGGCGACTTTGCGATTGAGATTCCCGAGATAGCCGTTGCCCGCAAGAATCACATGATCTGCTTTGACACGGCCCTGATCGGTTTGCACGATGTCCGTTGCGCCTTCATTTATGTGATGCACATGGCTCATCTCAAAGATCTGCACGCCGGCGTTTGAGGCAGCTTTCGCAAGGCCCAAAGCAAACGAAAGCGGTTGGAGATGAGCGGCACCGTGATCCATCAAGCCGCCTTTATAGGCTGGTGAGGGGCAGAGTACATGTGCTTGTTCAGCGCTCAAAGGCTCGATGTCAGAATAGCCGTAGTTATCTTGGAGCTTGCGCGCATGGTCTTGCAATTCGGTGACGTCTTTCTTGCCAAATCCGAAATCTGCAATGCCTGGCTTCAGATGACACTCGATGCCGTGTTTTTCAATCAGACCTTTGACGAGCACCTTGGCATCTTGCGCCAAATCCCAAAGCTGATGCGCCACGTCTTGCCCCATCAGATCTTCCAGCCCGTCCTGATCCATGCGTTGCCCAGATCCAAGCTGACCCCCATTGCGGCCAGATGCGCCGAAACCGACGCGATGTGCTTCGAGCAAGGCGACATCATAGCCCATCTCGCGCAGATGCAACGCTGCTGAAAGTCCTGTGTATCCACCGCCCACAATGCAAACATCCGCGCGTGTTTCTCCACGAAGAGGTGCAAAAGAGGGCAGAGCCGTGGCATCAGCTGCATACCAACTCTCAGGATAAATACCACGTTTATCGTTTGAAAACAGAAGGTTCATACGTTTAGCAACAGGTGTTCACGCTCCCATGGAGAAATGACCTGAAGAAATTCTTCATACTCGGCACGTTTCACGATGCTATAGACTCGTGCAAATTCGGGATGCAAAATATCGTGTAAATCTGTGGCTTCGTCGAAGATGTTCAACGCCTCGCCCAGCGTGCGCGGGATGTCTTCTTCGCCGTCATAGGCATCGCCCTTGAACTGCTTGTCGGGGCGTTCTTCTTCGATAAGGCCTAACAATCCGCAAGCGAGCGACGCCGCAATCCCGAGGTAGGGGTTACAATCCATCCCTGCGAGGCGGTTTTCGACGCGACGGGCTTCAGGATCGGAAAGAGGTATCCGAATACCCGTTGTGCGATTGTCGCGCGCCCATTCCAGATTAATGGGTGCGGCGTGATCCTTAACGTAGCGACGATAACTGTTCACATAGGGCGCAAGCACTGCGATGGTTGACGGTAAGTGGTTCTGAAGGCCAGCGATGTAGTGAAAAAAGGCATCAGTCTCGCCGCCTTGAGGGCCGGAAAAGATGTTCGCGCCTGTCTCTATATCAAGAATGGAGTGATGGATGTGCATCGCGCTGCCGGGCTCATGTTCGATCGGTTTTGCCATGAAGGTGGCGAAACAATCGTGGCGCAAGGCAGCTTCGCGGATGAGACGCTTAAAGAAGAAGACCTCGTCTGCAAGTTTAACCGGATCGCCGTGTTGCAGGTTGATTTCCAACTGACCTGCGCCGCCCTCTTGGGTGATGCCGTCAATTTCAAACCCTTGCGCTTCGGCAAAATCGTAGATGTCGTCGATCACTGGGCCGAACTCATCCACAGCGGTCATCGAATAGGCCTGACGTGCCGCTGCGGGACGGCCCGAGCGGCCCATCATCGGCTCAATCGCTTTGGCAGGATCAACATTGCGGGCAACGAGGAAAAATTCCATCTCGGGCGCGACTACAGGAATTAACCCGCGATCACGATACTGCTGCACAACATGTTTCAAAACATTGCGCGGCGAGAACATGACGGGCTGCTCTTTGCGATCATAGGCGTCGTGAATGACCTGCAACGTCCAATCTCCCGTCCATGGTGCGGCGGTGGCGGTGTCCATGTCTGGCTTGAGGATCATATCCTTCTCAATGAATCCTTCATTCCCGGCGGCTTCACCCCAACCTCCTGTAATTGTTTGGTAAAAAATTGAATCAGGTAGAAAGAATTGATTCTGCTTGGCAAATTTGCTTGCAGGCACGGCCTTGCCACGGGCGATGCCAGGCAGGTCGGAAATGATGCATTCCACTTCATCGAGCTTGCGTCCTTCAATATAGGTTGCAGCAGTTTCGGGCAGGTTGTCTTTCCAATCATTCATGTGAAGCTCTTTGTTTTGAAGAAATACGCTAGGCGATCTCCCATTTTCTGATTGTCATCCGGCTCTTGCAATGCATCGCGTGCGTGGGTTTGCAGGTCTTGTGGCACCGTGTCTGCACGCGTTTCAAGCAGGCCAGCAACCGCGCGCGCATCAAATTCGGGATGTGGCTGGATGGTCAGCGCTTTGCCCTCATAATAGAGCATCGCGTTTTCACAAAACGCACTGGTCCCGACCCGCGTTGCACTTTCGGGGAGGCGCGTCACCTGATCCTGGTGCCATGCATTGAGCTGATATTCATCACCGTCAATCTTATAGGTTTGACGTCCAACCGCCCATCCCGCATTGAATTTTTCAACTTTTCCACCAAAGGCTTGTGCAATGATTTGATGGCCAAAACACACCCCTACCAAGGGCAAACCTTGATCGGCAATCGTGCGGATCAAATCTTCCAATAGGGGGATGAACGCGTGATCTTCATATGCGCCGTGTTTGGAACCTGAGATCAACCAACCATCCGCATTTGACGCGCCATTTGGGAATTCCATGTCCACGACGCTATAGGTTTGAAAGGTGAAGTCATGGGCTGAAAACATGCTGGAATACATAAAATGGTAATCGCCCACCGCCTCTTGGACCGCAGGGGCGGCGTGGCCGCATTGTAGAATGCCGATTTTCATAGATTACCTGTTGGGGTTTTATCGGACGCTAGAGGAACTGAAGGTAGAGCGCAATCCGCTCTTCTTCTGAGAGGACGGCGAGCGTCTTCATCTCTTGGCGTTTGGTTAAACACATATTTTCAATGAGCGTTTTAGGGAAAATCTGCGTCAAAGCTGTATCCGTTTCAAAGCGATCAAGCGCATCTTCCCAGGTCTTGGGAAGCGCAGCGACATCGAGCGCATAGGCGTTGCCGCGTACCGGGGGTGGCGGCGTCATATCTTGTTCTATCCCATCGAGAGCTGCACCAAGAACGGCACTCAGTAGGAGGTAGGGGTTCACGTCCCCACCTGCGACGCGATGCTCGATTCTACGTGCTTTGTGAGAGCCGCCGGGGACCCGGATCGCAACGGTGCGGTTTTCGTAGGCCCAGCAAATCTTCGTCGGCGCATGGGCACCTGGAACAAGGCGGTTGTAGCTATTTGCGTGCGGCGCTAGCACCAGCATTGAGGCAGGCATCGCGTTAAGACAACCGGCGATCGCGCTCAAGAGCCGCTCCGATCCTGCTGAACCACCATCGTCAAAAATGTTGTCGCCCTGCGCATCAAGTACCGAGAAATGCACGTGCATCCCGTTGCCCGACTGATCCGCGTGGGGCTTTGCCATAAAGCTCGCTGTGACCCCGTGCTTTTGTGCAACACCACGCACCAGTAGCTTGAACAGCCAAGCATCATCCGCCGCTTTCAACATATCATCGACGTGCATCAGATTGATCTCAAACTGTCCTGCACCTGCTTCAGAGATGGCGGCATCCGCGGGGATATCCATTGCGTCGCATGCATCATAGAGATCGTTAAAGAAGCCATCAAACGCATCGAGGGAGCGTAGGCCAAGCGTGTCTACACCTGTGTTTAGCGTTGGGTTTTTGGGGTCGATCAGGTAAAATTCAAGTTCGGTCGCGACAACGGCGGTAAAGCCCATCTTGGTGTAGCGCTCTTTAATGCGTGCAAGTGCGTGGCGTGGATCGCCTTGAAAGGGGCGATCATCCTCGTAAAACATCCATACAGGCAGCAACGCTGATCCGCTCCCAAGCCATGGCATCGGTAAAAATCCACGCTCTGTCGGGCGCACAACAGCATCCGCGTCACCGGTTTCGAACACCAGAGGGCTATGAGCGATGTCTTCGCCGTAAATATCGAGATTGAGCACGGAAAATGGAAAGCGCGCACCGTCTTTTGTCAATTTTCCTGCGAACTTGCTCGGGATGCGTTTGCCACGGGCTTGACCGTTGAGATCACTGGCCGCAATGCGGACGGAACGGATGTCGGGGTTCTCAGAAAGCCAGCTCTCCATATGCAGCCCTTAACGTATTATGTTTGCGCGCAGCTTGAGCTTGCTCCGGCGCTTTTGTGGAAGATGGCGGTTGAGGCTGCGATTAACAAATCCAAAACTTGATATGACGATCAGTGTGATAATGATAAAAAAGGCCGCTAACATCGGATAGGGCACTAAAGGGTTGAACGTCTTATCCGCGAAGTAATTCGCGTAATAAAGCGCATCACCACGTTGTTGCCATGCGGGAAAACCAGTGAAGAAAACCAGCGTTGTGGCGTGAAAGAGAAAGATCGCCTCATTCGCGTAGGCGGGCCATGCAAGCGAGACGACATCACTGCGCTTGGCAGAAATGGACATACCTTTGATCACCTCAAGATTGCCGTAGGCTTTGTGGAGATCGCGTAGCTCAATAACTGTATCGGTGTCGCTCAAGTTTTGTCTCGCTCCACTATCCAAGGCGCACTTGGCAGAAAAAAGGCGGGTTTTGCAATTGCAAAAGATTGAAGTGTGCGCCGAATGCAGCTCGCCTTACGAAGCGTAAGCTTAGGCTTTCGCAGCCGCCACACGCTGACGCGCCTGCGCGCTGTCCATGTCGTTCACGCCCAATAGCCTCGCGATTAAACGCAACAATGCGTCTTCTTCCTGCTCGCGAACGCCATCTGCAAGAACGACTGACCATAGCGCTTCGATCACGCCAAGGCGTTCCTCGTACGGCACTGCATCTTTGATCGCACGGGTGAAGCGCACTGTGTCAGGCGCTTCCTGTTCTAGCGTTTCGGCGTCCTTCAGTAAATCATGAACGCTTTTCTTATCAAGCGCATAGCGCGTGGTAGCAACACTTTCGATTTGATGCCGTTCAGAGGCTGCATAGTCCCCGTCAGAGCGCGCAACGCGCACCAACAAAGCGGTCAGAGCAAGACGGGCATCGCCATCGTCAAATGGATCGGGCTCAGGCTGGGTCAGCCTCTTGAGGAAATCAGCAAACATGGGAGTGATATAGGGCTCTTGTTGTTAAGTGGAAAGGTGTGCGGCCTCTTGCGCACGGGTTTGTGCAGCGGCCCAATCCTCTGGGCGTATGCCAAGGTGGTTTTGCGTGACGTCCATAACATGGGCCTCAACGTCCTTCAAAGTGCCGTCCGCATAGACGACATCCCAAAGCGCGTGCACCATGTTCAAGCGATTCTCATAGCTGACACTTTTGCATAAAAGATATGCGAATTCAGGGGTTTTGGGCGTGAAGGCTTCAAGGCGATCGCTTTCTGCGCGCAATTGGGCTGCTTTAATCGGCCCGATACCCTGAAATTTTGCGAGAATGCGGTCAATCTGGCTTATCTCTTGGATTGCGTACTTTCTATCTGATAGGATAACACCCACCAAAAGTGCGCCAAGCGCGTGGGTACATCAGCAGGTGGCAAAGGCTTTGGCGCAGTCTCCGTACGCGGCGCTTTGAAGAGAGCTGTGACGCGATCGATGACGCTCATGACGGATCATAACCTTCTACGATGGCTATGTCGCCTGCGCTGACCGCGTCGCGAATGGCCTTGGCCTTTTGATAGGCGTCGCTTTCGTAACAGGCGTAAGCGGCTTCAATCGTTGGGAACTCCAGTACGACACTTCGGCCGCGCATGTCGCCTTCGCGCACCTGTTGTGGCCCGCCACGCACTAAGAATTTTGCGCCAAACTCTTTAAAAGGTGCGGCATTTGCTTGTTGGTAGAGTTTGTATGTCTCCATGTCGTCAATCGTGACATGGCCGATCCAATAGCCTTTTGGCATGAGCGTGCTCCCCTTGATCAGGGGTAGGTTAGCCCAACAGATCGCAGCCTTCAAAGCGCAAATTATCGACAGAGATTCCTTGCGGATCAGTATTGAGGAGGATGAAGCCTGCGATATCGGGCTGCATGCCTTAGCGCACGAAGGCGTAGCTGGTTTCATCAAGGGGGCCGTAGGTGACGGAGTCGATTTGTTCGCCTTGACCATTGATGAATTGGATCGTGGTATAGCCTTGCTCGCCGCCCGCGATATCAAACGCCAGTGTGGGTTGGTCGCTTTCAAAAAGAACCGCGATTGCGCCTTCACCGACTGCTTCTACCTCGGGATAAACGTGGGTCTCTTGGCCATGCAACACGATCGACCCGCGCACATGTAGAGCGCCTAAAGTTTGACCTTCGCCGCCATCAATCACGGTGAGTGGTCGAAAAGGGTGCCCGGTTATCAAATCGAAATCACCATTGGCTTGGTCCGTTTGACCTGCGAAGTGTTCACCGAACGTGGTGCCGTCGCGTACAAGGACCTCATCAAGGCGCGAGCCAAGGCCGAGTGCTGCCATCACGTCATCAAAATCGATTAGTTTTGAGAATGCGAGAGATTGGGGTTTTCAAGACAGACCGGACGATCACGGGCGGTGTGTGCAGCGAGAGGGGCCGTCAAAAGCACCGCAAGGCTGGCGAATAAATTGCGCATGTGTGCACGCTAGCATAGAAACCACATTCGCCAAAAAGTTGTGTGACGCGCAAGACGCGGCGCTTCAGTTGAACCTATAGCAGGTTAAACGAGGCGCGAGTTTTCTTTGGCGGCGCGCACGAAATCTTTGAACAAAGGATGCGGATCAAACGGCTTTGACTTCAATTCAGGATGGAACTGCACACCGATGAACCATGGGTGATCTTCCCATTCTACGATCTCTGGCAGTTTGCCGTCAGGTGACATGCCTGAAAAGATCAGGCCGAGCTTTTCAAGTTTCCCTTTATAGGCCGTGTCGACTTCATAACGATGGCGATGGCGCTCTTCGATGGCGGCGTTGCCGTAGATTTCTGCAACTTTTGAGCCTTTGGTCAACGTTGCGTCGTAAGCTCCCAATCGCATTGTGCCGCCTTTGTCGTCATCGGCTTTGCGGTTCACTTTGGCGTTGCCCTGCACCCATTCTTTAAGGTGATACACGACAGGCTCGAAGCGTTTCTTGCCAGAGGATTCATGATCGAATTCTTCAGAGCCGGCTGAGGCGACACCAGCCACATTGCGCGCGGCTTCGATCACGGCCATTTGCATTCCGAGACAGATGCCAAAATAGGGGATTTTGTTCTCACGCGCATATTGCGCCGCGCGAATTTTGCCTTCCGTGCCGCGTTCGCCAAAACCGCCGGGCACGAGGATAGCGTGATAGCCTTCCAAATAGGGCGCTGCGTCCTCGCTATCGAAGACTTCAGCATCGACCCAAGACACATTAACTCTGACGCGATTGGCCATGCCGCCATGCGTCAGCGCCTCTTTGAACGACTTATAGGCGTCCTCAAGTTGAGTGTATTTTCCAACGATCGCGACGTTAACTTCGCCGTCGGTGTTGTGAATGCGATCTGCCACATCTTCCCAAACGCGCAGGTCGGGTTTCGGGGCAGGGTTGATGTTGAAAGCGTCCAGAACCGCCTGATCGAGACCCTGCGCGTGATAGGCGAGCGGGGCTTCGTAGATCGATTTCAAATCATAGGCCGCCACGACGCTCTCTTTTCGCACATTACAGAACAGCGCAATCTTCTCACGTTCTTTTTCAGGGATAGGATGCTCTGAGCGGCAGACAAGGATGTCCGGCGCAAGGCCAATGCTTTGCATTTCCTTAACGGAGTGTTGGGTTGGTTTCGTCTTCAACTCACCCGATGCCGCGAGGTAGGGCAGCAGTGTGAGGTGCATGTAGATACACTGACCGCGTGGGCGATCATGGCTGAACTGACGGATTGCTTCAAAGAAGGGCAGACCTTCGATATCGCCCACAGTGCCGCCAATTTCGCAGAGCATGAAATCAACTTCGTCTTCACCAATTGCGATAAAGTCTTTGATCTCATTGGTGACATGAGGAATGACTTGGATGGTTTTGCCTAAGTAATCGCCACGTCGCTCTTTTTCCAAAACGTTGGTGTAAATGCGTCCCGATGAAATGGAATCAGTTTTACGCGCAGGCACGCCTGTAAAGCGCTCGTAATGACCAAGGTCGAGATCGGTTTCAGCGCCATCGTCGGTGACGAACACTTCGCCATGTTCAAACGGGCTCATCGTGCCGGGATCGACGTTCAGATATGGATCAAGCTTGCGTAGGCGCACCGAAAAGCCGCGGGCTTGCAAAAGGGAACCAAGTGCCGCTGACGCAAGACCTTTGCCGAGGGAGGACACAACACCGCCCGTAATAAAGATAAATCTCGCCATGCTCTGCGTGCTCCCGTGAGGACCAAAATGCGCTATTAAGTGGAGCGTAGTGGTCAAATTCCAAGTGATTTGCATCGAAAAAATACCGATACTCACGGGATTAGAGCGATACAGCAGTCTCGTGAGATTCGCAAGCCAACCGCTACATGATGTTGCGATTAGGCACGTATGCTCAAAAGATGGTGGTCGAAGAGGTGTTTAGTCTGCGCGTGGTACCAAAGGTGCGTTGTCATCCGCACTCGGTGGAAGCAGATCACTGCCTTCGCCCAAACCTGCTGGTGCTGCTTCTTCAGCTGCTGCTGGTGCGTCGCCCAAACGATCTAGAACCGAGCTGCCCGCAGATTTCTGCGCCGCAATAATCGTTAGTGTGATGGATGTAATGATGAACGCAATCGCAAGAATCCATGTGACTTTGCCGAGTGCTGTCGCAGCCGCGCGGCCCGACATTGCGCCGCCACCACCGCCACCGCCGCCCATGCCAAGGCCGCCCCCTTCGGAGCGTTGCATCAAAACGACGCCAATCAAAGCCAAAGCCAAGAGAAGGTGAATGATCAAAACGACGTTTTCCATAGGTGCCTGCGCGTTAGTTGTACAGCGAGCTATCTAGGCAATCATGCGCGCCCGTGCAACCCGTCAAAGCGGCTAAGTCACGTCAAAGTATGTGACGTTGATCGAGATCGGGAAATTGACAGAGCGCGCGATGAAGCAATGGTTGTGAATGCGACTATGGACTTCGTCAGCAAGTGCGGTGTCGCTGTTTGGCGCAAGGCCTATGTTTGGGCGCAGTTCCGCAGATATGAAACGACCTGTGCCGTCAGGCAGGCTTTCGCCCCTGCCGATTGGGGTATCTTCGTAAGAATGCACCACGATGCCCGCATCTGAAGCAAGGTGCAGGAACCAAAGCATATGGCATGAACTTAAGGCAGCGATAAGCATATCCTCAGGGTTATAAAGGCCTGCGTTGCCGCCTAGGAGGGGGTCGTTGGAGCACGCAATCGCTGGTTTTCCTTCGCTTTGCAGTGTCCAATCACGTGTGTAGGCGCGATAACTTGAAGTGCCCGTACCTTGGTTTCCAGTCCATTTCAGTGTGGCGGTGAGGTCATGTTCTTTACTCATCGACGTCATCCATATCTGCTTGACCAGCAGTTGCGCGGCGTATGTGTGACCAGCTGAGACTGATGCTGAGCACGAGACTAAGTGCCACGATGCCCAACCATAGATTGGCCGCTAGGTTTTCTAAGGAAAGCCAGCCGAAATCATAGAGGACCCAGAGCAGGGCTGCGACCAAAGCAAGCACCAGTGCCATGCTAAACGTTCCGATCGAGCGAAGGGTGGTGCGCATGAAAATAATATAAACGATCAGCAGGATGAGGCCGGATAACACGATCAAGGGCAATTGTTTTGAGAGGTTTGTCAGCGACCAACGAACCCAATTATATTGTGTAGGGTTATATGTGGCGGCAATCAAAACGAAGGGGATGAGCCAGCGAATGGCGATGCGGATCATGAATGGCTCCTATCAGTTGGTACTAGTTTTTGTTGATGTCAGCGCGCATGTCTAGGGGAGGCGCTGTTTGTGGGTGTGGATGAGTTTAGAGGCAGGATGAAGCGGGGCGGTTGTGCATTTCGCGTTGGCTGCGGCGAAATAGGTGTTTCGCTTAGGATAAGTGCGCACTATACGGGCGCGGGTTTGACGTAATGAAAAAGGTCTATTGGCATGGCGAATGTAGTTGTTGTTGGCGCTCAGTGGGGCGACGAAGGTAAAGGCAAGATTGTCGATTGGCTGAGCGAGCGCGCCGATATCGTTGCGCGGTTCCAAGGTGGGCATAATGCAGGCCACACGTTGGTTGTTGATGGCGAAGTCTATAAATTACACGCGCTTCCGTCTGGTGTTGTGCGCGGCGGCAAGCTCTCGGTGATCGGCAATGGCGTCGTTCTAGATCCTTGGCATTTGATGAAAGAGATTGAAACGATTGGTGCGCAGGGTGTTTCGATTACACCAGAGACTTTGATGATCGCAGAGAACACACCACTGATTCTGCCAATCCACGGCGAATTAGATCGCGCGCGCGAAGAAGCGTCTTCTAAGGGGACCAAGATTGGCACGACGGGGCGCGGCATCGGGCCCGCCTATGAGGATAAAGTCGGTCGTCGCTCCGTGCGTGTCGCTGATTTGGCGGATGAGGCAACGCTTGAAGCGCGTGTTGATCGTGCATTGCAGCACCATGATCCATTGCGCAAAGGGCTTGGTATTGAGGCGGTTGATCGCGATGGTTTGATTGCGATGCTAAAAGAGATTGCACCCAAGGTTTTGGAATATGCAGCCCCGGTTTGGAAAGAGCTCAATGAACGCAAGAAAAAGGGTCAGCGCATTTTGTTTGAAGGTGCGCAGGGCGCGCTTTTGGACATCGACTTTGGCACATATCCGTTTGTGACCTCGTCCAATGTGATTGCAGGGCAGGCGGCGACGGGTGTCGGCGTTGGTCCCGGCTCCATTGATTATGTGCTGGGCATTGTGAAAGCCTACACAACACGTGTCGGCGAAGGGCCGTTCCCGGCAGAACTTGAAGACGCGGATGGTCAACGTCTTGGTGAGCGCGGGCATGAGTTTGGAACGACAACAGGGCGTAAGCGTCGCTGTGGTTGGTTTGATGCGGCTTTGGTGCGTCAAACCTGTGCGACGTCGGGTGTGACAGGGATATCCTTGACGAAATTGGACGTCTTGGATGGGTTTGAGACGCTCAAAATTTGCACGGGCTATATGCTCGATGGTGAGCGGATCGATTATTTGCCGACAGCAGCAGATCATCAAGCGCGCTGCACGCCAATCTATGAGGAAATACCTGGCTGGTCCGAGAGCACGGAAGGCGCACGGTCTTGGGCGGATCTGCCTGCAAATGCGATCAAATATGTGCGTCGCATTGAAGAGTTGATTGATTGCCCCGCTGCCCTAGTCTCTACATCACCGGAACGCGAAGACACGATCCTTATCACTGACCCGTTTGAGGACTGATGGCACTTTCATATAAAGCACGCAGGCGCTGGGCGCTGATCATTTTGTTGATTGGCATGCCGCTATACATCATCTTTGCGATCGCGGGCGTAGCTTTGTTGTTCAGCTACACGGGACGTCCGTCGATTGTGATTGAATTCGCTATCTATGTAATTTTAGGCGTTTCTTGGGTGGTTCCATTCAAGAAAGTTTTCATGGGTGTCGGTCAGGCTGACCCGGATGCAGCTCCAAGCAATCCCAAATAAAAGAGCGGCGGCTCCGAGCGGAAAGCCGCCGCTTGTTCACACACTTCTGGCTTGGGAAGCTTAGCCGACAGCGTGTGTATCCAGTTTAAAACTGATACGATCAGACACGGTTAAGCGTCCACCGCTGATCTTTTCGATCTTGCCCTGACGCAAAAGCTGGCCGAAAGAACGCAATTCATCCTCACGAGAGAAATTGTCTTCCTGCACAATGCGTACTTTGGTCATGAGTTGCGGGCGCGAGAATTGTTCCTTGCCCTCAATAAATGTCAAATAAGCAGTAGCTTCGAGAAGGTCTGGAAGCTCTGTCGCGCCCATTTTTCTGCGAATTCGTTGAAGTTGTCCCCCTCAGGCGCGAGATCTGCGTTTTTGGGAGCCGCGCCTGCCGGTGTCATGTTTGTTCTGATTCTGTGCGGGCGCACGGACGTTAGAGTAGGTGCATCAGGTGCCGTAGTCACAGGGGCTTCTGCTGTACTATCCACACGTTGCTCTGCGACAAGTTTCAAAGGTGGGCGTGCAGTGCTTGCCGCGGCTTTAGCTTTAGCTGCGGCTTCTGAATGACGTTGTGCCTCGGCTTCAGCTTTTGCCGCCGCCTCTGCTTGCTTGGCATCTTCTTCAGCGCGCAAACGCTCAGCCTATGCTATCTCTGCCAAGCGTGCTTGTTCAAGCACTTCAGTCTCAGCATCCGCATCATCAAGATTCGTGTTGGCAACAAGAACATCCGCAGCCGGGAGGGCAGTGCGCAGCATGATATTACCACCGTTTTGATGCGCCTCTACACGGCGGGACAACTCACGTTCTGCGATACGTGCCAACATATCTGCGTCGGGGGGTAGGGGTTCGGCACCAAAATATCGGTCATCCGCCGCCAGATCTCTGAAATACTCGGCGATGGCTTTCATCGTGTAGAACGAATCGTCAAAACCCTCCAATGTGCAGTAGAATGTTCCGTAGGACACCGTGAGGACTTTGCTCGAATTAACCATGATCTACTCGCTTTACTTAAACTCTTCGTCTTTACTAACTACCCTGTGTCGACCAAAGCGGCCCGAATCCGTGATTAAGAGCGTATCATTTCGTTGTCCAAGTGTGATCTGTTTCGCTGAAAGGTGTTAATCCATCGTGATTTCTAAGATTGTTCATAAATCAGAGCCAATCACTTTGGTTGGGGGAGGGGATGTTGATACAGCCCTTCTCAAACGGGTTATATATTATGCGCCAACGTTGGTCGCTGCGGATGGTGGTGCGGTTCATATACGCGATGCAGGCCTGATGCCCGAGGCTGTTATTGGAGATATGGATTCACTTTCTGGCAATTTAAAGGCAGAGTTGCCAAAAACTATTCTGTATCCGATAGCCGAACAGGACAGCACGGATTTCGAGAAATGCCTGATGCGGATTGAAGCACCTGCCATCGTTGGGCTTGGCTTTTTGGGTGGGCGTTTGGATCATCAACTGGCCGCGTTTCACGGCTTGGTTCGGTTTCCTAAGCAAAGATGCATTTTGCTTGGACCTGACGAGTTAGTGTTTTTATGCCCGCCAGCACTAGACATACCGCTTAACGTTGGCACGCCAGTGTCGTTGTTTCCCTTGGGGGCTGTGACCGGGCGTTTGCAAGGTCTCATTTGGTCCTTTGAGGTGTTAGATTTTGCACCGGGTCAGCGCATTGGCACGTCTAATGAGGCGGCAGGTGCAATCCACCTGGAAATGAGCGCACCATATATGTTGTGCATTTTGCCATCGTCTTGTTTCGAAATCGTGCTCGCAGCGCTTACGGCACAATCCGGCTAAGGCTGCGTTCGCGCATCACAATGTAGAGCCCTGCAGAGATCGTAATCGTAATGCCAATCGAGGCAAGCGTGTTGGGTAGCTCCATAAAGATCAGCCATCCAATAAAGGTCGCGAAAGGGATCTCGAGGTATTGCATTGGTGCAAGTGTCGCAGAAGGGGCGAAGCGCAATGACCATGTCATCAACAAATGGGCTAACGTGCCGATGATCCCGAGCGATACCAGCATGAGCCATTCGTTTGGTGCGGGTACGCGAAGGTCGAGTTGTGGGATGCCGTTATTGCTGAACACCAACATAACGGGAAGCATGATCGCAACAGCCATAAACCCATTCACGCATTGTAAGCTAATTGGATCGGTCTCTTTCGCAATCTGACGGGTCACAAGGATAAAGAGCGAGAACACAACGGCCACAACAAAGGGCAAAAGCGCAGGCCAGCCAACATCGTCAAACGCGGGTTGAATGACAAGCAAAGTTCCAATGAAACCGACGGTGCTGGCGGCAATACGGCGAATGCCAATTTCTTCGCCCAACACATAATGACCCAGCATGAGCATAATGAAGGGCATTACAAAGGCGATCGCTACAGCATCGGCGAGGGGCAAAAATTGCAAAGCAGTAAACATCGCACTAATCCCGATGATATGAAGAACCGTGCGCAGCCATGCCAGTTGTCGAATACGCGGCTGCATCTGAAATGTGCGCGTGGTGGAGAAGATCACGGGAGCCAGCAAAAGCGCCTGGATGGCAAAGCGCGCAAAGAGCAGAATGCCCAAAGGCATTGTTTGCCCTAGGGTTTTCGCCAACGCATCACCCACAGGGGCTAACATGCAAAATCCTAGCATCATTAGGATACCTAAAAGGGGGCGATCACTTTTCACTGTGCAATCATAGGTTGAAGTGCTTCGAAAGGCAATTGAAAGGATTAAGGTTTTTGTTCGTGTGCTAACAATTTGGAATGTTGACCGCCAAACCACCAAGCGAGGTTTCTTTATACTTATCGCTCATATCAACGCCGGTTTGGCGCATGGTTTCGATACACGCATCAAGCGGCACCAGATGTTGCCCGTCACCGCGCAGCGCAAGGGAGGCCGCGCTCACCGCCTTGATTGCGCCGAGGCCATTGCGCTCAATACAAGGGACTTGCACCAAACCCTTAACCGGATCGCAGGTCATGCCCAAATGATGCTCAAGTGCGATTTCTGCAGCGTTTTCCACTTGCTTGGGTGTACCGCCCATAACGGCGCATAAGCCCGCGGAAGCCATCGCAGCGGCGCTGCCCACTTCGGCCTGACATCCGGCTTCCGCGCCAGAGATCGAAGCGTTGAACTTCACCAAACCACCAATCGCCGCAGCGGTCAGTAAGAATGCTTCGACCTTGCTCTCTTTCGCGCCCGGCACGTGATCAAGGTAATATCGGATGGTAGCAGGCACGACCCCTGCCGCGCCGTTGGTCGGTGCTGTCACGACTTGCCCGCCTGCGGCGTTCTCCTCATTCACGGCCATCGCATAGACGCTCATCCAGTCGTTGATCGTATGTGGCGCGCTTAAGTTCATTCCGCGCTCCGCCAGCAATGCGTCATGAATGCCTTTAGCTCGACGACGCACGTTCAAACCACCGGGTAGAATACCGCCATGAGACAAACCTTTGTTTATGCATTCATTCATTACCTGCCAAATGCGCGCAGTTCCGCTGCGCAGGCTTTCGGTGCACCCGCGCGCGATTTCATTGGCGCGCTTCATTTCTGCGATGCTTTTGTTTGCGATATTCGCCATCTCCAACATCTCGGCGGCAGATTTGAACGGGTAGGGCACAGGATCGCCTTCGTCCGTATCTTTACCCTCGGCTAATTCTTCCTCTGTCATGACAAAGCCGCCACCGATGGAATAATAAGTCTGTTGGTATGTGACGTCGCCTTGCGCGTCGGTTGCCATCAAGATCATGCCGTTCGCATGTCCGGGCAGGTTCGGACCGAAGTCAAATTTCAGATCGTTTTTGGGATCGAAGGCGAGCGCGCCAAACCCTTTAGGCGTCACGGTCTTCGTGCGCACAATCTCTGCCATTGCGGCGTCCGCTTTCGCGCTATCATAGGTCTCGGGTATAAATCCGGCTAAGCCCAGCACTGTCGCGCGATCCGTCGCATGGCCGATGCCTGTAAATGCGAGCGAGCCATGCAAGGACGCGCGCAGCCCGTGAAATTTAAACGGAGAATTGCGCAGTTCATCCAAGAAGCGCGCAGCTGCGACCATCGGGCCCATCGTGTGAGACGACGACGGGCCAATTCCCACTTTGAACATATCGAAAACGGAGAGAAACATCAGGTAGCACTTCCTATTGTGGGATTGGAGTAAATGGGATTCTAAAAGGGCGTTGGGCGGAGGCCTTCCGAAGGTTGCACCGCTCGGACGCTTGGCAAGAGCTCTGTCCTTTGGGCTAGGGCACGCAGGGCCGGAAAGGTCTCTATTTCGACCCAATTATCCGTGTACGTGGCAGGATAAAGCTGCGCCCACCGCAGGCACGAGCAGGCATAAATATCGAGGGTCGTAGGCTTGGCGCCCCCCAAGAGCGTCTGTGGATCGACGATCAAATGTTCAATTTGCGCAAAGTCACTTTGGATGCGCTGTGCGATCCCGCCGCGCAACTTTGCGGCATGCTCGGCTACGATGATTTTTTCAAGATAAAACATCTGCCGCAAACCAGCGTGCAAGGAATTGGAGATGAAGAAGAGCCACTTCAAACTTTCCCACCTTGCAGCATTATCAGGTGCGGAAAAAATCCCCGCGTGGCGATCCGCAAGCCAAAGCAGGATCGCACCTTTTTCAAAGATCATACCGTTCGGCGTTTCCAGTGCTGGGATCATGCCCAATGGGTTCAGCGAGAGATAGGCAGGTGATTGCTGCGCGGTGACGCTGCGATCCACAAGCACGGCCTCATAAGGCGTGCCCAATATTCCCAGCGCAATTCGGATAATCAAAGAGGCGTTATCGGGCGCGTAATGATGGATATATGGTTTGTTCATACGATTTGTTTACGCGCTATTGGCAAGCCGGCAACGCTGAAAAGCGACATTCCGCTCTCGCACCCCGCCCCTGCTGTGTTTATAAGGTTGCAACTTGTTAAGGAGTCGCGTGCCCATGTCTGGAGAATTGTCCCCCATCGACAAAGCGAAATTTGTGGCTGCGAAGCGGGCCGCTGCCTTCGTGGAAGACGGTATGCGCGTGGGCCTGGGAACTGGATCGACTGCCACTTGGCTGGTGCGGTGCCTTGGTGAAATGGTTCGAGACGATAGATTGCGTATCCGTGGCGTTCCGACATCCACACGAACGGCTGTGCTTGCGCGCGAAGCCGGGATCGAGGTTATCTCGCTAGACGAAGCGCGTTGGCTCGACATTACCATTGACGGAGCAGATGAATTTGACGGGGATTTGAACCTGATCAAAGGCGGTGGCGGTGCCTTGTTGCAAGAAAAGATCGTCGCAACTGCGTCTGATCAGATGATCGTTATCGCGGACGCTGGTAAGGAAGTTGAAAACCTTGGCGCATTCCCGTTGCCTATCGAGGTTGTGCCCTTCGGCTGGCAAACCACCCGCGCATTGGTCGAGGAAACACTGGTTTCCATGGATGTGCTTGGACGACAGATTAGCCTACGCATGAACGGTGGCTCGCCCTTTATAACGAACGAGGGAAATTATATTTTGGACCTCAATCTCAAGCGGATTGGCAATGCACGCCAATTGGCGATGGTGGTCAATCAAATGCCTGGTGTTGTTGAAAATGGATTGTACATCGACATTTGTGACGCGGTTGTGATCGGTCATGGGGATGGCAAGGTTGAAGTGCGCAACATAAATACCGGAACAGTAGAACATGAGCGGCTTGATTTTGTGGAAAATGATAATCTTTTTACCGATCTGGCCGGCTAAGCGCGGCAGCGCATGACTTAAGGACTTTGGAATGGCATTTGACTACGATTTGTTTGTGATTGGTGGCGGCTCTGGCGGAGTGCGTGCGGCGCGCGTAGCAGCGCAGGATGCGGGTGCGAAGGTCGCGTTGGCCGAGGAAGATCGCTACGGCGGCACTTGCGTCATTCGTGGCTGTGTTCCCAAAAAATTGATGGTGTTCGCATCTGGTTATGCAGGTCTGGCAGAAGAAGCGCAGGCTTATGGCTGGGATGTGTCGAACAAAGGGTTCGATTGGACTGCCTTTCAGAAAAAGATGCAAGCTGAGCTGGATCGCCTTGAGGGGATCTACCGTAATTTGCTCAAGAACGCAGGTGTCGAAACCTTTGATAGTCGTGCACGCATCGCGGATGCGCATACGATTGAATTGGCGGACGGTACGCGCAAAACTGCGAAGCATATTCTGATTGCTGTCGGTGGTCGCCCCGTGAAGCCCATGATTGTTGGCGCAGAGCACGCAATCACCTCGAACGAGATTTTCCATCTTGAACAGCTATCAAAATCCATGCTGATTGTTGGTGGTGGCTATATAGCGTCCGAATTTGCGGGTGTGATGAATGGAATGGGCGTCCAAACCACGCAATTCTATCGCGGCGATCAGATCCTGCGTGGCTTCGATGATGAAGCGCGCACAGTGGTTGCTGAAGAAATGATCGTTAAAGGCGTGAATCTTGAGTTGAAAACCAATGTCGCAGAAATGCGCCGCGCAGGTGCTGGTATTTGGGTGAAGGACACCAACGGCGTAGAGCGTACTTTCGATCAAGTGATGTTCGCTACAGGTCGTGTGCCCAACTCTGATGATTTGGGCCTTGAAGAGGTCGGCGTTAAACTCGGTCGCAAGGGCGAGATTGTTGTGGATGAGTATAGCCAAACGGGCGTGCCCTCGATCTATGCGGTGGGCGATGTGACAGACCGTGCGAACCTAACACCTGTTGCGATCCGCGAAGGCATGGCCTTTGTCGAAACGGTATTCAAAGGCAACCCGACGAAACCTGATCATGATGTGATCCCAACTGCGATTTTCACGCAGCCTGAAATGGGCACCGTCGGCCTGTCCGAGGAAGAGGCAAAGGCGCAAGGCGCGATTGAAGTTTATAGCGCATCGTTCAAGCCCATGCAGCAAAGCTTCGCGGGTCGCGCGGAAAAAGTTTTGATGAAACTCATCGTGTCACAGGAAGATCGCAAGGTTCTGGGCTGTCACATTGTCGCCCCGGGGGCAGGTGAATTGATCCAACTCGCAGGCATCGCAGTGAAAATGGGCGCAACCAAAGAAGACTTTGATCGCACGGTTGCAGTGCATCCTACAATGTCGGAAGAATTGGTAACGATGAAAACACCGACACGCATGGCTTGAAATTTTGGGAAACCTGACCAGTTAGACGGGTAGGGTGGTTCAAACAGATTTAACTAAGAGGAAATAGCTAAAAATGGCTGGTAACAACGGCGGCCCATGGGGTGGCGGTGGAAATAACGGATCAGGCGATGATAATCGCGGGTCTGGCAATAACGGCGGTGGTCGTCGTCCCGAAGGGGACGGACCGCAGATTCCCGAAATCGACGAGCTGATGAAAAAAGGTCAGGAGCAATTGCGTGTTCTGATGGGTGGTCGCGGTGGCGGTAATGGCACCAACGGCTCTGGCGGCGGCGATTCTGGTGGGCCGATGTTGACGCGCGGGACTATTGGTCTTGGTGTTGTCGCTGCAGTTGTTCTTTGGGGCATGGCCAGCTTTTACACTGTGAAACCGGAAGAGCAGTCTGTTGAACTGTTGCTTGGCGCATATTCCTCTACTGGTAATCCTGGCTTGAACTTCGCGCCATGGCCGATTGTTACCAAAGAGGTAATTGCTGTCACGCGAGAGCAAACAGAGGATATTGGCGTTGGAGCTCGTGGCTCCGAAGCGGGTCTGATGCTGACGGGTGATGAAAACATTGTAGACATCGATTTTCAAGTGGTTTGGAACATCACCGATCCTGCGAAGTTCTTGTTCAACCTGCGTGATCCACAAATGACGATCCGTGCGGTGTCTGAATCTGCGATGCGTGAGATTATTGCGCAATCTGAATTGGCCCCGATCCTCAACAGAGACCGTGCAAGCATTGGTGATCGTCTTAAGGATTTGATCCAAAGCACGCTGGATAGCTACGATTCTGGTATGAATGTCGTACGTGTGAACTTCGACAAAGCGGATCCTCCTCAACAGGTGATCGATTCATTCCGTGAGGTCCAAGCTGCCGAGCAAGAACGTGACCGCCTTGAGAAGCAAGCGGACGCCTATGCGAACCGTATTGTTGCGGAAGCACGGGGTGAAGCGGCGCAGGTTTTGGAAGAAGCTGAAGGCTACCGCGCACGTGTCGTGAATGAAGCGACAGGTGAAGCGTCCCGTTTCACAGCCGTTCTGGCCGAGTACGAGAAATCACCGGAAGTCACGCGCAAGCGCCTCTACCTCGAGACGATGGAGGAAGTACTAGGGCGTGTTGACAAAATCATCCTTGACGAGAATGGCGGAGGCGGCCAAGGCGTCGTTCCCTACCTTCCGCTCAACGAGCTTCGTAAATCTACTACAGGAGGGAGCAACTAATGCGTAAAACTACATATTTGTTGCCGATTGCGGTGATTGCGATTGCCGGAATTCTGTCATCTATGTTCATCGTGGACGAACGCGAGAAAGCGCTCGTGCTTCAGTTTGGCCGGGTTGTCGATATCAAAGAAAATCCAGGTCTAGCATTTAAAATTCCGTTGATTCAGGATGTTGTCCGATATGACGACCGTATTCTTAGCCGTGACATCGACCCACTCGAAGTGACGCCTCTGGATGACCGTCGTCTTGTGGTTGACGCGTTTGCGCGTTACCGGATCGCTGATGTGAACCAGTTCCGTCAAGCGGTTGGTGGGGGTGGTATTCCTGCAGCGGAAAGCCGTTTGGACAGTATCTTGCGCTCTGAAACGCGTGAAATTTTGGGTTCCGTATCCTCCAATGACATCCTCAGCACGGATCGTGCGGCGCTGATGCTTCGTATCCGAAATGGTGCGATTTCTGAAGCTCGGGGTCTCGGTATTGAAGTCATCGACGTGCGTTTGAAGCGGACTGACTTGCCCTCTGAGAACCTCGAATCTACCTTTGCGCGTATGCGTGCGGAGCGTGAACGTGAAGCGGCGGACGAGATTGCCCGTGGTAACGAAGCGGCGCAACGTGTGCGTGCTTTGGCGGATCGTACGCAGGTCGAAATCGTTTCCGATGCACGTCGCGATAGCGAAATTACTCGAGGTGAAGCAGACGCGGAACGTAATGCGATCTTCGCAAGTGCTTACGGCGAGGATCAGGAGTTTTTTGAATTCTACCGCTCGCTTGAGGCCTACCGCGGGGCGTTGCAGGGCAACAACTCGACAATGGTTCTGTCACCTGACAGCGACTTCTTCAATTACCTGAAGTCGGATACAAAATCGGAGTAACCTAATGTTTGCCAACATCTTTTTGGCAACTGGTTTGGTCTTGATCGTCGAGGGGCTGGTGTACGCACTGGCCCCTTCGCTTGTTGAAGACCTGCTCGAAGCCTTGAAAAACCTCTCATTAGAGATGCGCCGCACGTTCGGATTTTTGGTGCTCGTTCTCGGCGTTTGCTTCTTACTCGCTGCGCGAACAATGGGGGCTGGTTGAAACATTTCTGCTCATGGGAGCGGTTTTGTTCACTTAATCTTCACATACGCTTGAAACACTGAAACGAGATTTGCGTTGCGCCTGCGGACACCTAGATAGAGGATGAGTATAAGAGCCGGTATCAACGATTGATCCGGCATAGGCTCGGACCAAATAAGGAGGTCTACTACAATGTCTAATGCAATTGCTCTCTCTCAAGACAAACAAGATGAAACGCGCAAAGTTCTGCCATGGGCTCTGGCCATGGGGCTTAGCGTTGCCTTGCTATTGCTTCAAACGCTGAGTGCAGCGGCGCGCGGTGCCCCTGAAAGTTTTGCGGATCTTGCTGAAAAGATCAGCCCTGCGGTGGTTAATATCACCACTTCGACAACAGTTGCGCGCAATACTGCGCCACGCGGAGTCGCGCCCGAAGGCTCGCCCTTCGAAGAGTTCTTTCGCGAATTCCAAGACCGCAATCGTGGCGGCAATGGCGATCGACCGCGCCGGTCCTCCGCGCTCGGCTCTGGCTTTGTGATTTCCGAAGACGGATTTGTGGTCACCAACAACCACGTCATTGAGGGTGCGGATGAGATCCTCATTGAATTCTTTGAAGGCGGCGAACTACCTGCAAAAGTGATCGGTACAGACCCGAACACGGATATTGCATTGCTTAAAGTGGAAACAGACAAGTCGCTTTCCTTCGTCAGCTTTGGTGATAGCGACATCTCGCGCGTGGGCGATTGGGTCATGGCGATGGGTAACCCGCTTGGCCAGGGATTTTCTGTCTCCGCAGGCATTGTTTCTGCACGCAATCGTGCGCTCAGCGGATCCTACGATGACTACATCCAGACGGACGCGGCGATTAACCGTGGCAATTCTGGTGGTCCCTTGTTCAACATGGACGGCGACGTGATTGGCGTGAACACTGCTATTTTGTCCCCTAACGGTGGTTCAATCGGGATCGGTTTTTCGATGGCATCCAATGTTGTTGTGAAAGTTGTCGATCAACTGAAAGAGTTCGGCGAAACACGTCGCGGTTGGCTTGGTGTGCGTATTCAGGACGTGACGGACGACGTGGCTGAAGCAATTGGTCTCGAAAATGCAGCTGGTGCCCTGGTAACGGATGTGCCTGACGGCCCTTCCATGGAAGCGGGCATCAAAGCTGGCGACGTCATCATGAGCTTTGATGGTAAAGACGTTAGCGATACGCGTTCTTTGGTCAAAACTGTAGGCAACACGCAAGTGGGTAAGGCCGTTCGTGTTGTTGTGTTCCGCGACGGTAAGACTGAAACGCTGAAAGTGACGCTTGGCCGTCGCGAAGAAGCGGAAGGAGCGGTGCCTGCTTCACAACCTGCGGCACCGTCCAAGACCGAAGTGCTTGGCTTGACGATTTCTGAGATCACGGATGAGTTGCGTGAGCAGCTTGATCTCACGGATAGCGCAAGCGGTTTGGTTATTCAGGACGTGGTCGAAACCAGTAAAGCTTACGAAAAAGGTCTGCGTGCGGGTGATTTGATCACTGAAGCAGGGCAGCAAAAGCTTGCGAGTGTGGTGGATCTGACCAAACAGATTGAAGCTGCGCGTGAGGCTGGCCGCAAGTCGCTCTTGCTATTAGTGCGTCGTGCTGGCGATCCACGCTTTGTTGCATTGGCACTTGAAGAGGGCTAAATCGCCACAGGTATCAAATAGAAGGCCCTGCACATGCGGGGCCTTTTTCGTTTAACCATCGTCTTCGAAATCGTAAGCGACCAAGCCAAGTCTGCGTGCCGCTGCCACGAACAAGATTGAACTATCAAGCCCTTGCGACGCTTGGTATTTGCGAATTGCGCTGCGTGTGCGGGCATTGATGTAACCATAAACACTCCCATGGAAACGCCCACGCGCTTTCAAGGCACGTTGCAAGCTTTCTACAAATTCTGGGGTTAGCGCTAGAGCGCATGGGGTCTCAAACGACAATTCACGACGTTCTTTCGTAATCCGTTGCGATGTTTCGGTTTTATAAACTGCAGGTGCACTTACTGTGCTATCAGTTCGAAATTCAGCAGGTTGCAGCTGAATTTGATGCGTGAAGGTTTCAAGTTCTGCAGGTGTCACATGCTTGCCCCAACAACTGCCTTCTTTCGCGCCGGGCGGAGGTGTGGAGCGCGTGTAGACCAATTCGTGCTCATCATTGAACGCAGCTTGGGCCACTGTTTCTAAAGGGGCTGCGCAAGAAGCCACAAAATACAGCGAAGCCATGTCGGTCACGCACCGGATCACCGCAAATCGCGGAAATGCGAAATAGCTGTGCTGCATAACGCTTGTTTCACTGCTTACCGCCTTGATGGCGATCTAATTTTTTGCTGAGCGGTTTTTTTAGCAAAGGCATAGTTACAAGATGAAAGCTGCGCCGGGATGCGGCTTTAAAGATATGCGTGATGACGCAAATGGCACTGGAAGGCGCAGGCTTGTGCCGTTAGACAAAGAAAACAGATAGATTAGGGATACTGAAATGGCGAAAATCACATATATTGAGCACGGTGGAAAAGAACATGTTGTGGATGTTGCCAATGGCATGACTGTCATGGAAGGCGCGCGCGACAATAACATTCCGGGTATTGAGGCGGATTGCGGCGGCGCATGTGCTTGCTCTACGTGCCATGTTTATGTGGATGCGAGCTGGGTCGAAAAGCTGCCTGTGAAAGATGATATGGAAGTTGATATGCTCGATTTTGCGTTTGAGCCGGATGAAACGCGGTCGCGTTTGACGTGCCAGTTGAAGGTAACGGACGCTCTGGAAGGCCTGATCGTTCAGATGCCTGAAAAGCAAATCTAAAGCGCCTTTTCGCTGTTGCGCTGTTATTTTATGACCCACCACTTCTGCCAGCGCGGGCGTGGCTGAGGCCCATTATTCAGAGCCAACAAACGGTATGCCCATGGCATATTGGGCGACGCTATCGAATTTGGTGCGCTTGAAATTGTGACTGATACAGGTGAGGCGATAACCATGCGCCTGCCTGAAACACGCGTGTTCGAGAATCTTAAGCCGTGCTTGTATGATATGGGTTTTGATAGCATTGTAGAGTTCGTTGTTATTGAATCCAGCATGAATCAAGGCGCTCGTCTGGCGATTTACGACCGAGACAGGTCTCGTCTCTGCGACGCCTTATATTGATCGATCAAACCGTTGGCTCGCACCACTTGGGTTAGGTGATCTGGACGATGATAGTAATATCGAGCTGGTTTAAATCGACCGTCTGCATCTTGTGAAAACGCTATGGATTTGGCGGTTTGAAGATGGTGCGTTGCGCCATGTCTTTGATCAGCAGGTCTTACAAATCATCGTTTTGGTGAAGATTTCATCTCAGGCGGGATCCTGAGCTGCGGTGATGACGCTCCGCGAACTGCAACCGCAAATGCAAATTGGTCGCGCATCATGATTTCGCAGCTTGAGGGTCGCAAAATCGCAACGAAAGACACGGGGCCATTCTCCAAAGCAGGTCTTAGGCAGCGCGCGATGATCTGTCTTTAAAGCGTTTCAAAGCGCGCGCCAACCGATATCACGGCGAAAGAAGCCTTCGGGCCACTCGATCGCATCAACTGTCGCATAAGCGTGTTGATGGGCGGCTGCCAAACTTTCGCCACGGGCTGTGACATTCAAGACCCGACCACCTGTTGCGATTGTATGCCCGTCTTTCTCAGCGGTGCCCGCATGAAAGACTACGTTGAAACTGTCATCGCTGAACGCATCTAGCCCATTGATAACAGAACCTTTTTCATAAATACCAGGATATCCGTTTGCGGCCATGACCACGGTCATTGCGTGATCGTTCGCCCAATTCACTTGCGCGTCAGCGAGGGATTTTTCCGCTGTTGCCAGAAGCAGATCCAAGATTTGTCCCCCCAGTCGCATCATCAAAACCTGACACTCAGGATCGCCAAAGCGTGCGTTATACTCCACCAAGCGCGCTGCGCCGTCTTTGATCATCAACCCTGCATAAAGGACGCCTTGATAGGGCGTGCCTCGTCGCGCCATCTCCGCCATGCAAGGCTTCACGATTTCGTCCAACGCGCGTTCTGCAATCGCATCCGTGAGGACGGGTGCGGGAGAATAGGCCCCCATGCCGCCCGTGTTCGGGCCGGTATCACCTTCGCCGACGCGCTTGTGATCTTGCGCCGTGCCGATGGGCAGAACGTTTTCCCCGTCGCAGAGCACAAAAAATGAGGCTTCTTCGCCTTCCATGAACTCTTCGATCACCACTTCCGCGCCTGCACCGCCAAATGCGCCACCAAACATGTCATCGACCGCCGCAAGTGCCTCGTCGAGGTCCATCGCGACGACAACGCCTTTGCCGGCTGCCAATCCGTCGGCCTTCACCACAATCGGTGCGCCATTTTCGAGGATATACGCCTTGGCGCTCTCGGCATCGGTGAAATGTCCATAGCCCGCAGTCGCGGCATTGGCCGCATCACAAATTTCCTTGGTAAAGGCCTTGGACGCCTCTAGCTGCGCCGCTTCTTTTGAGGGGCCAAACACTAAGAAACCCGCATTAATCAGATCGTCGGATACGCCTGCGGCCAATGGTGCTTCTGGTCCGATAATCACGAAATCAATCGACTCATTTTGCGCGAATTCTATGACTGCTGCGCTGTCTTCAATGTCGAACGCGGCGCAGGTCGCAATCTTGGCAATGCCCGCATTTCCTGGGGCTACAATCAACTTATCACACTTCGGATTTTGCATCACAGCCCAGGCCAGCGAATGTTCGCGCCCGCCGCTACCCAAGATAAGAATATTCATTGCGCGCTCCTGTCTGCGACGTATTGGCCTTCTGTCGCTCGCGTTCTAGTCTGGGCGCACCCGATGCACAAGCGAGGCCCTATGTCTGATATGATCGATGATCCCCGCGAAGGGGCGAATGAGCCGGAATTTACTGTTTCAGAGATTTCGAACGCGGTTAAACGCACGATTGAAGGCACGTTTGATCATGTACGCATTCGTGGTGAGGTGGGGCGTGTCGTTCATGCGCGCTCGGGGCATTTGTATTTCGACATTAAGGATGATCGCTCTGTTTTGGGCTGTACGGCTTGGAAAGGGCAGGTCGCCAAGTTGACGGTGATGCCTGAAGAGGGAATGGAAATCATCGCGACTGGGCGTTTGACTACATTTCCGGGGCAATCCAAGTATCAGATGAATGTTCAGGATGTGGCCGTCGCAGGTGAAGGCGCGTTGATGGCGATGCTAGAAAAGCGCAAGAAAAAGCTGGCGGCCGAAGGGATTTTTGATCCCGAACGCAAGCAAGATATTCCGTTTCTTCCGGAAGTGATCGGAGTTGTGACATCGCCTACCGGTGCGGTTATTCGCGATATTTTGCATCGTTTGCGGGATCGTTTTCCCCGCAAGGTTCTGATCTGGCCCGTTGCAGTGCAAGGCGAGCGTTGTGCGCCAGAAGTGACCCGTGCCATTGACGGTTTCAACGCTTTTACACCCGGTGGGGCTTTACCGCGACCTGATTTGATTATCGTCGCACGCGGTGGTGGCTCGATCGAGGATCTATGGGGGTTCAACGAAGAGATCGTCGCGTGCGCGGCGGCTGGCTCGGACATTCCTTTGATCTCTGCGGTTGGGCACGAAACCGATACGACATTGATCGATTTTGCGTCCGATCACCGCGCACCGACCCCAACAGCGGCGGCCGAACGCGCGGTGCCTGTGCGCGCAGAATTGCTCGCGCGATTGGAAGAATCCGAAGGGCGTCGTATTTCTGCGATGCGGGCAGCGTTGAATTATCGCGGCGAAAAATTGCGTGATCTATCGCGCGCACTTCCACGCCGAGAAGCGTTGCTGGCGCACTCCCAACAGCGCCTTGATCTCGCCTCCGCGCGTTTGCCAAATGCGCTTACAGCGCGCATCAATTTGGGACGCACGGGGCTTAGCCAAGCCTCCGGCGCGCTGCGGCCTTCGCTTTTATCGCGCAGTTTGGAGGCATCGTCTGAGCGCGTGAAAGACCGTGCTGCACGTCTTGCCCCTGCCTTGGAACGTAAACGTACTACGGCAGCGACTGATCTTCAGAACCTGAGCAAGCGCTTTGATGCCATTAGGGTCGATGCACAAATTGAACTGCGTTGTCAGAATCTTAGAGACGTGCTCCATCGTTTCAAACAAGCCGCATATGGACAACAAGATCAACAAACGCGCAAGTTGGATGCCCTAGATCGTCTAAGGCTAACGCTTGGGTACAAAGCAACCTTGGATCGCGGCTATGCGGTTGTGCGCAGCGCTGATGGCGATGTGCTGACCACCCAAAAAGCGGCGAAATCCCACGTAGCGCTCGATATCGAGTTTGCTGATGGCACGCTGAATATCGGCACAGGTCGACCAGCCAAACCTGCTAAAACCGCAACACTCAAACCTGATCCCAAAGACCAAGGGTCGCTCTTTTAAACGCCCACTTCTGGTCCTTTACAATACATCGGTTCGCTCGATTGTTCGGCCTCATAAAGCTCTGTGGTTTCGCCTGTGCCCAAAAACGTCGCACGCAGTCCTTTTGCGGTTGCTTCAAAATCCCAACATTGTGGGTCTGGGCGATCCTCGTAGACAAAACAAATGCCTTGCCCCAACGCATACCAATGGCCTGATTTGCAGTTGCCATCTAGGAAGGACCATTCGACACGCCTGCCGGGCAAGTACCGTTCGGCCCCATAGGCTTCGCCGCCTTTGCTAAAATAAAGTGTCTTGCCCTTTGTGTAGGCGTCAAACGCATCGCTCGACAAAGGGGCTGCCCAAAGCGGTGCGGCGCAAAGGCCTAAAATGAGGGTCACGTGGCTCAATCGCATGCTGTGTCCTTTCGCTCTTCCTCAAAGCGTGCCGCAAAGCGCCGATAGTTTCAATCGCACTGCCCTTTCAAATCGCGCAATTCGTCTTTAGGTGAAGGACACTAGCGGAGTTCTGCCCATGGCGTTTTTTAAGAAACTGAAAGATCGGTTGTTCAATTCATCCTCCAAACTTGAAAAGGGTTTGGATGCTATTGTCGACGATGGCGGCGAAGTGGATGAAAAAACGCCGATAATTGAGGACGCCCAAGTTACAGTTGTGGCTGCCGCCCCTGATGTTATGCCAGAGCCAGAGCCAGAGCCAGAGCCTGAACCAAAACCTGAAGTCATCCCGTCGCCTGAACCTGCCCCAAAAACCGGTCTCTTGGGCCGGATCATTGGACGCGCGGCCACCAAGCAGGTGACGCGCCGTGTACTTGATGATGATATGTTGGAGCAGTTGGAAGAATTGCTCATCAGTTCCGACATGGGCGTCGATACGGCCCTTAGGGTCAGCGCGAACATGGCCGAGGGGCGCATGGGGCGTAAACTCTCAACTGAAGAAATCAAAGATCTACTCGCGGCTGAGATTGCCCGCATTATGGAACCCGTGGCAAAACCTCTGCCAATTTATCCGAAAAAACCACAGGTCGTCTTGGTGGTTGGCGTTAACGGGTCTGGAAAGACAACCACAATTGGCAAACTCGCCAGCCAGTTTAAAGCGTCGGGCAAAAACGTGGTTATCGCGGCAGGCGATACGTTTCGCGCGGCTGCTGTGGAGCAGCTTCAAGTCTGGGGAACCCGCGCTGGCGTGCCGGTGTTGACCGCACCCGAAGGCTCTGATCCTGCCAGCCTCGCATTTGATTCGATGACAAAAGCAGAAGCAGACGGCGCGGACCTTTTGATGATCGACACCGCAGGCCGCTTGCAAAACCGGGCTGATCTGATGGAAGAACTCTCCAAGATCGTGCGCGTGATCCAGAAAAAAGACCCAAGCGCGCCGCACAACACCCTCCTCGTGCTAGACGCTACCACAGGTCAAAACGCGTTGAACCAAGTGGAAACCTTCCAGAAACTCGCGGATGTGTCGGGCCTTGTGATGACCAAACTCGATGGCACTGCGAAAGGCGGTGTTCTTGTTGCGCTCGCGGACAAATTTGGCCTGCCCATTCACGCGATTGGTGTGGGTGAACAAATTGATGACCTTAATGGGTTCGATCCCGAAGACTTTGCAAACGCACTCACGGGGCGCACTCTTTGAACTTCATCTTGCCAAGTGAACTCTGGGGGAGACGCGCAAAGCGCGGCGCTGGCAGGCCCCCATGCCTGCTTCAATGACGCTCTCTGACTGGCTGATTTCGCTCGAAGGGACAGAGCAGGGCCATACCGTCGCGCTTATACTCGCGCTGTCAGCCGCTTTCCTGCATGCCGTCTTTGGCGCTTTACAAAAAGGCCGCCACGATCCTTGGCTCAGCCGCGGTGCGATTGATGCAAGCTATGGATTAATGGCCATGCCCATCGCGCTTTTCGTGGTGCCTTGGCCAGAACCTCATATGTGGCCGGTCTTCGCGGGGGCCTTCATCATCCACCTTGGATACAAACTCTTGCAGGCCTTCGCTTACACAAAAGGGGCTTATACGGTTGTTTATCCGGTGGTGCGCGGGACTGGCCCTTTGTTTGCAGTCTTCGGCGCGTATCTGATCTTTGGTGAGACGTTCAATGGTGTCCAATGGTTCGGAGTTCTGATCTTGCTCTGTGGTATCTTCGGATTGGCGGCTTATAACTATTTCTTCCTCGTTACAGATCGCACGACGCTGGTTTCCGCGCTTTGTCTTGCCTTTGCAACTGGCCTGTTCGTGGCCCTTTACACAACCTATGACGCCTACGGAATTCGCGCAACCGCCGATCCGTTTACCTTCCTTGCGTGGTTCTTCTTTATCGATGGCATCGCGATCCCGCCGATCGCTTACACGCATTACAAGCGCATGCAAAATCCGCCAAGTCTGCCGCCTCTCGCGCTGCGTGGTTTCATTGGCGGGCTTATCGCATTTGCGTCATTTGGGTCTATCATGCTGGCCACACGCCTTGACAAGGTGGGTGAAGCGGCCATTTTACGGGAAACTTCAACGGTCTTTGCTGCGCTGATCGGGTGGCTGGTGCTGAAAGAAACTGTTGGCCCACGCCGTATTGCCCTTATGGCACTTATTGCGCTTGGCGCGGTGATCGTAGAATTTGCAGGTTAAACGCCAAGAAGGGGCCTAAAATGGCTGAAGAAAAAGACATCAATCCAATTCTGAAACAGGTTCTCGAACTTGGGCCAACGCTGGCGTTTTTCCTGCTGTATCTTCGGATGCGCGACAACACATATACTTGGGCGGGCACAGAATATTCGGGCTTTATTGTCGCCACCGTGGCCTTTGTGCCTGTTTTGCTGATCGCGATGGGCGCGCTTTGGTATTTTACCGGAAAACTTAGTCGCATGCAGATCTTTACGGCCTTCATGGTGATCTTTTTTGGCGGTCTTACGGCCTATTTCAACGATGAACGCTTCTTCAAAATGAAGACCACGCTGGTCTACGGTTTTTTCGCGGTGATCCTTGGCATTGGCTTGGTGCAGGGCAAGAGCTATTTGGCCTATGTGCTCTCGGATGCGCTTCCGATGGCGCATGAGGGCTGGATGATCCTGACACGGCGTTTGACTATGATGTTTGGCGCTTTGGCCGTGGGCAACGAAATCATTTGGCGCACCATGTCGACGGATGCTTGGGTCAAGATCGAAACCTTTGGCTTCCCGATCCTTTTGTTCGGATTCTTATGGCTTCAGTTCGTAGCGCTCCAAAAATATATTGAAATCGAAGATTAGGGCCTGTTGACGCTGCACCGCAGCGCGCGTTAGAAAGACCTGTGGCGATTTGATACCGGATTGTGGGCCACGTTAAATATGCCGCTAAAAGGTCAATGCTCGGGAACCCCGTTTGTTTGACCGCATCGGGGTTTTTTCGTGGAGCAAAGCCTTCGCGTATGGAGAACAATATGAGCAACGGGTGGAAGACACGGACGAAACTGGTCCATGCTGGATCTAAGCGCAGCCAGTGGAACGAAGTCAGCGAAGCGATCTTTCTAACCCAAGGGTTCGTATATGACACGGCTGAACAGGCCGAGGCGCGCTTTATTAAAGCAGAGCCGGATGAATATATTTACGCACGCTACGGTAACCCCACGGTCGCAATGTTCGAGGAACGCATGGCCGCGATTGAGGGCTGTGAAGACGGGTTTGCAACAGCCTCTGGCATGGCGGCGGTCAATGGTGCGTTGATGGCTTGCGTAAGCGCTGGCGATCACGTCGTCGGTTCGCGCGCGCTGTTTGGATCGTGTCTCTACATCCTTGATGAAATTCTGCCGCGCATGGGCGTTGAAGTGACTTTGGTCGATGGCCGCGATTTGGACGCGTGGGAAGCGGCGATCAGAGCAGACACAAAGCTTGTCTTCTTCGAGACGATCTCGAACCCGACGTTGGAAGTTGTCGACATCAAATCCGTCAGCGCAATGGCGCATGAGGTGGGGGCGATCGTTGTTGCAGACAATGTGTTTGCCACGCCGGTCTATTCCAAAGCCATAGAGCTGGGCGTTGATATTGTTGTCTATTCCGCCACAAAACACATTGATGGACAGGGGCGTGCGCTGGGGGGGATTATCCTTGGATCGCATGAATTGATCCGTGGCAAAGTTGAACCCTATATGAAGCACACAGGCGGCGCGATGAGCCCGTTTGCAGCGTGGATCATGCTCAAAGGGCTTGAGACAATGGACCTACGCGTGCGTGCGCAATCGGCGACCGCGGCCAAGCTAGCAGAGGCATTGGAAGGGCATCCTAAATTAGCGCGTTTGATCTATCCGGGCCATGCCAGCCATCCGCAAAACGACCTTGTGACGCGTCAGATGGGCAACGGCGGCACGATGTTGTCGATTGACGTGAAGGGCGGCAAAGAGGCTGCGTTTCGCACGCTTAATGCGTTGAAGATCGCGCTGATCTCGAACAACCTTGGTGATGCGAAAACCATCGCAACACCCCCAGCACAAACAACGCATCAACGCTTACCCGAAGATCAGAAACAGACGCTTGGCATTACCCCAGGTTTGATCCGTCTAAGCCTTGGGATCGAGGACAGTGACGATCTGGTTGCTGATATTTTGCAGGCGCTTGAGCAGGCTTAACGGCTCACCAACTTCACAAGGTGCGCCCGTAAAACCCTAGACGTTCTTCGTCGGTGAACATCGCGCCGGGCGTTTCGTAATATGTGAGAACCGTCACCACACGCGGGCGTTCGCCTTGTGCGGGGGTGACGCAGTGCGGGGTGTTCACGCCGCGAAACACGTTCAAGGTTCCTGCTGTGACATCAAGGGCTCGTACGTCTGGATCTTCGCCGCGCACCAGTTTGTTGACCCCTTCATAATTGGGATCTTCAGGGCTGCGCAGGTCAGTACGATACAAAAATGTGCTGCCCTTGATCGGCGCTTGCAACAGCAGTGTCGTGGTGAACTCAGAGCGATCAAAGTGCCAGTTCAGCCCCTGTCCATCGTGGTAGGCCATGACGTTCAAACATGCGAGCGGGTCGGCCATTGGATAAAGGGCAGGGCGCTGCATTACATCGGATAGAAAGTCGATGAAGGGCTGCCATTGATAAAGTTGGCTGACCGGTGTGTCCGCCACCTGATCTCCGCAAAGGGTTAAGTTAGAGGTCGAAAATTCCGAATAAAGAGGCGAGTCGTCGGGCACATCTGGGATCGACTTCTTGAAGTAGATGTTATGTTTACGCTCGTGGTGAAACGCCTCGGTGTCGAACTTGGGCAATGCAAAGTCCAAAGTCTGCGCAATCGGCGCCGAACGCATGAAACCCTCAAGATTGAACATGCCATCTGCGTCCAGATCCGCTTGGCAGCGTTTCGCAAGGGCTACGTAGGCGGCGCTATTCGGCTGATCAAGCGGGTAGAGATCAAGGTCGAGTATATCGTGCATCGGGTAAGTTCCTAGAATTATTTCATTATTTCGAGGTTGTCGTCTTTTGGCAAGGTCGAAATCCGCGCAAACCTGTCGCATTTGGTCACAATGCCTTCGTCTTTTCACGGGGTCGATCAACTTAAACCATAGGAAACTAAGCGCGTTCACATATATAGTTCCGTGACTCTGCTCTCGGGGGGCAAAAGATGAATATCCAGTCCGACGTAAATGGCGATGCAAAGACAGACGCAAAGGATGCGAAAGCGGCTTTGGAGGTATTGATAGATTGGGCCAGTCGGGCAAGCGCCGAAGACATCACGGCGCTTGATCCTAGGGTGCGTGAGCTGCTTGGAAAAAACACAACCCCAAGCCTGAGCAATGTCTACCCTGAGGATTTCAAAAGTGATCCAGCTTACAAAGCAATGCTGCCTGATCTGCAAAACGGTCCCAGCTCGCTTATTCGTGGCTCAAAGCAGCTTATCCAACACGTGGGGATCTCAAATTTTCGCCTGCCGATCCGCTTTCACACCAAACACGGTGGCGATTTGACGCTTGAAACATCTGTAACCGGCACAGTCAGCTTGGAGGCGGACAAGAAGGGCATTAACATGTCTCGCATCATGCGCACGTTCTATCGTCATGCGGAGCAAACCTTTAGCTTTGACGTTATCGAGGATGCGCTGGATGACTATAAATCCGATCTGGAAAGCTTTGATGCGCGACTTCAGATGCTGTTCTCGTTCCCTGTCAAAATCGAAAGCCTGCGTTCTGCTCTGACGGGCTATCAATATTACAAGATCGCTTTGGAATTGGCGGAACAAAATGGTGTGCGCCAGAAATTCATGCATGTGGATTATGTGTATTCGTCAACCTGTCCTTGTTCGCTTGAGCTCAGTGAACATGCGCGTCGTGAGCGTGGGCAACTCGCAACACCGCATTCGCAACGCTCGGTCGCACGCATTTCGGTAGAACTGATCGGCAAGCAAATCCTATGGTTTGAGGACCTGATTGAGCACTGCCGCAAAGCCGTTCCAACGGAAACGCAAGTCATGGTAAAACGCGAGGACGAGCAAGCCTTCGCCGAGCTGAACGCCGCCAATCCGATTTTCGTGGAAGACGCCGCGCGTTTGTTTTGCGAGCAACTATTACAAGATAACCGTATCGGGGATTTCCGTGTTGTCGCGTCGCATCAAGAAAGTTTGCATAGCCACGATGCTGTCAGCGTGTTGACCGAAGGGCCGAGTTTTGCGGCGACCAGCCTTGATCCCAAACTGTTCAGTACGCTGTTTCACGTTGGGTAAGCTTTGCTGCGCGTGCATTGCTGCATTGCAGTATTAACAAAGATACCACACTACCAATGGCTTAGATCACATCCTATATAGCCCTGAACAGAGCTTATAATGATTGAGGTTTCACATGGCTGTTCTCGACTTTGGTGCAACAAGCGCATCTTATCCCGCTTCCGCGTCTTTCTTTAAGCGCATCGGCGCACACATTATGGACGCGCTCACAAGTTTTGCTCATGCACGTGCGCGTACTGCTGAATTGCAGTATTACATGGACATGAGCGACGAACAGCTTGCGGCAAAAGGCTTGCGCCGTGATGAAATCGCGCGACATGTTTTCCGCGACCTGTTCATTTAAAAAAGTAACCACTTAAGCAATCCGCGGGGCCATGGTGCGCGCGGGTGCTTGACAGGGCAGGGGTGCTCGGCCAAGCCTTCGCGTTATGTTGGACCTGCGCCCAGTTGGATATGTGATCGGCCTTTTGGTCATGATGCTTGGGATGGCGATGCTGCTCCCTTTGCTCGTAGATCTGGCCGAAGCACGCGGGCACTGGCCTGCGTTTCTTCAAAGCGCTCTGATCACTTGTCTTGTCGGTGTGCTTGTCGCACTTTCCTGCTCAAACGGTGTCAAAGAAGGTCTGAACATTCAGCAAACCTTCTTGCTGACAACGGGCGTATGGCTTGCTTTGCCTGTGTTTGGCGCTTTGCCATTCATGTTTGGCGAAACAGAACTGCGCTTTGTGGATGCATTTTTCGAGGCAATGTCGGGCCTTACCACAACCGGCTCTACAGTTATTTCTGATCTTGATGAATTGCCCAAGGGCCTCCTTCTTTGGCGCGGTTTGATGCAGTGGCTAGGCGGAGTTGGTATCATTGTTGTAGCGATGGTGTTCCTGCCCGAGTTACGCGTCGGTGGTATGCAAATCTTCCGTGTGGAAGGCTTTGATACTATGGGAAAAATCCTGCCGCGCGCGACAGCGATTGCTTCGCAAATTTCCTATATTTACGTCGGTATTTCCCTCGTTTGTGCGGTGGTCTACATGCTGCTTGGCATGAATGCGTTTGATGCCAGCGTTCATGCGATGACCACGGTCGCGACTGGAGGATTCGCAAATTATGATGCCTCTTTCGGGGCGTTTTCGGGATCCATCGAATATGCGGCGGCGCTGTTTATGGTGCTCGCAGCACTGCCGTTCGTGCGGTATGTACAATTGCTCAACGGCAATCAAACAGCCGTTTTCAAAGACGCCCAAGTGCGTGGTTTCATGATGACCATCGCTTTCTTAGTGGTGCTCTGCGCGGCGGTGCTCGCCATTGGTCAAGATCGCGCGTTCGAGCCTGCATTCAGGCGCGCGTTGTTTAACATCGTCTCTATCGTGTCGGGCACAGGCTACGCGAGCGCGGATTACATGCTTTGGGGACCGTTCCTGGTCGCGCTCTTCTTTTTCGCTGGCCTCATTGGCGGTTGCGCTGGATCGACGGCCTGTTCGGTGAAAATCTTTCGCTACCAGCTCTTGTTTGCATCAATCCGCACACAAATGCGCCGAATCCACTCGCCAAACGGCGTGTTCTCGCCCCGTTATGAGGGCCGCACGGTCAGTGAAGACGTGCTAAGCTCCGTCATGTCGTTTTTTGTTTTCTTTGTGGTGACGCTTGGACTTTTAGCTGTCGCCCTAAGCATGACAGGCCTTGATTTGATCACTGCCTTGTCTGGCGCGTCAGCGGCTTTGGCGAACATTGGCCCCGGTTTAGGGTCAGAAATTGGACCTGCGGGCAACTACGGTGGCCTGAACGACATTGCTAAATGGCTTTTGGCGTTTGGCATGTTGATCGGACGTTTGGAATTGCTGGCGGTCTACGCCATCCTCACAGTTGGATTTTGGAGAGGTTGATATGCCACAAGCACCCCTAGGCGCGCAGATTTCGCACATGTTAAAAGCGCGCGGCGTGGATGTAATTTTCGGCATTCCCGGTGTGCATAATGTCGAAATGTATCGCGGTATCGAAGAGGCGGGCATCACCCATATACTTGCGCGACATGAGCAGGGTGCGGGTTTTATGGCCGATGGTTATGCGCGTGCGACCGGCAAGGCGGGTGTGGCTTACGTGATCACAGGGCCGGGTCTGTGCAACACGATGACGCCACTGGGGCAGGCCTATTCGGATAGCGTGCCTGTGCTGGCGATTTCGTCTTGTTTGGATGAAACATCCGCGACACGCGGGCAATTGCACCAGATGTTCGATCAAGCAGGGGCCGCGCGCACGGTCTGTGAATGGTCCGAGGAGGCGCGCTCCGCCTCCGCCGCGTATCACCTGATTGATCGTGCGTTCACAGAGTTTGCGACAGCGCGCCCGCGTTCCAAACACATTCAGGTGCCGATTGCTTTGGCGGGCAGCCTCACGGATGACGCGCCTGCGATATTACCGAGACCTGCAAAACCGCAGACCCCTCAGGCGCAATTGACGCAAGCGATAGCGATGATCCTAGCGGCGCAAAAACCGATCTTCGTGTTTGGCGGTGGTGCAGTCGCAGGCGCGGATGTGGTGGGCAAATTGCTGCGTATGACGGGTGCTTCGAGTTTCACGACATATGCGGGGCGCGGGGTCGTGCCAGTTGGAACCCCGCTGGATTTTGGCAGCACCTTAGCGCGTTCAGATAGCACTGCGGTTTTCGCGCAAGCGGATCTCGTGATTGCCGTCGGCACAGAGCTTGCGCAAGTGGATCTATGGCGCAGTGATCTTGGACATAATTGCCCGATGATCCGCGTTGATCTGGATCCGAGCGTTTTGGCGCAAGGCAAGACAGATGACCTGTTGATACAAGGCGACGCAGAAGCATTTTTACGCGCATTGGCAATTGCAATCCCTGCACGTGTGGATGATCGCGATCCGTGTTGGGACGCGGATGTGGTGACTTCTGCCCGTGCGCGTTGGCGTGCGGAAACTGATGCAGAGCGGCCGGGCATAGTGCCAATCTGCGATGCACTTGAAGTCGTGCTGCCAGAAGAAACGATGTTCTTTTCAGATATGACCCAATTTGCCTATGTGGCCAAAGAAATATGGGACATGCCAAAGCCTGCGCATTGGCATCATCCCTTTGGATTCGGCACGCTTGGCTATGCATTGCCCGCTGCGATTGGCGGCAAGATTGGCGTGGGCGATCAGCCGGTTGTGGCAATCGCAGGGGACTATGGGTTCCAGTACACGTTGCAAGAATTGGGTGTCGCGGTCGAGCTTGGGCTGAGTTTGCCGATCATTTTGTGGGACAATGGCAAGCTGAAAGAGATCGAGGATAGTATGGTGCGCAGTCAGATTGCTCCCAACGCGGTCGTCGCGCGCAATCCTGACTTTTGCAAATTGGCGGAAGCCTACGGAGCTGCAAGCGCGCGCCCTGCAAATCTAGCCGCTTTGGCAGAGGTCATGAAAAAAGCGCTGGCCCAACGCGGACCAACGCTTATTCATGTGACGCCAGAAATTTTGGATGGCTGAAGCTACTCCCAGCAGCTGACCAAGACGGTCATGTCTGCCGCAAGGCTCGCCAGATCTTCAGTGGGCAGAGCAGCACTTTGGGTGGCTTCAGCCGTCTCAACGCCTGCATCTGACAGCATTGCGGCGATCACGCTGTTGGGGACAGAAAAACCAACGCCCGCTGGCAATGCACGGCCCTTCATTTCCTTAGGGGCCAACATGCCAATGATCGCGCCTGCGGTATCCAGCACTGGACCGCCAACATCACCTGACATCGCTTCCATTTCGAGGCGGTTGAGGGTGGTTTCCCCGCCGAGTCCACGTAGATCTGCCAGCTTTCCGAAAGTTAGCGTGGGTGCATTCAAAGCGCCCTCAAACGGGTAGCCTGCAACCGCGATCTCTGTTTTCAAGCGTGGTTGGCCATTTCGGAAATTTGCGATCCCTGCTGGCGCAAGCGTTTCGTCGGGGCGTAATAGGGCCAAGCCATTAGTGTTGTCCGTTGCGCTGATTTGCGCGTCATAGTCGCCATCTATGGTGATCCGGCTGCATGATTGCACTGCATCCAAGGTGGTCAAAGTAGCTCCGTTGGAGGACACGTAAAAGCCGCTGCGTGACAGCTTGGGTGTGCGTATTTTCAAACCTGAAACCAGATCAATCGCTTGCAATTCATCCGTGCCCGCGGTCGGGTTCAGAACGCCCTCAAGACGGGTGAAGTTGGTCTGCATTTCCCCCAAAAGACGTGTGCGTCGCTCTTCATCACCAGTGGGCCAGATCAGCATGAAGCCTTTGACGTGACCGTCTTTCAAGCTCGCCTCTGTGTGGGAGATAAAGCTGTCGTTCTCGCCAGTCAGCACAAAGTCGTTTTTGTTGCGTTTGCGTTCGCCATCAAGCGGCACGGTTTCGAGTGTTTGTAGGATGTCGTAAAGACCGAATAGCGTGTTTTGATCGCCTGCTTGGCTGATTAGGATGACTTTCGCACCTTTCACAAAGCCAGTGCCCTCATAATGGGAAAAGGGCGACTCATAACGATCAAACGTGACCGCGCTCGTGGGCAAGGCAATTTCGATACCCGCATCCGTGTCCTCGACAAGTCGTAAATCCAAACCATCCAACACCGCATTATACTGCTGGAACAATACAGCCCTTTGTTTCGTGGTCAGAACACCGGTTTTTTCAAAGTTATTCGCTTCTTGCCACGCGGCCATGGAATTTCGCGTGCCACGCCCGAAAGATCCGTCAATTGCCGCGTTGTAAAACCCAGCCCATTGCAAAGCGATCTGGAGGTTTTTCTTCGCATCACGCGACAAAGCTGCTTCGCTCGCACGGGCCTCGCGGGGTGTTTCGTCTGGCACTTCTGGTTCTGCTGCAGGTTCCGGCGCGGCGGCAGGGGCTTCCGCAACTGTTTCAGCCTCGCTGGAAAGGGCTGGTGCCAAAGGCGTGACATTCAAAAGGTTGGCACCCACTGGCCAGAATTGTTGGCGAAATGCAGCGGAGAAAGCGATGAAACTATCACGTGGAATGCGGCCTTCATTGCGGTAATTGCGCAAAACCGTTGCCGCATCTTCTGGTGAATACGGCCCAAGCGCGACTGCGTACCATCCACCGCCGAGCGAGAAACCGTTCACATCAGGCAGTGCTGCTGCATAAGAGCGCGCACGGCTTTCCGCGGCATTCAAGCTCGGTCGTGCTTCAATTTGCACCCAAGCGGCGTCTTGCGCATAGGCGGGGCGCAGGGCTGCGAAAAAGATCAAAACGAAAGAAAGAAAGATGCGCTTCATGGGAATAGCCTCGTAAAACGAAGTGCTGGACATGGTTTTTGAATTCACGTGTGTATCGTTCTGCATTAGGGGCAGATTAGGCGTGATTTTCGGCAATTTTTAGGCAATAGTCCACAGGATATGCACAACATTCTCGTGAAAAACACTGTATGTTGATTGATTGACCCTCGAGGATGCAGAGGCTAATCAACCCCAAAGGCGCGCGGTGCGTGCGATCTATCTGGCGGCTACTGTAATGAATTCAGAAAAATCTAAATCATTTCAAGAGATTATCTTGCGTTTGCAGTCCTATTGGGCCTCACAAGGCTGTGCTGTGATGCAGCCCTATGATATGGAAGTTGGTGCAGGAACCTTTCATCCGGCCACAACGCTACGCTCGCTTGGCTCGAAACCCTGGGCAGCGGCATATGTGCAACCCTCGCGCCGCCCCACGGATGGGCGCTACGGCGAGAACCCGAACCGCTTGCAGCATTACTATCAGTATCAGGTCGTGATCAAACCTAGCCCACCCGACCTTCAGGCGCTTTATCTTGGCTCGCTTGAGGCAATTGGCGTCGATATGGAGATGCATGACATCCGATTTGTGGAGGACGATTGGGAAAGCCCGACGCTTGGCGCGTGGGGGCTTGGCTGGGAAGTCTGGTGTGATGGTATGGAAGTCAGCCAGTTCACCTATTTTCAACAGGTCGGCGGGCATGATTGCGCGCCTGTCGCAGGGGAATTGACATACGGTCTAGAGCGCCTGGCTATGTATATTTTGAACTGCGATCACGTGATGGACATGCCTTACAACGATCCGCAGTCACCTATTCCGCTCAGCTATGGCGATGTGTTCAAGCAAACCGAAGAAGAATTCGCGCGTTGGAATTTTGACGTGGCCAACACCGATGTGTTGTTGCGCCATTTTGAAGAAGCCGAGGCCGAATGCGCCAATATTCTGGATCAAACGCATGACGATCCGAAGACCGGCAAACGTATTATCATGGCGCATCCCGCCTATGATCAATGCATCAAGGCGAGCCATATTTTTAACTTGCTCGACGCGCGCGGGGTCATTTCTGTCACTGAACGCCAAGCCTATATCGGACGCGTGCGCACATTGGCGAAAGCCTGTGCCGATGCCTTTGTGCAAACCACTGCGGGTGGTCACGTTCAATGAGACTGGGCCAATTTCTAGCGGGGTTCACCGTGTTTTCAGCGCTTTTGGCCGGTGGGGCCATGTACTATTTGCAGGTCTACGCTTTTTACGAAGAGGTCTCTGCACAAGGCGACGACGTACAACTCGTGTCGCTGATGTCGGGCGAGCCTGAGCCGATTTTGTTTGAAAATTTCCAAGCGATTGACGGCAGCAGCTCGCCCATTCGCTATCGCGCGTGCTTTACTACAGAGATGAGCCACGCATTGCTCAGCGTAACCTATGTCGCGTTCGAGAACGCGGAACCGCGCAATGCGCCGGGTTGGTTTGACTGCTTTGACGCGGAAGCGATTGGCGCAGAATTAGAAGTGGGGACAGCGCTTACGTTCCTGTCGCAAAAGAACTTTGCTTACGGCGTCGACCGCGTTGTCGCCATCACCGAAGACGGTCGCGGCTACGTCTGGCACGAACTCAATGATTGCGGTGCGAAAGCCTATGATGGCTCGCCCACGGGGGAAGCCTGCCCACCTCGTGAAGACGTCGAAGGACAAAACTAATGCCTGATCTCTTGATTGAACTGTTCTCCGAAGAAATCCCCGCACGCATGCAAGGCCGCGCTGCGGATGATCTGAAAAAACTGATGACGGATGGCATGGTTGAGGCGGGTTTGACCTATGCCTCTGCCGCTGCATTTTCGACGCCGCGGCGTTTGTGCCTGACGGTTGAGGGTCTGCTCGCAGAAAGTCCAACCGTGCGTGAAGAGCGCAAAGGTCCCAAAGTCGGCGCACCTGACAAAGCGATTGAAGGGTTCTTGCGTGGCGCAGGTCTTACCCGTGATCAATTGGAAGAGCGCGACACGCCCAAAGGTGCGGTCTACTTTGCGAGCTTCGAAAAGCAGGGCCGCCCCGCGCCTGAGATCATCGCCGAGGTGCTGGAACAGACGATCCGCACTTTCCCATGGCCTAAATCCATGCGCTGGGGTGCTGGATCATTGCGTTGGGTGCGTCCTTTGCATTCGATCCTTTGCGTGCTTAGTGACAAAGCGGGCAGCGAGGTCGTGCCTTTGGATGTAGACGGGATTACCTCTAGCAAGGTGACATATGGCCATCGTTTCATGGCCCCAAAGCAGATAACTGTGAACGGCTTCGAGGATTATGAGGCGCAGCTTAAGCGTGCTTTCGTCGTTCTGAACGCTGGTGAGCGCGCGGATGCAATTTGGGAAGACGCGAAAAACCAAGCCTTCGCCAATGGCTTGGAAGTTGTTGAAGATGCAGGGCTTTTGCGCGAAGTCGCAGGGCTGGTGGAATGGCCTGTTGTACTGATGGGCGAGATTGCCGAAGATTTCCTAGGCTTGCCGCCAGAAGTGTTGCAGACCTCCATGAAGGAACATCAGAAGTTTTTCTCTGTAAAGAATGCCAAAACGGACCAGATTGAACGCTTTATCACCGTCGCCAACCGCGAAACCGTCGATAATGGCGCAACGATCCTTGCGGGTAACCAAAAGGTCCTGTTCGCGCGTTTGTCTGACGCGAAGTTCTTCTGGGAAAACGATTTGCGGGTGGCGACATCCGACATGGCGTCATGGACCGCTGCGCTCTCCAACGTGACCTTCCACAACAAGCTTGGTACGCAGGCAGAACGAATTGAACGTATCGCCGCTTTGGCGCGTGAGTTGGCCCCCGTCGTGGGTGCGGACGCGGATGAAGCTGAGCGCGCGGCGAAGCTTGCCAAGGCTGACTTGAGCTCTGAAATGGTTTATGAATTCCCTGAATTGCAGGGCTTGATGGGTCGTTATTACGCTGAATCCGCTGGTGAAACTGCGGCAGTGGCGGCCGCGGCTGAAGAGCATTACGCGCCTTTGGGCCCATCCGATGCGGTGCCGACAGCGCCTGTGTCAGTGGCTGTGTCCTTGGCGGATAAGATCGACACGCTTACGGGTTTCTGGGCGATTGATGAAAAGCCAACGGGATCTAAGGATCCGTTCGCTTTGAGACGGTCTGCTTTGGGCGTTATTCGGTTGGTGTTGGAGAATGATCTGACAATCAGAAGTAAGCCTTTGTTCACAAAGGCAGATATGCGTGTCGATTCTGACGATCTTCTCTCTTTCTTCCATGACCGTCTCAAAGTTTATTTGCGCGACCAAGGTGTGCGACATGATGTGATCGATGCGTGCGTCGCGATGGAGGGCAATGACAATCTCGCTTTGCTCGTCAAACGCGCGGTTGCTTTGGAAGCATTCTTGAAAACCGAAGACGGCACCAACTTGCTGCAAGGATTTAAACGCGCCAACAACATTCTGTCTAAAGAAGAAGACAAGGACGGCGTCGAGTATTCTTACGGTGGCGATGTGAAATTCGCTGAAACCGAAGAAGAAAAAGCGCTGTTCGTGGCTTTGTCGAGTGAAGGTCCCGTGATTGAAGCGGCGTTGAAGACCGAGGATTTCGCCGCTGCCATGAGCGGCATGGCCGGTCTGCGCGCCCCGATTGATGCGTTCTTTGAAGCGGTGCAGGTGAACAGCGACAATCAGACTGTGCGTCGTAATCGTTTGAACTTGCTCAGTGATATTCGCAAACTTGTCGGCTCTGTCGCCGATTTGACGCGGGTTGAGGGATAAAGGCAGCGCTTGCGTGAACTGAATTGAGGTCTATGCTGCGCGCAACCGTTAAGAGGATGCCGCAGTGCAGAATAATCCGCATACGACGCTGATCACCGCAACAGCGCCCGTGTCACCCGACACGCACGGCGGGCGCACGAAGTGTTTGCAGCGTTTGGTGCGTTTGGATCTGCCTGTGCCGCGCACGGTGGGTTTGTCGTTTGAGGCGGTCCACAATATCGCGCGCGGCGACATGCCGGATATGCAGCTGCTTTTGTCACCTTTTGAAGTGGGCGAACTGCTTTGTGTGCGACCGTCGTCAGAAGATCCCGATTGGGGTGGTCCAAGCGCCATTTTGAACATCGGTATGAACGAAGCGCGCTTTGATGATTTCGCGAAACGTTTGGGGAAAGATGTGGCCGCGTCGCTTTATGCACGATTTGTTCATTCTTACTCAATACAGGTGGCGCGTCTTGATCCAGATGTATTTGACGAGATTGGCGCAGAGGGCGAAGCGTCGTTGAGCGCGGCGTTGCGCGCCTATGAAGAGGAAACCGATGAACCTTTCCCGCAGGATCCTGCGGTGCAATTGGCGGAAGTTCTACGCTCTATGGCGCGCGCGTGGGACGGCACATCTGCGCGCTTGTTGCGTCAGGCGAAGGGTGCGCCTGCGGATGCGGGGCTTGGGCTTGTAGTGCAATCCATGGCGCTTGGGTTTGGTAAGGGCGAATGTGGGTCGGGTGTCTTACAACTGATTGATCCCGAGACTGGCTTGGAGCAGTTGACGGGACGCTACTTAAGCCAGAGCCAAGGGCGTGATGCGCTAGAGAGCGGTACAAAAGCGCTGTTTTTAGAGCGAGACGCGCGTGGGCCTTCCTTGGAAGAGCTTGCGCCAGAGGCCTTTGCGAGTTTGGTCGAGTATGCGCGTTTGATGCGCCAGAAGTTGCGTGAAGAAATGCAGGTCGAATTCGTGATCGAAGACGGGCGGGTGTATCTATTAGACGGCGTTCGGGTTTCTCGGACCAGCCGCGCCGCTGTCAGAAGTGCGGTGCGTTTGGCCCAAGACGGTATTATCTCGCGGCAAGAATCCTTGATGCGCGTGCCGCCATCCGCGCTGAATGAATTGTTGCACCGCCAAGTGGATCGCAGTGTTGCCTGTGATGTCATGGGGCGCGGCGTTGCGGCAAGTCCTGGCGCGGCCACAGGGCGGATCGTATTTTCCGCAGCGGATGCGCAGGCTTGTGCGGCGCGGGGCGAGGCTTGTGTCTTGGTGCGGCGCGAAACATCGCCCGAAGATATTCGCGGCATGCACGCGGCCAATGCGATTTTGACGGAGCGTGGCGGCATGACCTCGCATGCGGCCGTTATCGGGCGTGGTATCGGGTTGCCTTGCGTCGTAGGCGCGACCGAGTTGAGATTCCAATTAAGAAAGAAATTGCTGACCTCTCCCGATGGTCGTGTGTTCAAAGAGGGCGATATCATCACGATCGATGGCACACACGGCGAGGTTTTGGCTGGTCCCGTCTCCATGCTGGAAGCAACGTTGGATGATGCGTTTCAAACCTTGCTCACATGGTCAGATGCGGAGCGTGATATCGGTATTCGCGCGAATGCAGACACGCCTGCCGACGCGCAAACCGCGAAAATGTTCCAAGCGCAGGGCATCGGCCTGTGCCGCACCGAGCATATGTTTTTTGAAGATGATCGCCTTACGGTCATGCGCGAAATGATTTTTGCAGAGAACAGCGAAGATCGACGCGCCGCATTGGAGCGCTTGTTGCCGGTCCAACGCGCCGATTTCACTGAACTATTCCGCACTATGGCGGGCATGCCCGTGTGCATTCGCCTGCTTGATCCACCTTTGCACGAATTTCTGCCCTCCGATCATGCCGGCCATCGCGCTTTGGCCGAAGCGCTTGATATTCCGCTCGCAGATGTCACGCGGCGGGTCGAAGCGATGGGGGAATACAACCCTATGCTGGGCCTGCGCGGCGTGCGTCTAGGCATTACGGTGCCCGAAATTTACGACATGCAAGTGCGTGCGATCTTTGAGGCGGCGATTGATGTCTCTAAGGAGGGCGTGGCGATTGTCCCCGAAATTATGATCCCCTTGGTGTCGGCCAAACGTGAAGTCGAACTCGTGAAGATGCGCGTTGATATTGTTGCGGCGGCCGTGAAGGCAGAAACAGGGGCGGAGTTCGAATACCAGTTGGGAGTCATGGTCGAAACCCCGCGTGCAGCTTTGCGTGCGGAAGATATTGCTGAAAACGTCTCGTTCTTGAGCTTTGGCACCAACGATTTGACCCAAATGACATACGGTTTGTCACGTGATGATGCGGGCAGGTTTATGACCGAGTACGTACGCCAAGGCGTGTTTGAGGAAGATCCGTTCCACACATTGGATGTGGATGGCGTCGGCGAATTGCTTATTCTAGGGGCCAAACGTGGACGCGCGGCGCGCCCCGGTTTGACATTATCCATGTGCGGCGAGCACGGGGGCAATACCGAATCGATTGCCTTCTGTCGGGCTGCCGGATTTGACTATGTGTCTTGCTCACCGTTTAGGGTGCCTGTTGCAAGATTAGCAGCAGCGCAACTGGCGATTTTGGACCACTTACAGTAGTGTGCTAAAGCTTTCCCACAAGATGTTGAAAAAATCGCGATTCTTTTTTCCGGTGTTCTGAGCGACGCTACGTCGTGATTTGGCCTGGGGTAGATTTTTTACCTTTTGGTGATATCTAGCAAGGGATTGAAATAACACCTGTGAGCCTGATGCGTACGACCTCGATCGCTTGTCTTTTGACCCTTTTCGCACTGCCTGCCTCAGCAGAAGCGGTGTCGGGTGAATTGTCTTCAATGATCAAACGCGATGAAACAGCGCTCGCGCGTTTGACGCAATCGCGCGTTGATGCCTTATTTCGACGTGTGAGCACGGGCAGCATCGGCTCTGTCGAATATACACGCAGCTTTCTGGACGCCTTGCCCGCCGCTAAAGGGGGCAAACACCTGACGTGCCTGTCCGAAGCACTATATTTTGAGGCGCGTGGTGAGTCGGTAAAGGGGCAATTTGCGGTTGCCGAAGTCATAATGAACCGCGTTGATGATCGTCGTTATCCAGGCACGGTATGCGGCGTGATCAACCAAGGCACGGGCCGTAAGTTTGCGTGCCAATTTACTTATACCTGCGATGGTCGCGCAGAGAACATCACGGAAAAAGCCACTTACGCGCGTTTGCGTAAAATTGCGAAACTCATGCTGTCTGATATGCCCAAGTCGCTGACCAAAGGCGCCACGCACTATCACACCAAAGCGGTGCGCCCGAAGTGGAGCCGCGTTTTCCCACGGACCGCAACGATAGGGGTTCATCATTTCTATCGTGAACCATCGCGCGTGAGCCGCAACTAGCACTTTAATTTGAGAAAAACGTTTAAGCGCATGAGAGTGCGGCTAGGTCGGAACTCTTGTGGTCAATGAAACGGGGCGTCTCAAATGAACGATGAGATTAAACAGGCTTTTGCACATCCAAGCGCGCGCTCACTCGCCAGCCAAACGGATCCTATGTTTGATCGCATCTCACTGCGAGATCACATCGTTTCTGTCGAAATCGGCGCTTTTCAGGCAGAACGCAATATAACGCAGCGGCTTAGCTTTAATGTTGTGGTTGAAGTGCGCCATGTAACCCAAGACCTTGGCGACGACGTGGACCTTATACTGTCTTATGACAGTGTCACAGAAGCGATTAACATCGAACTCGCAGCAGAGCGTTTGAATTTACTCGAAACGCTGGCCGAACGGATTGCGGATCGCATCTTAAAGGAGCCCCAAGCACAACGCGTGTTCCTGCGCATTGAAAAGCTGGATCGTGGAGGTGGCGCGCTTGGTGTTGAGATTGTCCGCGAGTTGTCAGGTGTGGCGCAATCTACGATCCTAGGCCATGCGCCTGATCCTGCACGGATTGTCTATCTGAGCGCGGTTGCTTTGGAAAGTGCGCATTTGGATCATTGGGTGGATCAATTAAGCGCGATGGACGCCCCTTTGATTTTTACGGTGGCTGGGGATGACAAGATTGCGGATGTAGGGTCCGAAACGGGACAAGCTCATGTTGATTTGTTAGCGATTGAGCAGAAAGCGTGGACCTTCGCGGCGCGAGAACCACGCTGCGCCGTTGTTGAAACCCGAACAGAGCTGGATTGGGCGATGAAAAACGACCAAATCTGCGTTTGGGCTCCACGAAAGTTCGTGATGGATGCGGTGGAAAGCCCGATTTCACTGATCAACAGCCCAATAGCTTTGGCGGATTGGTTGGCCACTCAGATTGGTGCGCTGGAAGTGTTGGTGATTGGCGAAGACCTGCCGAACGGTATCAAAACCGCTTGTCGGAGCATCCCTATTGAGCGCATAGATATCAGCGCGGCCTAAAGCTGTCCAATTCAGAATACGGATCCTAATATGATCGACTATTTTAGGCCACTCGCCCAAATGGGGGACGCGCGTCCAAGTGATGCGCTAACTTTGGCTGGCACCCGCAGTTGGTTTACACATGTTGAGCGTTTGAGCCGCACCGACGCGGCCCAAATTATTCCCGTTTCAGAGACCTCCCAGGAGTGGCGTGATCTTGTGGGCAACCTAAGACACTCAATTGCGGGCCTCGATTTCGCCAATCCCGTGATCATGGGCATCCTGAACGTGACGCCGGATAGTTTTTCGGATGGTGGCGCGCATAATGCGCCGGCGAAAGCGGTGCGCGTGGCACTCAAGATGCAAAACGAAGGCGCGCATTTGATCGATATAGGCGGTGAAAGTACACGGCCCGGTGCTTTGGAAGTACCTTATGAGGCAGAAATTGCACGCACGGTTCCCGTTATTGAAGCGATCCGCAAAACGCTTGGTATGCCGATGTCGATTGATACGCGCAAAGCCCGTGTTGCCGATGCAGCGCTGGCTGCAGGTGTAAATATCGTGAACGATGTCTCGGGCTTCAAGTTTGATCCTGGCCTTGGACCCTTGTGCGCCAAGCACGCCGCACCTGTGTGTTTGATGCATGCGCAAGGCCTGCCGGAAACCATGCAAGATGCACCGCACTATGATGATGTGCTTTTGGATGTGTTTGATGTTTTGGCGGAGCAAATCGAAGTTGCGATGGGTTTTGGTTTATCGCGCAATCAGATCATTGTGGATCCGGGCCTTGGGTTTGGGAAAACCCAAAGTCACAACCTTGCGCTTATTCGTGGATTATCGCTGTTTCATGGCTTAGGCTGTGCAGTGATGCTTGGCGCGTCGCGCAAAGGATTTATTCGCGACATCGGACAAGCGCCTAAAGCAGAAGATCGCGCGCCTGGCTCGATTGCAGTTGGTTTGGCTGCGGTCCAACAAGGTGTTCACATTTTGAGAGTGCACGATGTTTCGCAAACTCGACAAGCACTGGCCTTATTTCAGGCCGCGACGACAGGACTAGATTCATGAGCAGAAAACTATTTGGCACAGACGGCGTACGCGGCAAAGCCAATACCTATCCCATGACCGCAGAAATGGCACTGCGTATTGGCGCAGCGGCGGGCATTTACTTTCGCCGCAACCATTCTAGTGTGCACCGTGTCGTTATCGGCAAAGACACCCGCCGCTCTGGTTATATGCTCGAAAGTGCGCTGACGGCGGGCCTGACCTCGACGGGGATGAGCGTGTTTTTGATGGGCCCAATCCCGACCCCAGCGGTTGGCATGTTGACGCCCTCAATGCGTGCGGATTTGGGAATCATGATTTCGGCCAGCCACAATCCGCATGAAGACAACGGTATCAAGTTTTTTGGCCCAGATGGTTTTAAACTTTCGGACGAGGCAGAGATGGAGATTGAAGAGCTCGTCGCCTCTGGCGTAGACTTGGTTGAGCCAATGAAAATTGGCCGTACGCGTCATATTTATGATGGCCGCTCTCGCTATAATGAGCGCGTCAAAGCGGCTTTCCCGAGCAATCTTTCGCTGGGTGGTATGAAAGTTGTCATCGATTGCGCGAATGGTGCAGCCTACCGCGCAGCGCCCGAAGTGCTGTGGGAACTTGGCGCAGAGGTGATCCCGGTTGGCGTGTCACCAAACGGTTATAATATCAACGACAATTGTGGCTCGACCAAGCCGATGACCGCCTCTGAGACCGTGATCGCGCATGGTGCCCATGTTGGGATATGTCTGGATGGTGATGCTGATCGTTGCATCATTCTGGACGAGACCGGAAAAGTCGCGGACGGCGATCAATTTATGGGACTTATTGCAGGTCGCTGGGCTGAAGAAGGCCGTCTTAAGGGCAATACTTTGGTAGCGACTGTGATGTCCAATCTCGGACTAGAACGGCATCTTGAAAACAATGGTTTAACCCTCGCACGTACAGGCGTGGGCGATCGTTATGTCGTTGAAGAGATGCGAAAAAAGGGTTTTAATCTAGGCGGCGAACAGTCGGGTCACATCGTGATGACGGATTACGCCACGACAGGTGACGGGCTTATGGCGGGCTTGCAGTTCTTGGGTGATTTGGCCCGCACGGGGCGCAAAGCGTCCGAGCTTATTTCTGTTTTTGAACCGGTGCCCCAGATGCTTCAAAATGTGCGATATGCAGTGGGTCAGACCCCCTTGGAGGACAGCAAAGTGCAGTCTGTCATTGCGGGGGCTGAAAAAGATCTTAGCGGTAAGGGGCGCTTGCTTATTCGTAAATCAGGAACTGAGCCGCTGATCCGTGTGATGGCGGAATCCGAGGACCCTGATTTGCTGAAGGATGTAGTCGAGCGGATCGTCGACGAAGTGGCGCGTGCGACGGCCTAGCGTCTCAGCGCAGCCAGAATCGCACGACTTTGACTGATGAAAATGCCTAGAAGGACCAGTGCCAGAGCCGTGTAGAGCTGCGCTGGTAGGTCCTCACCCATCAACGTGATCCCGAAGATGACAGACCAGATTGGCACCATATAGCTGGTGATATTCATGAAAAGTGACCCCGCCGTGGTGATCACTCGCACGCGGATGATCGCGCCAAGTGCCGTTGGTAGGAGGGCTGCGTAGATCAATGCGGAAGTTGGTGTAAATGGAAGCGTGCTCGGCAAAGGCTCCGTAAGCAATCCAAAAGACACGGTGATCGCTGCGGCTACGGTCATCGTTCCCGCAGCAAATGCAATCGGTGGCATCTTTGGCGCGCGACGTGTCAGAACCGAGCCGATCGCATACCCGCAGGCGCAGACGATACAAGCGATGCGACCCCACAAAACGAGATCGCTTTGGCTTGATGAAAAAGCTCCGGGTCCGACGAGGACGATTAACCCGATAAAGCCGATGATCATGCCAATCACACGGCGGGGTCCGATGCCTTCTTCGGGTGAAAAGATATAGACAAGAGGGAGTACTAAGATCGGCACCGTGCTCATCGCGACGCCAGCAAAGGCGGAAGGCACATGTTGTTGGCCCCATGACAGCATGGATAGCGGCATCGCCAAAGCGATTGTTCCAATCAAGCTTATGAACAGCCATCCACGTTTTCCCGCAGTTTTGTGAATTGCTGTAATGGGTTGCCCGATAAATACGCCAAGAATATTCAGCACAATTGCTGCGCCCGCGAGCCTACTCGCCGTGAAAAGCCGTGGCCCATATCCCTCTAATGCGGTGCTAATCGCCATAAACGCAGCACCCCAAATCACACCAAGAAAGATGATCAAAAACCAGTTCAAAAGGCCTGGATTGTCGGGGGTTGGCGCGTCGCTCATATGCAAAAGAGGTGACCCCAGCCGAGGCTGGGGTCAATCACTATTTTGTACCGGTTTTGAAAGCGCTTAGTTCTTCGCTTTGTCGACCATCTTGCCTGCGGAAATCCAAGGCATCATGTCACGCAGCTTGCCGCCGACGACTTCGATCTCGTGCTCGTCGTTAGCGCGGCGCGAAGACTTGATTGTTGGCTGACCAACAGCGTTCTCAAGCATAAAGTCGCGTACGAACTTGCCAGACTGAATGTCGCTCAGAACTGCTTTCATGCGGGCCTTTGTCTCGTCGTATGGCAAGATGCGTGGGCCAGAGACGTACTGACCGTATTCAGCGGTGTTGGAGATGGAGTAATCCATGTTCGCGATGCCGCCTTCATAGATCAGGTCCACGATCAACTTTGTCTCGTGCAAGCATTCGAAATACGCCATCTCAGGCTCGTAGCCTGCTTCAACAAGTGTCTCGAAGCCCATGCGAATGAGTTCAACGATACCACCGCAAAGAACAGCCTGCTCACCGAAGAGGTCTGTTTCGCACTCTTCACGGAAGTCCGTTTCGATAATGCCGGAACGACCGCCGCCGATTGCGGAGCAATAGGACAAGCCGATTTCCAGCGCTTTGCCGGATGCGTTTTTGTCTACAGCAACGAGGCATGGCACACCGCCGCCCTTGGTGTATTCGCCGCGCACTGTGTGGCCTGGGCCTTTTGGCGCCATCATGATGACGTCGATGCCTTCTTTTGGCTCGATCAAGCCGAAGTGTACGTTGAGACCGTGGGCGAACGCGATTGCTGCGCCTTCACGGATGTTGTCGTGTACGTACTTTTTGTATGTGTCTGCCTGAAGTTCGTCGGGCATTGTGAACATGATCACGTCCGCCCAAGCCGCAGCTTCAGCGATTTCCATAACTTTGAGGCCTTCGCCTTCAGCTTTTGCTTTGGACGGGGAGCCCTCGCGCAAAGCCACAACGACGTTCTTCGCGCCGCTGTCACGCAGGTTCAACGCATGTGCGTGACCTTGGGAGCCATAGCCGAGAATCGCTACTTTGGCTTCTTTGATGAGGTTAACGTCGCAGTCACGATCATAATAAACGCGCATGTTATTCGTCCTTTTTGATTGGAATCAGATATTGGGTGCAAACTACAGGGTTTGTGGCGTTGAACTTTCATAGTTGGTGATATAATTAATGTTTATCGAATTTTTCATTCTTCAAATTAAGGTAACTCAAGAAATTCATGCTTGATGACGTGGACCGGCGCATATTGCGACAAATGCAGGCAGCGCCAGAACTGCCAAACGCCGAACTCGCCGTGCGTTGCGATCTGACCAGCGCCACTTGCTATCGCCGGATTGAAAAGATGCAGGCGAGCGGGGTCTTGAAGGGCCAACAAGCCGTCATTGACTGGCAGGCGTTGGGGTATGCGGTAGAGGTCAGCTTGCGCATCACGCTCGATAAGACGCAAACTCGCGCTTTTGATGATTTCATCGAAGCAGCTCGCGAAGTACGCCATGTGATCGAGATCCAAACGTTCCTTGGCCGTGTTGACGTGCGTCTTTCCGTTATTTCGCGGGACATGGGCCACTATCAGCAAATCTACCGCGAACAAATTTTAGGCCTGCCGCATATCGCCGACATCGAAGCACTGATGCATGTGGCGCGGATCAAGCAATCAGAAGGTCTTCCCCTATGATCGAGCTTGACGCAATCGACCGCAAGATCCTACGTGCCTTGGCTGAAGATGCGACACTTGGGGCGGGCGCATTAGGCCGGCGGTTCGACATGTCGCAACCCGCAATGTGGCGTCGTGTTAAGCGCTTGCAAGACGCGGGCGCGTTTCGGGCACGGCGCTTGGTTTTGGATGCGGAAAAACTCGGGTTTGGGGTGACGGGTTTCTTGGGGGTGAAGCTTGCCACCAAAGGTCGCGTCAGCCTTGAGGACTTCGAGCGCGCGGTGAGCGCGATCCCCGAAGTGCAAACAATTGAACATGTGCTTGGGATGTATGACTACCGCTTGCGTGTTGTGGCCCGCGACATTCCCGATTTCGAGCGGGTTTTGCGCCGTCGCATCATGACCTTGCCAGGGGCAGGGGATGTGGAGGCGAATGTCTTGCTCAGCGAAGAGCGCAGGCCTGGTCCATTAGGGTGAAATTTCATGAAAACATATATCTAAGTCACTTTTCAACCACAGCCAAAGCGCAGAAAAGCTCCGACCATAGCGCATCTTAGCTCCTATGCTTGAGGGGCTAACAGATGTTTTCGATTGCCACACCAAAGGATGTTTGGCTCATCACAATCGTTCTAGCGCTTTTGATCATGGCGTTATATCCGCGCTCTGAATGGATGTAGGAGTTAACGTTTCTGTGGCTGATGACGATTTCCATCTCATCGCTCACAGTGAGCCAATTTTCCAAACAAGTTCTCAAGGTGCACCCGCTCAACGAAGAACTCAGCTGTTCGGTGGCGCGAGATCGTTTGACCGACGTCTCAACGCGCGATCATTTTTTCGAATGTTGAAGCGATGAGCCGGACGCCTAAGGGGAGTCCTTGATGATGGACATCAATTTTCTCAAGAAAATGAATGACACACACGGGCATCTTATGGGAGATCCGGTGATCAAGCATGCCGCGCAGATTTTGCAGTGTATGCGAAAGTAAACTTTGCCTTTCCCCGCATGGTTTTTTATCTAGGATGAAAGTCAAATTTGGAGGCGCATGCTATGGCATTGCTTGAAAACGTGGACCCGACGGGTCTGGAAGAATTCAGCGTAGTATTTACAGATCGATCCCTGAACTCGATGTCACAGTCGTTCCAAACTGTGATGACCGATATCTCGTCAATGTTGAAAGACGTGTATCAAGCAGAGGCGGTTGTGCTGATCCCTGGTGGCGGATCCTACGGGATGGAAGCGGTGGCACGTCAGTTTGCGCGCGGTGCGGATGTGCTGGTCGTGCGCAACGGCTGGTTTTCTTATCGGTGGAGTCAGATCATTGAAACTGGTGGTTTGACGCAAAAGTGCACGGTAATGAAAGCGCGCCAAACGGGCAACGATACACGCGCACCTTTCGCTCCGGCCCCCATTGATGAGGTTGTGGCAGCGATTCACGCGGAGAAACCTGCGATCGTTTTCGCGCCACACGTAGAAACTTCGGCGGGGGTGATCTTGCCCGATGACTACGTCACAGCACTAGCCACAGCCGCGCATGACGTAGGTGCGTTGATGGTTTTGGATTGCATCGCCTCGGGTTGTGCGTGGATCGATATGAAAGCGACGGGCGTAGACGTATTGATCTCCGCGCCGCAAAAAGGCTGGTCAGCTTCGCCCTCTGCGGGGCTTGTGATGTTGTCAGAACGCGCGGTTGCGCGGTTGGAAGAGACCACATCTGACAGTTTCGCGATTGATTTGAAGAAATGGCATCAGATCATGCAAGCCTATGAAAACGGCGGCCATGCCTATCACGCGACAATGCCAACGGATGCCTTGCGTGCGTTCCGCGATACGATGTTGGAAACGAAAGACTACGGATTTGATAAGTTGCACGATGCGCAATGGCAACTTGGCAACGAAGTACGCGCGTATCTAAAGGGAAAGGGGATTACATCCGTTGCGGCAGATGGATTTGGTGCGCCGGGGGTTGTGGTCAGCTACACGGATGATCCTGCGGTTCAGAATGGCAGCAAGTTTTCCGCCCTTGGTATGCAAATTGCGGCGGGCGTTCCTTTGCAGTGTGATGAGCCGGATGATTTTCGTACGTTCCGTTTGGGTCTGTTCGGTCTCGACAAGCTTTATGATGTGGACGGCACGATGGGACGTCTGCGAAAAGTACTTGATCAAGTTCTTTAACCAAGCACCTTTGCCTTACGTGCTTAGCACGTAAGGCTAGTTTTACCCGCGCGCACCAAGGCCAAGTTGCATGATCGATTTCCTAAGGGGCGCAAAGCTATAGAGTGCGTTCAGTCCTGCTGCGCGCGCATCTCTTAACGGTGGCGCACTTAGCATCGATGTGCGGTTAAGCAATGTAATCCCCGCAATGCGCGTGCGAATATCTGTGATGCGCGCGCTGTGATACGCCGCAAGCATTTCCGCATCACCCAGACGCTCAGGTCGCGCCAGCGCCAAATCTCGCAGCGTTCGAATATCACCGAGCGACATGTTCAAGCCTTGAGCGCCAATTGGCGGCAACACATGCGCAGCTTCCGCGATCAAGGCGATGCGCTCGCCGCTCAAACGCTCTGCGTGTTGACTGATGATCGGCCAAATCGTTCGTTCAGAATTTAGGGTGAGCTGACCCAGAACACCGCAAGATCGCACATTCATAGTCTCTTCAAAGCGGGCCACGTCCAGTTCGGCGAGCGCTTTCGCTTTCGCGCCGTCCTCCATCCACACAATTGCGGAGCTGTGTTTGCCTTCAAAATCAGGCAATGGAACCAAGGTGAAAGGACCGCCTGTGCGGTGAATCTCAGTTGAGACATTCTCATGCGGCTCTGTGTGAGTAACGGAGAAGGCTAGCGCCTTCTGGCCATATCGTGTCGTTTTCACGTCTATTCCAGCGGTCTCACGCATAGGCGATCCGCGCCCGTCTGCAGCGATCACAAGCCGCGTACGAACGCGCGTTCCATCGCTTAGACCAACACGCGCTTCGCCGGTGCGTGTGAACAGGGTTTTCGCACCGACACCCGTTCTGTAAGTCACATTCGACAACGTTTTCAGATGCGTAGCCATTTCGCGACGCAACAGCCAGTTGGGCAGGTTCCACCCGAAAGGCAGCTCTGAAATATCTGCGGCGTTGAATTCCTTAGACATACGCGGCTCAGACACCGGCCCGCCTGCATCAATAATGCGCATGATTTGCAAAGGGGTGGCATGGGCAGATAGGCGATCCCAAAGGCCGATATCATCAAGAAGCTGACGCGCAGGCTGTAAAAACGCTGTGCTGCGCAGGTCTGCACCCGTCGCATTGCGCTCAGTGACCGGCGGCGTGGAGTCTACACAAAGCACGTCAAAGCCAGCTCTCGCCAATGCAGCGGTTGCGGTCAGGCCCGCGATGCCGCCGCCGGAAATGATGATATCGTAATCCATTCTCGCCTCCGCTTATGTCCTAGAGATAGGCGTTTGCGCGTAGTTTTCCACGGGCAAATCGCCGCAATTTCACACCAGAGCGCGCAAGAATGTTGCCAAATCTGCCGTGTGATATTGAATATGGTCCTGTGATACGGCCTCTGGTGCCACATGGACCGTCCGCATTCCGAGCGCATGTGGCACGGTCAGATTGCGTGGATCATCTTCGAACATCGCGGCTGTTTTTGTCAAAACTCCGTCCTTGGTAAAGACCGTTTCAAAGGCTGCACTGTCCGGCTTGGGATGAAAATCCGCGTGCTCTACCCCATAGACAGCATCGAATACACCGCTTAAGCCGCGCGCTTTGAGCACGTTTTCAGCGTAGGGCGCGCATCCATTGGTGTAAACGATCTTGCGATTTGGCAACGCTTTGATTGCGTCGCGCAGTGAGAAATCCGGCGAAAGCACTGTAAAGTCAATGTCATGCACATCTGTCAGGTAGGGCGCCGGATCAACGTTGTGTTCGCGCATCAACCCGGCAAGCGTAGTGCCATGGGTGCGCCAATAGTGTTCGCGCAAGTAATCCGCGCGCGCGCGGTCCACATTCAATTCTTCCATCACATAAGCGGTCATACGCACTTCGATCTGATCAAGCAGGCGCATGTGCGGCGGATAGAGCGTATTATCAAGGTCAAAGACCCATGTGGTCACATCGGAAAAATGGGATTTTGTCATGTGTTGAAACTAACTGGAAACCCAAAGCGCGACAACAGGTTGATCAAAACCAAGGCTGCGCATAGGCTTTGCCAAAGTCGGACAGAGGGAAGTGGTATGAACCAAACGCGCACAGGGCAAACTGATGCTTATTCTCTCATTCTGGAAGCCATTGATATCGGCGTATTCAAGCCCGGTGATCGCTTGGTGGAGAGCGATTTAGCAGACCGATTTGGTGTTTCCCGCACGCCAATTCGTGAGTCTTTACAACGGCTTGAGACGCAAAACCTGTTAGTGCGAGATGGGCGCAGTCTGATTGTTGCCTCACTCTCTCACAATCAAATGTCAGAGCTTTATGTTGTGCGATCAGAGTTGGAAGGCCTCGCTGCGCGTCTTGCGGCGCAGCATGCGAGCGCAGAGGAAATATTGGTTCTGCGTGAAATGGTTGAGGCGGATCGCAAGCTTACGGATGATCCTGCGGCACTTTCGCGTGCGAACCGACGGTTTCACAAACAGATCCATCTTGCTTCGCACAATAGATTTCTTGTGCGTCAACTCGATCTTGTGCACCGCTCAATGGCGCTGATGGCAACCACGTCGCTTGCTGCGGAGGGGCGAGGTGAAGTTGCGATGGAGGAACATCATTCAATCGTCGAAGCCATCGCGAAAGGCGATCAAGAAGCCGCTGGAAAAGCTCTACGGGATCATATTTCGGTAGCCTTTGTCACAAGGCTCAAACTGGATTCCGCTTCCTCTGAATTTGAGTGAACGATTTCAACATCTCTGTGCCCATGCGCGATTTTTCCCAATAGAACGGCTTGGTGATGAGTTCCCACGCGCCCTTGTAAATTGCGAGTGTACCTAGGGCCATATAAGCGCTCATGAAGGGGTCCACGGGATCAAATAGTGATGTAATTCCCCTGAGGCGACAACGATATAGACCGTCGTACTTGTGAACCACATCACGATGAAAGCCACCATTATGGTGTTCAGAAATTCCGCTGGCAGTGCCGCATCCACCCACTGTGGTGCGCCAAAATACAATGCCATGAAGGACCAGATCAGTAGCGCTAACATGTACTGGCTGATGGACGACAGGAAAAATGCCTGAAAGCCCAAGATTTTCCATGCGCCAAGTTCGAACAGGAGGCGAAATGGGCGGCGCATTTGGGTGAAATAGGTGATGAGGTAGCCCTTCAACCAGCGTGAGCGTTGCTTGATCCATGGCCACGCTGTGTTGTTGGCTTCTTCCAACGTCACCGACGAGATGAGCGTGGTCTGATAGCGCGCGCGCGCCAAGTGGATACCAAGATCCGCGTCTTCTGTGACGTTATGCGCGTCCCATCCGTTTAATTTCCCAAACACGTTACGGCAAAAAATGCGCTGGTTTCGCCAAGTGGAATTGCAAACCCCATGCGTGCGATACTAGGTAGGATCAACCGAAACCACGTTGCATATTGCGATAGCAAAGAAACGCGAGAGCGCGTTGGAACGCGCATTATAAAGATCCAAAAATTCTTGAATACATGCGGTTTTTCAGATGTTCGCGCGAATAGCTCGACAACGTCTAAGAGTTGCACAGGATTGGGCGCATCTTTTGCGTCATAGATCCCGATGATATCGCCGCGACAAAACTGCAGCGCATAGTTCATTGCGCGTGGATTTGTGGTGATCCTCCCAGGAGACACAACCAAAATGGGCATCCAATTGGGCAGATTTGTGGTCTCATGATGTGAACGGGTCGGTGTGTCGTTTGCTTCTACGATCAAGATCAGGTCGAGTAGGGTCTTCGGGTAGGTCAGCATGCCAAGGTGGCGAAGGAGGGCTTCTATGATTTCCGTTTCATTGTGAAGTGGGATGAGAAAACTGACCCTTGGAAGTTTTGTCGTCGGTGCCGCTCGGCTTTGTTTTTTGGTTCTTTTACAAAGAGCTGAATGAACGCCGCTGCACTCTTGATTACGATATCTGTGAAGACCATGACCACTGCAAAGCCAAAGATCACTCGATATAGCCCGGCGAAAGTGAGCCATTGCAATGGTAGCGCAAAAATCAACATGGGTAGTGCCAAACGAGGCAAGTTTTGATTTCGGCGGGCAAACTACGACAGCTTAGATCTTCTGGCACACGTGTCTCGGCCTTCATCGCCATGATCGTGCTTGCGCCCACGCGAGTGGTTTCGGTGATATGGCTGCGTGTCGCTATCGCCATTTTCACCGGATGTAGATGAGCGGGCAGGGTTGCCTTGGAATTTTTAAATTGCTCAAGGGAACTTGTGGCAAGGATCGTGGCTTCACCTTCCCTGCGCCGCAGTACGCATTGCAAGCGTAGGCATTGGTGCGGATCCATGTCAGCTTGCGGTGTCAAATCAGGTAAATCCGATTGCATGTCTATGAAAGGGAGCACGTTCTGAATCGCAAGTGTTTCGTATAGACTCTCTTCGCTAATTTGGCCTTGCGAGACGAGCATATGGCCAACTTTGACATCATTCATACATTGATGTCCGAACGCGAGCAGCAAGTCTGACGTTTTGATCAGGCCACGGTCGATAAATAAACGTCCGAGCGGCTGCTTGGTGTGAGGCCGCTGAGCGCGTCCACTAGAGTCAACCAGACGGATTTGGGAAGTGTTCATATGAACGCCAAGTTTCTTAACATAACATGACGTTTATGATGCTGCGTTGGTTAATGGCCTTAGGCGGATTTCTTGTCTGCCATGAACTGCGCGAAGCGTTCGAACAGATAGAAACTGTCCTGTGGACCCGGGCTTGCCTCTGGATGATGTTGTACAGAATAGACGGGCCGATCCGCGAGGCGGATACCGCAATTAGAACCGTCAAATAGCGAAATGTGGCTTTCAATGACGCCGTCCGGCAGCGTTTGACTGTCTACCGCAAATCCATGGTTCATCGACGTGATTTCAACCTTGCCCGTATCATGATCTTTAACAGGGTGGTTCGCACCGTGGTGGCCATGGCCCATCTTGATTGTTTTTGCGCCAACTGCGAGGGCAAGCATCTGATGTCCGAGGCAAATTCCAAACACTGGTAGATCCTTTTGCTCCAATATCTCTTGGATCATAGGCACCGCATAGGTACCCGTTGCGGCGGGATCACCCGGACCGTTGGACAGGAAAACACCATCTGGATTATGTGCCAAAACGTCTTCTGCCGTAGCTGTCGCTGGCAAAACGGTCACATCGCAACCCACAGACGCGAGGCACCGCAGGATATTGCGTTTGGCACCGAAATCGATAGCCACTACCTTATGCTGTGGCGCGGTTTGCGTCGGATACCCATCCGGCCACGCCCACCGCATTTCATTCCAGCGATAGCTTTGCGCACAAGTGACTTCTTTAGCGAGATCCAAGCCCTCAAGCCCGCTAAACGATTTTGCCTGCGCGACCAAAGCCTCAACATCAAAACTACCGTCGGGATCATGCGCAATTGCCGCGTGGGGAGCACCCTGTTGACGGATCATCCGCGTCAAGCGGCGTGTATCGACACCACCAATCGCGATGCGGCCTCGCGCGGCAAGCCAGCCGCCTAATTCTTGCGTGTTGCGCCAGTTTGAAGCTTCGGTCGGGTTCCACTTCACCACCATGCCCGCAGCAACGGGATCTGCTGTTTCGTCGTCCTCAACGTTGGTGCCCGTGTTGCCGATGTGGGGGAAGGTGAAAGTCACGATTTGCCCCGCATAGGAGGGATCGGTCATGATTTCTTGGTAGCCGGTCATCGCCGTGTTGAAGCAAAGTTCCGCGACAGTCGTTCCCGTTGCGCCAAATCCGTGGCCGTAAAACACCGTACCATCAGCAAGTGCTATACAAGCGGTTGGTTTCAAGTTGAAATTTGGTGCAGTCAGTGTTTGAGCAGATGTGGGCATGTGGCAGTTCCCCAAGGTCTGAACGCGCTAAAACGCGAGATAAATCTGCGCGAAACTATGTTCCTGCAAGCATGAGGTCAAGGGAAAGTCTAAAAAACGAAATCCTTTTATATCAGTACTTTAAATAAAAATGCTTCTCTTGCACGAAGACGCGGCATTCACTATGGTCCAGGGCTCTCACCAACCAGGGGATGGGTTCGGAGCACGCTATGCGAGACAAAATTAACAAGTCACTCAAACAAGCCATGCGCGACAAGGCGGCCGATAGGCTCTCGACGCTGCGTTTGATTAATGCTGCAATCAAAGATCGTGATATCGCAGCACGTTCCGAGGGCCAAGATGAAGGCGTAGCCGAGGGTGAAGTCCTAGCCATCCTTGGGAAAATGGCGAAGCAACGGCTTGAGAGCGCGCGTGCATACGAAGAGGGAGGGCGCATAGACCTCGCTGAACGAGAGCGTGCCGAGATTACGGTGATCGAAGAATTCTTGCCGCGTCAACTAAGTGATGAAGAATCTACAGAGGCTGTGAACAGCGCGATCGCTGAGGTCGGTGCAGAATCAATTCGTGATATGGGCAAGGTGATGGGGATTCTTAAATCGCGTTACACCGGTCAGATGGATTTTGGCGCGGTTGGACCTGTGGTCAAAGATCGGCTTTGTGCGGGCTAAAGGTCAGTTCATTTCGCTAAGTTGAAATGCGAGCGGATCACTTTCAGTTTCGTCTCGTCCATGATCTCAAATCTATCAACAAAACGCGTCTTAAAATTCACGCGCCCCCTGCGCGCGCCAAAATTCTCACCATGGTTCAGCAGATAGAGCACAAGAGACTGTTTTTGCTTTTTCAATGAATGTCCACCAAGCGCTGCGAGATACGGAACCATCCTATGTTCGTGTTGGCAGAGATGAGACATAAATTTCATTTGAAGCGCGAACGTATCTTGGTCTACATCATACGGCAGGGCTGCACAGGATCCGCAAAGTTTCCAAAATGCTTTAGCACCAGGCTGGAAAAGCGTTTGCGGGCTGGCTTGCGCAAGTCGATCCCTTTGAACGTCATGCACAATGCCATGGGTCATGAGTGATCCTGTTGGGTTCGTTAAAAGCGTCTCCACCAATTCGGGATGCGCAATGTCGTCCGCGTCAAATGTCATGCAAAGACCCGCGCCCTTCGCTGAACCAGAGAGATGTTTATACAGCTCTGACAGCTTTGACCACTTATCATTTCCAACGACGTCGCGATCAAATTGGAGGTAGCTCACGCGCGCATCATCAGGAAGATCAGGGGCGACCTGACAGCAGACTACAGCGCGCCAATTGTGGTTGGTCTGCGTGGCGAAGCTTGAGAGTGTGGTGTTTAACAACCGCTCAACGACGGACCAGTCTTGAACCATGTCCGGCCCGACGAGGGGAATAAGAAACGTAACATGTTCAGGCGCGTTCCAAGTCTCGCCCTGTTTTTCAGAGCACAGCGTCATTGCCGTCGTTTCAACAGGGTTGTTTGTGCCAAGCTGCAACGGCCTGCCCAAAAGCTTGATCGCCAGAAGTTGCAAAAATCTAGTTTTCTTAGGAATTGCGGGGGTTTGGGACATGACGGCGTTTCCAAAGGGGCGTTATCGTGTGTGACTGCTAAGCATTTCGCACAAATTTGCATAAAGCGCGAGCCGTTCCTCTTCGCTTAGAAAAGCACCGATTTCAACCTCGCGGCCATTGCCAAGCATTGTGACATAGTTTGGCATTGGACCATCGCTTCGGTGCAAGGTCGGTCTGACCCAATAGGTGTTGCAAATCCAATCTTGCACATTGGTCCGTGGATTGTGCCGCACAAGCCGTGTTTCATCGGGTGAAATTGTCAGAACTTCTAGAATGCTACGATCTTTTTGAGACCGGCTTAGCGCGTACCAAATCCCTAGCACGGCGATCATAAGAAAGGGGAGCAGGCCCCAAAGCAGTGTCGTTCCTAACAGCCCGAACAATGGCAAAGTGATCATTGTAAATGTTGCCAGAACAAAAGCAGCCAGGCCCTTTGGTTGCAAAGATTGGTGCGGCCAGAGGGTCAAGGTTTGAACTTTATCAAGCTGTGAAGTTTCAGACCACTGATAGGGCATGGGCGTTTCCGGTTATTTTCTTTGATGCTTCAGACTTAGCGGTGCTTTACCAAAAAGAAAGCCCCAGCGGGATACGCTGGGGCTTTGTAAATCTTCAAATTAACTTGACTTTAGTGCGCCGGTGTTTTGTCCCATTCTTCCTGCTTTGGAAGGATCTCGAACGTATGCTCTGGGGGTGGGCAAGGCAGTGTCCATTCCAGCGTGTCCGCATATTCATTCCATGGGTTGTTCTGTGTGACGCGTGCGCCCCAGCGGATTGCATAGAACATAACGCCAAAGAAGAAGACGAAGGATGCGAAGGAGAGGAACGCGCCCCATGAGGAGACGTAGTTCCAATAAGCAAACGCTTCAGGGTAATCGATATAGCGACGTGGCATGCCCTGACGACCCAAGAAATGCTGTGGGAAGAATGTCACGTTCGCACCGATAAACATCGCCCAGAAGTGCAACTTGCCTGCCCATTCAGGGTACATACGACCTGTCATCTTGGGGAAGTAGAAATAGATGCCCGCGAAGATGGCAAAGACTGCGCCAAGGCTCATCACATAGTGGAAGTGCGCAACAACGTAGTATGTGTCGTGATACGCACGATCCACCGCCGCTTGCGACAGCACGATGCCCGTAACGCCGCCAACTGTGAAGAGGAACAAGAAGCCAAATGCCCAAAGCATGGGTGTTTTGAACTCGATCGAGCCACCCCACATTGTGGCAATCCAGCTGAAGACCTTAACACCAGTCGGCACCGCGATCACCATCGTTGCCAGCATGAAGTAGGACTGCTGTGTCAACGACATACCAACTGTGTACATGTGGTGCGCCCAAACGACGAAGCCCAATGCACCAATCGCGATGATCGCCCAAACCATTGGGAGGTAGCCAAAGACCGGTTTGCGGGAAAACGTTGCGATGACGTGGCTGATAATACCGAAGCCTGGCAAAATGATGATGTAAACTTCAGGGTGACCAAAGAACCAAAGAATATGCTGGTAGAGGATCGGATCACCACCACCTGCTGGATCAAAGAAGGTCGTACCAAAGTTACGATCTGTCAAAAGCATCGTGATCGCGCCCGCAAGCACTGGAAGCGCCAAAAGGATCAACCAAGCTGTGACGAATATCGACCATGAGAACAATGGCACTTTGAACAATGTCATGCCTGGTGCGCGCATGTTCAAGAACGTCGTGATCATGTTGATCGCACCAAGGATCGAGCTGGCACCAGAGACGTGCACTGCGAAGATCGCGAGATCCATCGACATGCCGCCTTCGTTTACTGACAATGGCGGATACAGAACCCAGCCAACGCCCGAGCCAAGCTGGTCATTGCCACCTGGCGCAAGAACGGAACAAACCGCCAGAGCCGTACCCGCAACATACATCCAGTAAGACAGGTTGTTCAAACGCGGGAACGCCATATCCGGCGCGCCAAGCTGCAATGGCATGAAATAGTTGCCGAAGCCGCCAAAAAGCGCGGGAATCACCACGAAGAACATCATCAAGATGCCGTGCCCCGTGATCAAAACGTTCCAGAGGTGGCCGTTGGGCGTACACTCGCTTGCAGCATCTGCGAACATACGCGCGCCTTCAAGACACATGTACTGAACACCTGGCTCCATAAGCTCAAGGCGCATGTAGACGGTGAAAGCGACTGAAATAAAGCCAACAAGCGCTGACGTGATAAGGTATAGGATACCGATGTCTTTGTGGTTCGTAGACATGAACCAGCGGGTAAAGAAACCGCGCTGATCTTCGTGTTCATGGCCTTGAATGGCTGCGTCTGCCATGCGTGCCTCCTGCTGATTTGTACAATAAGCGCGTAAATGTCCCTTCGCGCGCTTGGTATTCCCGACAGGTTTTAGTTTGCTTCAGCCTCGCGTTCAATGTCTGAGTGCGCCTTTAATGGACATTAATTGTCGCACGTACGAGCCGTAAATAGGACCTGCGCGTTGTCGCGCACTCAAAAGCACGCGAAGTGCAAATTTCTAGTTAAGATTGGCGCGTGAAAAAAGATTTTTTACCCAAGAGGCGATTAAGAGGGAAATGTCAGCTCAAAATTGCGCCTCAGGGCGACATCTAAATCGTCCATCGTCACGGGAAGGCCCACATCCACGAGACTGGTCACACCATGCTCCGTGATTCCACAAGGAACGATTCCACTGAAATGGTCTAGATCTGGCTCCACGTTGATGGAAATGCCGTGAAAACTCACCCATTTACGCAAGCGAATCCCAATCGCGGCAATCTTATCTTCGGCCAGTTCACCATTCGCCTGCAAAGGTTTCTCTGGCCTTTGCACCCAAACCCCAACGCGGCCACAGCGCATTTCGCCGACCACATTGAAATCGGCGAGAGTCGCAATCACCCAAGCCTCAAGGTTTTGAACAAAGTCACGCACATCGCGGCCACGTTTGCCCACATCAAGCATGACATAGATTACGCGCTGGCCGGGGCCGTGATAGGTATATTGACCGCCACGCTTAGCGGTATGCACGGGAAAACGATCAGGATCGGTCAGATCGCTCAACTTCGCAGAGGTGCCTGCTGTATATAAGGGCGGATGCTCTAGCAGCCAGATCAGCTCATCCGCGGTACCGTCAGTAATCTGTGCCACGCGCGTTTCCATGCGCGCCACTGCTTCGCTGTAGTCGACTAAACCTTTGGATATTTTCCACTCTACCATGGACCTGCTCTACAATGGCTGGCGGGCAGGCGCAATTCTTTGAAGCTGCACGCGCTCACACCGGTAAGATCCCCGCGTCCTTCAAATCTTTGATACAAGAGCGGCTCGCCGGCAAAACGCGCCCATCCGACAGCGTCCGTAAGGCCTTGTCGCCATAGCACTCCGCTTTGACGATATGCTGCATTGCAGTCCAGTGAGAGCGGTGTATCTGCAGCCCCCCCCCCAACATCGCCAGTTTCACGCATGGCGTCGTCCAAGCGCATCAGGATCAGGGATGCGCCCTTGCTTGTTGTGACCTCACATAGTGATCCTTCACAGACATGGAAATAAACTCACCGCGTTTATGAAGATCTAGACGCTGCAATACGGCGGGTGGCTCAGGGGTGTTGATTTGAGCGTGCGTTGGCTGGCTGGAGATATTGTTAAATACAAATGCAATCACCGCGGCGGTCAAGACAACGGGCCCCATGTGCATCGGTTGCAGCGGTACCCCGAATGCGAGCCAATTGATCATGCTAACCATTAGGCCCACCAAGATCGCGGTGGCAAGTGGGGCCGCAATCCGCGCGGGCCACGGGGAGTTTTGCCCCCTCAAAAGCTCAACAATGCATGGCGAGCTGAGGTGATAACACCAACTGCAAAAGTCAGCGGCACAGTAACCGCCCAATAGGCCAGCCTTGGTCCAAAGGGAATCGCATCCAACGTGCCAAAAGGACCAGAGACAGCCAGCAAAAGAACGACCGCACAGAGGATCATTTGCGCGATCGATTGGCTGAAAATTTCTCGCACTTCACGAAGCGCGTTTTGTATGGGGCTGTGGGTCACGAAGAACCTCCGCATCTGGGCGCATAGACTGATGACGCGCTGGCACCCGTCGCGCACTGCAGTGTCATACTGCGAGTTTATTCAACAGGAAAAGAATTTTAAACATGGATATTACGCCGCTCATGAATGCGCCCCTTATCGTACAAGCACATGTGATTTGCGCAGTGATCGCGCTTGGCATTGTGCCTGTGATGTTGCTTCGACGCAAAGGGGATCGCCTTCACAAGATCATTGGCCGAGTTTGGGTCTCGGCGATGGGGCTGACGGCAATCAGGTCATTCGGCATTATGGATATCCGGCTGATAGGCCCGTTTAGCTATGATCCATGGTCTGTCGTTACTGACGCTTTATTCCTTCATAGGCGCAGTGCTGCAGGCGCATGCAGGGAAAATCGACGCACATAAGAGTCATATCTTGGGTGCGATGGGCGGTCTTGTCGGGTCAGTGGTGTTCACCGTGCTGCCGGATAGAATGATGTCGCAGATCCTGTTTTCAAGCTTTGAGCTTGCAGGTTTCGTCGCGATTCTTACCCTGGGGATCGTGGCGCTCGTGATCTGGCGCAATAGATTGCGTCAGACGATCTAGGCTTTTGTTGGAAGTTTTGCGACATTCACGGCGTTTTGCTCTTGGCATGCGAAATACGCTCCACTATACGGCCCAAACTTGCTGGTTTTGCGGTCGTGGCGGAATTGGTAGACGCGCAGCGTTGAGGTCG
>NZ_JABBAL010000031.1 GCF_018607995.1 Planktotalea sp.
GGTCTCCAAAACCGAGGGTCGTGGGTTCGAGTCCCTCAGCCCCTGCCAAAGCCACATTTATTCATGAAATTTCAATCATTACGATCCAGCGCGAACGCCCTTAACGCGTTTGTAGGAAGTGGCTCAAATCGCCATATTCCACGATGGATTTTTCGTCACCGTCCTCACGCTCTAACTCTTGTGGTGGTTGTTACAACTCAATGGTGAATTGGTTTCCAATGGCACTTTGATCCTTGGCGACTGTTATTTTTGTGCCTTTGCCCGAGTGATGCAAAAAATTGCGTGGCTTTACGCGATTGCGAAAGCTCCAAGTCTCTCCTGAGTTTGGGAACTCTTCCCAAGAGGCGCTGTTTGCGAAATGGGGTAGGGTGATTACAGGGACGTCGGCTGTGTCGTGGTTTGGGCCGGTAAGATACCCGCCATCAGCGCCAATAAATGCAAGCAGACCATCTTCCGCGTAGTGGGTGTACCACAATTCATGCAGCGCTTCGGGAAAACCTTGATGGCGCGCGCGTGCATGGACTGTAACCATCATCGAGATTTGGCACCAACACGTCGCCCGTGTGCGAGCGAATGCGGATCAGTTGGCCGGGCTTTATCTCATCCATGGTTGGCACGGTGTTGTTTTTGTGAATGGGGCCTACATCCTCGAGGATTCAGTTATTTTCTATCACGCCAGCGGTGGCAAAGCCGACAATTGTTTGTGAATGCTGCGGTCTATCTTCGGTACGATGCAGGTAGATCGGATCATTCTTGGGGTAGGTGCGCAGCTCTGTCGCGCCGTCTTGGCGTGGGACTTGCTCCCTATCTGCTTGCGGCTCAATGCGCGGTACCGCATGTATTTCGACCCCATTCTCCGCCAAAGCAAGGTAATCCCCGCGAATTATCTAAGCGTGTAGGCCTGAGCTTGCACCATTTGGCGATTGATTTGCGACCCCTTATGAACCTGCCACAGTTGCCAGAGCGCGACTGGCCAAGTGCTATTTGCGTTTTTCACAGAAACGCTATCGTGATTGTTGAGGCGACGGAGATAGTCTTTTTTCCAGGATCGCAAACGCACAATGTCATTTTCAACGACGCTCGCCGGATTTTTTGCCGTCGCGGAGTTCACGCTTGCTACATAGGTCTGGCCGTTTCACTGCAAAATGGTGCTTTCCAATTGAAGGTCCGAGAGGTTGTTGGTTTGCGTGGATGCCTTTGAAGGTGCGTGACCATAAACGCTGGCCACAATTGCAAAAGTGCCGGGCTCTTGCAGCCAATTGACCCATATATTAATGCTATCACCCAAAGTATCCGAAAACCCTTTGGCTGCCCAACGCACTAAAACCACCTGACGGTTCGGCTCTTGCATCGGGAGATAGCCGATCAAAACATCTAGCGAGCCCTGCGAAAAATCCAAGATCACGTTCTCTAATCGTGCGTATGCTGCCACTTAGTGCTTCGTCACCCACTATTTTTCGATCACGGTTTGTGGATAGCGCCAATTCAGGGTTTTATCGTCTAGAGTTTTTTTGGGGGGGGGGAGTAAATTACTCATGCCGAGATAGATCTATACTCCTGGCGTGTCGTAAGTGCCTAAAAGCGCTTATCAGGCCACTCAGGTTTGAAAATTGGAGTGATCTGAAAAAAGGCAACAAATGAATTTGATGACAGTAACTATAGGACAGAGTGCCCAAGCGAACCGCCTCACACAAGTTATTTCACCGTATGCCCGAACTTCTAAAATTTTGAGGCGACATGCGAGCTTGCGAACGTATCTCAATGTTCACGTTTCAGGCATTTTGCATCCCAGACAACTGCCTTGGACCCAAACCGGTCTTGAAACCGCCGCACTCTGCGCGTATGTGACACCCAACTTCGATTAATGGAAGACGCTACATGGCCATGACCAACCCCCTCCAGTATGTTCAGCAAGTGCGCTCTGAAGTTGCCAAAGTTGTTTGGCCGACCCGGCGCGAAGTTGCTTTGACCACTGTTATGGTCTTCATAATGGCCGCGCTGACGGCTGTGTTTTTTGCGGTTATCGACATCATTATCCGCTTTGGCCTCACCAGTGTTCTGGGTTTCTTTGGATCTTAGCGCGCCAAAAGCCCCTACCACTGTAGGGCACCGATGACGTAATTTGCGAAAATCCAAGCGAGCCCTTGAATTGCCCGCGCAGCAAAGGTATTGCGCAAGAACCTCCAAAAATCAGCGCACTTCAGATTCGAACGGCGCACAGATTTTGTCTTGCAGGTCGGTATGCCGCATTGGCGCGCGCATCGTAAAATCGGTTAACGCGAACCCAAGGGTTCAGACAAGGATAAGTGTCAGATGGCGAAGCGGTGGTATTCGGTAAGCGTTCTTTCAAACTTCGAGAAGAAGATCGCTGAGCAAATCAGAACCTCAACCATCGAGAATGGCCTTGAGGACGACATCGAAGAGGTACTTGTTCCGACCGAAGAAGTGATCGAAGTGCGGCGCGGCAAGAAGGTGACCTCTGAGCGTCGCTTTATGCCGGGCTATGTTTTGGTTCGCATGGAAATGTCTGACCAAGGCTATCACCTGATCAACTCGATCAACCGCGTCACAGGTTTCTTGGGTCCGCAGGGCCGCCCGATGCCGATGCGCGATGCTGAAGTCGAATCGATCCTTGGCCGTGTTGCTGAAGGCGAAGATGCTCCGCGCAACATCATCCATTTTGAAGTGGGTGAGAAGGTTAAGGTCAACGATGGTCCGTTTGAAGATTTCGACGGCATGGTTGAAGAAGTCGACGATGAGAACCAGCGCCTCAAGGTGACGGTCTCTATCTTTGGCCGCGAAACACCGGTTGAACTGGAATACACGCAGGTCAATAAGCAGAGTTGACTTTAAGGAAGTCAGTTTAGAGATGCAAAACGCGCTGATTTTTGTCAGCGCGTTTTTTTATACGCGCAAAATGAAAATTTACGTTACGCAGGCTTGCGTGAAAACTGCAAAAAAGTCCCCTTTTTTCACCTCTAAGACTCTTGACGCAGGTTGGGGTTGTAGATTCTTGTATCCGCACGAAAACAACATACAGCGGTAACTTTAGAAACCGCGAATAAATCTTGGGGGATTCTATGTTCATTACTTTGTTAAGGAGCCATTTGCTGTGGGTTGCGCCAACGGCAGCGATTGTTTTCGCGGCATCCACAGGTTTTTTTTGATCGTTCTTTTAGTTCCGAGCAAGTTGCTCAAGCACCCGCAACCGTCGCTTATGACGTAAACGCGCAAGCACAAATGGCTCCAGCCGCCGTTGCGCCTGCGCCTATCAACGCCGCAGAAGAGGCAGGCGTTGTGACACGCCTTAGCACCTTGACGGGTTCTTCGTTGCAGGCCCTTCAGACTGAGCCAGCGCCCGCGCCTAGAGCGGCCGTCGTCGCAGCTGTGGTTGAACTGATAGTTGAACCTGTCGCTCTCGCAAGGCAGGTTGCATCCTTGCAAGATAATGAGGTGTCTTTGGCGTTCTTTGCGAATGCAAAAGCAACCCTGATGGCGCAAGAATCCTGCATTGACGATTTGCGCTCCCTGACGGAACAAGCGCGGGTGTATTTCCCGGCGGGCGGTCTGACGCTGGATGAAAGCGGTATCGCTCAGGCGCGTTTGATCGCCGCATTGGCGCAAGACTGCAATGGCGTCGAGATAATCGTTGAGGGTCATTCTGACCCCTCAGGCGATCCTGCGTCTTAGCTAAAAGCGCGCGGAGCAAGTCATTCAACGCCTAGGTGCGACGCATCTCGATATCTCCAATTTCAGAGCGTAAGCTTTGGGTTGTGCGCGCCCCTCCAATGTGACGGGTTCAGAAAGTGGCGCCTATTATGATCGCTGTGTCGATTTCGTGGTGATCCAAACCAATAGAATTACGAAAACCAACCGCTTTAAGACTACACCAAGCGAATGGGCGTCGTCTACATGTATCAAAAAATTGACAAACGCGATCTCACGGGCGCTGTTTTTCTAATCGCCTCGTTCTGTTGCAGCAAAGCCGGAAGATATGGATATGGCGATGGACCTAGACTCCATGGCCTCATCCTGCCCGAATGCGCGTTTGCGGGTGATTGGACAGCACACGGAAGATTTGCGCGCGGGTGAAAATCCGGGGACAGGACGTTTGCGGGCGCAGGCACTGATGGCCATGTTGGTCGCGCAAGGGATCGATTCGACACAAATCATCATCGCGGCACCTTCGCGTGCGATGGAAACAGATAGTCAAAGCGGTAGCTGTTTGGAATTTGACGTAATCATCGACTGATCTGGTATCGTTCGCGTCACTCGAAAGGGTGAGAAGCTAAGTAATTAAGGAAATGCGGGCAATTGGCTCGCATTTTCTGTTTTTGGCTTTGCGCCATTTGACCATCCCAATACGATTTGCGACAAGATTGGTCGTTTGACCGCTCAATTCCTGCGTCCCCTCTTGAAATGTAAACCGTTCGGGTGTAACCGACGCGCTCTACCGTCCTTAAAAGACGGCTTTTTGTGTGGGAGGGGAGTGCGACGCGTCGTTCAAGCCAGACCACACCAACATGTAGCCCGCTAGATCGCGATCCAGTGGGCGTTGAATAGGAGAAAGCCACATGGCTAAGAAGCTCGCTGGTACGATGAAGCTGCAGGTTCCTGCAGGTAAAGCGAACCCATCCCCACCCGTCGGCCCTGCATTGGGTCAACGCGGCATTAACATCATGGAATTCTGTAAGGCGTTCAACGCTAAAACAGCGGATCTCGAGCCAGGCGCACCATGCCCGACCGTGATCACATACTATCAGGACAAGTCCTTTTCCATGGACATCAAGACGCCACCAGCGTCTTACTTCCTGAAGAAAGCTGCCAAGCTTTCCTCTGGTGCGAAGCTCCCTGGTCGTGAGACAGTTGGTTCTGTCACAGTGGCTCAGGTTAAAGAGATCGCAGAAGCGAAAATGAAAGATCTGAACGCGAACGATATGGAAGCGGCAATGCAGATCATTCTGGGCTCTGCCCGTTCTATGGGCATCGAGGTGAAGTAATGGCAAAATTCGGTAAGCGTTTCACCGCAGCGCGTGCGGCATTCGAAGGCCAAGAAGGTCTGACAGTTGAAGCAGCGGTTGCATTGGTTAAAGCCAACGCAACAGCAAAATTCGACGAAACAGTTGAAATCGCAATGGTTTTGGGTGTCGACCCACGCCACGCGGACCAAATGGTTCGTGGTGTGATTGGTCTGCCAAACGGCACAGGCAAAGACGTCCGCGTTGCGGTCTTCGCACGTGGTGCGAAAGCTGACGAAGCGACAGCCGCTGGTGCGGATATCGTTGGTGCAGAAGACCTGATGGAAACTGTGCAAGGCGGCAAGATCGACTTTGATCGCTGCATCGCAACTCCTGACATGATGCCCGTAGTGGGTCGTCTGGGTAAGGTGCTTGGTCCACGTAACCTGATGCCAAACCCAAAAGTTGGTACAGTGACAATGGACGTCGAAGCAGCTGTTAAAGCGGCCAAAGGCGGCGAAGTTCAGTTCAAAGCTGAGAAAGCCGGCGTTGTGCACGCAGGCGTTGGCAAAGCGTCTTTCGACGAGGCCAAGTTGATCGAGAACGTTAAAGCCTTCATCGGTGCGGTCGCTAAAGCGCGTCCAGCCGGTGCAAAGGGTGCCTACATGAAGAAGATCAACATCTCTTCTACAATGGGCCCAAGCGTCACACTCGATATTGCTGCGGCAAACGAAGAGTAATCGCTTTCTAATCTTGATTTTAAAAGGCACTCCTTGTGGGGTGCCTTTTTTCGTTATGTGATTAAAATCAATGCCTTACTTTGTTTCGCCTGGGTGAAAGCCGCAGAATGCGCACAATTCTTTGAATTTTGCCTTATTGTTTCCTTTATTTGCCGCCAATCTTAAGAAATTACAAAAAAAATTGGGTTGGGCAGACATGGAAGAAGAAAAGATAAGAGAGCTGGCAGCATGCCGTTTGCTAGCCGAACAAGCCTATATTGATAGAAACATTATTCTTAACGTAAAAGTCCAGATCGCGCGCTTGCGTGGGTTAGGCATGGAGGTTCGTTCCGAGCCAGAGTATTATGAGACATTCATCCTTCTGGCCGCACGCGCGAAAGTACCTGGTGCCGCGGCGAATTCGCATATGTCGGTGTTGCGCCGTAAGCGCGAAACAGCCGGTGAACTCGCAAAGTATTACGATTTCGAAAAGATGATCGCCGACTATTCCGGTGGGGTTCGTTTCAGCGGGCATGGCTATTATGACCGTGGTTTGGAAGATGCTGACACCAACGCTGTGTTTGACGGCATTGCCAACTTGCTGAAGGTTCTTGAAGACCTTGGTCATAAAGCGTCCGTCAACTCTGGCACGCTTTTAGGGTTGGTGCGTGACAAAAAACTGATCCCCTATGACGATGACATCGATCTTGCCGTCGTCTTGAAATCGCGTGGCGAACTTTATGCGGCGCGAGAATTTTGTGCCTTGGCAGAGCAGCTCAACGAAAAGGGCATCGATTGCACACTTCGTGCGGGCAACAATGCCATGATCAAGCTGCCCGACTTGGACGGGTTCGAAGTTGATCTCTTCCCCGCATACGGCACGATGCGCCGCTATAGCATCTACCCTTATGCGCCGGGCACGCTCAAATACAACGATGTGTTTCCTTTGCAAACATGTGACATCAGCGGGCTGCCACTGGCTGCATCTCCAGAAACTTTGCTGGAACAAAATTACGGAAAATCCTGGGAAGTGCCAGATCCGCGTTTTGTCTTCGATTGGCCAAGACAGAAATGCAAATTTGCACGTTTAATTCAGGAGATAGCAGCATGACGACATTACTTACTTATGGGGCTTTTGATCTCTTCCACATCGGGCACGTTAAGCTATTGTCTCGTTTCGCCGAAATGGCGGACGAAGTGATTGTCGGCTGTTCTTCCGATGAATTTAATGCGCTCAAAGGCAAAACCTGCATTATGCCCTATGAGGATCGCGCGAACATTCTACGCGCTTGCCGGTTCGTCAGCCATGTCTTTGCGGAACACAATTGGGGACAGAAGCGATCCGATGTGATCGAGTTTAACGCCGATATGTTCGCGATGGGCGCCGATTGGGAGGGCAAGTTTGATGAGCTTTCTGATCTATGCGATGTAGTGTATCTCAGCCATACAGAAGGCGTTTCAACCACCAAGCTAAAGCGCCGCGTCCTGCACCGCACACCGGGCCTGCGCATGGTTGGCTAAAATCCGACAGGCACTAGCCGTAAAAGTCGGGTGGGCCTGCGCAAAAAATGCTGAACAGGCTTGGCATTGAGCGCGATCAAGACTAGGAAACGATCAGCTAAAGAGCGCGCGATTCGTCCCGTGCTCTTTTGCAGTACGTCCGAGACGGTGGGTGGACAAGGTTCCCTTGTTCATAATTCCTGCCTGAGACGGGATCAGGCCATATGTTAAAGGCTCTTCGTCGAGCGCTTGGCGGGTTTGTGACCGTAGACTACGGACCAAAACCGCCGGAGCGATCCGGTAATACTGAGCCGGGGAGAGATCCCCACATTTGGAGTGAAACTGTGGATAGAGCACAAAAAGAACAGTTGGTCGACGAACTCGGCCAAATCTTTGAAAGCTCTGGCGTCGTTGTGGTAGCCCACTACGCCGGTCTTACAGTTGCTGATATGCAGGATCTACGTGCGCGCGCAAGCGAAGCAGGTGGAGCAGTGCGTGTTGCCAAAAACAGGCTCGCCAAGATCGCCCTTGAGGGAAAGCCGTGCGAAAGCATTGGTGATTACCTTTCGGGTATGACCGTACTTACCTATTCTGAGGACCCTGTCGCAGCAGCGAAAGTGGCCGAAGACTTCGCCAAGGAGAACAAAAAGTTCGAAATCCTTGGCGGTGCAATGGGTGAGAACGCTCTGGACCGTGCCGGTGTTACAGCCGTGTCTAAGATGCCTTCCCGCGATGAGCTTATTGCTTCTATCGTTGGCTGCATCGGGGCACCAGCTTCCAACATCGCCGGTGCAATTGGCGCACCTGCAAGCAACATCGCAAGCATCTTGTCCACGATCGAGGACAAGGCTGCGGCCTAAACAACATGCAGACTGGCGTGTGGCTGCAAAGCGCACGTTGGAACACATCTTATATAAACGGAAAGAGTCAAAATGGCTGATCTGAAGAAACTTGCTGAAGAGATCGTTGGTCTTACACTTCTCGAAGCACAAGAACTGAAAACTATCCTCAAGGACGAGTATGGCATTGAGCCAGCAGCTGGCGGCGCAGTCATGATGGCTGGCCCTGCTGACGGTGGCGGTGCTGCGGCAGAAGAGCAGACAGAATTCGACGTAATTCTGAAAGCAGCTGGCGCATCCAAGATCAACGTGATCAAGGAAGTCCGCGCGATCACAGGTCTTGGCCTGAAAGAAGCAAAAGAGCTCGTTGAAGCTGGCGGCAAAGCTGTCAAAGAAGGCGTCTCTAAAGAAGAAGCAGAAGACGTTAAGGGCAAGCTCGAAGCAGCTGGCGCGGAAGTCGAAGTTAAGTAAATTCTGCTTGCAGATTTATTTTAGAAACGGCGGCTCCCTCGGGGCCGCCGTTTTGCTTTAAATTGGCCACCAATTAATTCGGCAAGGCGTCCCAATTTTAGAGCTTAGTGAAACGAAAGCAGACCTAACAAGAAGTCTGGCTAGTCGTCCGCTTTGCGGACATAGCGACCTTTCAGCCCGGCGTTGTGAATGGCTACTTTTTGTTAGCTAGCGTGATCGACTTGGGTTAAATAGAGTGAGTAGTGGCGCTCCACTTTGGACAAATTCATTACGAAAGAACCCAAAATACTTGTTGGCATGATACCGATCCCAAAACGTTGCCCCTGGTTCTACGTCGGCAAAGAACTATTAAACGGTCTTACCACCGAATTGAAAAAAGAATTTGGACCAGAGCATTTTCTGTATCAATGGTACGAAAAGCTCGTGGTGATCGACAAGTGCGAAGAAAATGATGATGTTCTCGTGGCGCGTAACGACGATTTTGGATTGTTCTTTTGGGTTCATCTAACATGGTCAGGCAAAATTGATTAGTTCCCGAGCCGTTATCCTGATGCCGGACCGGTGCTCAACGCTGATCTAGTCCAGTTCTTTGAGCAGTACTGCCAAAACTCTCCCTCATCATCGGGACCTCCAATAAAGCTCGAACAATCGAAATTTTTGGAAAAAATATCTGCAACTCTAGTCGGTTTAGAACTATCTGATGAAATCGTAATCTGTGGTAGTGATCCGCATTCCGCCGCAAGAAAACTGTTAGAGGCCGTTCGTTACACCTAACCATTGAGCCACCGCCGAAAGCAGACCTTCGCACAAGATGTAGCATTGGACACATTGGGCTCATAGAGACGTTCGCCGCAAAAGCATGGAGGTCGGCCATCAAAAATCTTTCCTATTCCTGCGTTCCCGTGAAAGCTGCATCAAATTCGTAAAGGTCAGCAACTCTCCGCAAATGCCTGACTTTTCCAACCCCACCCCCTTGCGTTCGCGCCGTTCACGACATATTTGGAAATCTCTTGCGGTATCGATTGATTCGACGCCGCTTTTCTGTTTGTCGAAAGGGAGGTTTTGATCATTGTGATTTTGTCCTGATCCCTTCCTTAAAATTCAGCACAAACACTCTTCAAATGCAACTGAAACTGCTCCTCTCTCGGCAAGGCTCTGACATACAAGGGTTTTTCCAAGACAGGACCATATGATCGAGTGCCGCACTGTGGGACGTGTGGCGAGAATGGATCAGATAACTCTGTCGTCTCGACAGGGCGCTAAGCGGGGACCCAACCGTTTTGTGCCTGATGAGAAACTAAAAAGGTGATACCTACTATGGCTCAATCCTTCCTTGGCCAGAAGCGTTTACGTAAATATTACGGCAAAATTCGTGAAGTTCTTGAGATGCCGAACCTTATTGAGGTTCAGAAAAGCTCTTACGACTTGTTCCTGAACTCAGGTGAAGAACCGATCCCATTGGACGGCGAAGGCATCAAAGGCGTGTTTCAGTCGGTTTTTCCAATCAAAGATTTCAACGAAACTTCCATTCTGGAATTCGTTAACTACGAGCTGGAAAAGCCGAAGTATGACGTTGAAGAATGCCAGCAACGTGACATGACTTATGCCGCACCTCTCAAAGTGACACTGCGTTTGATCGTGTTTGAAATCGACGAAGACACAGGTGCCAAGTCGGTTAAGGATATCAAAGAGCAAGACGTCTTCATGGGCGACATGCCATTGATGACGCCAAATGGTACGTTCGTTGTGAACGGTACCGAGCGTGTGATCGTTTCCCAGATGCACCGCTCTCCCGGCGTGTTCTTCGATCATGACAAAGGCAAAACACACAGCTCGGGTAAGCTGTTGTTCGCTTGCCGTATTATTCCTTACCGTGGCTCATGGCTCGACTTTGAATTCGACGCAAAAGACATCGTCTTCGCACGTATCGACCGTCGCCGTAAGCTGCCTGTCACAACGCTTCTGTATTCCCTTGGTCTCGACCAAGAGGGGATCATGGACGCGTATTATGATACTGTTGAATTCACGCTTAAGAAGAACAAAGGATGGGTCACCAAGTTCTTCCCAGAGCGCGTTCGCGGCACGCGTCCAACGTATGATTTGGTTGATGCCAAGACAGGCGAAGTGATTGCGGAAGCCAACAAAAAAGTCACGCCACGCGCAGTGAAGAAGCTGATCGACGCGGGCGACGTGACGGATCTGTTGATCCCATACGATGCAATCGTTGGTAAGTTCATCGCTAAAGACATCATCAACGAAGAAACCGGCGCGATTTACGCGGAAGCTGGTGACGAGTTGACGCTGGAAATGGACAAAGACGGCGACGTAATCGGCGGTTCCTTGAAGGATTTGATCGACGCGGGCATTACAACTTTGCCAATTCTAGATATCGATAACATCAATGTTGGCGCCTACATGCGCAACACGATGGCGGCGGATAAGAACATGAACCGCGAAACTGCGCTCATGGACATCTACCGCGTGATGCGCCCGGGCGAGCCGCCCACCGTTGAGGCAGCGTCTAACCTGTTCGACACATTGTTCTTCGATTCAGAGCGTTATGACTTGTCCGCGGTTGGCCGTGTGAAAATGAACATGCGTCTTGATCTCGATGCGGAGGATACGCAGCGTACCCTTCGTAAAGAAGACATTGTTTCCTGCATCAAGGCGCTGGTTCACCTACGCGATGGCAAAGGCGACATCGACGACATCGACCACCTTGGAAACCGTCGTGTGCGCTCCGTTGGCGAATTGATGGAAAACCAGTACCGCGTTGGCTTGCTCCGCATGGAGCGCGCGATCAAAGAGCGTATGTCCTCTGTCGAAATCGACACAGTGATGCCGCAGGACTTGATCAATGCGAAACCAGCGGCGGCTGCTGTGCGTGAATTCTTCGGCTCTTCGCAGCTGTCGCAGTTCATGGACCAAACCAACCCGCTTTCAGAGGTCACGCACAAGCGTCGCCTTTCAGCGCTTGGACCAGGTGGTCTGACACGTGAACGTGCTGGCTTTGAGGTGCGCGACGTGCACCCAACTCACTACGGTCGCATGTGCCCGATTGAAACGCCGGAAGGTCCGAACATTGGTCTGATCAACTCCCTCGCGACATTCGCGCGTGTGAACAAATACGGCTTCATCGAAACGCCATACCGTGTTGTGAACAACGGCACAGTGACGGACGAAGTCCATTACATGTCCGCGACCGAGGAAATGCGCCACACAGTGGCTCAGGCGAACGCCAACCTCGACGAGAACATGAAGTTCGTGAACGATCTGGTCTCTACACGTAAGTCCGGCGACTATACCTTGTCCCCGAACGAGAATGTGGACCTGATCGACGTCTCACCAAAGCAGTTGGTCTCTGTTGCCGCCTCGCTGATCCCGTTCCTTGAGAACGACGACGCGAACCGCGCTTTGATGGGTTCCAACATGCAACGTCAGGCGGTTCCACTGCTTCGTGCCGAGGCCCCACTCGTGGGTACCGGCATCGAAGAAGTTGTGGCACGTGACTCTGGCGCTGCGATCATGGCGAAACGCGCAGGCATCATCGACCAAGTCGACGCTCAGCGTATCGTTGTGCGCGCAACGCATGACCTTGAACTCGGGGATGCAGGCGTAGACATCTACCGCATGCGCAAGTTCCAGCGTTCGAACCAGAACACCACAATCAACCAGCGTCCGTTGGTTAAGGTTGGCGATACGGTTCAAAAGGGCGAAGTTATTGCAGACGGTCCATCCACAGATATGGGTGAATTGGCGCTGGGTAAAAACGTGGTCGTCGCGTTTATGCCTTGGAATGGCTACAACTACGAAGACTCGATCCTGATCTCTGAGCGTGTTTCTCGTGATGACGTCTTTACGTCTATCCACATCGAGGAATTCGAAGTTGCAGCCCGCGACACGAAGCTCGGCCCAGAAGAAATTACACGCGATATTCCAAACGTTGGTGAGGAAGCCCTGCGCAACCTCGACGAAGCGGGTATCGTTTACATCGGCGCAGACGTTGAGCCGGGTGATATCTTGGTCGGTAAGATCACACCAAAAGGCGAAAGCCCGATGACGCCAGAAGAAAAGCTTCTTCGCGCGATCTTTGGTGAGAAAGCGTCCGACGTGCGCGACACATCCTTGCGTGTGAAGCCGGGTGATTTTGGAACAGTTGTCGAAGTCCGCGTATTCAACCGCCATGGCGTTGAAAAAGACGAACGCGCACTTCAGATCGAGCGTGAAGAAGTCGAGCGCCTCGCGCGCGACCGTGATGACGAATTAGTCATCCTTGATCGCAACATCTATGCGCGTCTTAAGGGTATGATCCTTGGTAAAGTGGCTGTGAAAGGCCCGAAAGGCGTCAAGGCCAATGCTGAAATCACTGAAGAGCTTCTTGAAACACTGACACGTGGTCAGTGGTGGCAGTTGGCTCTGAAGGACGAGAAAGACGCACAGATCGTTGAAGCGCTGAACGAGCAGTATGAAGTACAGAAACGTACTTTGGATGCGCGTTTTGAGGACAAAGTCGAAAAAGTCCGTCGCGGTGACGATCTGCCACCGGGTGTTATGAAGATGGTTAAAGTCTTCGTTGCTGTGAAGCGCAAGCTTCAGCCAGGCGACAAGATGGCGGGCCGTCACGGCAACAAAGGCGTTATTTCTAAGGTTGTACCGATGGAAGACATGCCATTCTTGGCAGATGGGACGCCGGTTGACTTCTGTTTGAACCCGCTTGGTGTTCCTTCGCGTATGAACGTTGGTCAGATTTTGGAAACCCACATGGGTTGGGCCGCACGCGGTCTGGGTCTGAACATCGATGACGCGCTTGGTGATTACCGTCGCAACGGCGATCTGACACCTGTGAAAGAGGCGATGCGCCTTGCTTACGGCGATGACGTCTATGCGGAAGGTCTTGAGGGTCTTGATGACGATGCATTGCTGGAAACAGCCGGCAATGTCACCAACGGTGTGCCTATCGCGACGCCTGTCTTTGACGGCGCGAAAGAGCATGACGTGAATGACAGCCTCAAGCGTGCTGGTTTCTCTGAAAGCGGTCAGTCGGTCTTGTTTGACGGTCGAACAGGCGAGCAATTCGCACGCCCTGTGACGGTTGGCATCAAGTACTTGCTGAAACTGCACCACCTTGTGGACGACAAAATCCACGCGCGTTCCACGGGACCATACTCCTTGGTCACACAGCAGCCGCTGGGTGGTAAAGCACAGTTCGGTGGTCAGCGCTTCGGTGAGATGGAAGTCTGGGCTCTTGAAGCATATGGCGCAGCTTATACGCTTCAGGAAATGCTCACCGTCAAGTCGGATGATGTTGCAGGCCGTACCAAGGTCTATGAGAGCATTGTCAAAGGCGAAGACAACTACGAGGCTGGCGTGCCGGAGAGCTTTAACGTTCTCGTCAAAGAAGTCCGTGGCCTTGGCCTGAATATGGAACTCCTGGATGCGGAGGAAGAAGAATAGAATTTTCTAGAAAATTCTAAGTCTCCGATTTTTCTAGAAAAATCGGGGGCCACTCCTCTTCCAATGCTCCCCTTTCAAGGATTTGAAAATGAACCAGGAACTGACAAACAACCCGTTTAACCCGGTTGCCCCCATCAAGACGTTCGACGAGATCAAAGTCTCGCTCGCGTCCCCTGAGCGCATCCTGTCGTGGTCTTTTGGCGAAATCAAAAAGCCGGAAACCATCAACTATCGTACCTTCAAGCCAGAGCGCGACGGCCTGTTCTGTGCGCGTATCTTTGGCCCGATCAAAGACTACGAATGCCTCTGCGGTAAATATAAGCGCATGAAGTATCGCGGCGTTGTCTGCGAGAAATGTGGTGTTGAAGTTACCCTTCAAAAAGTCCGCCGTGAGCGCATGGGCCATATCGAATTGGCATCCCCAGTAGCACATATCTGGTTTCTTAAGTCGCTGCCATCCCGCATTGGCCTGATGCTGGACATGACGCTTCGCGATCTTGAGCGTGTTCTCTATTTCGAGAACTACGTAGTGATCGAGCCGGGCCTCACGGACCTCACTTACGGTCAGATGATGACCGAAGAAGAGTATATGGACGCGCAAGACACCTTTGGCATGGACGCGTTCACCGCGAACATCGGTGCGGAAGCGATCCGTGAAATGCTCGCTCAGATCGACCTTGAGTCCGAAGCAGAAACCCTGCGCGCGGATCTCGCGGAAGCAACGGGTGAGTTGAAGCCAAAGAAGATCATCAAGCGCCTGAAAGTGGTTGAAAGCTTCCTTGAGTCCGGCAACCGTCCTGAGTGGATGATCCTGACCGTGATCCCGGTGATCCCGCCAGAGCTTCGCCCGCTGGTTCCACTCGATGGTGGCCGCTTCGCGACGTCAGACCTCAACGATCTTTATCGTCGTGTGATCAACCGAAACAACCGTCTGAAGCGTCTGATCGAGCTGCGCGCACCCGACATCATCGTGCGTAACGAAAAGCGTATGTTGCAGGAATCTGTAGACGCTCTGTTCGACAACGGTCGTCGTGGTCGTGTTATCACAGGCGCGAACAAGCGCCCTTTGAAATCCCTCAGCGACATGCTGAAGGGTAAGCAAGGTCGTTTCCGTCAAAACCTTTTGGGTAAGCGCGTCGACTTCTCTGGTCGTTCGGTCATTGTGACGGGTCCAGAGCTGAAGTTGCACCAGTGTGGCTTGCCCAAGAAGATGGCGCTCGAGCTGTTCAAACCGTTCATCTACTCGCGTCTTGAGGCCAAAGGTTTGTCCTCCACTGTGAAACAGGCGAAGAAGCTTGTTGAAAAAGAGCGTCCCGAAGTTTGGGACATCTTGGACGAGGTCATCCGCGAACATCCTGTCATGCTGAACCGTGCGCCTACGCTGCACCGTCTTGGCATTCAGGCGTTCGAACCTGTTCTGATCGAAGGTAAAGCGATCCAGCTGCACCCGCTCGTCTGTTCTGCGTTTAACGCAGACTTCGACGGTGACCAAATGGCGGTTCACGTTCCGCTATCCTTGGAAGCGCAGCTTGAAGCACGCGTTTTGATGATGTCCACGAACAACGTTCTGTCGCCTGCAAACGGTGCACCGATCATTGTTCCGTCACAGGATATGATCTTGGGCCTTTATTACACCACGCTTGAGCGTGTGGGTATGAAAGGCGAGGGCATGATCTTCGGTTCTATCGAAGAAGTGCAGCACGCGCTTGATAGCGGCATCGTTCATTTGCACTCCAAAATCACTGCGCGCTTGCCGCAGATTGATGCTGAGGGCAATGAAGTCATGCAGCGTTTCGAGACCACACCAGGTCGCGTTCGTCTTGGCGCACTCTTGCCGCTGAATGCGAAAGCACCGTTTGAATTGGTGAACCGTCTTCTGCGTAAGAAGGAAGTTCAGCAGGTCATCGACACAGTGTATCGTTATTGTGGTCAGAAAGAGTCGGTTATCTTCTGTGACCACATCATGACCATGGGCTTTCGCGAAGCGTTCAAGGCTGGTATTTCGTTTGGTAAAGACGACATGTTGATCCCTGATACCAAGTGGCCACTCGTTGAAGAAACACGCGATCAAGTTAAAGATTTCGAGCAACAGTACATGGACGGCCTGATCACTCAGGGTGAAAAATATAACAAAGTTGTCGATGCTTGGTCAAAGTGTAACGACAAAGTCACCGACGCGATGATGGGCTCGATTTCCGACACCCGTCACGACGATCAAGGTGTCGAGATGGAGCCGAATTCGGTCTACATGATGGCGCACTCCGGTGCGCGTGGCTCGGTCACTCAGATGAAACAGCTGGGCGGTATGCGCGGTCTGATGGCAAAGCCGAATGGCGACATCATCGAGACACCGATCATCTCCAACTTTAAAGAAGGTCTGACCGTTTTGGAGTACTTCAACTCCACACACGGTGCTCGTAAGGGTCTGTCGGACACGGCGTTGAAAACAGCGAACTCTGGTTATCTGACACGTCGTCTGGTTGACGTTTCGCAGGACTGCATCGTGCGCATGCGCGATTGTGGAACAGAGAACATGATCACAGCAGAAGCGGCTGTAAACGACGGCGAAGTGGTATCCACGCTTGGTGATCGTGTTCTAGGTCGTGTTGTTGCTCAGGACGTTTTGCGCCCCGGCACGGACGAGGTGATGTTCAAAACAGGCACGCTGCTTGACGAACTCATGGCTGACGCAATCGAAGAGGCGAGCGTTACATCCATGCGCATCCGGTCTCCTTTGACTTGTGAAGCGGAAGAGGGCGTTTGCGCCATGTGCTATGGTCGTGACCTTGCACGCGGTACGATGGTCAACTCTGGTGAAGCAGTCGGTATTATCGCTGCGCAATCCATTGGTGAGCCGGGCACACAGCTAACGATGCGGACATTCCACATCGGCGGCGTTGCGCAGGGTGGTCAGCAGTCCTTCCAAGAAGCTAGCCAAGAGGGCACAATCGTTCTTGAGAACCCACAGACTCTTGTGAACGCCTCTGGCGACACGATGGTTATGGGCCGCAACATGAAGCTCATCATTAACGATGAGAATGGTGAAGAACGTGCGAGCCACAAGCTTGGCTACGGCTCCAAACTGTTTGTCAAAGAGGGCGACAAGATCGGCCGTGGCGACAAGCTGTTTGAATGGGATCCATACACGCTTCCAATCATCGCGGAAAAAGCTGGTACAGCTAAGTTCGTTGACCTCGTATCTGGCATTGCCGTACGCGATGAAACGGACGAAGCCACTGGCATGACACAGAAAATTGTTATCGACTGGCGTGCAGCGCCGAAAGGTAACGAGCTTAAGCCTGAAATTATCATCATGGATAAAGACGGCGAGCCTGTGCGCAATGATGCGGGTAACCCAGTGACCTATCCGATGTCGGTTGATGCGATTATGTCGATCGAAGAAGGTGCGGAAGTTCAAGCTGGTGACGTTGTTGCGCGTATCCCGCGTGAAGGCACGAAGACCAAGGACATTACCGGTGGTCTGCCACGGGTTGCGGAACTCTTTGAGGCACGTCGCCCTAAGGATCACGCGATCATTGCAGAGCTTGATGGCCACGTCCGCTTTGGCAAAGACTACAAGAACAAGCGTCGTATCGCGATTGATCCTGTGGACGAGAGCATGGACACGGTTGAGTACATGGTGCCAAAGGGCAAGCACATTCCGGTTCAGGAAGGTGACTTCATCCAAAAGGGCGACTACATCATGGACGGCAACCCGGCGCCGCATGACATCTTGTCTATTTTGGGTGTCGAAGCGCTGGCGGATTACATGATTAACGAAGTGCAGGACGTTTATCGCCTTCAGGGTGTTAAGATTAACGACAAGCATATCGAAGTTATCGTGCGTCAGATGTTGCAGAAGTGGGAAATCCTCGACAGCGGCCAGACAACATTGCTTAAAGGCGAGCATGTGGACAAGCAAGAGTATCTTGCGGCCAATGAAAAGGCAGCGCAGCGCGGGTATAAGCCTGCGACAGCTGAACCGATCCTCTTGGGCATCACCAAAGCGTCCTTGCAGACACGCAGCTTCATCTCTGCGGCGTCGTTCCAGGAAACAACGCGTGTTCTTACGGAAGCATCCGTACAGGGCAAGCGTGACAAACTGGTCGGCCTCAAAGAGAACGTCATCGTGGGTCGCTTGATCCCAGCTGGTACAGGTGGCGCGACGCAGCAAATGCAACGTGTTGCTCAAGACCGAGACAACGTTGTTGTCGAAGCGCGCCGCATTGAAGCCGAAGCCGCTGCCGCACTAGCCGCGCCTACGGATGATATCGTGGGTGGTGATGTGTTCGACAAGCCAGAGGATGTGTTCAACACACCCGAAAGCCGCGACGATTAAAGCGCTCGCTTAGAAATTGAGAAGGGCCCTCGCGAGTATTTTCGGGGGCCTTTTTCGTTTGGGGAAGTGACCGGTTTAAGTATGTGCAAAATTGACAGTGTCTAAAGTTCCTATAGGTCTAGCTACGTTGAGATTTTGGAGACTGACATGACTGCACCTTCGAAAATGTTTGGCGTTACTTTAAACGGTCATGGTGGTCCTGAAATGCAAGGATGGCGCGATGATTTGGATGCCCCAATCCCAAGCACGAGTGACGTCATTATTCGCGTGCGAGCGGCGGGCGTGAACAACACGGATATCAACACGCGCACTGGCTGGTACTCCAAGGGGGACGCAGACGCCGATGATGCGGGTTGGACCGGCGCACCGCTTGCTTTTCCACGTGTTCAAGGCGCTGATGTTTGCGGCGAAATCGTCGCCGTGGGCTCAGAGGTTGATGCCGCGCGCATTGGCGAACGTGTCTTGATTGAGCCTTGCTTGCGCGAAGTAGATGGCAAGATGCTTGATATGCCTTGGTATTTCGGCTCCGAAACTAATGGCGGATTTTCTCAATTCACCCGCGTCGCGGCGCGCCATGCCCATACGATCAATAGCGACATGACTGATGCCGAATTGGCTTCATTTCCTTGCTCTTACTCGACAGCCGAAAATATGCTGACCCGCGCGAAAATCGGTGAAGGCGATACGGTTCTCGTGACTGGCGCATCTGGCGGCGTCGGCTCTGCGACTGTGCAACTCGCGCAGGCGCGGGGGGCCAAGGTTATTGCCGTCACAAGCGCGTCAAAGGCGCAAACCCTTACCGAACTGGGGGCGATACAAACGGTTGATCGCGGCGCTGATTTGATCGGCGCGATTGGTGCAAATAGCGTTGATGTGGTGATTGATCTCGTCGCTGGCCCGCAATGGCCGTCACTTCTGGACGTGCTGCGCCCGGGTGGGCGATACGGTGTGGCTGGCGCAATCGCTGGCCCGATTGTTGAGCTGGACGTGCGTACCCTTTACCTCAAAGACCTGACGTTCTTTGGCTGTACTGTTCTTGAACCAGAAGTTTTTGGCAATCTTGTCAAACGGATTGAAAATAACGAGATCAAACCCTTGGTGGCCGAAATCTATCCGCTTCGCGACATCTCAACTGCGCAAGATGCCTTTCAAAAGAAAGGCCACATCGGCAAAATCGTTCTTACGCTTGATTAACCGCACTAGCGTGAAAGACGGTGCTTAAGCCGTCCCTTCCGCTTGTGTGGCGATGCTAATGTCATAGCTGGAAAAGGCGATGTCTCTCGTAGGGATCAGGGCTTTGTATTCCGCGCTCTCGAATACCATATCGACGGCGGCGCGGTCGGAGTGTTCCACTTAGATCATCCGTTTCGCGGGTCGATGGCCAACTACTGCTTCGTTCAGATCGAACGTACAAGTAATGCTCGCATTCGCACGCTCCAGCAAAGGGGTCGTGACATTAAGATAATGCGTCAATGCTGCGTCTTGATCTTCGGCGATGGTAACCATTGCGAGGACTGTGATCGTCATAGTGTATTGCCTTAGTATTTGAGGCCTTGAATTGGGCCAATCCTTCGACTGTGGCTAAGTTCAACGCGCAACGCAACTCTTGGCTGAATGGGTTTGCAATCTCAAACACGGACTGCCCTGACTTCGCGACTGTTAACGTCGCAATCGGACTACCCTCCAGTCTCGCTATCAGCGATAGATACGTCATGACCCTATTCGCCAATCTCTCTGACAATGCCAAAGGCGCGCTTTTTATGATGTGCTCTATGGCGGCGTTTACGTTTAACGATCTGTTCATCAAAGCCATTGGCACTGATGTGCCGTTGTCCCAATTGCTCTTGCTGCGAGGCATTCTTGCAACGACGCTGATCTATCTGCTTGCGCGCTATCTCAAGGCGCTGGCGTGGCCCCAACGTGCCAAAGACCGCTGGCTCATTGTGCTCCGCTCCGCTGCGGAAGTGGCCGCTGCCTATTTCTTCCTGACCGCGCTTTTGCACATGCCTTTTGCTAATGTCACGGCGATCCTGCAAACCCTGCCATTGACCGTGACCCTCGCCGCAGCACTTGTTTTCAAAGAGGCCGTGGGCTGGCGGCGTATGCTTGCAATTGTGATTGGCTTTTGCGGCATGATGTTGATCGTGCGGCCTGGCACAGGCGGGTTCACCATCCACTCGATCTACGTGTTGATCGCTGTGCTCTGTGTGACTGTGCGCGATCTTGCAGCGCGCCGACTGAGCAAAGATGTACCCTCGCTAACCGTAACACTTGTCGGCTCGGTTTTCGTAACTGGGTTTGGCGGGATAGGCGCACTGGCAACCGGCGAATGGTCCGATATGACCAGCGTGCAAATTGCGATGCTCGTTGCCTCTGCGCTTTTCGTGATCGGTGGCTATGTGTTTTCTGTTATGGTGATGCGCGTCGGTGAGGTCGGGTTTACATCGCCCTTCCGCTACACGGCGATGCTCTGGGCGCTGCTGCTGGGCTATGTGTTCTTTGGCGAATGGCCGGAACCACTGACATTCGTGGGGGCGGGGCTGATCGTGACGACAGGTATCTTCACGCTCTACCGTGAGGCCCGCGCGAAACGCCGTCAGGCAAATACAGCACGGATATGATCTGCATCCACTGCAAACCTTATGCGGATTATCTGCTCGCCCGCACCGTCGCGTAGTTCCAAATCGGGTTGGGTCGCATTAGGACCTTAGCGATTTCCATTGAAGTTTTGTGGTCGCGCAAGTACATCGCGGGTTGGTCAAAACTGATTGCGGGCATGAACCGTCCCATCCGCCCAAGCGCAAAATTCATCATGCCTTTGTGTGTGTGCAGCGCGACCGAGGCCTCAAACTCCGCGCCCCCAGAACTGATGAAAAGTTTCCTGAACATGCAAACCTTGCGCGTTTGGTCGCTCGACATAGCCTTTAGGATAATCGAAAGCCACGAATTTATTGCGCTCCAGAAGAGGCCGACACTCCCTCGCAGTCCGCTTGAGACGCTTGACGAAAGACACTGCAACCGCGTCATCACCATGGCTAAACCGCTTTTCCATGCGCTTGGGCTGGGAGCGATAGGTTAAGCGACCCTCGATACCTTCATGCTCCACTTGAAACCCGCCACAGGGGCAGTGAAAGAAAACCGGCATGGCCGGATGATTTGCATGAAGCTGCTCCTATGCTACCAAGCTACAAGGAACAGCATGTCGGTACCACCCCACTCCATCATGGGGTTGGCCATGTTGACACCTCATGCGACTCCCCCTATACGCGCGCTATCCGGCGCAAGATCCGTTCTTTTGCCGATATCATATCGACTGTGGTCAAGTCCTGGGCACCTATAGCCAGCGACCTCTGAAACCCAACCGCGACGTTCACCTCGGAATGGGAACGTTTGCGGTTTTTTCGCTTGTTTACAGGCGATTGTGCTCCACGGCATGGCAGATTTCGCGTCACGCGCCGGAAGGCAGGTGGCAAAACTAAGTTGAGAGATGGGGAAGACACCTTCTATGCCAACGATCCAACAGCTGATCCGCAAGCCGCGTCAGCCTAAAATCAAGCGCTCTAAGTCGCAGCACCTAGAGCAGTGCCCACAGAAACGCGGTGTTTGCACACGCGTTTATACAACAACTCCGAAAAAGCCAAACTCCGCTATGCGTAAGGTTGCCAAAGTGCGCCTGACCAACGGTTTCGAGGTTATTTCGTATATCCCAGGTGAGAGCCACAACCTTCAGGAGCACTCTGTGGTTCTGATCCGTGGCGGTCGTGTAAAAGACCTTCCCGGTGTGCGTTACCACATTCTTCGCGGTGTTCTGGATACTCAGGGCGTCAAAGATCGTAAGCAACGTCGTTCGAAGTACGGCGCGAAGCGTCCTAAATAAGGAGAGGCTGATATGTCACGTCGTCACGCCGCTGAAAAACGCGAAGTCCTGCCCGATGCCAAATATGGCGATCGCGTACTGACTAAATTCATGAACAACCTGATGATCGACGGCAAAAAGTCCGTTGCTGAGCGCATCGTATATTCTGCGATGACGCGGGTTGAAGACAAGATCAAGCGCGCACCTATCGAGGTGTTCCACGAAGCGCTCGACAACATCAAACCGTCCGTCGAAGTACGTTCCCGCCGAGTCGGTGGTGCGACGTATCAGGTTCCGGTTGAAGTGCGTCCAGAGCGCCGCGAAGCATTGGCCATCCGTTGGTTGATCAAAGCGTCCCGTTCCCGCAACGAAAACACCATGGAAGAGCGTCTTGCTGGCGAACTTCTTGACGCTGTGAACACACGTGGTTCCGCCGTTAAGAAACGCGAAGACACTCACAAGATGGCCGAGGCGAACAAAGCCTTCAGCCATTACCGTTGGTAATCTAGAGGAGTACGCCAAATGGCACGCGAATATCCCCTCGACCGATACCGTAACTTCGGTATCATCGCGCACATCGATGCAGGTAAAACGACCTGTTCCGAGCGCATTCTTTTCTACACTGGAAAAGAGCATAACATCGGTGAGGTGCATGATGGCGCCGCAACGATGGACCACATGGAACAAGAGCAAGAGCGCGGAATTACTATTACGTCCGCTGCGACGACGACGTTCTGGGAGCGCACAGAAGACGGCACAACAGCCGATTCTGAAAAGCACCGCATGAACATCATCGACACACCTGGTCACGTTGACTTCACAATTGAAGTTGAGCGTTCTTTGGCTGTTCTTGACGGCGCGGTTACTGTTCTTGACGGTAACGCCGGTGTTGAGCCGCAGACCGAGACAGTTTGGCGTCAGGCCGACCGTTATAAAGTTCCTCGTATCGTGTTCGTTAACAAAATGGACAAGATCGGCGCGGACTTCTTCAACTGTGTTCACATGATTGAAGATCGTACAGGCGCAACTGCGATTCCTGTCGGCATTCCAATCGGTGCTGAGACAGAGCTTGAAGGCCTTATCGATCTCGTAACCATGGAAGAGTGGTTGTGGGAAGGTGAAGACCTTGGCGCGTCTTGGGTGAAAGCTCCTATTCGTGAAGCCCTGCAAGATCAGGCGAACGAATGGCGCAACAAGCTCGTTGAAGCGGCTGTCGAAATGGACGACGACGCAATGGAAGCATATCTTGAAGGCGAAGAGCCTGATGTGCTTACACTGCGCAAGCTTGTTCGTAAGGGCTGCTTGGAAATGAAGTTCGTTCCTGTTTTGGGCGGTTCTGCGTTCAAAAACAAAGGCGTTCAGCCACTTCTCAACGCTGTTGTTGACTATCTGCCGAGCCCGCTCGACGTTGTTGACTACATGGGCTTTAAGCCTGGCGACGAGACAGAAACACGTGACATTGCCCGCCGCGCGGATGATGACATGGCGTTCTCTGCACTTGCGTTCAAAATCTGGAATGACCCGTTTGTTGGCTCGCTGACATTCACACGTATCTACTCTGGTACGTTGTCAAAGGGTGATACATTCTTGAACTCGACCAAAGGCAAAAAAGAGCGCGTTGGCCGGATGATGGTCATGCACTCTAACGACCGTGATGAGATTTCCGAAGCTTACGCGGGTGATATCATCGCATTGGGCGGCCTCAAGGACACGACAACCGGTGACACACTTTGTGCCGTCAACGAACCTGTTGTTTTGGAAACGATGACGTTCCCACAGCCTGTGATCGAGATCGCGGTTGAGCCTAAAACAAAGGGCGACCAAGAGAAAATGGGCCTCGCGCTTCAGCGTCTATCTGCTGAGGATCCATCTTTCCGTGTTGAGACTGACCTCGAGAGTGGCCAGACCATCATGAAGGGTATGGGCGAACTTCACCTTGATATTCTTGTCGACCGTATGCGTCGTGAATTCAAAGTCGAAGCGAACATCGGTGCACCACAAGTTGCTTACCGCGAAACGATTGGTCACGAAGTTGAGCACACGTATACGCACAAGAAGCAATCTGGTGGTTCTGGTCAGTTTGGTGAGGTTAAACTTCAGATTTCTCCGACAGAGCCGGGCGAGGGTTACTCGTTTGAGTCCAAGATCGTTGGTGGTGCTGTTCCGAAGGAATACATCCCGGGCGTTGAAAAGGGCATCAAATCTGTGATGGACTCCGGTCCTTTGGCGGGCTTCCCTGTGATCGACTTCAAGGTTCAGCTTCTGGACGGTAAGTTCCACGACGTTGACTCCTCTGTGCTTGCGTTCGAAATCGCAGCTCGTATGGCGATGCGTGAAGGTATGCGCAAAGCGGGTGCGAAACTGCTCGAACCAATCATGAAAGTCGAAGTGATCACGCCGGATGAGTACACAGGTGGTATCATCGGTGACCTCACATCCCGTCGTGGACAGGTTCAAGGACAAGACACGCGCGGCAATGCCATCGCGATCGACGTTCAGGTTCCGCTTGCGAACATGTTTGGCTACATCAACACACTTCGTTCGATGTCTTCGGGTCGTGCAAACTTCTCGATGCAGTTCAGCCACTACGAGCCGGTTCCGCAGAACATCTCTGACGAGATCCAAGCGAAATTCGCATAAAAATAGCGGTGCGTGGGCAACCACGCACCCTCTCTTTCAACCCGTAGGGTGCGCGATTGGTGCACCGCCTTACTAAAAAGGAGCCTCTCATGGCTAAGGAAAAGTTTGAACGCAATAAACCGCACGTCAACATCGGCACAATCGGCCACGTTGACCACGGCAAAACGACGCTGACAGCTGCGATCACGAAGCAATTCGGTGACTTCAAAGCGTATGACGAAATCGACGGCGCGCCAGAAGAAAAAGCACGCGGTATCACGATCTCCACAGCGCACGTTGAGTATGAGACAGAAGCCCGTCACTACGCGCACGTTGATTGCCCGGGTCACGCGGACTACGTCAAGAACATGATCACTGGTGCCGCTCAGATGGACGGCGCGATCTTGGTTGTGAACGCAGCAGACGGCCCAATGCCACAGACGCGCGAGCACATCTTGCTTGGCCGTCAGGTTGGCATCCCGTACATGGTTGTTTACATGAACAAAGTTGACCAGGTTGACGACGAAGAGTTGCTTGAGTTGGTTGAAATGGAAATCCGTGAGCTTCTGTCCTCTTATGAGTACCCTGGCGACGACATTCCTGTGATCCCTGGTTCCGCTTTGGCTGCTTTGGAAGACCGTGACGACAACATCGGCAAAGACTCCATCAACAAATTGATGGCAGCGGTTGACGAGTACATCCCAACGCCAGCACGTGCGGTAGACCAGCCGTTCTTGATGC
>NZ_JABBAL010000011.1 GCF_018607995.1 Planktotalea sp.
GTTTTTGACGACCCGTTCCGCGTTGACCTTGCACGTACGCCCAACAAACACGTGTCCTTTGGCCAAGGCGGCCCACACGTCTGCCTTGGCATGTGGCTCGCCCGCCTAGAAGTACGCATCCTGTTTCAGGAACTGTCAAAACGCGTCGCGAAGGTCGAGGCCACTGCGCCCCACACCTTCCTTCGCTCTAACTTCGTGGGCGGCATCAAGTCCCTGCCAGTCCGAGTTACCCTAAAATAATCAAAAATGACCCAACCAGGAGATCACTATGGCCGACCGACTAAGAGCAATGTTTTGCGACCATCTGAGCATCATGCGTGGCAAATACCTGCCCGCCTCCAAAATCAAAGATGATGAAACTCGGTTCTGCCGGTCCACATTTGGCGTGCATTATGACCGCGATCTTCTGCCCGCCCCCGGTGCGATGATGATGGAAGGCCTTCCGGACATGGAATTGCGCTGGAAGCATGACGAAATTCGCGACGGTTGGGAACCGAACACCAAGATAGTTCTCGGCGATCTCTATGATGATGCCGGAGAAAAGCTTGGCTTGTGCCCGCGCGGCGCGCTGAAACGTGCCGTGGCAGCTTGGGAAATCAAAGGTTTGAGCCCAAAGGTTGGAATCGAGCTTGAGGCCTATGCCTTTATTCACGACGACGACGGTAATCTCGTTCCTTACAACAGTGTCGGCGCGGTAGTTTATGGCACGGGTCCCTTCACTGACCCGCTGGGCTTCAACGACAAGATTTGGGAGATGGCCGACAAACTGGGCTTCCATCTCGACATGATCACTGCAGAATACGACACGCCGCAGTTTGAATACACGCTGACGTTTGATTACGCTGTCAAAGCGGTCGATGATATCGTGCTGTTCCGTCAAATGGCGCGTGAAGTGGCTTATGGCTGTGGCGTTATTCTTTCCTTCATGCCCAAGCCCATCGCAGACTCCGGTGGGTCTGGCATGCACATCAACTTCTCGTTCGTGGACAACAGCGGCAGAAACGCCGTCGCGGGCGAATGTGGCGGCGGTCCTGACCATCTCAACGATCTCGCCAAGGGATGTATTTCTGGACTTCTTGAACATCACGGGGCGTTGGCTGGGCTAATTGCACCAACGGCCAACTCCTACAAGCGTCTCGCGCCTGCATCTTTGTCTGGCTACTGGAAAAACTGGGGCGGTGACCACCGCAACGTGACAACGCGCATCAGCACCGAAGGCGGCGCTAAGGCACGCATGGAACACCGCATGGCTGACGCGTCCTCAAACCCCTACACTGCGACAGCTGCCGTTCTTCAGGCCGCTCTACTCGGGACTGCGCACAACCATCCACTTCCTGCGATCGAAACCGGTGACGGGTTTGAGCGCACCGACGCAACAGCAGGCACAGCCACCGATCTGGCTGGTGCGATCGCCGCACTGGAAGCTGACAAAGCTCTGTGTGACGCGGTTGGTGCAGAACTGACAGCCAACCACGTCTTCATGAAACAACAAGAAGTCGAAAAAACCGAGTCCTTAGATGACACGGCCCTGCGCGATTTCTACATGTATTACATTTAGGAGTAGCAAACATGAAAGTTACTTGGACCCTACGAGACAGTTCTACAAAAACCGCCAATGTCGCCTCTGGCACCAACATGATGGAAGCCGCTGTCGCCAATCATATCACAGGCGTTGTCGGAGAATGCGGCGGTAATCTTTCTTGCGCGACCTGTCATGTTTTTGTCGAGGCAGATTGGGCAGCCAAAACCGGCGAAGTCGGGGACTTCGAAGACGCCATGCTCGATGCCACCGAAGCTGAGCGCACCAACACCAGCCGCCTTTCCTGCCAGATCATAGCAGACGAGTCGCTGGACGGGCTGAAGTTGATCGTGCCGATCCTCTAACGTACGCAATAAGAGGCTCAGCCAGACCGGGTATTTAAGCGCAATCAAACAAGTACCCCAATTGGAGACATAGATTTGTTTGGGACACCAATGTCCGCTTTCGGCTTCTAAAGTTATAACCGTCACAACCCTGAGCCTCCCCCTTTGAAGTGGTCCGCCCCTATCGTTAGGAAAGCGGAGGATCAGAGATGGCGATTAAGAGACCCAAGCCCGAAGAGATTGTCGGTTGGCGTCGCCTTGGTCCTATAATCAACTAGACGTGCGTCTAACGACCTTCTTATATGCGGTCATGATTACCACTCCCTCCCCTGCTCCAACACCAGATCGCGTACTTACGGGTGTCGCGCTCATGCTTGGGTTTTGTTTTACAGCACCTTTGCTAGACGTTGCAGCCAAGCTCGCCTCCTCAACTGTACCAGTCGGGCAAATTACAGCCGCGCGGTTTCTGGTTCAGTGCGCTTTGATGGCACCTTTCATTTGGATCATGGGGCTATCGTTAAAGGTGGCACGCGCGCATGTACCAACCTTGGTCTCACGCGCGTTGCTTTTGTTGTTCGCGACGTTTTGTTTTATCGCCGCGATCCGCGTTATGCCGCTCGCTGACGCGTTAGCAATTGTCTTTGTCGCGCCTTTCATTGTGCTACTAGTTGGTAAGTTTCACCTCGGCGAGGAGGTCGGTCCGCGCCGTGTGGGGGCTGCTTTGGTAGGATTTGTTGGTGTCTTGTTCGTCATTCAACCAAGTTTTGCGAACTTTGGCGCCGTTGCGTTCATTCCACTTGGCACAGCACTTGCCTTCGCATTCTACATTTTGGTGACCCGCACCCTATCGCGGCAGATGCATCCTGTGAGCCTGCAATTTCATACAGGTCTGATTGCCAGCTTGCTTTGCATTCCAATCTTGCTTTTGATGCAGGGCTCAGGCTCTGACCTGTTTGACCCAATCTGGCCAGTGGGTCTTGCTTGGCTCTGGCTTATTGGCGCGGGGTTCTTCGCGACGATCAGCCATATGATGATGACCTATGCTTTGTCTCTGGCGCCTTCATCCAGTTTGGCGCCGCTCCAGTATTTTGAGCTGCCTGTGGCTACTTTTTTTGGTTATCTCATTTTTAATGATTTTCCAAATACGCTTAGCCTGACAGGAATTGTGATAATTATCGGAGCGGGGCTTTATATGATCCACCGTGAACGGGTCACAGCGCGCACGATCCCACAATAGCAGCAGGCCAACGAACAAAACGCGCATGATTGTGTCGGAATTTTGGACCCGTTTTATCTGCAAGTTTCAAACTGTAGAAAATGGTATTAGCTGGTTCAGTCAGAGGGGTAATGTATTGCTGTTTCAGAATGTATCACCTCGCCAATGAAAATCTCATTATATACTGAAAAAATTAATTAAATGACATAATTCATCTTTTTATACACAGCTAAATTCCAGCTATAGATGGCGAATCAGGTGAATAGTAAGACGTTAACAACACTCACAATCAAAAGCCTTGCCCCTCGGGTCAGGACTCATGCCTAGAATATGACGGTTGCTGCGAGGGCTATTGCGG
>NZ_JABBAL010000021.1 GCF_018607995.1 Planktotalea sp.
TATTCATTAGAAAATATGTTTTTTTGAATAGAGCGCGCAGTAAGAAGAAGCGTCACATGCGTCACCCTACCCCTACCCGATAGCTGATCACTCCGCACCCAGCCGACCTTAGCCGCGTTATGCACCAAAGACTGGTTCGGGAATACGTGCCCTTCGCTTCGGCTTGTCTGAACTCACACAACGCGGACAAAACCAACCTTGGGTTTTTCAATTTCGCTCACGCAGCATTCCTTTGCGCAGGCGGCAAAACCCTTGTCGCAACGCAACGCAAATCACCGAAGCGGCCGTCGAAATCAGTAATGATCAGCGAATCTGAAACCGTTCTTTCACTACAGTTGGATCCGACAAGAAAGGAGCCGCCATTGCTGCCGTTGCTCGCATTTACGTCAGAAGCAGCATCGCCGATAAGGGTGCGCGTCGTTGGACGAGAGTTATCAATCCAACGCGTAAAAATTTTCAAACTACGCTTGCAGCATGGACCAGCCGTAAAACAGGGTCACGCAAAACGTATAAATCGCAAGAATGATCACATTGATGGGATTTCCAGACAGTTTCGGTGTCTTGATCTGAGAGACATTAAGTCCCGCAAGACACAGACCACACAACGCTAGAATGATCGCAAAAGTCGGGCGCTCAAAGTATCCCGCGAACATGACGATGAAGACAAGGATGATGCTGTTGTTGTCAATCGCAAGCCCTGTATATTTAGCATCGCCTGACAGCCCGAAGGTGCTGAAATAGCTCAGTCGGATCGCGCCAAAGATCAACGTCACAAACACAACGGGCAGAAACGCGGCACTGAATTCGGCGTAACTCAGGATGAGAATGGCGGGCGTCACGCCGTAACTAACAATGTCGATCAGCAGATCAAGCGTGCCGCCAAAGGCCCGATCATCCCCCGTGCGGCCCTTCATTTTGCGCGCAATCAATCCATCGGCCCAATCAAATCCGACAGCCCAGATCATGCCGATCATCGCCGTTGGATACAGCCCGATAATCAGAAAATAGATCGCCAGCAGCGAACAACCCAAGCCCGCAAGCGAACAGATGTTGGGCAGATCTTTGATGTAGGACAGGATCGGCGGGTTCGGCGTGGCAGCGTTTTCGATTGTCATGAGACATCCTTTGAGTTAAGAGAACTGACACCTTGTTAACATTTAACAGGTAATCTCGGCTTTCCATTCTGAGTGCATTTGAAACGCGCCGTTTCAAAACGTAAATCGACTCCGAGCTTCTGAAAGCCTGGAGATATCTCAGCTTAGTTGTTTGAAACATCTGAACGATATTCACGCACACGCGCATTCAGATGCCGTGTGCTACCACCGATGACGGGTGGGCAAAAGGATAAAGCGAAAATGATCGTCTATACCGTTGGCACGTTTGACCTACTTCATGTTGGCCATTTGGCATTGTTGAAACACTGCAAATCTTTGGGCGATACTTTGGCCGTCGGCGTAGCCTCTGATGAGGTTGTGAACCTCTACAAGCCCAATGTTCCGGTTGTCCCATTGGAACAACGGGTTGAGATGCTTGAAGCCCTCAGTTGTGTCGACATTGTACGCCCTTATCACGCGCTGGAATACGTTTCGGGCTGCATAGCTGTCGGTGCCGATATCTTCGTGATTGGCGAAGATTGGGGCACCAAGTCCCACAACCTTGATGTCGATGCCTATTTGAAAGAGATGGGTAAAGAGATCGCGCAGGTGCGCTACAACCCGCGCACATCGTCCACCAAAATCAAACAGATGGTTATGGCGCAATCCCACGCCCGAAATCAACCACACTGAGACCACCCGCAGGTTTGCGGCCTCTATTCGGCGTCCACCCCATTTGTCTGATAAAAGGTGACCCACATGATTGCACTTTACTCCAAGCCAGAAGCGTTCAGCTCGGGCGAGTGTGAGCGTATCATTGCAGCCATCACCGCTGCCCCGTCCAAAGATGCGATGCTTGTGGGCCAGACAAAGGACCAGTCTATGCGCCGTGCAAAACTGGTCTGGGTGGATGACGTCGACGGGCTGGGCTGGGTCATGGATCGCCTGATCGAGATTGTCCGGAAATCCAATGTCGACCAATTTGATTTTGACCTGCGCGAGTTTGCCGAAAGCCCGCAAGTCGCAAGTTACAAGGCCTCTGACGGCGGTCATTTTGCCTGGCATTCTGACATCGGCGATGGCCCCGTGGCACGCAAACGCAAGCTCACATTGGTGCTACAGCTTAGCTTGGCAAGCTCGTATGAAGGCGGCGATTTAGAGGTTATGCCAAGTGCTCAGGTCTTGTCTGCCAGCCGCGCCCAAGGGTGTGTCAGCATCTTCCCCAGCTTCGCGCTTCATCAGGTGGTTCCCGTACAACTCGGCGTACGCCATTCATTGACGCTCTGGGCCCATGGACCTGCGTTCAGATGAAACGCCTTACCGGTAGCGTCGCAGTGGCCCGTTAAAAATCGTCGAATTCTGGCACATTTCCGATCCGGACAAGAAACGTAGGCGCACTTATCTCGCCCGAACTTGGGTCCTCGATGATCATATAGGCATCCGCACCCGCGCAATCAGGCGATTGGCTCGCACGTTCCGCCCGGCTTTCGGCTTCTTCTGCCGTCGTATACTGGAACTGTTTGTCAATTTTCACACCCGATGGTGCGCCCTTTGTCCCCTTGGCCTCGACATAGGTTTGACAAATGTAATGGGTTTTTGACTTGTCGCGGTTGTCGTCGGTCATTGGTATAATCCTTGAAGAAATTTTTGAGGAGTAGGCAGTCGTCAGAGCCAATCTGCGGCTCTCAATGCGCGATCGCTCAGAAACCTAAACTTTCGAGATCATCGCCTCCTATCCTACATGAACCAGAGAGTCGCTCCCGAATTTCTTAAGCGAGGTTGTCGGAATCCGAAGTCCAGTCCGGTTGGATGACGCTTGGGTGTTTCTTTTCCGCTATGGTTAACATGAACGACCGGTTTTCTCACCGCGCAGCAGCGGAGAGATTTACGCTGTTTTAGAAATTTCCTCGCTGCGAGCGCACACAGCACAAAATCGAATTCACAGTGTGGGCTCTCAACGGCCATTCGCTGCTTCACGTATGAATATCCGCTCTAGAATAACAGTCTCCACCATACTGATCGTCCTGCATAAATCGCACCTCAG
>NZ_JABBAL010000016.1 GCF_018607995.1 Planktotalea sp.
CAAAGGCCAAGCATGCACTAACTTTCAAATTGGACCACTCAAACGGGGCTACTCACAACCATAGGCCCCAAGTGCGCCGATTCTCAAACTTGTTTTACTAAGCGGAAGCAACGATCAGCTGTCACTCAAGACTGGGGCTATAAATCTGCCAAGGCGAGCGCGCCATTCACAAGGACAGCACGCTCAAAATATGCCCTGCAAAGAGCCAGCGATCCGCAATCGCATAAAAAAGGTCGGTTTTTGCATGCGCTAAATTGCGTACAAAACGCTTGTTTCCAAGTATTACCTCTTTGCGAACGCACGTTCTGATTTCATGCCTCTTGGTTGTGAGGTGCGCAACATTGGCCTAAACCCGTCCCTAACGATTATACTTAACGTGAGGAACCACAATGACCGACGGACCCAGCTACGGCTTTGATACGCTGCAAATTCACGCAGGCGCGCGCCCCGACCCAGCAACAGGCGCACGGAACACGCCGATCTATCAAACCACAGCTTACGTATTTCGCGATGCAGAACATGCGGCTGCGCTTTTTAACCTACAAGAAGTCGGCTACATTTATTCCCGCTTGACCAACCCCACGGTTGCGGTTCTGCAAGAACGCATAGCCACACTTGAGGGCGGTGTTGGCGCGGTGTGCTGCTCCTCGGGTCACGCAGCACAGATCATGGCACTCTTTCCGCTGATGCAGCCGGGCAATAATGTCGTTGTCTCCACACGTCTCTATGGCGGCACAATTACGCAGTTCAGCCAAACGATCAAACGTTTCGGTTGGGAAGCAAAGTTCGTCGATTTCGATGACGAAGAAGCCGTGAAAACCGCTATCGACGACAACACGCGCGCGGTCTTCTGCGAAGCAATTGCTAATCCCGGGGGCTACATCACCGACCTCGACGCTATTTCTGCAATCTCCGACGCTGCTGGCATTCCCTTGATCGTGGATAATACTGCGGCAACTCCCTACCTGTGCCGCCCGATCGAGCATGGTGCGACGCTGGTCGTACACTCCACCACAAAGTACCTCACAGGCAACGGCACCGTGACGGGTGGCTGCGTTGTCGACAGCGGCAAGTTTGATTGGACAGCGTCCGACAAATTCCCGTCCCTCAGCCAGCCAGAACCTGCTTATCACGGCCTCAAATTCGCAGAAACATTTGGCCCCTTGGCCTACACATTCCACGGCATCGCCATCGGGCTGCGCGATCTCGGTATGACGATGAACCCACAAGCAGCACATTATACGTTGATGGGCTGTGAAACCCTTTCCCTACGTATGCAACGCCATGTTGAGAACGCGCAAACCGTCGCAGGCTGGTTAGAAAAAAACGAGCATGTTGAGTATGTTACATACGCAGGTCTTCCCTCTTCACCTTACAACAAGCGCGTCGCTAAGATCTGCCCGAAAGGAGCAGGCGGCTTGTTCACATTCGCGCTAAAGGCGGGTTATGAAGGCTGCATCAAACTGGTCAACAGCCTTGAGATTTTCAGCCACGTCGCCAACTTGGGTGACACACGCTCCTTAGTTATCCACTCGGCCTCGACCACACACCGCCAGCTCTCGCCAGAACAACAGGAAGCGGCGGGCGCGGGTCCGAATGTCGTGCGTATTTCCATCGGGATAGAGAACGCGGAAGATTTGATTGCTGACCTGGATCAAGCGATCAAAGCCGCCTCGAAGTAAACGAGGTACACCAAAAGCTAGAATGGCCCGAGGATCGTCTTGGGCCATTTTTCATCTCTATTGTGCGATGTTGAACACGGCCTTAACACTCGAGCGCCGCGTTATTTCGCTTGCCCGATTGGAACGGAAGATGAGCGCGCAGCCATTTCCATGACGCGTGGTGGAAAGCCTCCGCCGGAGCCAACCATTTCTTCGGTGATCAGCAAGCAACACCTCACCAAGTTCCAGACCCGCTGCGAGCGCGTAAAGTTCCGCCTTTCGACGGGCATCAACCACAGCTGCGGTGCCCGCGCGATCTTAAATGGGTTCGGGATCAATCAGGGCGAAGCGAAAGCTCGAAGACGAATTTACCCCATCTCGGGCCATCTTATCCAGGACCTCCCCTAGCGTCGTAAGATCGAGCAATGTGAACGTCACTGAATTCGACGCTTCAAAGCCGATAGGATTTAAAACTGATCCGTCGCCGTCATAGCGTTTTCTCCGTCGCCACACGGGATTAAGCGTCAACGGCAGGGTTTGCATATTGGCCCGCTCGACACCCATTTTCTCCATCCGAGAGAGAATCGCTGCAACCGTTTTGCTGGTTTCCCCAAGCGCACCCGCTGCGCTTTTCGCCACATGACGTGCACCCAAGGTGATAACGGCTTTGTCAGGAGTAGCCGCAATTTGCGCTTCTCCGATCACCACAATGGTGCAAAGTGGCTCTGTCTCTTGCACCAAGTTTTGCGTCCCCACACTTGCTGCAATTGCAAGTGCAAACAAAAATACCCAATTTTTTAAGAACATTGTAACACCTTACACCGATTTTACTATCAACAGGGCCTATACTGCTTCCCCGCCTCTTTGCTTTAGTCGCAAGCGACCTCGATATCCTTGGCACTAAGGTAGTACACTCAAGAAGGGGAAACTTTGGGCAAACTTCTCTCAGGCAACGCTTCTTCCACTAGGCAAGAAGCTGCTATACTTTATCAAATATCGCGCACCGACTCCCAGTGCGCGTTTGGGGAGACTAAAACACCAGTATGAGACTGAATTTTGCATTGTCGCTTTCATTCAGCGGTATCCAACTTTTGCAGCAGCAAGAGAATGGGTGGGGCCGTGTGGGTGATGTCGACATAGGTTCCGCCGATCTCACGGGCGATCTTGCTGCTTTGCGCGCCAAAGCAGAGGCGCTTGGCAACGGGCCTGTCGAAACCAAATTGATTATCGCCGACGACCAGATCAAATATCTAACGGTTGATGCCACAGGCTTGGACAAAGATGCTCTTCAAAATTCTGTGCTTGGTGCGCTTGACGGCGCAACGCCCTATCCAGTCGATGATCTGGCGTTCGATTTCGCCAATGAGGCCGGACAGGTTCATATAGCCGCCGTCGCAAAAGAAACTCTGCAAGAAGCGGAAGCCTTCGCAACAGAGCATGGTTTCGCCCCGATGGTATTTGTTGCTGCGACAGCGCCTGTAAATTTTCCGTATGAACCTTTCTTTGGCGTCAGTACTTTGGCCAAATCAAAGGGAGTTACCACGCTCGTTACGGATGGCAAGCCTGCAATTGCGACGGGTGATGCGATCCCTCTTCCAACGCTAGTTGTCCCTGATCCAGAGCCCGTAATTCCGTCGAGCGAAGACGCGCCGAATGATCTCATAGAGGAATTGAAAATTACGGTTCCCGGCTTTTCCTCGCGCCGCAGTGCGCCAGAACCTGCGGCACCAGCACCCACCGAAACTGTCGCAAAGCCGGTATCGCCCCTACTTGCAGCACCGCCGCGTTTAGACGAGGCTCAGCGGCAAGCCGATCCAGTGATGCCTCCTGCGGCCGCGATCCCTGCACCAAATGCAACGAAGCCTGGGGTTGGTCAATCCCCGCAAGTGACAGGCATGTCTGACGCAGCTTTGGAAGAGACAAAAGTTGACTCAAAGCTTGGCACTTTGCGCCCTGGCCTTGCATATGTAGAAGGCGATTTCCCCGACAACATCCCTCCGATGCCCGCTGACTTTGCCGCTTCGCCACGCACGGTGCCTGCGTTTCAGGGTGCTGCTGACGGTGCACTGATTGCCAACCTTCGCGCGCCTGCACCGATTGTTGAGGAAGCTGCACCAAATAAACTGAAAGAAAACGGATCGAAAGCCACTGCAAAAGCCTTTGCACTTGCAGGAACGGCAGGTGGTGCAACCTTGGCTGGCGCACGCGGGTTAATGGCGAAGCGTGCAACAAAAGCCGAACCCCCAGCCGCACTGGAACCTGTCGTTGATGCCGCCATCTCTGCGCGCGAAGACGAAAAGCAGCGCATGACTGTCTTCGGTGCACGCAAGCCTCAGAAAAAGAAAGAAAACATCGCCGTCGGCGGTAAGCCGCGCTTCCTTGGCTTGATTCTTACTGCCATTCTTTTGCTGTTTTTGGTGACTGTCGCGGCCTGGGCCTCTGTCTTTTTGGACGATGGTCTGGCTCGCTTTTTTGGTGGCGATAATCGCAACAAAGCAATTGCAGAACTGCCTAATCCAGATGCTGAGAAAGATAACGAGGCGTTGATAGAACTGGCGTCCTTGCCCACTGGTGAAGACGATGTCTTGATTGAAGACCTCCCGCTGAGGAACGAAGGGCTTGCTCAGGTTGAGTCTGTGGCCCCAGTTATTTCACCAGAGGAAGCGGCCGCGAAATACGCCGCAACTGGCATCTGGCTCGCCACACCCGTGCAACCCGCATTACCGCCGCAAATCGCGCTAGATGACGTTTACCCAGCTTCGATTGATGCGCGCATTAGCGGTCAAGATGCCTTTGCATTAGAGCCTTTGACGCAGCCTCGTGATGCATTGCCTCAAGGTTTGACAGGACCGCCAACAGCGGGCTCCCAGTTCGCATTTGATGAAAATGGCCTTGTGCCTGCAACACCGGATGGCGCGATCACGCCGGAAGGCGCTTTGGTATTTCTGGGACGCCCCGCGCGCGTGCCACCAGCTGTTCCTGAGCGCCTTCGCACCGCTGCACTTACGCCGGCTGACGCACTTACGACGCCCGGCACGGAATTTGAGAGCGGCCTGTTCGCCTCTCTGCGCCCGAAAACGCGCCCCGAAACGTTGGTCGAAGACACTGAGCGCACGCAATTAGGTGGCAATTCTCGCGCAGAGCTCGCTAAGATTCGTCCAAAGCTGCGCCCACGCGTAGAAAAGGAAGTTGCGGAAACAGAATCCGCTGTCGTGCCTGCGACCCGTTTGGCCATTGCCAGTTCTCGTAAACCATCCCAACGACCGCGCAATTTTGCGCAGATCGTATCGCGCGCGCAAAAGCAGTCTGAGCGTCAGACAGAACAACAAGCAACTCAAGTCGCAGCGGTTGCGCCCAGAACTGTCAAACCGCGCATTCCATCCAGCGCATCTGTCGCCAAAACAGCAACCGTCAGAAATGCAATCAATCTCAGCCGCGTAAACCTTATTGGTGTTTACGGCAAACCTTCCAGTCGACGCGCGCTGGTTCGGCTTTCGAGCGGGCGCTACAAGAAAGTGAAAGTCGGCGATCGTGTCGATGGTGGACGTGTTTCTGCGATTGGCGAAGGTCAACTTATTTACACAAAACGGGGTCGTAATGTGACCTTGAGAATGCCCAAAGGCTAAAAGTCCCAGTTTAGCAGACCTGCCACACCTGCGCGAAAAGAAGTCAGCATGTTAGATGACATAGACAAAAAACTGCTTGCCGCACTCCAAAGCAACGCACATTACACCGCCCAAGATCTTAGCGAACGGCTTAACCTGTCAGCCAGCCAAGCGGGACGACGCCGTCAAAAGCTGGAAGCAGATGGGTATATCAGTGGCTATCATGCGCATCTTGAAGCGTCTCGCATTGGCCTCACGGTTCAAGCGTTTGTTCAAGTTCAGCTTAGATCGCATGGCCCCAAAGAAGCGCGCAGTTTCGCGAGTCTTGCCGAAGTACGGCCAGAAATTATTAGCGTTTGGACGTTAACGGGGGATTCCGACTATCTTTTGCGCATTTATTGCTCAGATCTCAGCAGCTTAAATCAACTTATCCACGATGTTATTCTTCCACATCCTGCTGTAGCCCGCGTGCAAAGTCAGATAGTTATGGACCAATTGAAGCAAGACGCGCCGCTTCCGACCTGAGCGCGCCAAAGTTGAAAGTGCTCGATGGAAGGCTTTTTATTTTCAGCGTCGATCTATCTGGGGGCCGCCGTCATTGCGGTTCCCGTTGCTGCACGCTTGGGCCTCGGCTCAGTGCTTGGATATTTGGCAGCGGGCATTCTGATCGGTCCGCTTTTGGGATTGGTGGGTGCAGAAACGAAGGATCTGCAACATTTCGCTGAGTTTGGCGTAGTGATGATGCTCTTTCTGATCGGGCTAGAACTGGAACCTCGCGCGCTTTGGGATATGCGACATCGTTTGATTGGGTTGGGCGGATTGCAAATTACGCTCACGACCCTTGCGATCATGATTGGCGCAATGGCACTCGGATTTTATTGGTCTATTGCTTTGGCGGTTGGCCTGATTTTCGCGCTGTCTTCTACCGCAATCGTGCTACAAACTCTTAGCGAAAAGGGTCTGATGCGCACTGCGGGCGGGCGTTCTACGTTTTCTGTTCTATTGACGCAAGATATTGCAGTTATCCCGGTCCTCGCGATTCTACCGCTTCTCGCGCTACCCAAAGCAATGACGCTGAGCGCAGATGGCTCGATCAATCGCCACATCGGCGACCAACACGGTGCGGATCATACCACACTCAACTTAACCTCGGACCTACCGGGCTGGGGCGTTACACTTATCACTTTGGGTGCAATTGCTGCGATTATTCTTGCAGGCGTTTACCTCGCACGGCCTGTGTTTCGCTTTATCCATGCGAGCCACTTGCGCGAAATGTTCACCGCGCTGGCGCTCTTGATCGTGGTTGGGATCTCGTTCCTGATGCTGCTCGTTGGCCTTTCACCCGCCCTTGGCGCATTCCTTGCAGGCGTGGTTCTGGCGAACTCCGAGTTCCGGCACGAACTTGAAACAGACATTGAACCCTTCAAAGGTCTTCTGCTTGGCCTGTTCTTCATCACCGTTGGTGCTGGCATCAACTTTGCTGTTCTGGAGCGCGATACGATTGCGATCTTGAGCTTGACCGCAGCCGTCATCCTGATCAAAGGCCTCGTCCTTTATGCGCTGACGCGGATTTTCAAGCTACACGGTCAAGATCGTTGGCTGTTTACGCTTGGTCTTGCACAGGCAGGCGAATTTGGCTTCATCCTAACCGCATTTTCCGTCGCGCAAGATGTCATCCCAGTCAGCCTTTCGGAACGCATTTTGTTGATCATCGCACTCTCGATGTTGATCACACCACTTTTGTTCATCCTGATGGAAGTAATCAACAAGCGTTTTCGCGGCGCAAACCAAGACATCACGCATGACGAGATCGATGATGAAGGGCCTGTCATCATTGCCGGCGTCGGTCGATTTGGTCAAATTGTGAACCGCCTGGTCGGCTCAGCGGGGTTCAAAACTATCGTGATTGATCATGACATAAAAACCATCGAATTGATGCGCCGCTTTGGATTCAAAGGGTTCTTCGGTGATCCAACACGCCCCGACATGCTGCGCGCGACTGGATTGGCCAATGCGCGCGTCCTAGTAGTGGCGCTTGATGATCCCGCGGCAACTTTGAAACTGGTGCTCTATGCGCGTAAAGAGCGCCCCGATTTACACATAATCGCGCGCGCACAGGATCGCAGTGATGTTTTTCGCCTCTATGGCGCAGGCGCGAATGATATTGTGCGCGAGATGTTTGACAGTTCTCTACGCGCAGGCCGCTATGTACTTGAGAATATTGGATTAACTGAGTTCGAAGCGGCAGAAGCCGAAAAAACCTTTTATGCCCACGATCGTCATGCGATCCGCGAGTTGGCCGAAGTCTGGGATCCAGATACGCCATCAGGCGAAAACAGAGCTTATATCGCGCGGGCGAAGGACCTGGAGCGAGACCTAGAAGCCTCGCTCCTCACAATTTTGGAAGCGCGTAAATCCGGGGATTAGCCCGCTGCGACGCCTGCCTCAGCGAAAGTCGCCATGCCAGAATGGCACTCGACTGCTGCGACGAGAACATTGATAGCAAGCGTAGCACCGGAGCCCTCACCGAGACGCATGTCAAGGGACAAGATCGCCTCTTTATCAAGTTCTGCCAGAAGCTTACCGTGCGCGCCCTCTTGGCTCAGATGTCCTGCAACCACGTGATCAAGCGCCCCATTCTGGGCTTTCGCAAGACAGGCCGCAGCGGCGGTGCAGATGAACCCATCCATGATCACAGGAATGCGCTTGGCACGCGCGCTCACAATTGCGCCCGCCATTGCCGCAAGTTCACGCCCACCCAAGCAGCGTAAGATTTCCAGCGCGTCTTCACTTGCGTGCAGCGCCGCGCCTTCCGCGACAACCCGCGTTTTGTTAGCTAATCCTGCATCATCAACGCCCGTGCCCCGCCCTGTCCAATCCGCAGCGTCACCTCCAAAAAGCGCCGTTGCAATTGCAGCAGCAGAAGTGGTGTTGCCGATGCCCATTTCACCCACGACCAGCATTTCCGTGTCAGCGTCCACAGCGTTCCAGCCTGTTGTAAGTGCAGCCACAACCTCAGCCTCGCTCATCGCCGCCTCTTTGGTGAAATCTGCCGTAGGCGTATCGAGATCCAGCGCATGTACGCTCATCTCTGCCCCTGCCACACGGCTTAGTTGGTTCACAGCAGCGCCGCCATGTTCAAAATTTGCAACCATTTGCACTGTCACTTCGGGTGGAAAGGCTGAAACCCTCTGTGCCGTTACACCATGGTTGCCTGCAAAAACAATTACTTGGCGCTTGCCAACGCTGGGCCGATCCGTACTACGCCACCCACCATACCAAATCGCCAACTCTTCAAGACGGCCCAAAGCGCCGGGCGGTTTGGTCAATTGGCCGTTGCGCTCTTGCGCGCCTGCAACAGCGTTTGCATCAGCGTTTGGCATCGCCGCGAGCAGCGCGTGAAACTCGGCTAAAGAAGAAAATGTACTCATGATCGGCTCTTTCGTTGTAAGCATCTTTGTATCTGTGTTTAACGTGCTCTGCATAAGCGACAAGGTAGGAACGACCCTTTTGGCACAGCAAAACGACCTCTTAAAAGATATCGCGCTGGCACTGAGCTTGCTCACACGGCTCCCGATCCGATTAGATGAAGACGCTTACGCCCAGAGCGCGCGCGCGGCTTGGGCCTATCCGCTGGTTGGGGTGGTGACCGGTTTGATCACCTGCATCGCTGCGAAACTTGCGCTTTGGATCGGTTTGCCCCTATGGAGCGCTGCTATCTTGGCGTTGGCCGCTGGCATCGTCGTGACGGGCGCAATGCATGAGGACGGTTTGGGCGATTGCGCCGATGGGTTCTGGGGTGGTTGGGACCCTGCGATGCGGCTGAAAATCATGAAAGACAGTCAGATCGGCACTTATGGTGTTTTGGCTTTAGGGATCACTTTGGCCCTGCGTGTTGGCGTGCTGGTAGAGCTGTTGCGCTTTGACAATTGGGCGCTACCGTTGGTTGCGGTTCACGTTGCGTCGCGCGCTGTGATGCCTGCGATTATGACGGCACTGCCTCACGCCCGTGACGTTGGTCTGTCCAAATCTGTTGGCGTTGTCTCTATGCATTGTGCACAAATTGCGGCTGGGGTCGGAGTACTCGCTTTAATATTTACGTTTGGGTTTTACGGGATTGCGATGGCGCTTGTTGCCGCGATCTGCGCTTATTTTTGCATAACGCTGACTCGCGCAAAGATCGAAGGTCAGACTGGTGACGTCTGCGGCGCAAGCCAGCAAGTCACTGAAGCGGCACTGCTTCTTACCCTACTGGCGGGCTAAAATAGAAAAGCCGCGCTTCCTCCCAAAAGCGCGGCTTTCCCTGTTCCCTGAAAAGTCGGCCTAAGCGGCAGCAACAACTCGGGACATCAAAACGTCAGTGATCTGACGTGCGGCGGCGTCTTCATCGCCCCCTTGAACAGCACCAATCTCGCGGGTTAAACGCTCAAGCGCGGCTTCATAAAGCTGACGCTCTGAATAGCTTTGCTCGCGCTGATCATCGGTACGGTGCAAATCTCGTACAACTTCTGCAATCGCAATCAAATCGCCAGAATTAATCTTTTGCTCATATTCCTGCGCGCGACGCGACCACATGGCGCGTTTCACTTTCGCTTTGCCTTTGAGCGTTTTCATTGCGTGGGCGACTTCATCGCCCGTGCTGAGCGAGCGCATACCAATGTCGATGGCTTTATGCGTCGGTACGCGCAGGGTCATTTTATCTTTTTCGAATGCGATCACGTAAAGTTCTAACTTAACGTCTGCGACATCTTGCTCTTCGACGGAGACCACTTTGCCCACGCCATGCGCGGGGTACACAACAAATTCGTTAATGCGAAAATCGAGGTTCTTTGATTTGCTCATTATGGGCTTTCCTCAGCTCATTTAGGATCATCAGACACGTCAAAAGCGCACGCACAGGCATCAGCCAGCTCAGCACGCTTTGTATAGGTTTTACTATCTCGCGGGAGGGCAGAAACAGATCAGTGTCAGGTAATTATTTATCATTTGATGAAGTCCTTATCATAAAAATGCTCCCCTCACCAGTAGTGCGTGCAAGATACGTTAACATCCAGTACACCCCGCATTCGCAGGCCCAAAGCGTAAAAAAGGTGCTACGCACGCACCTTTTCAAAATCGCATAGGTGATTCGGTGTATCTAGCCACCCTCACCAGGTTTCTCAGAAAAGTATTTCTCAAGCTTTCCTTCTTCACCGTCACGCTCTTCCGCGTCAGGAAGCTGGTCTTTCTTGGTGATAATGACAGGCCACATCTCGGAATACTTGCGGTTAAATTCAACCCATTTTTCCATGTCCGGTTCTGTGTCAGGACGGATCGCATCGGCAGGACACTCGGGTTCGCATACGCCACAATCGATGCACTCATCTGGGTGAATCACCAGCATATTTTCACCCTCGTAGAAGCAGTCCACAGGGCAGACTTCGACGCAGTCTGTGTATTTGCAGGCGATGCAGCTGTCGTTAACAATGTAGGTCATGAATCGTGCCTCAATCGAAGTTGCGGACTTGCTAATCCAAGCGGGTGGATCATTCAAGCTCTCCGCGTTTGATTTGCGCGCCAAGCTTTCGGTCCGCCTTGCTTGGGCGACCACCGCGTTCTGCATAAGATTTGCCAATATCGCGCGGTTGCGGCGGGCTAAGATCGGTATATAGAGCTTGCGCCTCGGGCGCAGGACCACGCCGCATCCCGATGGCGTCCACTTGAATAACGCGAATGTGATTGCCTTGGGGGAATGTCAGAACATCGCCAACTTTGATTGTGGCGGAGGTTTTGATCACCTTGTCGCTGTTCACCCGTAGGTGCGAACCTGTGATGAGTTTGGCCGACAGGCTACGGGTCTTAAAGAACCGCGCCTGCCAGAGCCATTTGTCAGCGCGCAGCTTTTCAACTGTTTCGCTCACTTTTTAAAGGCCAATCCCACCAAAGCCGCTGCAAACGGGTTATCGGGATCGATCTTTTTCTCGGACTTGGGCGGGCGTGCAGAGAAGTTTTGCGCTTTGTTGCCACCTTGAGGTTTCCCGCGAGGTTTGCCTTTGCCCTTGGGAGCGCCGCCTTGCTTGCGAGGACGACTGTCCGCGTGCTTTTGCTGACGCGCACGGCCCCATGTAAACGTGTAGAACACCTCCATCTCGGGCGGTGTGTCTTCTTTTGGGGCGTCTTCAGCCTCAGCCTCAGCGGGGGCGTCTTCGACCTTAGCTGTCTCATCCACAGCCACAACAGGCGTCACTTTAACTTTCTCGCGCTCGCCTTTTTCCGCTTTATATCCGAGACCTTGCATAAGATCCGCGAATTGCTCCAAAGTCATACCTGTGATAGAAAGCATATCTGCATTGCCTTCGAACCCACCACGACTGTCCTCGGTGCGTAGCATGTCTGCAAGGCGTTCCAGCATATCAATACGGATCGCACGGGCCCCAGCAGCGCGGTAGCCAGACATCAAATGGTAGCCCGCTGGTGCGTGTTCATCAGACGGAACCGTCACCAAACCGGGGGGCGGCGATTCTGGGAATTCTTGATGACCCGCGGCCAAAGACCACAGCACAAGACGCAAACGCGTCGGCGCAGGCTTCAAAAGCAAAGACATAAAAATGGTGAACTGACCAAAGCGAATGCCATGTTTGCGCAGCGCGCCGCGTGCATCTTGATCAAGCGCTTTAACATCCTCGGCTACGTCGGAACGCGCGACGAGCCCCAAAGCTTCCACCAAACGGAAGCCAAAGCCACGCGCCATGCCGGAAAGCTCTTCATCGCGTTGCAGGTTCAGCAAAGGCTCCATATGCAGCGCGATCTTGCGGTCAATGAAATGCTGCAAACGACGCGTGACTTTTTCAATCACATCTGCGCCTGCTTCATCATCAACAAACGCTTGGACCTGAGGTTTCAAAGCCTCGGGGCCCGCGGCCAGTTTACCGACCGCATATTCGCCCCACATGAGGCCACCCTGCTCGGTAAAATCAATCTCTGTATCGGGTGCGTTGTAAAAACGGTCCGCGCGCAAATGGAAATGTGGGGTTAACGCAGCCACGGAGGCCGCGCGCAATGTCTTTTCTTCGGCACCGCTCGCGGACTTATCCTGCGAAAAACGGAACCCTTCCAAACGACCCACGAATTCACCTTCGACGGTCACTTCACCTTTATCGTTTACTTCGGCCAAAAGGGCCTCCTTTTGTTTGAGCCGGCGCAAAAGCACGGATGTGCGCCGGTCCACAAATCTTTGGGTCAAACGCTCGTGCAGCGCATCTGACAAGCGGTCTTCTACAGCGCGCGTCTGCGAACGCCAATGGTTTTCGTCATTTGTCCAGCCAGAGCGTTGAGCCACGTAAGTCCAAGTGCGAATAAACGCGAGTCGTTTGGAGAGCGTATCGATGTCACCCTCTATGCGGTCAATGCGTTTGATTTGCCTTGCAAGCCAGTCATCGGGGATGCGGCCAAGCTCATGAAGATAGTTGAAAATGCCCTCAAGCAGGTTGGCATGTTCGGAATTGCTGATGCCGCGAAAGTCAGGCACGCGGCACACATCCCAAAGGAGTTGCACCGATTTGGCATCGCTCGCACGCGCCATGACTTCGGTCTCGCCTGCTAGGGTTTTGAGCACCCGAAGATCATCGGCTTCGCGCGATTTCACCAAACGGTCATCATGGCTTGGCTGTTCCAGCGAGGCGATCAGTGCATCAAGACGGCCCATCTGTAACTTGGGATTGCGCCATTGCAGTTTGCCAACAGGTTGAAAGCGATGTTCGGTAATGGCGCGCACCAACTCATCATGGAGCGGTGGCGCTTCGCCAGTCACACCAAAAGTGCCCGGCTTCATCCCACGTCCAGCCCGCCCTGCTATCTGCGCAAGCTCGTTTGCCATCAGCGGGCGCATACGTTGGCCGTCAAATTTGCTCAGTGAAGAAAACGCCACGTGATCAATATCAAGGTTAAGCCCCATGCCAATCGCATCGGTCGCTACGAGAAAATCCACATCGCCGTTTTGATACATTTCCACCTGCGCATTACGCGTGCGCGGCGACAAAGCGCCCATAACAACAGCCGCTCCTCCCTTTTGACGGCGGATCAATTCAGCAATGGCGTAGACGTTTTCCACAGAAAAACCCACAATTGCGCTACGCGGACGCATGCGGGAAATTTTTTTTGGGCCAGAATACGTCAGCTCGCTCATGCGTTCCCGCGCTACGAATTGAGCATCAGGAATAAGCGACTGGATCGGGTCACGCATCGTGTCCGCGCCCATGAACAAAGTCTCATGCAGGCCACGCGCACTAAGCAAACGTTCCGTAAATACATGCCCTCGCTCTGGATCGGCGCAGAGTTGAATTTCATCGACAGCCAGAAAATCGGCCCCCATGCCTTGCGGCATTGCCTCGACAGTGCAGACCCAATACTGCGTGCGCGGCGGCACTATACGCTCTTCACCTGTTACCAACGCCACAACAGACGGCCCGCGCAAAGCGACGATGCGGTCGTAGACTTCGCGGGCCAAAAGACGCAAAGGCAGGCCAATAACACCTGTGCGATGCGCCAACATACGCTCGATCGCGTAGGTAGTTTTGCCCGTATTGGTCGGCCCTAGAACCGCGATGATGCGTGATTGCGCGGCCATATCTGCCCCAAACTCGATATTAATTTAGAGGGCTGGACCTTTGACTTCAGTCTCCAACCGCTCCATCGCTTCGAGTACGGTCGTGTGATGCGGATGTATAGTCAGAACTTGCTCATAGACCTCATACGCGCGCTTTGGATCGCCCAATTGCTCGAAAATCGCGCCTAAACCTTGGATCGCATCAAAGTGCTGGGGGTTAAGCGTCAAAGCTCGTTCAAGATCTTCAAGCGAGGGACCATAAAGTTCCTGCTGATACAGCGCGCTCGCACGCATATGCCAGCCTTCCGCAAAATCAGGGGCATGATCTATGAGGGCAGTCAAATGCTCGACCGCTACCTTAGGCTTTTTCGCGCCCAGCGCATCGCGCCCGCGTTTCAACAGTAAGTCGGCCGAAGCAGAACCAGAACGCGCCCAATCGCGTTTGATTTGCTTGGCGATTTTTGCGGCCTCCCCCGCATTCGCGTCGCGTAACTGCCCCAAGAGAACTTGCGCGTTAACGTCTGTCGCACTCTTGTGAGGCACGTCTTGCGCAATAGCGGGTAAGCTACAGGGTGACGTAAACAGCACCAGCGTCACACCGATCGTGCCGCTAAGTTTACGTAAATATGCCGCAAGGTAAGGTTTGCGCGTGGGGAATCGCAGTCTCATACAAAAGAGTGTAGCGCATGATAGGCAAGATGCCAGATGCAATGAGATAACGAAGCGGAGAGCGACATGAGCAATATTATTAATGCAGCCGTTACGGCCCTGAATGAAAAGCTGGCAGGCGCAGATTTCGATGGCAGTGCAAAATTCGAGATTGAAGGTGAAGGCGCTGTTCGGATTGATGAAACTGGTGCTTCGGCGTCCGATGCAGACGCGGATGTGACGCTGACAGCAAATGCGGAAACGTTCCAAGCGATCCTAGAAGGCGAGCAAAACGCGACTGCCGCGTTCATGACCGGCAAGCTATCCGTCGATGGTGACATGGGCATGGCGATGAAACTTGGCGCAGTGCTGAGCTAGGATAAACAGACATGACTGACGCACCCTATCACGCCAAAATTTGCAATGGTCCGGCAAGCGGCTACGCGCTTTGGCGCGAAGCATCGGACGGGGTGCGTCTGCGCATTGGGCTGTGGCCCTTGGATGGGGCCACGGATACTGTGCTGATTTACACTGGGCGCACTGAATACATTGAGAAATACGCTCATGTTGCGGCGGACTTGCACGCCGCTGGTTACGCGGTTGCGACGGTAGACTGGCGTGGCCAAGGGCTGTCAGATCAATTGATTGATGAGCCACTGCGCGGTCACGTCGGCACGTTCCAAGACTATCAAAAAGATGCACAAACCCTGATAGGTACCATGGCGCAACAAGGAATGCCTCCTGCGAAAGCCTTGTTAGGCCATTCGATGGGTGGGTGCATCGCCCTGCGTTCCATCATCGACGGTCTCCCTGTAAAGGGCGCGCTTTTCTCGGCACCGATGTGGGGGATTCTCATGTCCCCCACACTGCGCCCTGCCGCATGGGTCTTATCGCGCGCAGCGGATTTATTTGGCGTTGGAAGCACACTAACCCCAGGCACCAACGCGCGCAGCTTTATCCTGAATCAGCCGTTTAAGAACAACACGCTGACCCGCGATCCCGAGATGTGGAAATTGATGGGCGATCAAATTCGTGCAGTCCCCGGGCTGGAACTTGGCGGCCCTAGCTTGCATTGGCTGCGAGAAGCACTGCTAGAATGTAACGCGATCATGAACGCCCCTGTGCCCACGTTGCCGGCCCTAACGTTTCTTGGCGATAACGAACGCATTGTTGATGCCAGCGCCGTGCACACGAAAATGGCCTCATGGTCGAGCGGCAGGTTACGCATGGTCGAAAATGCGGAGCACGAAGTCTTCATGGACAACCCCACGATCCGCGCGACCTTGACCAAAGAGGCCGTCGCTTTTCTCGACGCCCTCTGAATAATAAATCCACTGCGGTAGCATCACGCGTTTTGCGCTCTATGTTCCTGGGCATGGCTTCAGACCCGCTCATCACCTTCACGGACCGCGGCATTTATTGCCCCCGCGCAGCTCTCTATGTCGATCCGTGGAAACCTGTGACGCGCGCGCTTATCACCCATGGACACGCAGATCACGCACGAGCAGGCCACGCAAGGTACATGTGTACAACAAGTGCAGCCCCCGTGATGCGCCACAGGCTGGGTAGCATCACGCTCGACACAATTGACTACGGGCAAACGGTGGCCGTGAATGGCGTCGAGATCTCGTTTCACCCTGCGGGCCATGTGATCGGATCTGCGCAGATCCGCCTAGCCTACAAGGGCGAAATCTGGGTCGTGTCTGGTGATTACAAAACCGAAGATGACGGCATCAGCGAAGCCTTTGAGCCAGTGCGCTGCACACATTTCATCTCTGAATGCACCTTCGGCCTGCCCATTTTCAAGTGGGAGCCTCAGACCGTGATCGCAGAGCAAATCAACACATGGTGGCACAAGAATGCGCAAGCCGGGGTGAGCAGCATCATCGGCGCGTACTCACTCGGTAAGGCCCAACGCATTTTGTCCATGTTAGATACGGATATCAGCCCGATCCTGACCCATGGGGCGATCGAAGCCAGCAATGAAATCTTACGCGCGCAGGGCGTGCAGTTGCCGCCTACCACGCTGGTGACACCTGACTTGGACAGAAAAGCTTATAAAGGCGCAATGATCTTGGCACCACCTGCGGCACTTGGTTCGAACTGGGCGCGTGGGTTCGCAAAGCACTCTAGCGGTTTTGCCAGCGGGTGGATGCGGCTGCGCGGTGTGCGCCGTCGGCGCGCGTTAGATCAGGGATTTATCATCTCCGATCATGTGGATTGGAATGGTTTGCTGGACGCAATATCCGCGACAAATGCCGAAAATATCTACGTCACGCACGGCTACACGGACATCTTTGCGCGCCACTTAAACAGTATCGGATACAACGCTGCAATCGTAGAAACCGCGTTTGAGGGCGATAGTGAAGAGCCAGACGCAGCTGTCGAGAGCGACGCGTCATGAGAGACTTTGCAACAGTTTTCCAAGCCTTGGACGAAACCACCAAAACCAGCCGCAAGGTCGACGCGATCGCTCAGTATTTTGAGACCGCAGATGATGCGGATCGCTTATGGACCATCGCACTGTTCTCTGGTCGTCGCCCCAAGCGCGCGGTCACCACGACACAACTGCGCACTTGGGCGGCGGAGACCGCAGGCATTGATCTTTGGCTGTTTGAGGAATGCTACCCGATTGTCGGTGATCTTGCCGAGACGATTGGGCTTATCTTGCCAGTCAACTCACAGCACTCCAACAAGGGGTTGACCCATTGGATCGATGCATTGGCCAGCTTTAAGGACGCTGATGAAACAGCCAAGAAAGACTTCGTACTAAACGCGTGGGATACCCTTGGTGGCACTGAGCGATTTTTGTTTAACAAGCTGATAACAGGTGGATTTCGCGTTGGGGTTTCACAAAAACTTATGACCCGTGCCCTTGCACGCGCCACAGGCAAAGACGAGGCTGAGCTGGCACACCGTTTGATGGGCAATTGGACACCGCAGAGCACGGACTTCCATACATTGATCGAAGCGGATGATCCCGAAAGTGCGTTGTCTCGCCCCTATCCATTCTATCTAGCGCATGGTTTAGACGGCGCGCCCGACGATCTTGGCGCTGTTGAGGACTGGCACCCCGAATGGAAATGGGACGGTATTCGCGGGCAAGTCATACTGCGCGGTGGTACACATTTCGTGTGGTCGCGCGGCGAAGAACTGATGACGGACCGCTTCCCCGAATTCATGCGTTTGCTGGATTATCTGCCTTCGGGCACGGTTCTTGATGGTGAAATACTGGGTTGGAAAGACGCGCAACCCCTGCCGTTCGCAGATCTGCAAAAACGGATTGGTCGCAAGACGACGCCCGCTAAATTGCTGCGCGACACGCCTGTTATTCTATACGCTTACGACCTTCTGGAATGGGAGGGCGAAGATATCCGTAATCACCCATTCTTAGAGCGGCGCGCGCTTTTGGATACTACTCTGAGAGATGTGCCAAGCGACGCACCGATCAAGCTATCCCCGCAGATTAAAGCAAAGACGTGGGAAGACCTCGCGCAAACCCGCGCCGAAGCCCGTGCACATCATGCGGAAGGACTGATGTTAAAACGCAGTGACAGCCTTTACCTGGCAGGGCGCAAGAAAGGTGATTGGTGGAAATGGAAGCTTGATCCTCTGACCATAGATGCAGTGATGATCTACGCACAATCGGGCCATGGGCGGCGTGCGACCCTTTTCACGGACTACACTTTCGCCGTTTGGCAAGGCAACGATCTGATCCCGTTCACAAAGGCCTATTCAGGCCTGACCGATGCGGAGTTTCGCCAGATCACCGCATGGGTGCGCAAGAACACGCTGCAACGTTTTGGTCCCGTGCGACGGATTCCGCCCGAACATGTGTTCGAGATCGCTTTCGAAGGCATCCAACGCAGCACGCGTCATAAATCCGGTGTCGCCCTGCGCTTCCCACGCATGTTGCGGTGGCGACAAGATAAAGCGGCACAAGATGCCAACAGCCTTGATGATCTTAAAGAAATGTTACGTCTCTATGGCTAAGCCCTTCACCAGAACGAGCATCTCGCGTTTTAGGGGTTTAACTCGCGGCGCGCATGCCTAGGTTATGGGCCAAAGATATATGAGGTTTTCGATGTTCCAACTTCCCTTCCCCGTTCGTGACGCCAATGCTGGCGGTGGTCCGGATCCCCTCGGCAATCTGCCAGAATGGGATCTCAGCGATCTATATTCGGATGAAAATGCCCCCGAACTAAAGCGCGATCTGGATTGGCTCGAAGAGGCTTGTGCTAGTTTCGCGCGCGACTTTGAGGCCAAGCTAGCAAACCTCGACGCGGCTGAGCTACTTGATTGCGTGCTGCGCAATGAACGTATCAATTCGATTGCGGGGCGCATTATGTCCTTCGCAGGCTTGCGCTATTACCAGCTGACCACGGATGCTGATCGCGCTAAATTCATGTCCGACATGCAGGAAAAGATTACCAATTTCACCACGCCTTTGGTCTTTTTCACACTTGAACTTAACCGCCTTGAGGATACCCAACTTAACGCGCATTTCGCTGCGAACACAGACCTTGCCAGATACAAGCCTGTATTTGATCGCATCCGTGCGATGAAGCCGTATCAACTAAGCGATGAATTGGAAAAATTCCTGCACGATCTTGGCGTTGTAGGTGATGCGTGGGAACGCTTGTTCGATGAAACAATTGCAGGCCTCAGCTTTGAGGTGGACGGCAAGACCCTCAATATTGAGGGCACTTTAAATTTGCTGACGGAGCAAGATCGCTCCAAGCGCGAAGCGGCCAGCCGCGAAGTTGCGCGTGTGCTTGGCGAGAATGTCAAAACATTCGCGCGCGTTCACAACACGCAAGCCAAAGAGAAAGAAATCATTGATCGCTGGCGCGGCATGGAAACCCCGCAAACGGGCCGCCACCTGAGCAATCACGTGGAACCCGAAGTCGTCGAAGCGCTGCGCACAGCCGTGGTCGAAGCCTATCCGAAACTCAGCCACCGCTATTATGAGATGAAACGCGGCTGGCTCGGCCTTGAACGCATGGAAGTTTGGGATCGCAACGCCCCCTTGCCAATGGAAGACACCGCAATCGTCGGCTGGGACGCCGCCGAGGCCACAGTGATGGACGCCTATAATGCATTCGATCCACGCATGGGCGAGATTGCCAAACCCTTCTTTAGAAAAGGTTGGATCGATGCAGGCGTGAAACCCGGCAAAGCCCCCGGCGCATTTGCACACCCGACGGTCACCGATGTGCACCCTTATGTGATGCTCAACTATCTCGGAAAACCACGCGATGTGATGACCTTGGCCCATGAGCTCGGGCACGGCGTGCATCAGGTTCTGGCCGCAGGTCAGGGCGAAATGCTCTCCTCCACGCCTTTGACTTTGGCGGAAACAGCAAGCGTGTTTGGCGAAATGCTCACTTTCCAAAAGATGCTGGAAAAGGCAGAGACACAGGCCGAGCGCAAAATCCTGCTCGCGGGAAAAGTCGAGGACATGATCAACACGGTCGTTCGCCAGATCGCCTTTTATGACTTTGAGTGCAAACTCCACGACGCCCGTCGCGGCGGCGAACTGACCCCCGAGGATATCAATGCCCTTTGGATGAGCGTGCAAGCCGAAAGCTTAGGGCCAGCATTTGATTTCGTCGATGGCTATGAGACTTTCTGGGCCTATATCCCGCACTTCGTGCATTCCCCCTTCTATGTCTACGCATATGCCTTCGGCGATGGACTCGTGAATGCGCTATACGCAGTCTACCGAGAGGGCGATGAAGGGTTTGAAGAAAAGTACTTCGACATGCTCAAAGCGGGTGGCTCAAAGCACCACAAAGACCTGCTTGCACCCTTCGGCCTTGATGCCTCTGATCCGAAATTCTGGGACAAAGGTCTATCAATGATCTCAGGTATGATCGACGAATTGGAAGCAATGGACTAGACGTTCAGATCGCTCACTTATCAGCCGCGCAGACATGGTCTTGCGCGGCTTTTTTATGCACTCACTGCAACACAAACGGCTGCGCCAGCCACTCATAAAGTGCTTCTGTTGTCGCATCCGGGTTTTCCAACGTCGGCAAATGCCCTGCGTTCGAAATGACCTTCAATTCCGCATAAGGAATGAGTTCCGCCATAAAAACATGGCGTTTCACGGGACAAAGCGCGTCATGCTCCCCACATAAAACAAGCGCGGGAACTTTGCATTTCCGCAGGGTTGATTGCTGATCGCGACGCCGTTGCAAGGCACGCGATTGGCGAACGAATACCTCTGGCCCCATGATCGCAGCCATATCCATCACTAGGTTCAACACATCTACTCGTCGTGGACCGGGTGCCAGATAATTCGGTTTCATTTCTTCGCGCATGACTTCTGACAAACGCCCAGAGCGCGCGCCAATAATTTGCGGCTCGCGTGCTGCGGCCGCTTGCGGCGTTTCGGGTAAAGGGTTGGTGTCCATCAAGGCGATGCGCGTCACCCGCTCGGGCGCACGACGCAATATTTCCATCGCGACTATGCCGCCCATCGACAATCCTGCCAGCGCAAATTTTGTAGGCAACACGTCCAGCAAGTCAGAGGCAATTTCTTCAATCCGTTCGCCTTGCGAAATCGGTGCGCACATGACCGCACGGTCCGACGACAATTCAGCGATCTGTGGTCCAAACAACCGCGCATCACACATCAATCCAGGAAGAAAAACTACAGGTTCGTTCATCACGGATCCTTAAAAATATGATGCCACAGCTTGATCAAAGACTTATCTGCTCACGTCACAAGCGCAAGCCGATAGCTGCACATTGCGCGGATAAATTACCCCGCAGTCCAACCGCCATCCACGAGAATTGAAGTCCCAGTAATCATGCCCGATGCATCTGACGCCAAAAAGACTGCCGCGCCCATAATGTCCTCGACCTCGCCCACACGAGGCAACTTAATCTTGCTATCAATCCATGCGCGTTTTTCAGGATCTTCAAAAGTCGGCTTGGTCAATGGCGTTAGGATAAAGGTTGGACAAATAGAATTCACACGGATGCCAGCGGACCCAAATTCAATGGCCATCGCTTTGTTCATCCCCTCAATCGCATGTTTACTGCCACAATATACCGCACGCTCGACGCCGCCCACATGAGCCATTTGGCTGGAAATCTGGATGATTGACCCGCCTTTGCCGTGGGCAATCATTGCTTTTGCGGCTTGTTGCGCAATAAAATAAGCCGCACGCACGTTAATCGACATAACTGCATCAAAATCGTCCTCCGTCGTCTCCACCGCAGGGCTATGGCGCGCCAAACCAGCAGAGTTCACAACGATGTCATAGGGCTGCGCTTCAAAAACTTCGCGCACGGCGTCCGTGTGCGTCACATCCAAAGCTAACGCACGCGCAGAGTAGCCTGCCGCACTCACAGCGCTTACGACGTCGTTCAACACTTCAGCGCGACGTGCAACAAACGTTACATCCGCGCCCGCTTCAGCCAAAGCAACCGCACAAGCCATGCCAATGCCGCTGCTTGCGCCCGCAACCAAGGCGCGTTTGCCATCAAGGCGGAAGGAGGGGGTTGCCGGTAGGGTCATATCATAGCCTTTATCATCCAGGAGTTTTCACGATATGCCCGTACAAACACGCTGTCTAGCTGATGTTCAAACCACGAAACTCGGGGAAATCAGCATAACGTTTCTGGCGTTCTACCATGAGTTCGGCCGGACTTGCATGCGCCTGCAGCAAGGTCCCTTTGGGAGCAATATAGCTGTCAATCCGCCGGCGCACATCCGGTCGCCATGTCGGATTGAACGCGCAAAGCTTGGGGAAAAACCAAGCCTCCGCAAAAGGGAGATGATCATAAAGCCAAAACGCCATGTCTCGCCAATCGCGCCCTTGCTCATAACGCTCTGCAAACCAAGGAATCACAATGGACGCGCCCGCCACTTCCACATCGCGCAGATCCCAAATGTGACACTCCAATGGATAGTCATTACGTGCACAGTTCAAACGATGCGCATTGCCAAATGCGTTTAATTCTGGCGAACGATAGCCGGAGCGCACTGCAACCCGACCAAATGTCTCTTCTAATGGATCAAGCAGTTCTGTGCAAAATCGCCGTCCCCTTTCAATCGCGAGATTAGGATCCTCTGGAATATTGCGGATCTGATGGAAATTCCCAATCTCAGAATACAGAAATTCCCGCATGTAAAAATACTTAGAAAGCCGCACACGCCCCAAAGTCTCAAGCGACCACATAGATGCAGGCTTACGCATCAGCGGCCTTCAAACCAGATCACATAGATCGCCTCGATCATAAGCCTCACCTTCTTTGGTCTAAAAACACCTCGGGGTTTGGGGCAGCGTCCCATTCCTCTGCGACTTCACGGTTTTTCGTCGGGCTTACGCCCTGATCATTATCTGAAATAACAAACAAGGCTGGTATCTTGGCTTGCCCCAATTCCAAACCGTCCACTACTTTTACTAGCGCCGCCATCGGAAGCAAGACAACCGTCAGATAACTATTCGTACAATATGCAGTATGGTCGCCGTTGGAGACAGTAAAACTGCGCTCCGCCCCTGCGACGAGAGGCCCCCACCAGCGAAACCCTGGCGATGTCAAAATGACCGCAGACTCGGAGTTTATCGCAAAGTTCGGAGACACAAAAATCGCGCCTGCAACGTTTTCCATCAGATTCTCGCGCAGCGCCGCCGCCCCCATCAGCGTTCCACCCGTTGAAGTCGAGATCACCAGCACACTTTCACCTACAGCGCGCGCGACAGCTAACGCTTCGGCGGCGTCACACATCCAGTTACCTACATTGGCTTGCGCCATCGCTGCGCCGCTTCGTCCATGACCTGTCAAACGCGTGTATACCAAATTCGCGCCCAATGCCTCGGCGACTTTGTCAGGAACCGGACGGATTTCTTCAGAGGTCGCTGAAAATCCATGGATATAAAGAACACTGAATTGCGTCTTAACCCCAACATCACCAGCCCAAACGACGCGCTTCTAAACGCCTTCGACGATGTCAGAAAACTTCGCTTCCTCGCGCTCGAAATAGGCATCAATATCGTCCCCGAACAGTGACGCGTCGAAACTTGCGCTAAGATCAACTTTCTCGCGCGGACCCAGCAGTGCCAAAAGCCCAACGCCCACAAGCAAGACCAGAACCAGCCAGCCGGTCCATTTCAAAACAGTCTTCATAAGGAATTCTCAGCTAAATTCAGCACGTCTTCGACAGAGCGCTCTATCAAGTCAAGGCAAGCATTGTCGGAAAAACGATGATCCGCACCATCTACTAGTGTCAATCGCATATCAGCCCCATTCGCATGTGATAAAAGTCGCAAAGCAACCGACACATCGACATCCTCATCGGCCGTTCCTTGTAAGAATCGCGTTGGAAACGGAATATCAAGCGTGTCGCGCAGCACCAGTTGATCACGCCCATCTTCGATCATGCGTTTGGTGATAATATAGGGTTCGCCATACTCAGACGGCAGCGCAACTTGCCCTGCACTTTCCAATTCAGCGCGTTGTCCTGCATCAAATCCGGCCCATATGCTGTCTTCGGTGAAATCGGGTGCGGCCGCAATTGTCACAAGCCCTGCGATCCGCTCGGGGATGCGTTTGGCTGCCAAAAGCGCCTGCCATCCACCCATCGAAGACCCAACAAGTACGAGCGACCCGTCAGTTAGTTTCTCAAGTGCCTCGCCCGTGTCTTCTGCCCAATCACCGATACTGCCATCTGTGAACGCACCAGAGCTTTCGCCATGCCCGGAGTAGTCAAAGCGCAGAAAGGCCCAACCTTTGGCAATAGCCCAATCTTCAAGATGGATCGCTTTAGTGCCTTGCATGTCAGACTTAAGGCCACCCAAAAAAACCACTGTAGGCCCAGAGCCTTCTGTTTTTTCATAGGCAAGCGTGCGTCCTTGAGTCGTCTCTAGAAATGCCATCGCGCCCTCCCTTTACTGGTTAGGCGCGATCATGCTGTTCAGAGTGCCCTTTCGCAAGAGCAACGCGGGGTTAGCCGCTTATATATGTGCCATTCTTTGGGCGGTAAAAGACCTTTTGATTGTGCAAGCGGCCAAGCAGATCATGGATTTGGCTCACCTCGTCAGACTGAGGGGCATTGTCTGTGTTTGCCGCAAGCGCATCATTACTCATTTTGGTCTTAACTTCGCGAAGCGCGTTTTCGATCACGTCGAGGTCTTCAACAGTCAATTCAAATTGTGTGTTGTAACGTGGCATATCTCTGCTCCAGCATGTCCAAAAGGAGGTTTTTTTTGTCGCTTTTCAAGCATATCAGGACTTTCCAAGCGACCTCAACCCCAAGCACTCACAATAATACTCATTGAAAACATGAGCTTACTTCACCTGCGACAGTATTCCCTCGCACACAACACGGCATACTTTTGTACGCAATCAAGCACTTAGCCGACTTGACGTGATTCTTGCGCAGGTTCATAGAGAGGATGCACATAGTACAAACCCGCAACCGGGCGCTTTCGTGGGCGCCAAACTGACGAGGAGCGCCGATATGGCTAACGTCACCCTTACTTTCCCCGATGGCAATCAACGCGAGTACGCACGCCGCATCACTGCGGCTGATGTTGCTGCGGATATTTCCAGTTCTCTTCGCAAAAAAGCGATCAGCGCGACTGTGAACGGCGCGCATTGGGACCTGCAATGGCCAATCGAGAGCGACAGTTCAATTGCCTTGAACACCATGAAGGACGAAGAGCCCGCGCTTGAGCTGGTCCGTCACGACCTCGCGCATATTATGGCGCGCGCAGTGCAAGAGATTTGGCCAGATGTGAAAGTTACCATCGGCCCTGTCATTAAAGACGGCTGGTACTATGACTTTGATCGCAAGGACCCGTTTACGCCTGAAGACCTCGGCATGGTCGAAAAGAAGATGAAAGAGATCATCAATGCGCGCGACGCTGTGCGCACTGAAGTTTGGGACCGTACCCGAGCGATCAAGCATTATGAAGACAACAACGAGCCCTATAAGGTCGAGCTGATCGACGCCATTCCCGGCGACGAGCCTTTGCGCATGTATTGGCATGGCGAGTGGCAGGACCTGTGCCGTGGTCCACATTTGCAGCACACGGGGCAAGTTCCAGGTGACAGTTTCAAACTGATGAGCATCGCTGGCGCTTACTGGCGTGGTGATTCAGATCGAGCGATGTTGCAGCGGATTTATGGCTGTGCGTTCCTGAATAAAGAGCAGCTGAAGAAGCACATGAACATGCTTGAGGAAGCCGCGAAACGCGATCACCGCAAGCTTGGTCGCGAAATGAACTTATTCCACATGCAAGAAGAAGCGCCAGGTCAGATCTTTTGGCATCCAAATGGATGGCGCATCTACACAGAGCTTCAAGACTACATGCGCCGCAAGCAATATGCGGGTGGTTATGTTGAGGTGAACACGCCTCAGGTCGTGGATCGCAAGTTGTGGGAGCAATCTGGTCACTGGGAAAAGTACCAAGAGAACATGTTCATCGTTGAAGTCGATGAAGAGCACGCGCGCGAAAAGGCTGTGAATGCTCTGAAACCGATGAACTGCCCTTGCCACGTGCAAATCTTTAACCAAGGTTTGAAGTCTTACCGCGACTTGCCTTTGCGCATGGCTGAGTTCGGGTCGTGCAATCGATATGAGCCGTCTGGCGCTTTGCACGGCATAATGCGGGTGCGCGGCTTTACGCAGGACGATGGGCACATCTTCTGTAGTGAAGATCAGATTGAATCAGAAACTGCGACCTATATTGAGTTCTTGTCTGGCGTTTACAAAGACCTCGGCTTTGAACAGTTCCGCGTGAAATTCTCGGATCGCCCTGAAAAGCGTTCTGGCTCGGATGAGGTCTGGGATAAGGCCGAAGACGCTCTGCTGAAAGCAACTCGTGCGGCAGGGATTGAGCCTGAAATGAACCCAGGCGAAGGGGCCTTCTATGGTCCTAAGCTGGAATTCGTTCTGACGGATGCGATTGGCCGTGATTGGCAATGTGGTACGCACCAAGTGGACTTCGTCCTGCCTGAGCGGTTGGACGCCAGCTATATCGGTGCGGATGGCGACAAGCATCGCCCCGTGATGCTGCACCGTGCGACTTTGGGTTCGTTCGAGCGCTTCATCGGCATCCTGATCGAATCCCATGCTGGTAAGCTTCCGTTCTGGATTGCGCCGCGTCAGGTTGTTGTGGCCTCCATTATCTCGGACGCAGATGATTACGTTTATGAAGTGGTCGCAGCACTGCAAGCGGCTGGCGTGCGCGCAGAGGCGGATATTCGCAACGAAAAGATTAATTATAAGGTACGCGAACATTCTGTCGGCAAGGTTCCGGTTATTCTGGCCGTAGGTGCGCGCGAAGTGGGAGAGCGGACAGTGACCGTCAGACGCCTTGGTGAGAAACAAACGAAGGTTGAAGCCTTGGATTCTGTAATAAAGACACTTTCACTAGAAGCTACCCCACCAGACAAATTATAACTCTTCACAGAAATCACGTTAAAATTGCAACGAAATCCGCCCCATCAGGCGGGTCTTTTCTGTTTTTTATGGATTTTTTCTCACACACCACTTCACAGAGCACTACCGTGAGCTAACGCATCCCCAATGGCATCATTTTGGATCAACGTATGTTCTGGGTCCTTGCCTTGTCGATTATCGTCTTCAAGGGTGCGGGCTGGCTGCCGCTCGACAAACTTCTTAATAAATCATACACTTAAGGCGGCCCGCACCTCTTTCGTCCAACCCAAATAGAGCGTGCCGTCCATCTCAATGAGCGGCCGCTTCATCAATGTTGGGTGAGCCTTCAGCAACTCAAGCGCAGGTCGTGCACGCGCCGTGTCATCTAATCCCCGCCACGTGGTTGAACGAGAATTAACAATCGCAGACCCAAACCTTTTTTCTGCATCTTGCAGGAGGTCTGATGAAACACCGTCAACACGTACATCAATGAAGTCCGCTTTTGGAAAAGCCTTCAAAGCCTTACGACACGTATCGCAATTCTTGAGTCCGTAAATTTTCATAGCCAGGTCCTTTTTTCACCGGGTAAAACTGGGCGAAATAACGAAAATGTCAACGCTATCACATATGGAAATTCTTGATTTTTTTAAAATCACGCTAGGCTGACAGTCACCAAAGCTAATAAGGAGGTACGGTCATGCCCAATGGCACAGTCAAGTGGTTCAATACAACTAAAGGGTTCGGCTTTATCGAGCCGGAAGGCGGAGGCAATGATGTTTTTGTACATATCTCAGCCGTCGAGCGTTCGGGTTTGACCGGGTTGGCAGACAATCAAAAGATTTCTTTTGAGCTAGAAGACGGGCGCGATGGCCGCCAGATGGCCGCAAACTTAGCGCTGCTATAAAACGAACAAAGCCCAACGGAGTCGCTGGGCTTTGTTACTTCGAATTACGTTTCGCAGTCAGTGCGCGTGGGTCTTGTTGTGTGTAGGTGTTTTCATATGATAGTGTGCGTATGAGAATTCGAGTGCGCTATTTTCATAGGCATGTAGCCACGCGCGGCCGTGCCGCAACAAATCACCCTCCCCCAACACAACAGTTTGCAGACCAATCGGGCTATAGTTCGATCCGTGATACGCAACAGGGACCACGCTATTTGGGTTGTGCGTGCCGTCCCCCATATACATATCACCCCACGCGAAGGCTTGGAATGCGGTCACGATTGTCGCAGCAATGGCACCTGACAAAATTTTTGAAAACATGGAACTGCACTTTCGACTACTGTTCAAGATCATCTTTTTGTATGATCTAGGGGTAACATACAGCGAAATTAGGTCAATTTAAGCAGATGCGTCCAAGGCCAAAAGACAGCAATCGTGTGCAAACCTTTGATTCTTTTACCAAAAAATTGCGCGTATACGGGCTGGTTCAAAGGCGCAAATACTCAAAAACTGAGCAAGCCGGTATTTCTTCACGCAAGCGTGTTTCTCCAATGATTTGCCAATTTTCGGCTGGGATCTCGGGAAAAAAGACGTCCGCGTCGCTGACTTCAAGATCGACTTCGGTGATCAAAAGCCGATCAGCAAGCTCGATCATCTCGCGGTAGATACCCGCACCGCCGATCCCGTAGATCCGTCGAAATCCTTTAGAAAACGCAAGATCAATCGCCTCTGAAATGCTTTTGCAAGTCAGCTCGGCCGCGCAACCTTGCGACGTCACAACTATATTGAGGCGATCTTTCAAAGGCTTGAACGGCAGACTGTCCCAGGTATTGCGTCCCATGATAATCGCGCCGCCTAGCGTTTCACGTTTGAAAAATTGCAGATCTTCGGGCGCGTACCACGGGATATCATTCCCTTTACCAATAACGCCATTCTTGTCGCGTCCAACAATTAAGGAGATCATAAGTTACACCGCCACTGGAGCTTTGATGCCCGCATCAGGGTCGTAGCCTATGATTTCAAAATCGTCATAAGTGAAATCGAAAAGCGAGCTGACCTTCCGCTTGATCTTCAAATGAGGCAACGCTTGGGGTGCGCGCGCGAGTTGCGTTTGCACCTGCTCCATATGATTGGAATAGATATGGGCATCGCCAATGGAATGGATAAAATCGCCCGGCTCATGCCCCGTGACATGCGCCAACATATGCAGCAAAAGAGCGTAAGAGGCGATGTTGAATGGCACACCAAGGAACATATCCGCAGAGCGCTGGTAAAGCTGCAAATGCAGCTTGCCCCCTGCGATGCGTACTTGCCAAAGCGTATGACATGGCGGCAGCGCCATGTCGGGCACTTCCGCCGGGTTCCACGCTGATACAATCAGGCGGCGGCTATCTGGCGTCTTTTTGATCGCTTCAACAAGGTCCGTGATCTGATCAATTGGCCCCATATCAGAGCCGCTTGGCCAACGGCGCCACTGCGAGCCGTAGACGGGGCCAAGATCGCCGTTCTCATCGGCCCACTCGTCCCAGATCGAGACACCATTGTCCTTAAGGTATTTGATATTCGTGTCCCCTGCAAGGAACCACAAAAGCTCGTGAATAATGGATTTGAGGTGAAGTTTCTTGGTCGTGACCAGCGGAAACCCATCTGCCATCGGGTAGCGGCATTGCAGGCCAAAGTGCGAGGTCGTGCCGGTCCCTGTGCGATCTGTCGATTGCACGCCCTGCTCCAGCACGTCGCGCAAAGCTTGATGATATTGTTTCACAATGACTCCCCAGAGTTTGTACGCTGCCTACCCTGCTTCTCTCACACCGACAAGGTTGCTTGCACGGCCCGACCCCATCGTGCGTAGCGCTGTGTGCGTAAGGCCTCGTCCAATGTCGGTTCAAACTTGCGTTCTAACGCCCATGTCGCCGCGAACTCATCCATCGCAGGATAGACACCCGCGCGCTGCCCTGCTAGCCATGCCGCGCCAAGCGCTGTTGTCTCTAACACTTCGGGTCGATCTACAGGCGCGCCAAGAATGTCAGACAAGAATTGCATCGCCCAATCAGACGCGCTCATCCCACCGTCGACGCGCAAGGCAGCCTCCTCAGCATTTGGCCAATCCGCATGCATCGCTTCCAGCAAATCGCGCGTTTGAAAACCAACGCTCTCAAGTGCCGCTTTCGCCATTTCCTCAGGCCCCGTGCTGCGCGTCAGCCCATAAACAGCCCCGCGACACTCCGCGTTCCAGTAAGGCGCGCCAAGACCTGTGAACGCGGGTACAAGCACAACATCTTGACCTTTGTCAGCATTGTCGGCGAGCGGCTGAGTTTCCTTCGCATCCCGAATAATCTTGAGCCCATCGCGCAGCCATTGCACAACAGCGCCCGCCACAAAGATCGAGCCCTCGAGCGCGTATGTGGGTTTGCCATCAAGCTGATAGGCAATTGTCGTGAGTAAACGGTTTTTCGATGTGACAGGCGTATCACCCGTGTTCAAAAGCGCAAAACAGCCGGTGCCGTAAGTAGATTTGAGCATGCCAGGCTCGAAACACGCTTGCCCAACTGTGGCCGCTTGCTGATCGCCTGCAACGCCAAGGATAGGGATTTCACGGCCAAACAGATCGGCACGCGTCACGCCAAAATCAGCAGCGGAGTCCTTTACCTCCGGGAGCAGGTTCATCGGGATATCGAGCAAATCGCACATGGTCTTAGACCAACGGCCTTTGCGGATATCGTAAAGCATAGTGCGCGCGGCGTTGGTGGCGTCGGTGACGTGAGAGGTGCCGCCTGTGAGGTTCCAGATGACCCAGCTGTCGATGGTTCCAAAAGCCAGCTCACCCGATTCGGCACGCGTGCGTGCACCTTTTACATTGTCTAGCAACCACTTGAGTTTGGTTGCACTGAAATAGGGATCGAGCAGCAGACCCGTGCGCTCTGTCACCATTTCCTCGTGACCAGCGGCCTTGAGCGTTTGGCACAGCTCGGACGTGCGGCGATCTTGCCAAACAATCGCACGGTGGATGGCTTTACCAGTTTTTCGATCCCAAATGACCGTAGTTTCGCGTTGATTGGTGATACCGATTGCCATGATATCTTTGGCAGAGATGCCCGCTTTTTCGATCGCCCCGCGACATGTGCTGGCGGTGGTAGACCACAGATCACTTGCCTCATGTTCTACCCAGCCGCTTTGCGGAAAGTGCTGTTTGAACTCTTCTTGAGCAGAGGCGACAGGTGCCATGTCCGCGCCAAAAAGGATCGCGCGCGTGGAAGTGGTACCTTGGTCAATAGCGAGAATGTGGGTCATGAGGGATATCCCTAGATTTTTATCCAACAGCCTTACGTGCTGCAGCACATAAGGTTACACGAGCGAGGGCAACCAAAGAACAATGCTCGGAAACGCGACAAGCAGCGCGATCGTCACTCCATCTGCTATGAAAAATGGCGTCACGCCTTTGAACACGTCTTGCACCGTGAGATCGTCTCGCACGCCGGCCACGACAAAACAGTTGAGGCCGATAGGTGGTGTGATCAAACAGAACTCCGCCATTTTGACCACCAGTATCCCAAACCAGATCGCACACATTGGCCCAGACATGCCAAACGCACTGTCCGCCGCGCTCACCAACTCACCGCCATTCAGCGCCATCACCGCAGGATAGACCACAGGCAGCGTCAACAGCAGCATACCGATGGCATCCATGAACATCCCAAGCACCGCATATGCGAGCAAAATGCAGATCAAAATCGTGAGCGGGGCCATGTCCAGCGAGGTGATCCAATCCGAAAACGCATCCGGCAACTTGGCAAAGCCCAAGAAACGCACATAAATTAGCACACCCCAGATGATCGTAAAGATCATCACTGTTAGCTTTGCTGTTTCCAGCAGCGCCTCTTTCAGTTTCGCCCAGCGCATTCCACGATAAAGCGCCATGCAAAAGATGATGAACGCACCAATCGCACCGCCTTCTGTTGCCGTGCCCCAAGCATCGCCAAACGGGTTATAGACGAAGAAAATGATGATCACGACCACTGCCACAATTGGCAAGGCAGGCGGCAAAGACTCAAAGCGCTCGCGCCATGTGAAGCCCGAAACAGGCGGGCCGATATTTTTGAACGTCATCGCCATACCGATGATCAGAGCTGCGTAAACCAGAGCGGAAAACGCGCCTGGGATGAAGCCAGCGAGCAGAAGTTTACCCACGTCTTGCTCCACGATAATCGCGTAAATCACGAGGATCGCAGAGGGCGGAATGAGCGAGGCAAGCGTACCACCCGCTGCGACAACACCAGCGGCGAAGGCTTTGTTATAACCCACCTTGAGCATTTCGGGGATCGCGATGCGCGCGAACACCGCTGCCGTCGCAACCGATGCGCCTGATACCGCGGCGAAACCCGCCGTCGCGAAAACGGTCGACACCGCAAGCCCGCCCGGCACCCAAGCGATCCAGCGTTTTGCAGCTTCAAACAGAGCAACCGTTAATTTAGCATGATAAGCCAGATAGCCGATCAAAATGAACACCGGAATCAAGCTCAAAACCTGCGCAGACACCTTAGAATGCGGCGTCAGGCCTGCGATTTTCACGCTGATCTGGAAGGCTTTCCAAAAGCGGTCTGGGTCATAGTCAAACCCATTCCAGCGGAGCCACACCAGCCCTGCAAACCCCGCTAGCCCTGCTGCGAACGCCACGCGCATGCCAAGCAGAACAAACACCAACATGCCACCGCTGACCCATAGGCCAATCTCAATCGGTTCCATCAATCGGCCCCTTCCATGGAGGCTGCTTCAATCGCGGCTTGCTCTGCGACTGTCAGTGTCAGCGGCACAGCTACAGGGTTTTCTAAGTTCAAGACGAATGCGCGCCCGAAGCCGATCGTTTGCAAGATCAACCGCAAGGCCAACACGCCAAAGGCAATAGGCACTACCAGTTTAGAGGGCCAAATCGGAATACCTACGTCGATGGAGCTATCGCGGCTGCACAAAGGGCGCGCGCAATCAAAAGAGCGATCAAAGTGATCCCAAGCGCCCCAAGTGAGCGACAGGATTAGAACTAGGATAAGCAGGACAGAGGTCAGTTCAAACAGCCAAAGCACGCGACCACGGAGCTTGGAGACCAACATATCCATGCGAATATGAGTACCATCACGCTGCACGTAAGACACGCCCATGATCGCAATTATCGGCATTGCGGCTTCGATGTAATCCACATAGCCCATCATAGGCGAGGCAAAAAATTTGCGCCCTGTGACCGAGTAAACCGCGAGGAACATCAAGGAGAAAATTGCTATGCCACTGAGCAGTGCGCAGAACCTTTCCAACGGCAAAAGCGTGCGGTCTAGCTTGCTGAGCAAGCTGGAATCTTCGAGTACGGCTGCTGAGCCTGCCATATGCGATATCCCTAAATATTAGAAATGGAGCGCAGTAAAAAGGTAGGGTGCGTGGTATCCCACGCACCCCAGTTTTAATTACATCTTCGCATCAGCAAGCGCTTTCACGACCAGATCATAAAGCTCCTGACCTGGCAGGCCCTGCGCTTCCATGTCTGCAATCCACGCATCGCGAATTGGATCAGCAGCTTTGGCGCGGAAATCCGCAATCACGTCATCCGCGATCTCGACCTTGGCCACGTTCTTTTCTTCCAGAACGGAGTCCCAACGCGCGAGCAACTCGCCGTAGTTCGCCAAGTAGTGATCAAGCGATTCCTGAATCGAGCTATCGAGCGCGTCACGGTGCTCATCGTTGAGGCCCTCATAAGCGTCGATGTTCACCACAACAGGGCAGTTCACCGTGCCGGGGTTCAAGTTCGCCGTCCACCAAGTTGCTTGGTTGATCGTGCCAAAGCTGAGGTGCGCGTGCTGTGCGAACGCAACTGTGTCGACAACCCCGCCTTCCATCGCTTGATACGCTTCCGTCGCAGTTACAGACGTCGGGACCGCGCCAACCGCTTCAAATGCTTTGCCAAGACCGCCTGTTGCGCGCACGCGCATACCCTCAAAGTCAGCCAAGGTGGAGCGTGCTTCGCCCGTACCGACCAAGTTGTACTGTGGCATCGGCGAAGTCATCAGCAGTTTCGCGTTCCACTGCGCCATTTCTTCGGTCGCCGCGGGGTGCGCGTAGACGGCTTTGGACACGGCGACTTCCTGCTCAAGGTTTTCAACGCCCAAGAATGGCAATTCTAAAACAGTGATCACACGGTTCTTGTCGCGGTGATAGCCTGCGCAGAACTGCGCCATCTCAAACGCGCCGATGGAAATGCCATCAAGGTTTTCGCGGTTCTTGGACAACCCCCCGTAAGAAACGTTCATCGTGAATTCGCCGTTGGTCTTCTCAGACACCAGCTCGGCCAATTTTTCAACGTGCTCTGTGAATGCGCGGCGCTTGCCCCAAACGGATACATTCCATTCGGTTGCAGCCGATTCGCCAGCCAAAGACGCGATAAAGGCCGCGCCGACGAGTTTTGCAGATAGATGTTTCATGTCACTCTCCCAGTCTATGATTAACCAGAGACTAGCGTCGCAAACGAAGCGTGCAACGGGATTCTTCCACTTTTGTCGCAGCTATCGTTTGGCAATTGCGCTTGAGGCACGTGGCACAAGCTCTGGCAAACAGTGCAAATTCGCGATGCTGCTCTCTTTTTGCGTGATAGCATGCGCCAGCGCCCGCCCCGCCTCTTGCCCGATCCGCACCGCAGGCAGGCGCACTGTGCTGAGAGCCGGCTCAATCTCGGACGAGCCCTTGAAGTCGCCGATTCCAACGATGGAGACGTCCTGCGGCACGCCCAATACACAAGCTTGTGCCCCATAGAGTGCGCCTGTGGCGAGGATGTCATTGCCACAAATAATGGCACTCGGACGCATTTCATTCGACAATATCTTTATTGTGTCGCGTTTAGAGGCGGAAATAGAATAGATCGTCTCAAGTTGCCACTCAGCCCGCACTTGCGCCCCTGCTTTGGCGAGTGTGTCCATCACCCCCATCCGCCGATCCTGCGCGCGATCATTGCCCACCATAGGTGGAAACATGCAGGCGATATCGCGGTGACCGAGGTCGAGGATATGCTCCGCAATCAACTGCCCAGCACGCCGATTATCGGCTCCTATGCACGGCAGGCGCGCGCTATCGCTGTGATTCCAAATCAAAACCGCAGGAATGTCTTGGCTTTCGATCAGTTGGAACACTGCCTCATCATGCTCAAGACCTGTGAGCACAACGCCATCGACGCGATGTTCTAAAAATTTGCGCAGCACTGCGTATTCTTGTTTCGCGTTATATCCATGCGAAGCAAGCAGAATAGTAAACCCATGCTCCGCCACCGCGTCAGAAAAGGCCTGCACCACTTCTGCAAAGATTGCGTGATCAATTGTGGGCACCAAAACCCCAATCGTGCCAGAGCGAATCCCATGGATCGTCTGCGCCGCGCGATTGCGAATGTAGCCTTGCTTGCGAACAGCGGAATCAATGCGGCGACGTGTTGAGTTTTTCAGCAATTCAGGGTGATTAAAGTAACGCGACACAGTTGAGGCCGAGACCTTTGCGGCCTTTGCGACAGAGATAATATCCGCTTTTTTACTATTATTATCAGACATCTATGCACTCCTTATAGCTAATTTTGTGAAAACATTTGCAAAACTATTTTCATTGATTAGCTTGAAACGTCAACACGGCTGCGCCAAGGGAGGCAAACGCTTGGAATTTCTGCTCTATTTTAGCGATGTGTTCACGCCTGTGAATTTCGGCTTGCTCTTGATCGGCACGATTGGCGGTTTGATATTAGGCGCAACGCCCGGCCTGTCACCGACGATGGCAGTCGCTCTGCTTATTCCATTCACGTTCAAACTCGAAGCCGCACAGGGCCTAATTCTTCTCGGTGCCGCTTACACATCAACCGTCGCAGGGGGTGCTGTTTCGGCGATCTTGCTGAAGATCCCCGGCGCCCCTGCAAACATCGCGACCACGCTCGATGGTCATACAATGGCGCAAAAGGGCGAGGGCGCGAAAGCGTTGCAGCTCTCGTTCGTCTCCTCTGCCATCGGTGGTGTGTTCGGTGTGATGCTGCTTATCTTCCTCACACCAGTTCTCGCGAAGTGGGCCTTGGCCTTTGGACCATCGCACCTTTTCTGGCTCGCGATTTTGGGCGTGACAATCATCGGATCACTTGATTCCAGTAGCGTTATTAAAGGGTTACTATCAGGCTGCATTGGACTTTGGCTCGCAACGATTGGCTTTGATGACATTATGGGGGCCCAGCGCTTTATCTTTCATCCAGCTGTCAGCGGGGGCATCAATGTTATTCCTGCGCTGATCGGTCTCTTCGCGATCCCACAAGTTATCACCATGTTCGCAAAAGGGCCCAATGACACAACGGCAGAAGTGATCGCCGTAAAGAAACAACCTGTCATGGACTCGATCCGCGAAGTCATCAAACGCAGACGCGCGCTTGGCATTGGCACTGCAATTGGCTCTGTGATCGGCTTGATCCCCGGTGTGGGCGGGCAAATCGCAGGTCTTGTGGCCTATGATCAAAGCAAAAAATTCAGCCCAGAGCGCGAAAAATTCGGCACCGGCCATTCCGAGGGTGTGATCGCAGCGGAAGCTGCCAACAATGCAATGGTTGGTCCCAGCCTTGTGCCCTTGCTCACGCTTTCTATCCCCGGTTCGCCTACAGCGGCTGTCCTTCTAGGTGGCCTCCTGATCCACGGTATTTTCCCGGGCTCGGATCTTTTTGACAATCATCCGGATGTGGCGTGGACGTTCATAAACTCCATGCTGATCGGTCAAATTCTGATGTGTATCTTTGGGCTCTACGTTGCTGGTCTTGCCGCTTCTGTTGCACGGGTTCCGCACTCGGTGATGGCGGCAATCGTTTTAGGTCTCGCGCTCTTTGGGAGCTATTCGGTTCAAAACTCCATGGGGGATGTATACGTGATGGCTTCGCTCGGCATTGGTATGTATTTCCTTGAGCGCTTTGGCTTTTCCGCAGCTCCCTTGGTGTTGGGCCTTATACTTGGCCCCATCGCGGAGGCAAACTTCGTACAAGGCAGCATGATCGCGAACGCAACCAGCGGCCTTGGCCCCTACTTCCTGACTGGCACGCTGAACTTAACGTTGATCGCGGTCGTTCTAGCCTCCATCGCCTATTCGGTCTGGATGGAACTGCGCCAGATCCGCTACACCACCAAGGACGACGCCGTCCATAAAGAGGAGGCGCTGTAATCATGCCCGATCTGCCCCGCAATCAGCATATCATCGCCTCTGGCATCGTCGCCGGTGTGGGTATTTCCGTTTGCTACCTGAGCTACACGCAACAGCCCTCAGAAGCGTTCACCTTTCCGCGCTTGATCTCAACCGTTTTTGCGGTTCTCGCAATCTGGACATTTGGCAAAGCCTTGCTCGGCAAAACCAAAGTCGGCAACGGTCTTTCGATGGAGGCGATGTCGCGCATCACGCCGGGTTTACTAGTGATGTTGGTTTATATTTTCTGGGCTGCGAAAGCGCTGGGGTTTTACACAAGCTCGACAATTGCGTTCTTCATCCTACTCAGCCTTTACGATCCTGCCCAGCACAGTGAGATCAAAAGCTGGATTAGGCGAGCTCTTATTACGGCTGGTTTTCTGGCCATCATGTACGGCCTCTTCGCGATGTTACTCAACGTCTACACGCCGCGAGAGTTTTTTAACTGAGTGCTCTGAACTGCAATCGCAGCAGGGCTCAACATTCCTAGGGAGGAAACAAAAATGAAGAATTTACTAGCAGGTGCGGCAATCGCGCTGATGGGTTTGACCGGGACTGCATACGCGGACGGTCATGCCAACTATCCAGAGCGGCCCGTGATGCTGATGGTCAGCTACGGCGCTGGCGGTGCAACAGACTTTCAAGCTCGCATCGTGACAATGACAGCAGGAAATGAAGACGCGCTTGGCATGCCGATCGCGATCATCAACAAGCCGGGTGCAGGCGGTCGTGTTGGTTGGAACTGGATGGCAACCCAAGCCGAGAGCGATGGCTACACACTTGGTGCATACAACGTGCCACACTTTATCGCACAATCGATCAAAGGCGGCGTTGAGTACTCAGCGGACAGCTTCGAGCCCATCGCAAACTGGGGCGCGGATCCTGCGGTCTTCGTTGTGGCCGCGGATAGCGAGATGAACTCCATGACAGACGTCGTAGACTTTGCCAAAGCAAACCCTGGCAAGCTAACATTCTCTGGCGCGGGCCTGTTTGTGGGTCACCACATTGCAGCACTGCAACTTGAAAAAGCGGCAGGTGTGAAGATGGCGTATATCCCGTCCAACAAAGGCGGCGCAGGTGCGATGAAATCAGTGATCGCGGGTGAAGTCATGGGCGGCGTCAACAACCTCTCCGATGCGTTCCGCGCAGCGGCGGCTGGTAATGTAAAGATCCTCGGTGTGTTCGATCTTGAGCGCAACGACTTCTTGCCAGACGTGCCAACGCTGAAAGAGCAAGGCTTTGACATCGACAACGCATCCGTGAACTTCCGCGGTGTGATGGTTCCAAAAGGCACGCCACAGGGCATCATCGACAAGCTGGCGGCAACTGTGCCTGCAATGTTCGAAAATGGCCGTGTCGCAGGCAAGATGAAAGCAGGCGGATCGCCTATGTACATCATGACACGCGATGAAGTGCTCGAAATGTGGGCCGCACGCGAAGAGACACTCAAAGAGCTGCTCGCAGGTCTGTAACTAAATCTACAGCAGGGCGTCAAAACGCGCCCTGCCTGCTACTTCTAAGGAATTCTCATGACTGCTTCTCCAGATCCCATCGCAGAGCTAGATGCCGTGATCGCCCGCGCCCGCACTGCGCAGGTCCGCTTTGAAGCGAACGGTAGTCAAAAACTGTATAATAGTGCCGCTAAAGCCGTCGCTTGGGCAATTATGGAACCATCGCGCAACAAAGCGCTCGCAGAGCTGTCTGTTAAGACGACAGGTCTTGGCAACGTGCCGGACAAGATAACCAAGAACCATCGCAAAACGCTGGGCCTAATGCGCGATATTGCGGATGTGCCGACCTATGGTGTGATTTCTGATAATGAAGAGACTGGCATCACCGAAATCGCTCGCCCTATTGGATTGATCGGCGCAGTGGTGCCCTCCACGAATCCCGGCGCAACGCCTGCAAACAACATCATCAACGCTTTGAAATGCGGCAATGCCATTGTGCTCTCGCCCTCGCCGAAAGGCGTTCCAACGATGGAGCGTTTGTTGGAACATATCTATGCGGAGTTCGACAAAATTGGTCTCGATCATGATTTGGTGATGATGGTCCCCGGGCGCGGCTCGAAAGAGCAAACGCAGCGCTTGCTTGAGCAGTCCGATCTGGTTGTCGTGACAGGCTCACAGAACAACGTGAAGCGCGCATATACTTGCGGCACTCCTGCCGTCGCGGTTGGCGCGGGCAATGTGACTGTGATTGTGGATGAAACCGCTGATTTGAAGGCTGCTGCGGAAAAGATCAAAGCCTCCAAAACCTTCGACAACGCGACCTCTTGCTCGTCCGAGAACGCGGTCGTTGTGGTCGATGCGGTCTATGACGCATTCGTCGCCGAAATGGCGAAAACTGGTGGTGTGGTGATCAAAGATGAAAGCCGTATAATCAAAGCGCTCTGGCCAGATGGGCATCTCAATCGAGAAGCGATTGCGCAAGATGCGGATAAGATGATCACTGCGTTGGACCTTGGAGATGAAGTCCCAGAAGGTACGCAATACGTCGCTGTCGAAACCACAGGCATCGGCCCCGAACATCCGCTCTCTGGCGAAAAGCTAAGCCGTGTTCTGGCCTTCTATCGCGCCACTGATTTTGACGATGCAGTTGCCACGACGCGACGCATTCAATTGCACATGGGCGCAGGGCATTCTGTCGGGCTGTACAGCACCGACGATGCCCACGCAACGCAACTGGCCAATGCCATTCCCACGTGCCGCGTGATCGTGAACCAAGCACATTGTTTTGCCACGGGTGGTGCGTTCAACAACGGCATGCCGTTCTCGCTTTCAATGGGCTGTGGCTCATGGGGTGGCAATTCGATTGATGACAACCTGCATTGGAAGCATTTCCTCCAAACCACTAAGATCGTTCGCGAAATCCCCGAGCGTGAGCCTGCGCTTGAGGATATATTCAGCGACTACTGGGCCGAGGTTGGCAAGTGATCCTCAGCCAAACGACACCTCCCAAAGGCACTGTGCGCAACTGGCTAGATGCGCGCGCGGAACAAGGGGGCACGGCTTTTGTTTTCCCTGAAACAAACGAAGCTCTAAGCTGGGCTGAGCTGCGCGACACGGCGAAAACACTTGCCCAAGGGCTCACCGCCCAGCGCGTTGAAAAGGGCGAAAGCCTCGCCATCATCCACCCGAATGGAAAAGACGGTGTCGTTGCGCTCTATGCTGCGCTTTATGGCGGATTTCGCGCAACGATGATAAATCTGGCGGCTGGTCCTGACGCAATCGCCTATGCGCTGAACCACTCTGGTGCGCGCTTTGCTTTGGTGCACGAAACGCAGCGAGAAACGTTCAAATCCGTCGCGCCCGCACATATGAGAGCGCTGAACGATTCGCGAGGCGAAGCCGCGCTGCACGATCTCGCGCCAAAAGATCACGCGCTGCTCATGTATACATCCGGTACCACAGGCAAGCCCAAAGGCGTTGTGCACAGCCATGCCAGCTTGCTTGCAGGCGGTTGGACGACCGCCATTGCTCATGCGTTAGCACCGCAAGATCGCGGGTTTTGCGTGCTGCCGATCTATCACATCAACGGTCTTTGCGTGACGGTTATGGGTGCGCTTGTTTCTGGTGGCTCACTCGCCATGGCGTCAAAGTTTTCCACCAGCAAATTCTGGGATCAAGCCGATTGCGCCAAGGTCACCTGGTTCTCTGTGGTGCCCACAATCATTAGTCATTTACTGCACGGCAAAGCAGAACCAGGCGCCACCTTAAAATCCAATCTGCGCTTTGGGCGCTCCGCCTCCTCCGCTTTGGCGGTGGAGACGCACACAGCCTTTGAGACACGCTTTGGCGTGCCGATCATCGAGACCATGGGCCTGACAGAAACCGCTGCACAAATTCTGTCCAATCCACTTGCTCCGAATGAGCGCAAAATCGGCTCTCCCGGCAAAGCCTTTGGCAACGAAGTCCGAATTCTCAACGCTGATCTGATGGAAGCGAAACTCGGAACTGAGGGCGAGATCGCGGTGCGCGGTCCGAACACATTACTCGAATACTTGCATAATCCCGACGCCACCGCTGCCACATTCGCAGGCCAGTGGCTGCGCACGGGCGATTTAGGCCGCATGGACGAGGATGGCTATGTTTTTGTGACGGGCCGTCTCAAGGAGTTGATCATCAAAGGTGGCGAAAACATCGCCCCGCGCGAAATCGATGAAGCGCTTTATGCCCATCCAGATGTTGTCGAAGCCGCCGCCTTCGCACGGCCTTGCGATAGCTACGGCGAGCGCGTAGAAGCCGCGGTGAGCCTCAGCAATGGGTCTTCTTTAGCAATGGAGGAGCTAAGGGCACTCTGTGTTGATAAGCTCGGGACGTTTAAGGCACCTGATACGATTCATTTGCTTGATGAGTTACCCAAAGGGCCATCGGGAAAGATCCAACGCTTGAAGCTAGTGGATTTAGTATAAGCAAACATTCTGATTAAGTTGGTGGCGATGCAGGGATTTGAACCCCGGACACGCGGATTATGATTCCGCTGCTCTAACCAACTGAGCTACATCGCCAACAGGGCGTCGGATACTGGACTGGAAAACGTCCGTCAAGTTAGAAAAGTGCAGAAAAACATCTCTTTGACATTACGCAACCCCACCATTGATTTCTGAGCGCGCAATTGCGCTCGGCGGGACCGCATTCGCCTTTAGGACGGCCCAAACCTCTTGTCCAACTTCAAGCTGCATTTGCGCGAGTGCGCGCCGCGTAATACGTGCGAGCAAACGGTCTGATCCCGTGCGCAAAGCAATCGCAACGCTTGGGCCCTCCCCCGTTTGAATTTCGGTGATCCTCGCAAGCAAAATGTTCTGGCTCGATAGATCTTTCGGCTCCGAAAGGGACAAAATAACATCCTGCGCCCTTATCCGCATGCGAACCTTTGCCCCAACCGGTGCCCCGATCTTTGGCACGTGCAGCTGCCCCGCGCTCAGCTCAATAGTACTTAGCCCATCCGCCTCATGTCCTGAGATTATGCCTTGCACAAGGGCACCCGCATCTTGAACACCGATCAGCTTTACGTTGGCAGGGTCCGCCAAAACATCCTCAACAGTGCCGCCTACCACGCTGCACCCATCGCGCAAAACTACTATGTTGTCAGCCAGTTGCACGATTTCTGACATGTCATGCGTCACATAGATCATGGGTGGACCACCTTGCGCGCGCAAACGCTCAAAATAGGGTAGGATTTCTTGCTTTCGGGCCGTGTCTAGTGCCGCGAGCGGTTCGTCCATGAGCAACAAGCGCGGCACACTCAGCAATGCGCGACCCAAAGCAACGCGTTGTTGTTCCCCGCCCGACAGAGCGGCGATTCTGCGATTCAAAAGCGGCTCGATTCCTAAAGTATCGATCATTTTTCGACGTTCGGCTACACTCAGTGGTTCTTTCGCAAACCGCGCTCCAAAGTCGAGGTTTTGTGCAACAGACAGATGCGGAAACAAACGCGCATTTTGAAACACATAGCCGATCCGGCGTTGATGTGATGGCACATGTATCCCGCCTTGCGCATCAAATAAGACAGTATCGCGGAAAGCGATGCGCCCTTGATCTGGCGTGGTCAGTCCTGCGATCGCGTTGATCAGGCTGGTTTTTCCGCTACCAGAGCGACCGAATACAACAGTCGTGCCCGCTTTGGTGCGTAGTTGCACATCCAGCTCGAATGCACCGAGCTTGCTTTGTATATCGACGTTCAAGCTCATAATCCCGCGACCTTTCTTGCAGCGCGTCTGGCCAAGACCTCTGACACAGCCAGCGCCAATATCGAGACGGCGACAGAGAGCAGGATCAATCGCAGAGCCGCGTCTTCCCCCCCAGGTACTTGCAACAGCGTATAAACCGCGGAGGGCAGCGTTTCGGTTTGACCAGGTATCGAAGCCACGAATGTGATCGTCGCGCCGAACTCTCCCATCGCTTTGGCGAAGCCCAAAACCGTGCCCGCCAGCAAGGCAGGCGTGACCAAGGGCAGTGTCACGTAAAGAAACACCGCTGATCTTGACGCGCCAAGCGTCGCGGCGGCGTCTTCTAACCCTTTATCAACCGCCTCTATTCCAAGCCGAATCGCGCGAACCATAAGGGGAAAGCCCATGATACCCGCCGCAAGCGCCGCGCCTGTCCAGCGAAAGGCAAATGTGATTCCGAAGTATGCCTCAAGCATGCTGCCAATGGGGCCTTGCTTGCCAAACAGGATCAGCAAGGCATAGCCCGTGACAACTGGGGGCAACACTAAGGGCAAATGAACCGCGATATTGAGCAGCGATTTTCCGTAAAACTTTTTTCGCGCGAGAAGCCATGCAGTTGCAATCGCGAAGGGTAAACATACCACAGTCGCCAGCAAGGCAATCTGAAGTGAAAGCGCAACAATCGCCAATTCAGCCGCGCTCAACATTACTGACACCACTCCGTTTGATTTTTGGGTATGCCTGCAAAGCCCGATTCCATAAAAACGTGCGAGCTTTGCATAATCCTGCGAGCAACTTCATGGCTTTGCGCGTTTGCAGTCGCGGTCAGGGCCATTGGGTAGTGGATCGCGGGATACTCTGATGGATCCGGCTTGAATACCATTTGCACACGATCCTCAGCGAACACGTCGCTTGCGTAGACAAAGGCCAAAGGCACCTCCGCACGTGCGAGTAAGGCAAGGGCCAATCTCACATTCGACGTTTCCGCGAGGTGCGGACGTAGCGGTTCTAGCCAGCCTCGGTTAGTCAAATACTGCGCAGTATATTGCCCTGCAGGAACCGAGGACAACTGCCCAACAGCCAAGCGCCCGCCTTCAAGCGCATCTATTATATCTTTGGCGTTTTCAGCCGTAAACAAAGGACCATCCACCGGACCCGCTAGGACCAAACGATTACCAGTCACATCACATCGGCTTTTTGCGGTAATCGCATTTTGAATTTCAAGCCAATCCATCCAATCTGGATGCGCGAAAATCACGATATCTGCATCCGCGCCCTGCGCCACTTGCCGCGCTAGGGCAGCACTTCCGCCATAAACAGCGATCGCGTCCAAGTCGTTTTCTGCGATAACCCGATCCAAGGCAGTTTTCAAACTAGAGGCCGCAAAAATCGTGACACTTTCCGCAAAGGCAGGAAAAGCTCCAATGCAGAGAAACGCAAAAATACGTGAGGTTTGGCGCAAAATCTTCATGGCGCGAGTATTTAGAAAGCCACCGTCACGTGCAAGCGCGGCTTGCGCGTTTCACGGCTGCGCGCTAGGGCTGAGATCACGTTTTTGGGAAGGGCACCTCTCACCTATGCTGCTGTATCGCTGCCTTATCACGCTGCTCATGCCCGTTTTATTGGTTGCGTTATTTATTCGCGTGTTGCGAAAGGTCGAAAGCCTGCAAGATTTTCGCGAGCGCTTGGGGATGTGGAAAGATATGCCATCGGGCGAGGTCATTTGGATCCATGGTGCCTCCAACGGTGAGTTAAGCGCGGCGCAACCTTTGATTGACGGACTTTGCACGCAAAACCGCGACGCGCGCTTGCTGGTGACCTGCAACAGTATCAGCGCTAAAAATATGGTGCGGGCATGGGGACGTTCGCAGTTAAACGTTTACCTGGCCCCGATCGATCTGGGGTGGGTTTATGGTAGGCTTCTGAGAAAACTGTCTTTGCGTACTTTCATTCTGATCGAAGCCGACTTCTGGCCAAATCGCATGCGCGTGATCGCTGCGGCCAGAGCTCCTATCGCGCTGATTGGCGGACGTATTTCAAGGAATAGCTCACGTACGTGGGGACGCTTTTCAAAGCTCTCTATGGAGATTTTTCAAACCTTTGATCTTATTTGCCCGCAGGATCGGGAATCAGCGGCACGACTTTCCAAGCTTGGCGCATCAGACAGTGCCTTTGGAGCAGAAATTTCCTTAAAGTCCTTATTCCAAGCAAAGCACTTCATTGCAGACGATGAAGCACGACTGTCCGTCTGGCTTGCAGCCTCGACCCATGAAGGTGAAGACGAGACCCTGTTGCTTGCACATCTTGAGGCGCTCAAATCCGATCCAACGCTGCGCATGATCCTCGCCCCGCGACATCCCAAACGTGGCGCAAACCTTGCAAAGCTCGCCAAGACGCTTGGCCTAAGCGTCACGCAACGCAGCCTTGGCACTGAGTTTGACAGCCCAAGCCAAGTTTATATCGCGGACACGCTTGGCGAAATGGCGCAGTGGTACAGCCTTGCGGGGACATGCTTTGTGGGTGGCTCTCTTGTTGCGAAAGGTGGTCACACCCCTTTTGAACCGGTCGTCTACGATTGCGCGATCTTGCATGGCCCACACTTGGAAAACTTCGCGGTCCCCTATGCAGCTCTTACGAAACACGAAGCCGCCATGATGTGCACAACACCAGAAGAGATAGCGTGTAATGTGATCTCTTTGCGCAATCTCGAAGCATCCAACAAGATGCGCAACGCCGCCCACGTCGCCCTGCCACAAACCAACACGTTAGACGTTGTTTTGACTACACTTTCCCAAATGTCAAAAAACTGATACATTCATGCACAATAAGATCGCGAAGCGAAAACCAGCGGCAAAAGGCAGTACAGTCAGACCCATGAAAGAACAGCGCGCAAAAGATCACTCCTTCGCCCCTATTGATATGATGGGTGCCAAAAAAACAGGGCTGCGCACACAGTTTGCGGCACTTTGCTACCGTTTGCGCAAGGGCAAGCCGGAAATCTTGTTGATCACCAGCCGTCGCAAGAAGCGTTGGATTATTCCGAAAGGCTGGCCGCAAGATGGCATGCGCCCTGCACAAAGTGCTGCGATTGAGGCCCATGAAGAGGCCGGTGTTGAAGGCAAACTGCACGACTTTAGTATCGGGATTTATTCTTACACTAAAAACCATGTCTCCGGTCGCGCGTTGCCTTGCGTTGGCATTGTGTATCCTTTGAAAGTTAAGAAAATTCATGACAGATACCGCGAAGTGAGCCAACGCAAGCGTAAGTGGTTCAGCCTTGCGCAGGCCGCGCACAAGGTGAGCGAACCGGAATTGGCCCATATCATTCGCAATTTCGAGCCAAACAAAATTCAAAATGCCTAAATGCTCTCGACCCTGCGATTTTCAAGATATAACAGAAGAGTATGATCCAATATGCGCTCAAATGTTATGAAGGGCACCAGTTTGACAGCTGGTTTCAATCTGCCTCTGCCTTTGACAAATTACAAAGCGCAGGGCTGTTGACATGTGCGATCTGTGGCGCAACGCAGGTGAACAAGGTTCTCATGGCTCCCACCGTGCGCCCCGCGCGTGCAACGGCGCAGAAGAAAGAAGCGTCTCAGGGCAATCAGACGTCCGGTCCTTTGTCGACGCCTGCATCGCCCGAAGAGCAGAAAATCGCAGAACTGCGGCGCTCTGTTGAAGCCAACAGCGAATATGTAGGCGGCGAGTTCGCAAAAAAAGCACGCGCGATGCACGACGGCGATGCACCCGAAACCTCAATCTATGGCGAAGCAAACTTGGAAGAGGCGAAAAAGCTGGTGGAAGACGGTGTTCCTGTTCTACCGCTGCCGTTTCGCCCCTCAGGAAAGGACAATTGATGCAGGTAATTCTGACAGGCGGCAACCGCGGTATTGGCGCGCAAATGACATCCCAACTGCGCGCTCGCGGCGATACTGTACTCGCAACCTCTCGCGACGGCAGCACAGATGCGGTTCTTGATGTGACAAATGCAAAGCAAGTTCAAAGCTTTGCAGCTGATTATCAGCCCGTGCTCGACTTGCTGATCTGCAATGCGGGCGTTTACCTCGATAAGGGTCACGCGCTTGAGACGGGCTACGAACGGCAACTCTGGACCGACACATTTGGCGTAAACGTCACTGGCGTGTTTCAAACAATCCAAGCTTTGCTGCCAGCTTTACGCAAAAGCCAAGCCCCAAAGATCGCGATTATCGCGTCGCAAATGGGCTCTTCGGAGCGCGCAGGCGGCAACGCATTTCTTTACCGTGCGTCTAAGGCGGCCGCGGTCAACCTCGCTTGCAACCTCGCGATTGAACTCAAGCCAAGCGGCATTGCGGTTGGTGCATATCATCCGGGTTGGGTGCAAACCGAAATGGGTGGCGCTGAAGCTGATATTGATGCTGCGACCTCTGCAGCGGGCTTGATCCAACGCTTCGATTTGTTGTCCCGTGATCATACTGGCGTGTTTGAGAATTACGACGGCGCGCATATGCCGTTCTAATGCGGTCCCACTGCCCCCTTGCCCTTGGGCTAAAGGGGTCGTAAATGCTGCGCAACTTCTCTTGTCTAGGACGCATCCATGCCCGTTCTCGTTATGAAATTCGGCGGCACTTCAGTTGCTAATCTTGACCGTATCAAACGCGCAGCCAAGCGCGTGGGTGTCGAGGTTGCCAAGGGCTACGACGTAATCGTTATCGTCTCTGCTATGTCTGGCAAGACCAATGAATTGGTGGGCTGGGTCAATGAAACCTCTCCACTTTATGATGCGCGTGAATATGATGCGATTGTCAGCTCTGGCGAGAATGTGACCGCAGGGCTAATGGCCCTCACGCTGCAAGAAATGGATGTGCCCGCGCGCTCTTGGCAGGGATGGCAAGTGCCCGTGAAAACAACCTCTGCCCATTCTGCTGCGCGCATTGAGGAAATTCCGTCCGACAATATCATGGCCAAGTTTGCAGCGGGCGATCGCGTTGCTGTTGTTGCTGGTTTTCAAGGAGTTAGCCCAGAAGGTCGCATCACGACGCTTGGGCGCGGTGGCTCTGACACGACGGCCGTTGCCTTTGCCGCCGCCTTTGAGGCAGAGCGTTGCGACATCTACACAGACGTGGACGGCGTTTACACGACCGATCCGCGCATCACCGACAAGGCGCGTAAGCTCGATAAGATCGCGTTTGAAGAAATGCTGGAACTAGCGAGCCTTGGCGCGAAGGTTTTGCAGACCCGCTCTGTCGAATTGGCGATGCGCTACAAGGTCAAACTGCGCGTACTCAGCTCATTTGAAGAACAATCAGATACCGCAGGCACGCTTGTTTGCGCCGAGGAGGAAATCATGGAATCCAATGTTGTTTCAGGCATCGCCTATAGCCGCGACGAAGCGAAAATGACCCTGGTGTCTGTCGCAGATCGACCTGGCATTGCAGCTGCGATCTTTGGCCCGCTCTCTGATGCGGGCGTGAACGTAGATATGATTATCCAGAACATCGCCGAAGACGGGCGCACAGATATGACGTTTTCTTGCCCCACGGATCAGGTGAAACGTGCTGAGAAAGCGATGGAAGACGCGAAAGCCTCTGGCGAGATCAACTATCACGACCTGATTGCGGATACGGATGTTGCCAAAATCTCTGCCGTTGGCATTGGTATGCGCAGCCAGTCAGGCGTGGCCGCAAAAATGTTCAAAACGCTCAGCGATGAAGGCGTTAACATCAAGGTAATCGCGACATCTGAAATCAAGATTTCGGTCCTCGTGGATCGCAAATATATGGAGCTTGCCGTGCAAGCGTTGCACGATGCATTCGAGCTGGAAAAAGCGGCTTAAACGCGCAGCTCGCGTTGCCTCTCCCCTTCCGGGAGCGATTCCCATATACTGCTTTCAGACGCTTCTAGGCGTGATGTTGGTTCTTCCGGGGGGATAAAACCGCGAGATGGCGCAAAAACGAGAAAGCGAAAGCCGTAAACTGCTCGTGCGCTTGCGCGATGCAATGGCGGAAGACGGGGATGGCCAGCAACGACTGGACAAAATCACCAGCCTTATTGCGACCTCTATGCAAACCGAGGTCTGCTCCATCTACCTGTTTCGTGACCATGAAACATTGGAACTTTGCGCAACAGAAGGCCTAAACCCCGAATCCGTGCACCAAACGCGTTTGCGGCTTGGCGAAGGTCTTGTTGGCCGCGTCGCTAAAAAATCCAAGACAATCAACACCGCAGATGCCCCTTCCGAAAAAGGGTTCCGCTTCATGCCGGAAACAGGCGAAGAGATTTATTCGTCTTTTCTTGGCATCCCCATTCAGCGCCTTGGTGAAAAGCTGGGCGTGTTGGTTGTGCAATCCAAAGCCTCGCGTTTATTTTCTGCGGATGAGCTTTACGCATTAGAAGTCGTCGCCATGGTTCTGGCAGAAATGACCGAGCTTGGTGCATTTCTTGGCGAGGGCGAGGCGCTCTCCGCCCGTCACCAACAACCCGTTCTGCTACGTGGTACAGCGGGCCAAGAAGGTGCAGCTATCGGACACGTTTGGCTACATGAGCCGCGGGTTGTCGTTACAAATGTCATCGCCGAAGATCCCGAAACCGAAACCGCCCGTTTGAATGATGCAGTTGAGACCCTGCGCGTCAGCGTCGACAAACTTTTGGCAGGTGCCGCAGGAGGTGACGGAGAACAGCTTCAGGTTCTTGAAGCGTACCGCATGTTCGCTAACTCCAAAGGCTGGATGCGTCGCATGGAAGAGGACATTTTGAATGGTCTCTCCGCTGAAGCTGCCGTCGAAAAAGAGCAAACGCAAGCCCGCACGCGCCTTGGTCAGGCCAATGATTCTTACCTGCGTGAACGCTTGCAGGACTTGGATGACCTATCGAACCGTCTATTGCGCATTTTAACGGGGCAAGGCAGCGCCACTGGTGCAGAGCTGCCCAGTGATCCGGTACTCGTCGCGCGCAATATTGGCCCCGGTGAACTACTAGAATACGGCCGCTCTCTTAAGGCGATTGTTCTCGAAGAAGGCTCTGTTGGATCACACGCTGCGATTGTCGCACGTGCCCTCGCAATCCCTCTTGTCGTACATGCGGATGGCATCACGCGCGAGGCGCTTAACGGCGATCATATCATGGTCGACGGCGATCAAGGCATCGTGCATTTGCGCCCTGATGACACAGTAAATGCGGCCTTCAAAGACAAAATTGCGATGCAAGCGGATGCGCAAGAGCGGTATTCAGCGACACGCGATAAACCAGCCATGACGCTGTGTGGGGTGACGATTTCACTGCATATGAACGCTGGTTTGATGGCGGATTTACCTTCGCTGGAAAATTCCGGTGCAGAAGGCGTGGGCCTGTTTCGAACAGAACTACAGTTCCTTGTACGCAACAAAATGCCTCAGCGCTCAGAGCTAAGCGCCCTCTACAGCCGCGTTCTGGATGCTGCAGGGAACAAGCGCGTTGTGTTTCGCACGCTTGATATCGGATCTGACAAAGTTCTGACCTATATGAAACCCAACGACGAACCCAATCCGGCCCTCGGGTGGCGCGCAATCCGCGTCGGGTTAGATAAGCCGGGTGTTATGCGCATGCAGTTGCAAGCCCTCTTGCGCGCCGCAGCGGGACGCGACCTATCGATCATGTTCCCGTTTGTGGCCCAATATAGCGAGTATATCGCCGCGAAAGCGGAGATGGACAAAGCGATGGAGCGCGAACGCCGTCTCGGTCATCCCTTGCCCTCGAACATCGAAATCGGCGCAATGCTGGAAACCCCATCGCTGGCCTTTGCACCGCAAGCGTTTTTCGAAGACGTCGGGTTCCTCTCAATCGGCGGCAATGATCTTAAACAGTTCTTCTTCGCAGCAGATCGCGAAAATGAGCGGGTGCGCCGCCGGTACGACACGCTCTCCATTCCATTTCTAAGCTTCTTACAAGGCATCGTGACCCGTTGCGAGATCGCTGGAACACCGCTTTCATTCTGTGGCGAAGACTCTGGTCGCCCAATTGAGGCAGCCTGTTTCGCTGCAATAGGAATGAGAGCGCTCTCGATGCGACCTGCTTCAATCGGACCGGTTAAACATCTGCTGCGCCATGTGGATTTGAACATTCTGCGTCAAATCATTGAAGAATGTGACCAAAAAGGCGAGCGATCCGTGCGTGGTCCTGTGAGTGATTACATCAAGTCTCTGCCTTTATAACAAGGTGTCCTAGAGCGATTTCACCGCATCTGAAAGCCGCAGAACCAGTTGATCGCGGTGTACACCATAGCGCGCACCAGCCCGCATCAAGCCAAAGTGCACATGCGCCATTTCTTGGTAATAGCTGGTGTAGGCATAGTTGGTGGCCGCCCCTGCGACTGCCCCAATGATAGGAACGGCTTGCGCGGCAAGCTTTTGTCCCAGAGCAGCGCTTAACCGCGGAGCAATGCGTGCGATTATGCTTTGCACAGTCGTGCCAGACAAAGTGATCCGCGCACTTAAGAAGCCCATGTCCGCCCCATCATCTGCCGCCAGAGGCCCCGCCGCTGCAAAGACCTGCAAACATTCGGCTTGGATCTTCGGCTCCGACGGGTCAAAGCCGTATTCTGCCGCAATCCCTTGGATCGCACGCAGTAAAACGGTCGTAGTGATGGGAAGTTCTGCCAAGGCCGTCGGCAATCCACCTGCGCCACCTGCGGCCCCCATAGCGGTCGCAGTCGCAGTATTAAGCCAAGTGCTCTGATCTGCTACGATCCCCCTGCTGCGCGTGGCGGCGGCCGAGGCCACTCTAAGCGCTTTCAGCGTCGCCTCCTCCAAGTGATCTTTCACTGGGTCCGGCAAACGCTCCATCAAGTTTTCTGCATGTCCACCCACGAGATTAAGCACTTGGATTCCCATTCCTCCAGCCTTGCGATAACGACGCGCAATAACGTCGATGTCTTGCTCCAAAGAAGCGGGGATAAGATCGATGCTCATGTCATTTAGATTTGCATCCAACCCGTCGGTTTCAAGGTGCACGCACAACGTGGCCTTTCACGTCTTTCCAATCTGGCCCGTCAACGTGCAAGCCAAGGACCCGCTCCGGGTTGGTTGGCGGCGGCATCACAACACCGCTGAGTTGCGAAAAACCGAATTTCGCATAGTAAGGCGCATCACCAACCAGCATGACGCGTGCCCAACCCTGATCCTGCGCGCGCGAAAGACTGTTTCGAATGAGGGCACCGCCCAACCCTTCCCCCTGACGCGTTGGGTGGACGGCAATAGGGCCAAGCAATAAAGCGGTATGATCACCGATCCAAACCGGCCAATACCGGATCGCGCCTGATAGAATATCGTCAGCGTCGCGCGCTACGCTGCTCAAACCGGCGACGGTTGGCACGCCGTCGCGCAAACGATAGGACGATAGCGCCTCGCGACCCGGCGCAAAACATAGATCATAGAGGGCTTCGACCTCCCACCAATCCTCTGTTTTTTCTGGTCTGAGCGTGTACACGTCTCTGCTCTCGCGTTTTTTGACTGGCAACGCGGTTAACATGTCGATAGCGATTGGGCAAACAAGGAGTGACATGATGTTTTATCGTCCCAAAGACGGCCACGGCCTGCCTCATAATCCCTTCAACGCCATTGTGACACCACGTCCGATTGGCTGGATTTCAACCCGCGATAGCGAGGGCCGCGACAATCTCGCACCCTACAGTTTTTTCAATGCGGTCGCCTATGTTCCACCCCAGGTTATGTTCGCATCAACTGGCACAAAGGATGATCGGGATAGCACCAAAGATAGCGTTTCAGCGATCCGCGAAACTGGGGTGTTTTGTGTGAACATCGTTTCGCGCGCGCTGCAAGATGCGATGAATGCGTCAAGTGCGACGCTCGCCGCAGGTGTAGATGAATTCGAGCATGCAGAGCTTGAAAAAGCAGACTGCGTCAGCATCAACGCTGCGCGCGTCGCCACCGCCCCTGCCTCCCTTGAATGCAAAATGACGAAAATTATCGATCTGCAGGGCAGCAACAATTTTCTAGTCTTGGGTGAAGTCACAGGCGTTCACATGGATGATGCCTGCATGAAAGAGGGTCGATTTGACGTCACAACGTTCCAACCACTCGCGCGCCTAGGCTATCGCGATTATTCAGTTGTTAAAGAGCTCTACGAGCTGAACCGCCCCGACGACTAAGCCACCCGTCTTCTTTGGTCCAAAAATACCTTGGGGGAGTCGATCGAAGATTGGCGGGGGCAACGACCCAAACCAAACTCTTACGGGCTAAGCTAGTGCCCGCCCAAAATCCCGGTCCGTACCTGATAGTCTGCTGCTATTTCGTAATCAGGATCATCGTCGCTATCAACCATGAGATGACCCGCAGTGTTCAACAGCTGGTGGCAATCTCGGCTCAAATGACGCAGCTGAATGCGCTTTCCAGCCTCTTCATACTTGGCCGCGACCGCTTCAATTGCTTGCAACGCGGATTGATCAACCACCCGGCTTTGTGCGAAATCAACGATAATCTCAGACGGATCATCTGCAACATTAAACAATTCAATAAAGCCATCCGAAGATCCAAAGAACAGAGGTCCTTGGATTTCATAGACTTTTGCACCCTCAGAGCTGGCCGATGGGCGCTCAATCGCGTGAATGCGGCGAGCGTTGTTCCATGCATAGGCAAGTGCTGAGACGATCACCCCCACAACAACCGCCACAGCAAGGTCGGAATACACCGTCACAACCGTTACCAAGATAATGACAAATGCGTCCATTTTCGGCACGCGGCGCAGGATCAGCAGCGAGTTCCACGCGAAAGTGCCAATCACCACCATAAACATAACTCCCACAAGCGCGGCCAATGGGATCAACTCTATCACGGACGAGCCAGCAACGATGAATAGCAACAAAAAGAGTGCAGCCGCGATACCAGCGATCCGCGTGCGGCCGCCCGATTTCACGTTTATCATCGACTGACCAATCATCGCACAACCGCCCATGCCACCGAAGAAGCCAGTCACAGTATTCGCAAGTCCCTGCGCAATACACTCTTGCGACGCGCCCCCGCGTTTGTTGGTCATTTCGCCCACAAGGTTCAGTGTCAACAAACTCTCGATCAAACCGATTGCCGCCAGGATAACAGCATAGGGCAGGATGATCTGGACCGTTTCCCAATTCAAAGGAACCGTGGGAATATGCCATGTTGGCAAACCGCCTTGGATAGACGCCAAATCGCCAACACGCGGAACATCAAGACCAAACGCAATCACAACAGCTGCGACAATTCCGATCCCGGCAAGTGGAGCCGGTATCACTCTCGTCAAGCGCGGCGTCACCCAAATGATCGCCATGGTGCACCCAACAAGGATCAACATCAGCATCATCGGACCGCCAGACAACCATTCACCACCCGTCATACCATGCCCGTCACTCACGACGGTTCCCGGCACTTTAAATTGGGTCAACTGCGCAAGAAAAATAACAATTGCAAGGCCGTTTACGAAGCCAAGCATCACAGGATGCGGCACCAATCGAATGAACTTGCCCCAATGCATTGCCCCAAAGAAGATCTGCAAAAGTCCCATTAAAACAACGGTGGCAAACAGATACTCCACACCGTGTTGCGCGACCAAAGCCACCATGACAACGGCCAAAGCCCCCGTCGCGCCCGAAATCATACCCGGACGTCCCCCAAACAAGGCAGTGATCAGGCCAACTAAAAACGCTGCATAAAGACCCACCAAAGGATGCACACCAGCGACAAACGCAAAGGCAACCGCTTCTGGCACAAGCGCCAAAGCCACCGTCAAGCCCGAGAGCAATTCGATCCGCAAACGCGTGATTGAAAACCCTTCATCCGGCATCCACCGCAAATCGGGCGGTGTCATGTGATTGGCGAATGCACCGAGAATAGCTCGTTTCATGTGGTTAACCTGCCTTTCGGAGTACGTTTTGTTAGCGTCCCGTAAACCAAGCCGAGGTCAAAGAACACCCCTGCTCGCACGCCATTTTGATGCAACGAAGACGATTCAGGCATTTTCATTGAGCCTTGTGCTGGTTAGCCTGCCGATAAACTGCACATGACAGGAAACGATTAACATGAGTGACACCATGATTGCCGTTATTGGCGGCTCTGGTATTTATGACATAGACGGCTTAGCCGATGCCACATGGCAAACCGTCGATAGCCCTTGGGGCACGCCGTCTGATCAAATCCTAACGGGCACGTTAAACGGTGTGAAAATGGCCTTTCTGCCGCGTCATGGACGTGGTCATGTGCATTCCCCAACAACTGTGCCTTACCGCGCTAATATTGATGCACTGAAGCGCTTGGGCGCCACTAATGTGGTCTCAGTTTCGGCCTGTGGCAGCTTTCGCGAAAATATGGCCCCAGGTGATTTTGTCATTGTAGATCAGTTCATTGACCGCACATTCGCGCGCGAAAAATCCTTCTTCGGCACAGGCTGCGTCGCGCATGTCTCTGTTGCGCACCCGACCTGCCCGCGCCTGTCAGAGGCTTGCCACACGGCGGCCAAGGACGCCGGCATCAATGTCCATATGGGGGGCACCTATCTTGCTATGGAAGGCCCGCAATTTTCCACCCTCGCGGAGAGCAAAATGTATCGCGAAAGCTGGGGCGCGGATGTGATTGGCATGACCAACATGCCAGAAGCGAAACTCGCCCGCGAAGCGGAGCTTTGTTATGCCTCCGTCGCGATGATAACCGATTATGACAGCTGGCACCCCGATCATGGAGAGGTCGATGTGACAGAAATTATCAAAACCCTGATGGGCAATTCCGACAAAGGTCGCGATCTCGTGAAAGGTTTGCCTGCCCTGCTTGGCGCAGAGCGCGAGGATTGCCCCCATGGCTGCGACAAAGCGTTGGAGTTCGCGGTAATGACGGCCCCCGAAAAGCGCGATCCAGTTTTGATCGCCAAACTCGATGCTGTCGCTGGACGGGTTCTCGGCTGATGGATCTTACCCTTTGGCTGGCCTCTGTTGCAGCGTCTGGCGCGTTGCTTCTAATTCCGGGGCCGACAATCTTGCTGATCATCAGCTATGCAATCACGCAGGGCCGCAAGGTTGCGCTGGCCACGGCCGCGGGCGTCGCATTCGGGGATTTAATCGCCATGACGGCCTCCTTGATCGGGCTTGGCGCGTTGGTCGCGACCTCAGCCCTCGCATTCACGGTATTAAAGTGGCTCGGCGCACTTTATTTGCTCTATCTAGGCATAAAAATGTTGAGGAACGCACCCAGTGAAGGGGCTGGATTAGTGAAAACAGACGCCTCTGCGACACCGAAACAAGTGTTTCGCCATGCTGCTATTGTCACGGCCCTAAACCCCAAGAGCATCGGTTTTTTCGTAGCCTTCGTGCCGCAATTCATCTCGTTTGAGGCAGCATATGTCCCCGGGGCCGGTATTTTGATTGCCACTTTCGTTGTATTGGCAGCGTTGAATGCATTTGCTTTCGCGCTTCTCGCCGATGTCTTGCGCACACAAATCGCAAGGCCGCGCGTGATACGCAGATTAACCCAAGCAGGCGGGCTAACACTGATCGGGATGGGTGCCGCAACAGCAGCGTTGAAGCGGGTGTGACGCGCGCGGCGCTCGCCCTGTCTCTGGCTTTATCGAGCGCTGTAAGTGCACAGGAATTTTTGGCGACCGACGCAGCCCTTGCGGATAACGATTTCTATCGCCTCGTCGCTTGCGCCGCTCCTCCAAAAGGGGATTGTAACAAGCCGATCGTACGTTGGGCCAAGACCGAGCTCACGATAGGGATTACCAAGATGGACCGAGCCTATCTGGGTGGCAAAAAAACCCGCGCAGAGGCGTCGTTGAGCCGGGCCATTGATGAAATCACCGCCGCGGGCACCGCAATTCAACTGATCCCTGATGACACGGCCCCAGATATCCCTATCCTATTCCTCGATATTCCCGCGCATAGCACGATCCAAGGCTCCGGCTTTCAAGTGCTTGAAGGCAAACCTATTTCTGGCGCAGGTATGCGCGTCCTAGCGAAAGATGGCGTGATCCTGAAATCGGTGATTATTTTCACCACAGGTCTTCAGAAGCGTGTATTTGAAAGCGTCATGCTAGAAGAGATCACCCAAGGATTGGCTCTAATAACAGACATAGGCGGCCCCTATTACGAGAGCCGATCTATTTTCTACCAATCCAGCAACGCCCTGACAAAATTGGGTAAATAGGACATCATGGCCCTTGGCCGCCACTACACCGCGCGTTAAACAATCCTGACACGCCAAAGGACGCAAATCATGAAAACCGTCAAAGACTACATTCGTACGATCCCTGATTTCCCACATGAAGGGATCATGTTTCGAGATGTCACCACGCTTTTCAGCGACCCGCGCGGGTTTCGCATGGCTATTGACCAGCTGTTGCACCCCTATGTGGGCATAAAGATTGACAAAGTCGTCGGCCTCGAAGCGCGTGGCTTCATTTTAGGCGGCGCAATCGCGCATCAATTGAGCATCGGTTTCATCCCTGTTCGCAAAGCGGGTAAACTGCCCGGTGCCGTAATTTTTCAGGACTACAAACTTGAGTACGGCGAAGCGACGGTTGAATTGCACGACGATGCGATCGAAGCAGGTGAAAAGATCCTCGTCATCGACGATCTACTAGCCACGGGCGGCACTGCAGAGGCAGGCATCAAACTGATCGAACGTCTTGGCGGCGAGATTGTTGGCTGCGGTTTTGTTATCGACCTGCCCGAACTTGGTGGACGCAAACGCCTTGAGGCGTTGGGCGTCGATGTCAAAGCCTTATGTAGTTACGAGGGCCTATAGCGCCAGCACCACACCAGGGTTCATGATCCCATTTGGATCTAGCGCTGCCTTGATCGCGCGCATCGCCGCAAGCTTAGCTGGGTCGCCATATTTTTCAAGATCTGCAGTTTTAAGGCGGCCGATCCCGTGTTCTGCACTGATGGATCCCCCGAGCTCATCAACCAGATCATGAACGCCGACCTTCACCAAATCGCGTACATCCAAATAATCGGACCGCGTTTTTCCTGTCTCAGGAAAGACGTTGTAATGCAGATTGCCATCGCCAAGGTGCCCAAAACAATTGACTAACATTGGCCCAAGGTTTGATATGACTTCACCCGCACGTGTAATGAACTCAGGCACAAGGCTGATCGGCACGGAAATATCATGAGACGACACAGAACCGACCAAACGATTAGCCTCTGGAATGTGTTCGCGCACGGACCAAAATTCTTGTCGTTGCCCAACGGATTGCGCGATCAAGCCATCACTGACCCAGCCCTGCTCTAGCCCTGTTTCAAACAAAGTTTCAAGCGCGTCCTGCGGATCAAGTCCACGCGCCAGACCGACTTCGATCAGGACACACCATTCGGGATCTTGCTCAAAAGGCAAACGCACGCTTGGCAGATAGTCACGCAGGAATTCAAGGCCTTGGCGGTGGATCAATTCAAACGCGCTGATACTATCGCCCAACTGGCTGCGTGCCTCAGCAAGAAGGGAAATCGCAGCTTGTGGGTCTTCTACCACGAGAAACGCAGTTCCCTCGGCGGCAGGTCGCGGGCTAAGCTTTAACGATGCTGCCGTGATTATTCCCAGCGATCCTTCCGAGCCTATGAGCAAATTGCGCAAATCATAGCCCGTGTTGTCCTTGCGCAATCGCGAGAGGCCATTCCAGATGCTCCCATCCGGCAACACCGCCTCAAGCCCGAGGCACAAATCACGTGTATTCCCATAACGCAGAACATTCACACCACCCGCATTCGTTGCAAGATTTCCGCCAATTTGTGCGGTCCCTTCAGAGGCGAGCGACAACGGAAAAAGGCGATCCACATCGGCGGCAGCCGTTTGGATATTCGCCAAAATAGCGCCTGCTTCGGCAACAAGGACATTCTCGCTTGGATGCACAGAACGGATCGCGTTCATGCGTTCTAAAGATAGGATAAGCGGGCGGGGGCCATTAGGCGCAACCTGCCCGCCGACCAACCCTGTACCACCACCATAGGGCACAATACCGATGCCCGCTTGGTTCGCGAGGCGCACAATCGTTGCGACTTGTTCCACAGTCTGCGGAACTGCCATCAAAGTTGTTTGACCTGCATAGCGTCCGCGCGGCTCTTCCAAATAGCGTGGTTCGATCTCTTTGATCACATCGGATGGAAGGGCCGCACGCAAAGCAGCTTCAAAGTCGTCGGAAACGTCGTTCAACATGTACTCATGCCCTTTATCTAGCCGACGTCCGTGCGCCCGCGTCTGTCCATTCTAAGCGCAGAGTAAAGAACATGGCTGCGCCATCGCCCGTCAATCTGCAAATATGCTTGCGCCACGCCCTCATATTTAAAACCTGTGCGTTCCAGAACCCCACGCGAAGCCTTGTTTTCAGGCAAACAAGCCGCTTCCAAACGCGATAAATCCATCCGCTCGAACGCGTAGTGCACCATCGCGGCGATGGATTCACTCATATAACCATGACGTGCATACTGATGGCCAATCCAGTAGCCGAGCGAACCGCATTGCGCGGGACCACGGCGAATATTGTCAAGCGTAATCGCGCCCATCAACGCGCCATCTTCGCGACGTTCAATAAAAAGCGGCACGGCTGTATCGCCAGAAATGGAGCGCTGCGCCCAATAGACTCGATTGGTAAAAGCCTTACGCGTCAGATGGTTAGAGGCCCAAGTGGGTTCCCACTTGGTCAAGAAATCAGCACTATCGAAACGCAAATTGGCCCAAGCGCGAAAATCGGAATGAATGGGCGGGCGCAGCGACAGACGCTCGGTTTCCAAACGTATTTTGCGCCGAACCCGCAGCATTATGCGGCGCGACCCTTTAAGAGATCCGCAAGATCAGGTGCACGTTCCACAGGCCCATAAAGCGCTAGGGCCGCGGGCGCTTCACCCGCAAGCGACACCGCGAAGTCACGCACACCTTGCTTCGTTACTGCATCAATCTGCGCAACGGTTTCTTCAAGCGGCGGAATGCGGTTCCAGATTTGCATCAAACGCGCAAGACGTTCCGCGCGGCTTGATGGGCTTTCTAGCCCCATGAGCATGCCAGCTTTCATCTGTGCACGTGCCCGCGCAACTTCTGTTTCGTTCATATCATCCGCTGCGCGCGCTAGCTCTTGCATCGTGATGCTTGCAAGCTCGGGCAATTGTTCCCCACTGGTCCCCGCATAAATCGTCATCATGCCAGTGTCCGAATGTGCGCCAGTTTGTGCGAAAATTGTGTAACATAGCCCACGCTTTTCACGCACCTCTTGGAACAGGCGGCTCGACATGCCGCCACCCAAAGCGACGGAATAAATCTGCGCCGTATAAATCGCGTCATCGCAATAGCCTGGTCCTTCAAAGGCCAATGCGAAGTGAGCCTGCTCTAGCGGCTTGATCTCACGCCGCGCGCCTCCTTGAAAAAGGGCCTTCGTCGGCACGTTGGCCACACGGCTTTCAAGACCACCGAACAGCTCTTCCGCAGCACGCACAATTGCTTCGTGATCCACATCCCCTGCCGCGGAAAGGATCATCTGCGACGGGCCATAATGCTCATGCACAAAGCGGCGCAAATCTTCGCGCGAAAAACTGCGCACTCGCTCTTCTGGACCAAGGATCGTGCGGCCAATAGGTTGATCGGGATAGGCTTCATCTTGCAGCCAGTCAAAGATCACATCGTCTGGTGTATCGAGCGCTTGGCCGATCTCTTGCAAAATCACGCCACGCTCGACCTCGATCTCATCTTCGTCAAACACCGGGTTGAGCAAAATATCGGAGATCACATCCAACGCCAGCGGCACATCACCGCCCAAGACACGCGCGTAATAGGCCGTCACTTCGCGACTTGTGTAGGCGTTGATATAGCCACCCACATCCTCAATCTCTTCAGCAATTTGCAAAGAGGTGCGTGTCTTCGTGCCTTTGAACGCCATATGCTCAAGAAAATGCGCAATGCCATTCTGCTCGATGCGTTCATTGCGACCACCAGTTGTGACCCAAATCCCAATCGATGCGCTTTGAAGGCCCAGCATTTTTTCAGTCACAATGCGAAACCCGTTCGCGAGGCTGTGGGTTTGCACACTCACGAAGAAATACCCGCGCGAACGATATCTTGCAGCGCGTTAAGATCATTCGGGGCGCGCGTCACACGTTCCTCACGCTCAAACAGGTCAGCCATGCGCGGTGGTAGTGCTGGCCGTTCCCCTGTCGCAGCTTCAACAGCATCCGGGAATTTTGCGGGATGCGCAGTCGCGAGGGTGATCATCCCCGTTTCGCCAATGTGATTTTCCGCCACAGCGACACCAATCGCGGAATGCGGGCAAAGCACCTCGCCAGTTTCTTGCAACGCACGTGTGATCATCGCAGAGGTTCCCACCTCATCAATCATGCCGCTGTCGTAATGCGCTTGCAAAGCCCCCATCGCGTTGCCTGAAATAGTAAAGCTACCATCGGTAGCCAAATCGTCCATGAGGCTCTTGATTGCAGTGCCGTCCTGATCATACGCAAAGAAAAGCGCGCGCTCGAAATTGGAGGAAATCTCGATATCCATAGAGGGGGAAATTGACGGTTTCACGCCAGACTTGGTGTAAGCAGAGGTTTCCATGCAGCGATGCAAAATGTCATTTTGGTTGGTTGCGATCACCAGACGATCAATCGGCAGGCCCATTTTCTTGGCAATAAAGCCCGCGAAAATATCCCCGAAGTTGCCTGTCGGCACGGTAAAACTCACCTTGCGATCCGGTGCCCCCAAGGACACGGCCGTGGAAAAATAATAAACCACTTGCGCAAGAACGCGCGCCCAATTGATGGAATTCACACCAGCCAATTGAACACCATCGCGGAACTCAAAGTCGTTGAACATATCCTTAAGACGCGCTTGGCAATCATCGAAGTCACCATCCATCGCAATTGAATGCACGTTGGCTTCCGTCGGCGTTGTCATCTGGCGACGCTGCACTTCGGAGACACGTCCATGCGGATAGAGGATGAATACATCCACGGCATCAAGACCACGGAACGCTTCGATCGCTGCAGAACCCGTATCACCGGATGTCGCCCCAACAATTGTGACACGTTTGCCGGACCGTTTAAGAGCAAGTTCAAACATCTGGCCGATGAGTTGCATCGCGAAATCTTTGAACGCGAGGGTTGGGCCGTGAAACAGCTCCATCAGAAAATGGTTCGGTGCAAGTTGCACCAATGGTGCGCGCGCGATGTGGCCGAAGCCTGCATAAGCCCGTCGGATACACCCTTTGAATTCTTCATCCGTGAACGTGTCGCCCACGAACGGACGCATCACACGAAACGCAATCTCTTCATAGCTTGCGCCATTCATCGCGCGCATGTCATCGACGCTCATTTGCGGAATCGTTTCAGGCACATAAAGCCCCCCGTCCCGCGCAAGACCTGTGAGCATCGCTTCCTCAAAAGACAAAACCGGTGCAGCACCACGTGTAGAGACGTATTTCATTATATGTCCTTCTGCGCTGTTCGTGCGCGCCATAGGAAAGTCAGTGTCATGATCAGCCAGATCACAGCGAGCGAAAACCAAGTGATTGCATATTGCAAATGATCATTCGGAATGCCCACCTTGTCCACGGGCAAAGGCGCGACCGGGTCATTTTCGAACGAAGATGTACGCAGTACGATCATCACGGGTTCGGTCTCCAAATGCTTGGCCATCGCAGGTACGTCGCGCGCAAACCAAATCTCTGCTTTCAGATCCGGCTCTGGAATTGAACTGCCAGTTTCGTCGGGCCAATGCAGGTTTCCCGTCACGTTTGCCATACCTGTCGGGCGATCCGCATTTTTCTGGTCAATTTTGACGAAGCCACGATCAAGCAAAATGCGCCGTCCCGTGTCTGTCTCAAACGTAGAAATGATGCGATAGCCCGGGCCGACCTGCTTTTGCGAAACCAGAACGTGGATTTCTTCGCTGGTCACCGCCCCTTTGGCAGTCACGGGTAAAAAGCGATCGGTTAAACGATCAAATTCATCGGGGAGTTCGACAGGTTCGGCGGCGATACGTGCATCGATGTCGGCGAGGATCGCCTGCTTCCAAGTCAATCGCTGCATTTGCCAAACACCAAGCGATACCAAGATGGCAACGCCGATAAGGCCAAATAGCAGAGGAACAAGGTAACGGGTCAGCATGCGTGCATGGGGTCCATCAAGTGACAAAGCGCGCAAGGAAAACACCCTGCGCGCCTTGGCTTTTGTCGTGTTGCGACGCGGGTTTCAAGATCGCATCGCACCGTTCGAGTTTTGTTTATCCACCCCAAACGTATACAGCGGCAAACAAGAACAGCCAAACAACGTCAACGAAGTGCCAATACCAAGCAGCTGCTTCAAAGCCGATGTGCCGCTCTGGCGTAAAGTGACCGCGCTGTAGACGAAGCAAACAGATGAAAAGGAAGATCGTGCCAATCACAACATGGAAGCCATGAAAGCCCGTCGCCATGAAGAAGTTCGCGCCGTAAATATTGCCGGAGAAGCCGAAGGCCGCATGGCTATACTCATAAGCTTGAAAGGCCGTGAAAATCAGACCAAGAACAACTGCAATGATCAAGCCGTTTTTCGTGTCCTGGCGGTTGTTTTCATGTGCAAGCGCGTGGTGCGCCCACGTCGCGGCAGCACCAGAGCAGAGCAAAATCAACGTGTTGATCAACGGCAGATGCCAAGGATCAAACGTTTCGATACCAGCTGGCGGCCAAATGCTATCAACAGCAGGCGATTGTGGACCCATCGGGTACATCGCGTGCTTGAAGAAGCTCCAGAACCATGCTGCGAAGAACATAATTTCAGACATGATGAACATGATGAAGCCATAGCGAAGCCCGATCCGCACGACAGGCGTGTGATCGCCAACGTGGCTTTCGTCGACAACTTCCGCCCACCAGCCATACATGACGTACAGTACGCCAACGAGGCCGATCAGGAACATCCATGGGCCGTTTTCGTGGAACCAAACCACAGCGCCAAAGAGCATGACAAATGCGCCAATCGCACCCAGCAATGGCCAGAGCGAGGGGTTGAGAATGTGATAGTCGTGATTTTTTGCGTGTGCCATGGGTCCCTCGTCGGATAGGCTTAGTTATTAATCGTGTCTGCGGGTTGCTCCAAAACGGCCTGTGCGACCTCCTCGGGCAAATCGATTTCATAGAATGTATATGAAAGCGTTATCTCTTGTGTATATTTCGCGTCGCGATCAGTGACAATCTCTGGATCAACATAGAAGCTCACGGGCATTTCAACCCGCTCTCCAGGTTGCAAAACCTGCTCTTCAAAGCAAAAACATGCAATTTTGTTGAAGAAGTACCCTGCTTGATACGGTGCGACATTATAGCTGGCTTGACCAGCGACAGCGCGATCTGTGGGATTGTAAGCTTCGTAAAAAACCAAGCCCGTTTCACCAATACGCATTTCGATCTCGCGCACCATCGGTTTGAATTCCCACGGCATGCCACGTTCTTTAGAGGCATCAAAACGTACAGTTATTGTTTGATCAAGGATTTCGTCGCTGCCCGTATCAGCAGTGTTCGTCACACCACCAAAACCGGTAACTCGGCAGAACCAATCGTAAAATGGCACCGACGCCCAGGCGAGGGCACCCATAAACACTACAAGCGACAACGCTTGCAGTGCTGTTTTGTTTTTAGGATCCAATGGTTTTTTAAAAATTGGGGCTTGATTTGGCATTACTCACTCGCCTCCCCAAGCGGTGGTTCATAATCGCCACGCGTTACCTTAACGACAGTTAGCCCGAAAATGATCACGATGAAGCCAGCAAGAAGCAGGCCAACGCCCACATTGCGACCATAGCGACGCGTGTGGATTTCATGTTGCTTGCTAATGCTCATCACCAACCACCCATACCAAAATGTTGCGTGACTGATTCAATTAAAATTGCTCCAAAATGCAGGAAGAGGTATAGCAAAGAGAGCTTGAAGAAATAACGTTCTACTTTGAAGTTGTCGACTTCACTCATCTCTTCATCGCGGTTCAGGATGTCCCATGCACCCTTGACAAACATCATGTTCAAAACGATTGAAATCGCCATGTAAACAGGGCCACCGATGGATGTAACCCCTGCGCCCAGCGCTAGAATGGCGAGCAAAATCGTGTAAACGAAAATATGAATGCGTGTGGAGCGGCGGCCATGGGTAACCGTCAGCATCGGGACACCCGCATGGTCGTAGTCTTTACGCATAAACAACGCCAGCGCCCAGAAATGCGGCGGTGTCCACGTGAATGTGAGGCAGAACATCAGCACAGATTCGATGGAAACGCCGCCTGTAGCAACCGCCCATCCGATCATCGGAGGAAATGCGCCAGCAGCGCCGCCAATTACAATATTCTGTGGTGTCCAGCGTTTCAGCCACATCGTGTAGATCACAACGTAGAAGAATATCGTGAACCCGAGAAGAGAGCCTGCGACCCAATTCGACGCAAGTCCGAGCATGACCGTGGAAAGGCCAGACAGCGCGAGACCAAAACCAAGCGCTTCGCCTTCGGTCACTTTACCCGCAGGGATGGGACGCTTTCGCGTGCGCTTCATCACCGCGTCGATGTCCGCGTCCCACCACATATTCAGCGCACCAGAGGCACCGCCGCCTATCGCAATAAACAGGATGGATGCAAAGGCGATCATCGGATGAACTGGGTTCGGCGCGGCCAGTAGTCCCACCAACGCGGTGAAAACAACGAGCGTCATCACACGCGGCTTTAGAAGCGCGAAGAAATCGCCGAAGCTGGCTTCGGGCGCAAGGCTGGCACTATCTGCGCTGGCGTCGCTCATTCTACTGTCTCTCAAAAAATGTGTGAAACACGCGTGGATTAGCCCCCTCGCGCGCTTTTATCGTGTTGGTCTAGTTCGCGTCTGCAACTTTGAAAGGCTGCGGCACGCCTGCATACTCTTCGATCGCGCCATTCAGCCATTCTTGGTAGGCTTCTTCGCTCACTACTTTCACCGTAATCGGCATATATGCGTGGTCTTTGCCGCAAAGCTCGGAACATTGGCCGAAATAAACACCTTCTTTCTCGGCCGCAAACCAAAGTTGCGCGATACGGCCAGGGACCCCATCTTGCTTAACGCCAAATGCTGGGATCGTCCAAGAATGGATCACATCTGCACCCGTGACATTCATCACAATTGTTTTACCCACAGGCACGACAACCGCGGTGTCGGTCGCCAACAAATACTGCTCGGGCGCGTAGCCCGCATTAGCCAGCTCTTCCTTGCCAAGCAGGAAGCTGTCGAAACCAAACTCGTGGTCAACATACTCATAGCCCCAGTACCACTGATATCCGGTGACTTTGATCGTAATATCCGCCTTCGGGATCTCCTGCTGCTTGAACAGAATCGGCAGCGAAAACGCGCCAATAAATACCAAAACGACGATCGGGATGATCGTCCACGCCACTTCCACCGGCGAATTGTGCGTGAATGTGCCCGGTGTCGGGTTCGCTTTGCGGTTGTAGCGCACGATGCAGTAAACAATCAGGCCAGTTACGAACAGCGTGATGATCGTAATAATAATGTTCAACATGCCATCCAACCATTGGATGTCGCGCATTAGTTCGGTTGCCGCGGGCTGAAAGCCGATGCCGCGCGGTGTTGGTTGGCCAACGACTTCGAGTCCGTCTTGCGCCATGGCCGGAGCCGCTACGAGTGCTGCCAAAAGGCCGTAGAGAGTTTTTTTCAGTTGCATTTTACACCCTGGTCGAATGCGGCATGATGCCGAACTTTTCGATTTTAAACTGTTAACCTTAAGCGAGCGAAGCAATTAAACCGATAGCGGTCAAACGCCCGTCGTTATTGAGCTGTTTAAAACCATATTCTTACCTATAGATAAAGGCTAGGCGTTGCGGCAAACGGACGCTTCTCTGTTTTACATCAAATACGAAAGATAATCCGCATGACGCAGCCCTCATTTCGCCCGTTTCAAGACCGTTTTTCGAAAGAAAGCGCTTTGAAAATACTGCAAAACGCATGCGAGGGCGCGGATGATGGCGAACTATTTATCGAACGACGCACATCGGAAAGCTTGGTGTTTGATGACGGAAAGCTGAAAAATGCCTCCTATGACGCATCCGAAGGATTCGGTTTGCGCGCGGTGCTTGGCGAGGTCGCAGGCTACGCGCATTCAACGGAAGTGTCCGAATCTGCCTTATTGCGCGCCTCTGCGACGGCCCGCCTGGCGGTTGGCGCGGGAGGCAGCACTCTCGCCGAGGCACCGCGTTCAACTAATTCCAAATTATACGAAGACACTGACCCGATTTCAGCGGTGACTTTTAGTGCAAAAATCGACACACTTCGCGAGATCGACGCCTTTCTGCGCGATCTTGATACGCGGGTCGTTCAGGTAAGCGCCTCAATTGCGGCGTCCTTGCAAGAGGTCACAATTCTGCGCCCCGACGGCAACGATGTCAGCGACGTTCGCCCCATGACGCGCGTGAATGTGTCGGTCATCGTGGAACACAATGGACGTCGCGAAAGCGGCTCCGCAGGTGGCGGTGGTCGCATTCCACTAGACGGGTTAATCGCGCCCCAAGATTGGCAACCCAAAGCGCGTGAGGCGTTGAGGATTGCCTTGGTTAATCTAGAAGCGGTCCCTGCCCCGGCTGGAGCCATGGATGTTGTACTTGGCCCCGGTTGGCCAGGCATCTTGCTGCACGAAGCTGTTGGACATGGACTTGAAGGGGATTTTAATCGCAAAGGCTCCAGCGCGTTCTCTGGCCGCATTGGCAAGCGCGTCGCATCTAAGGGCGTGACAGTTTTGGACGATGGCACAATCCCTGATCGTCGTGGCTCCATCACGATTGATGATGAAGGAACGCCTTCAGGTAAAAATGTGTTGATCGAGGACGGCATCCTTGTGGGCTACATGCAAGACCGCCAAAATGCGCGGCTAATGGGCGTCGAACCAACAGGAAATGGGCGGCGCGAAAGCTATGCGCATCCCCCTATGCCGCGCATGACAAACACTTATATGACGGGCGGCAGCTCTGATCCCAAAGATATACTGGCGGATCTGAAAGACGGAATTTATGCGGTCGGATTTGGTGGAGGCCAGGTGGATATCACCAACGGCAAGTTCGTGTTCTCTTGCACAGAAGCCTACCGCGTAGAGAACGGCAAAGTGGGTGCGCCAGTTGCAGGGGCGACGCTGATTGGCGATGGCGCGACGGCAATGCAGCAAATTCGCGCGCTTGGGAATGACATGGCGCTTGATCCAGGTATGGGAAATTGCGGAAAAGCAGGGCAATGGGTGCCTGTTGGCGTCGGTCAGCCAACCTTGATGATTGGTGGGCTGACCGTTGGTGGCGCAGGAAGTTGAGGATTTTCGACTAGGGTTTAAGCGCCATTAATTCTGCCTCTGCTAAATCTCATTCTGCAAGAATGACGGAGCCAAGCATGAGCGCGCAACCCCATTCTTCCACTCCCCCCCTACCACGGAAGAAATGCGTGCGGATTGGCTTCGTCTCTTGCGTTCACGTCGCGTTGGAATCGCGACGTTCTATCGATTCCTCGGCGAATACGGGAGTGCCTGCGCTGCTTTAGTGGCATTGCCCAAAATTGCGTCTAACGCGGGGTTATCAAAATACACGCCATGTTCGCTGGAGCAGGTTGAGAGAGAACTGCGCGCAGGTGCACAGATAGGTGCCAAACTCGTATGCAGGGGCGAATATTCATATCCTTCGTTGCTCGCAGAAATTCCGGACGCGCCGCCGATTCTCTGGGTGCGCGGAAACTTATTGGCTTTAACCCGCCCAACAGTTGCCCTTGTCGGCGCACGCAACGCATCATCTTTGGGCACGCGCACGTGCCAATGAATTGAGCGAAGCAGGATATGTCGTCGTTTCAGGGCTTGCTCGTGGGATTGATACTTGCGCGGATCTCGCGGCAGCCAAAAATGAATCAATCGCAGCCTTGGCAGGTGGCGTCGATGTTATCTACCCAAACGAAAACCTGAACCTCGCGACTTCTTTGTTGGACAAAGGCGCGTTACTGTCAAAGCAACCTATAGGCAGTGCCCCAATTTCGCGGCAGTTCCCGATGCGCAATGGCATTATTTCGGGACTATATAGCGCCACGGTTGTCGTTGAAGCCGCTGGCAAATCGGGAAGTCTGATAACTGCGCACGGCGCGCTTGATCAAGGACGCAACGAGCTGGCAGTTCCAAGTCACCCGTTTGATGCACGCGCATCGCGATGCAATATGCTAATCCGCGATGGCGCATTACTTGTTAGAAACGCGCAGCCCATTATTTCGATTCTTGAAGACAATCGTGCATCGCCAGAAGTCGTAGAAGATGAGCAGATGCCACTACTCTCGGCAGAAACAAGCCCAAAAGAAGCCTCGTCGAAACCAGTAAGCTGCACCAACGCATCTTCGATCAACTTGGCCCTAGTCCTTCGCCGAGGATTAGCTGCTGCGCGACATCGGAGCACAAACAAGCAAAATGATACCTGCCTTGACTAACTTGGAAATGAACGGGCGGATCAGACGTGCCCCTGATGGAATGATCAGCGGGCTCTAATTAACGCCAGCACAATAATCTTTGATAACTGCGCGATATCGTCGACAAAAAGGTCCGTAAGCAAACCAGACATCTGTCGGCCCAATGGCCCAGTGGACCGCAACCCAAGTATCGCCAGAGCGACGCAGCAATGCTTGCATTGAAGTACCATCCATAAATTCCGGCTCAATCGATCCAAGGGTGAAACCAGGCGTTGCGTAGAGGTCGATCTCACCTCCACCAGGTCTTCGCACATGTAGGGCCGCAAATCCCATCGAACTCTTCGCGCGCAAATCGTAGACTATGAATTCGACTGGCGCGCCGAGCTGTTCTTCCGCGCGCGCGCGCACCGCGTCAAGCATTGACTTACGTTCCCCCGTCCCGTGTTCAGGTTCATAGTAGTCTGCCGCAACTGGAGACGCGAAAAACAAAGCCATCAAAAGATACTTAAAAAAACGCATGCCATATGCCTTTCAGAAATCGGTTAGATCTACAGTAACCCAGACAAATTCACTTTGTCTTGCACCATTTTTCGGAGCACCCTGCGACAGTTTTATATGGCCTGATTGACATTAAGGACTTTTCTCACACATGTATCCCACCCATAAGAAAACAAACTATTTAGACGAGTCGTTAGGAAACCTATGCCAGTTGTTGTTGTCGAATCACCTGCTAAAGCCAAGACAATTAACAAGTATTTGGGGCCCAACTACACAGTTCTCGCCTCTTACGGACACGTGCGTGATCTGCCGCCGAAAGACGGATCTGTCGACACTACCGCCGATTTCGAAATGAAATGGGAGATTGGCAACGACAGCAAAAAACACGTCAAAGCAATCGCGGACGCTCTGAAAGAAGACAACGAACTAATTCTCGCAACCGACCCGGACCGCGAAGGCGAAGCAATTAGTTGGCACCTGCAAGAGGCGCTGACCAAACGCAAATCAATCAAAAAAGACACACCTGTCAGTCGTGTGGTGTTCAACGCGATCACCAAAACCGCGGTGACCGAAGCCATGAAAAATCCGCGCCAAGTGGATCAACCACTTGTGGAAGCGTACCTTGCGCGCCGCGCGCTCGATTATCTTGTGGGCTTTAATCTATCGCCTGTTTTGTGGCGCAAGCTTCCCGGTGCGCGGTCTGCGGGCCGTGTGCAATCGGTTTGCCTACGCATTATCGTCGAGCGCGAAGAAGAAATCGAAGCGTTCAACGCACGCGAATATTGGTCTGTGAAAGCCTTGCTCGCCACACCGCGTAGCCAAGAGTTCGAAGCGCGCTTGACAGTTTTGGGTGGCCAAAAGCTTGATAAATACGATCTAGCCAATCAAACAGCCGCTGAATTGGCTGTGCAAGCCGTCACATCACGCGCCTTGAAAGCCGTTTCCGTCGAGGCCAAGCCGGCTGCGCGCAACCCATCCGCACCCTTCATGACATCCACCTTGCAGCAAGAAGCCAGCCGCAAATTCGGCTTTGGTGCGCGCCAAACGATGAACATCGCACAGCGCTTATATGAAGCCGGCCACATCACCTACATGCGAACTGACGGCATCGATATGGCACTCGAAGCGATCACCGAAACTCGCGATGTCATCAAAGACCGCTACGGTGCCAACTACCTGCCAAAAGCACCGCGTGAATACAAAAACAAAGCCAAAAACGCCCAAGAGGCACACGAGTGTATCCGCCCAACCGATCTTGCAAAAGATGCTTCGAGCTTGAAATTGAGCGAACCGGACCAGGGCAAGCTTTATGATTTGATCTGGAAACGTACCATCGCGTGCCAAATGGAGAGCGCACGGATGGAGCGTACAATCGTCGATCTGGGATCTGACGACAGCCAGGTGCAAATGCGTGCAACGGGTCAAGTCGTGTTGTTCGACGGCTTCATGAAAGTTTATGAGGAAGGTCGCGACGACACGGTCGTTGATGAGGACGACAAGCGTTTGCCGCAGATCGCCATGGGCGATCCAATGGACAAATTCGCTATCAATCCTGAACAGCACCACACCCAGCCGCCCCCCCGTTACACAGAGGCGACTTTGGTAAAGCGCATGGAAGAGCTCGGCATTGGCCGCCCATCGACCTACGCTTCGATCGTAACTACGATTCAAGACCGCGAATATGTGCGCAAGGACAAGAACCGCCTTTTCCCAGAGGACAAGGGCCGGATTGTTACTATCTTCTTGATGAATTTCTTCCGCCAGTATGTAGGTTATGATTTCACCGCTGATCTGGAAAGTCAGCTTGACGATGTGTCTGCGGGCGAAGCTGACTACAAAGAATTACTTGGTAAATTCTGGCGCAATTTTCATGCTGCGATCTCTGAAACATCAGAGCTGCGCATTTCTGAAGTGCTTGACGTGCTCGATGCAGCCCTCGCGCCCCAGCTTTATCCTCCGCGTGCGGATGGCACCGATCCACGGGTCTGTCCGAAATGCGACCTTGGCAATCTGCACCTCAAAACATCCCGCACGGGCGGCTTTGTTGGCTGTGGTAACTATCCCGAGTGCACCTATACACGCCCCATTGCGGGCGAAGGCGCCAACGGTGAAGAACAATTGCTTGGCACCGATAAAGGTGATGAAATTTGGCTGAAGTCCGGTCGCTTTGGCCCTTATGTTCAACGCGGCGAAGTCACCCCTGAGAACAAAAAGCCAAAACGCACGTCCCTGCCTCAAGCGCGACATGGCGGATGGGAAAAGGCGGACACGACACTTGAGAAGGCGATCAAACTGCTCAGCCTACCACGCGGTATTGGTGAGCATCCTGAAGGGGGCCGGATCAGTGCGAACTTGGGGCGCTTTGGTCCTTATATCATGCACAAGCTGCCGGACGCCGAAAAGCCAACTTATGTGAACGTGAAAACATGGGGTGAGATGTTCGAGGTCGGTATGAACCTCGCGGTTGAGTTGCTCGCTGACAAGCGCGCGAACCCCGGGCGGCGCGGCGGTCAGGCCGCAGCGAAGCCACTTAAAGAGCTGGGCGAACATCCCGCAGGCGGCGGCGCGGTCAATGTGATGGAAGGGCGTTATGGCCCTTATGTGAAGTGGGAAAAGATCAACGCAACGATCCCCAAAGGGACAGAACCTGCCGATGTAACCATGGAATTGGCTCTAGAACTGATCGCGGAGCGCGCGGCTAAGAGCGGCAAGAAGAAAGCTGCACCAAAGAAAAAGGCGGCTGCTAAAAAACCAGCCGCAAAGAAGCCCGCGACGAAAAAAGCACTCGCCAAGAAAAAGGCGGAGTAACGCCGCTAACGCGCTTCTAACCAAAATATGAGTGGCATTTATGAGTACACTCTGAGAAAGCTGTACTAAATTGCATCCTTCTCTAGTCTGAGGTCCCGTTATGACATTGAAGATCAACCGCCGTAGCGCACTCATTGGGTTAAGCGCAACATTTGCAACACCTGCCATTGCACAAGTTCAACTGCCCGTCGCCAACCAAGCGTCAGCAGCGCGGCGCAATGCATCGAGCTTCGTCACTCAAAATTGGCGCGATCACTTTAAGACCCTCGGCAAAGGCGTCATCGTCGCCGATACATTTTCGCGCGCTTTGCACTATTGGAACGCCGATGGCTCCGATTACCGCGTGTATCCCACTTCTGTTCCGATGACGGATGAGCTGACAAAGCGGGGCTACACGGAAATCGTGCGCAAGAAAGTTGGCCCCACGTGGACCCCGACCAAAGCCATGCGCGAACGTGATCCGACGCTGCCTGACTTCATGGAAGCGGGCGAGGGCAACCCCCTTGGCAGCCACGCGATGTATCTAAGCTGGCCCGCATATTTGATCCACGGCACCCACGATACACGCAAGATCGGGCGACGTTCTTCTTCGGGCTGCATTGGCCTGTACAACGAAAAGATCGCCGAATTATTCGCGATTACGCCCATCGGCACACAGGTACGCGTTCTATAAGCACTGCGAAAAACGCCGCAGCGCAGCATATGGATTGACTCTTCGCTGACCCTTCGTCAGGTATTCTCCAATACCACGAGATCAGGAGAAATACTCATGAAAAAGCTCTATGGCAGCGCTGCCGAGGCTCTGGACGGCGTGCTTTTCGATGGAATGTTTATAGCGTCGGGCGGTTTTGGCCTCTGCGGCATTCCCGAATTGCTGCTGGACGCGATCAAGGATGCGGGCACAAAAGATCTCACGTTTGCATCCAACAACGCGGGCGTTGACGACTTTGGTATCGGCATTTTGCTGCAAAGCAAGCAAGTGAAAAAGATGATCAGCTCTTACGTGGGTGAGAACGCTGAATTCATGCGTCAATATCTGTCTGGAGAGCTGGAGTTAGAGTTCAATCCGCAAGGCACATTGGCTGAGCGCATGCGTGCAGGTGGCTGTGGCATCCCTGGCTTTTACACCAAAACAGGTGTCGGCACAGTGATCGCGGAAGGTAAAGAGCACAAAGACTTCAAAAGCGAAACCTACATCATGGAGGAAGGCATTTTCGCTGACCTCGCGATTGTGAAAGCCTGGAAAGCGGATGCGACGGGCAACCTCGTGTTCCGCAAGACTGCACGCAATTTCAACCCGCCTGCGGCGATGTGCGGAAAGTTGTGCGTTGTTGAGGTGGAAGAGATAGTTGAGACGGGTTCGCTCGATCCCGACAGCATTCACTTGCCCGGAATTTATGTGCACCGCATTATTCAAGGCGATCATGAAAAGCGCATTGAACAGCGCACAGTTCGGGAGGCGTAAATCATGTGGGATCGTAATCAAATGGCGGCGCGTGCAGCGCAAGAATTGCAAGATGGCTGGTATGTGAACCTAGGCATTGGCATTCCTACGTTGGTGTCGAACTACATTCCTGAGGGCATCGAAGTTACGCTGCAATCAGAGAATGGCATGCTGGGCATGGGTCCTTTCCCCATTTCTGGTGATGAAGACGCGGACCTGATCAATGCTGGCAAACAGACGATCACGGAGCTGCCGCAGACGGCTTACTTCGATAGTGCACAATCTTTTGGGATGATCCGTGGTGGTAAAATTGCAATGGCGATTTTGGGCGCGATGGAAGTGGCGGAGAATGGCGATCTGGCGAATTGGATGATCCCCGGTAAGCTAGTCAAAGGCATGGGCGGCGCGATGGATCTGGTCGCAGGCGTTGGCCGCGTGGTGGTTGTAATGGATCACACCAACAAACATGGCGTGAGCAAAGTTCTGAAGGAATGCACGCTGCCGCTGACGGGTAAATCTGTGGTGGACCGCATCATCACCAACCTCGGCGTTCTTGATGTTGTCGAAGGCGGTCTAAACATCGTTGAAACGGCTGAGGGCGTTACTGAGGATGAGTTGCGTGCAGCGACGGAGGCGACGATTGTATAGCACTGTGCCCTCGCGTGCTGCAGCACGCGAGGCGACCTAATCGACCTAACCCCCGAACTGTTAGGAAACACCGTCTTTGCAGTTGTAAAATGCATAATTTCACCTCAATTTTTACTTTTACAGGTTAGGTCGGAGGTGGCCCAGCGCGCAATATGAATTCTTCAGTCTGCCCGGCGTGTGAAATCTTGTCACCTAGTTCACTGGCTTTCACAGACGCGCTTAGCCTCGCATGGCAGTCTGTGTGGTTTACTGAGCACGCTGCTAATTGCAGACGCTTAAGGCTGCACTCACAGGTCAATACAGCTGCTCTCATGGCCCTTTTAGGCGCATTTTTGTCGTTGTTCAGGCGTATCCTCACCACCCACGACCAAATGAGGTTTCACCTTGGCATTAAGTCATGGGTTGTTAGGCTTGTGTGAGTTGATATTGGTGGCTCAGATGGCTCGATGTATTTCACTTCATGTCATCCAAGTGGAACATCGGAAATGCGGCTCTGTTAGTCGTTGACTTAAGCTCAACAGAAAAACTAGTTAATCTAAAATGAAATGTAAAAGGCGTTCCTGACGATGTTCTCTAAACAAGTAAGTCCTAAATCTGATGTTCCCGCTGCTATCTTGGAGGACACTAAGCAACGCCGCTCAGTTTTACACGACGGCATTGTGATTAAAGGTGATTGGCAGAGCGATGGTGTCGTTGAGTTCGGTGGTGCAATCACTGGTGACCTGACAGTAGACGGGTTGGTTGTAACATTAACAGGAACAGTTGAGGGCAACGTAAGAGCAAGATCAGTCACGGTAGAGGGACATTTAAACGGTACCATCGCAGCTATTGATGTTAATTTGTCCCCCACAGCAGTTGTGAAAGGTGAAATTGAAGCAGAGAGAATTCATATAGATTTTGGTGCGCAAGTCGAGGGACGCTTAACTGCAAAAGGTAAGGATTCAAGTTAATACCTCTGCTTACTTGGGATAACCCTACGCACCCCACCTCTGGGCTCAACAACATTACCATCACGTCTTGGGATCATGTGTATGTTGTACGTGGAAGACCGTCTGACCTGCTGATGCTCCTGGATTGATGCCAACATTGAAGCCTGTGACCGTATTGTCTTGTTTTAAGAATCGACTGTCGCTGTGCGTGGAGCATTTCCTCAATGGCATTACGTTCTGGCTGATCACTCCAAACTCAGCCAGCTATACTATCCAGGTAGTGATAAACCCTTATCGATTGACATAGAGCAGCCGCTTCGGGAGCTATGCCTTTTAACCCGACGCCCAGCCCATTTAGCAGGCACTTCAAAAAATTTTTCAGCGTCCCATCTAGACCGACAACGAAGGACATCCATAATCACGGGGCTAGCCACTCGCCCACCCAATCGTTTTCACGCCTAAAGCTTGCTCTTCGATGGCGTTCCCCGAGCTCCACAAGGTCCATAGACAACATACTGCACATCAAAACCGCAAAACGTTCACGCTTACTCGGTTTTTCATAGGCATATGCATCTGAAATGACAGTACCCGGCGTTGGTTCGGTTCCATAAGAAACGCGTGACGCTACCGGAACACGATCCCATTGCTCATCAACAGCTGACCCCGTCTGAATGTCTACAGTTGTTGTAACCCGAATTTGTAAATTTGCATACGGCAACCAAACGAGAAAAGCGGCTTTCGGCGAGCGCTGCAGCGCAACCACCTTGGACGTTGCAATATCAGTGTGGAGCTCAAGCATAGATTGAGATCGGGACGCGCTTCTTAGCGCCACAGTTCGTGCCTCGGGCGCTCCATCTGCAGCTACTGTTGCAAACGTGGGGTAGCGCGCTGGTGAACGGCTATCGGCTACGCCCTCTTGAAGGTGACGCCATGCTTCATCAAGAAAGGCGCGTAAATCGTTTGGGAAATTCATCGGCTCTCTCGACATATTGTCCTTCTTAATCATATGAGCGAAATCCTGAAATACGAAATACTGCGCACTGCCAATACGAGCGCTTCCTCATAGTTGTGGGGTCTGGCGCAAACGGTAAGTCGGTAGCGTTTAATGTAATGGGCGATTTGGCGGGAGCAAGAAACACTGCAGCCATGCATCCTACTCTATTTGGCAACAACCATCATCGAGCACAATTGGACTAAAAGCTACTGAACATCATTACTGAAGGCGAACAAGGCGGCAAGCTACCCGCCGCTGAGCTAAAAGCGCTCGTGTCAGGCGAGATGATGACTGTTGATCGCAAGCATAAGAACCCATATGAAATGCACCCATGCTACTATACTTTGGGCAACGAACCACATGCCCCACCCGTCCGATTACTCGGACGCCGTCTTCCGCCGTGCGGGCATCTTAACCTTTAACAAGACGTTCTTGGTTCAGGAGCGCGACGCGCAGCTGCAACCTAAACTGCAAAAGGAAATGTCTGGCATTCTCAACTTGGCACTACAGGCTTACGCGCGCGCAGTAACCAGCGGATTTATTGAGCCAGCGAGCAGTAAAGCAGCCCAAGACGAGTGGCGCTTTCAATCTGACACCGTGGCGCTCTGGCTGTCGGAGTGTGAGATGGCCGACGGGGCGTCTCTGGGTGTTAAACAATGCTATGACGCGTTTCGTGCATGGGCAGCCTCTGCGGGGGTTAAGCAAGTCCCTGCATTGAATACCTTCAGCAAACGGGTGGAGCGACTGAGGGTCACGAAAACTAAGACCTCGCAAGGCATGGTCTTTGACGGCATGAAGGTTGCCGCAGCCGAGCAACACTCTGGTTAGCAAATGCAGGGTTGTGCAGGGAGATCGAAAGCACAGAGTCATATATTTTATTGAGTTCAGTGCAGGGTTGCAGGGTATGCAGGATTATTTGACCCATAAGAGATTTTACTGATTTATTATTATAACTGGGAAAACGCTGCACATACTGCATCGGCGCGTAAGCTGAGCAAATCAATAATCGCTAAACAAATTGTCTGACGTCAGCAGCTGTTGGACAGATTTGAGGATTTGAATAAAGGAAGATTTTGACGATTTAGACTATGCACCATATTTAAAATTATTCTAGCACCATATCCGATGGCGATAATCGCTTCCCAGATGGCAACCTCGGTCGTTGCGCTAGCTTTGAGAAAAATTGTCAGTAGAGTTATCTCCAGTACTGATTGGATTCAGGAGGAGAAGAGGCGGAAGTTTCTTCCCCCCCCCTAAATGCTGTATCTTCCTCGCTTGCGAGTTACGCTCGATCAAATAAGCGAATGATTGTGTAACCTCATGCAGTCGTGCCTCTGCTGTCTCGGCCCTTTTTTCATTTGCAGCAGACTGAAGCTCTAGGCTTTTGATATGGTCTTTGAGTTGCTGGCGTTCTGCTTTTACCATTTCTAGAGAAACCGCATATTGAAGCAATTCACCTTTTTTTTGTTCTAATTTTTGAGATAAATATAGGAGTTCAATTTTCTGACTACTTTCAAAAGAACCGATTTTGAAAAGGAGCTTGAGTGCCAGATCAACATCGAGCCCGTCCTCGCCGACCTCAGTCAATCCAAAGAGGGATTTGGACATAAGCGAAAGTGTGGCTTTGTTTCTACCTGCGATTTTTGAGAGCTCTTCCCATGTAATAGTCATTGTAATTTCTCCGCCTCGATTTCAGTGTTACCAGGAAAGCTATCAGTCTCTTGGTTATTATACCGTAACGTGAAGACGAAAGGTAATCCCCCCATTTTTAATAGGGTCCAGCTATAGAATTATGCGTATTTTCTGGAGGGTCCAAAGGTTATCAAGCCGCCAGTGTCACTATCAACTAACCCTCACAATTGTTGCTTGGGCGGTTTTGTTTCATTATCTGATAGTAATTCAATCAGGGTAATACGTTGGCAACATTCGATCAGTTTATAGCATCCATACGATTAGAGTTTGGCGAGAATGGTGCTGGCAAGCCCTTTGAAGTCTTCTGCAAGAGGTTCCTTGAGAACGACCCTGAGCGTTCAAAGACTATCGATAAGGTCTGGCTCTGGGATGACTATCAGAACAAGTGGCAACGACAAGACTTAGGGACCGACCTCGTTTTCAGAGACAACGAAGGTCTAATCTGGGCTGTCCAAGCAAAGTGCTAAGGTGAGCATAGAACAACGACCAAAGGTGACATAAAAACATTTTTCAACGAAATAGGCAGAGCCAGCGTTGACTATAGGCTTTGGGAGCAGGCTATCCGCTTACCTAAGTAGCCATTGTGATGATTTTTTCTTCCCCTTGACGATACTATGACAGGTCTCACTGCCATTAGCTGATACCCTATAAATAGCCCACGGATGGGATCTGTATGTCTCAGCGGTCCAACTCATCCCAGAGCTTAATTTTTTATATGATTTCTTGTTTCCGTTATAATCTAGCCAATAAATTCGAAATGAATTATCAGTTTGCCCAACAAAAAATGTAACTTTTGTTTTTTGTTCAGCTTCCTTGGAGCGAAATCTAGTCAGGTCGGAACATTTATAATTTCGTGGTGTGGACCTATTGTCGTTCTCGCAGAGGCCATATGTACCATTAACCTTATTGTTGAAACCACACAATATCCCGCCCCACTGATACCCAACCTGACCACTACCATACGTAATCTTAAACCAGTTAAAACCATCGCTAGCTGGTTTTTTCTTTTTCAACAGAACAAC
>NZ_JABBAL010000036.1 GCF_018607995.1 Planktotalea sp.
GCGTAATTCACACTGCCTGCCAAAAATGCTATTGTGATCCCCGCAAGCTGAAATTTTATAGCATTAAATAAACCAGTGAGGCTTGTGTCCTCTTCTTGTGGCTTTATCCCAGACATCTGCATCACTCCTTCGCTTTTCCATCAGCCGCTTAGAAGATAAGCGCTAATCGGTGTTAGATGAATAACCACCACCAGCATTAACACAACCACCCACGATGCTCATCAGAGATGCGTATGCAGGGGCTGTGGTGTCAGAGGGGAACACGTATCGACTGGTGTAGTTCGGCCTGTACGGGTGTCTGTGTGAGCCTCAGTGCTATCCCTAGTGTAACGACCAGTCTACGTGGTTGATTGCCTCGCGAAGTCCCTTGAGAGCGAGACCATCAGAGTAATTACCGAAGGTTTGTCCTTGGGCTTCATGGGTCACCACCAACCAAATCAGGTACGGAAGTCACCCCAGTCCTCACAGGCAAGCGCAGCAAGCTGGTTCTCCAACATATTCCTAGCAGGATAAGCTGATCCATAAGCCTGAGCGACAGCACTGCTCTGTTTGGTTTTATGAGCAATCAGGTAGTCTTGTTCAGCAATCGGTACCTCGAAGCCCCCTCTATGCCGAGGGTGCCAATTAACCGGACGCCCTCCCATCTAGCGGACACGTCCGACCCGTGTCAGCGCCCAATGCAGACGGACAGACACGGACAACCCCCTATAGGGGTGTCCATCGTCATGGCGCGGCAGGCCTCGCGAAACGAGCAAGCTGTTCGCCACGCGATGGCTGATCACTCCGCACCCAGCCGACCTTAGCCGCGTTACGCACCAACGACTGGTTCGGGAATACGTGCCGTTCGCTTCGGCTTGTCTGAAATAACACAACACGGACGAAGCAGGCCTTTGCACGTGCGGCTATCGCTAACGCAGCATCGCTTCGGGCTCGCGGCAGGTAAATTACTGCAGGGCACTCAAAATCATCGAAGCGGCCCTTGCCAATGGGCTCTGTTGGCAGGATCCAACAGGTTATTATCAAGTCTAAAGTTTGCGTTTCTTACATTGCGATAAATGCTAATGGTCGCGGCTACGAGATAATGCAAACTCTCACTTCTTCTTTTCCGCAACGCGAAATCCAATGTGTCCGGTCGCTGTTCTTGGGTCCAACCCTTGGCGCGATGAAGTCCGGTAGCGCATGCAATAAGAGGCGTGGCATAGGTAAGAGCCTCCTTTCGCCACATACACCCCCCCGTTCAACGGACCCTTTGGATTGCTTACCCGCCTGGGCGAGTGCAGGTTTGTAAAACGATCAGCAGTCCATTCCCAGACATTCCCTGTCATTGCATAAAGTCCGAAGCTGTTCGGCTCGAAACACTTCGCGGGAGAAGGGCCGATATGGCCGTCATCTGCGGTATTCTCATACGGGAATTGACCCTCCCAGATGTTGCATTGAAGTACGCCCTCTTTGAGCAAGCTGTCCCCCCAAGGAAATGGTTTTGACGTCAAGCCCGATCTGGCGGCGAATTCCCATTCGGCTTCGCTAGGCAAGCGTGTACCTGCCCAATCGCAATAAGCGAGCGCATCAAAGAGGGTGATGTGCACAACCGGATGCTTGGGCAACGCGTCCGCGCGCAGTCCCTTCGGACCATAGGGTGTGCGCCAGTTGGCACCTTCGATTTCCTGCCACCATGCTGTTCGGCTCACAACGCTTTTGATCGCAGTTCCTGTCGGCACCAACTGCTCAAAAACGAAAGATGATCCTGTGCGTTCTACCTGTGTGACGTAACCTGAGTCCTGCGCAAATGTCTCAAACGCAGCGTTGGTTACTGTGAGGCCTGCCAAAGCAAAAGGATCGAGCGTGACCTCCCGCACAGGCCCTTCGCCGTCTTCGGGATGCGGGCCATCTGCGGCCCCCATTGCAAATGAGCCACCTGCAAGAGAGACAAAATCGTGAGGTTGGGCAGAAGTGGCTTTTGAAATTTTCTTGTTTTGCTGATGAACCTTTGCACCAACAAGAGGTGCACAACACGCGTTAGCTTTAGTCATAGGCGTAAACGGGCTGCCAATCGTCACCCCATGTGTCGCGCCAGTATTGTACGCGTTCACTGTGCTGTATGGGTTGCCCGCCTTTCCACAGATCGGCTTGGGCGTTGGCATAGGTCTCAAAGAAAGCTGCCAATTGCTCACTTAAGGCATAAACAATCTCTGCAAAGGCCGGATCAGCGGCTAAGTTCTGCGTCTCCCCGGGATCACTTTCGACATCAAACAACTCATCGATAAACTTTTTTTGCGCACCTTCGAACCGTTTAAAGAACGCCCACTTTGGCGTTCTGATCACGCGTGTTTCCTCTTGCTCGGAGAACACAACATCCGCCCCCCAATCGCTCAGGTCTGATCCGCTGATGATCGGTAGAAGCGATCGACTGGGCAGCGCAGTTTCATTTGGCTCGATGCCAGCGTGATCCAGAATGGTCGCGAAGACATCCATGTTGGACGCCATCAATTTACTCCGCAGCCCTGCTTCGGTCGTGCCCGGCTGACGCATGATCATCGGAATGTTGTGCGCGGCGTGGTGCAGGTTTGAGGGAAGCGTTGCAGCACCATGCCCCCAAAAGCCATGTTCGCCCGTGGATAACCCGTGATCCGTGGTAAAGATCAAAAGCGTGCTATCCGCGATCTCAAGCCGGTCCAGCGTTTCCATGATTTTACCCACACCGTCATCCACCATAGAGATTTGCGAATAGAAATTGCGCAGGGTGCCAAGGTCATTGGGCGCACGCATCAGCATGGAAAAATCCAGATGCTCGGACGCATCAGAGGCGCGCAGCATATACCCATCTACCGCCGCCTTGCTCAGCCCTTGACGCGGAATCGAATTCATCGGGCAATCCGCATAACGCGCTGTGTGGCGGTTCTCATCTGTTTCTTTGGTCGCAGGCCAATGCCCATAAGGCGCGGGATAAGGGAGGTAGAGGAAGAACGGCGTTTCAGCCTCGGTCTGCTGTTCGATAAATTCGACACCTTTGTCGGTGAAGAAATCGACTGAGTGACCGGGTTGATCATAGACCTCACCATTGTCGAAAATCTTGTTGCGGTAAAAGCTGCGCACGTGGCCGTCTTCTAACGTAACCCAATTGTCGAACCCTTCAGCGGGCGATGTAGGTTGGCCGAGGTGGTATTTGCCAACAAGCGCTGTCGCGTAGCCTTGATGTTTCAACGCTTTAGGCAAAGTATCCAACCCATCAAGGGAATGCCAATCGCTAGGCCACTCTGCCATCTTGCGATCATCAATCCAAGAATGCACCCCGTGCTGCGATGGCAGCATACCCGTCAGCACAGATGCACGACAAGGCGAACAGAATGCATTGGGGCAAAAAGCATTATCGAACGTCACGCCAGTCTCGGACAGCTTGTTCAAATTTGGCGTGTGTATTTCATCATTGCCATAGCAGCCCAAGGTGGCGGCTTGCTGGTTATCAGTGAAAATCAGAATGATGTTTGGTTGCTTGCTCATACGTTTTCCTAACGCTTAAGGGGCACGTCCATGTAGGCCCGCAAGGTTTCTTTGAGACCTGTTGAAACGCTGCCGTCTTCGAGCGTGAACACGTGGTTCTTGTTGATAAGATCATTCTGGATGACGCCCACGATCAGCTGAAAGCAGAAACTCAGCCGTGTCTTCGTTTCATCAGCTCCATAGTGTGGAAAAGCGTCACCTAAGCCCTCATGCAGCTTCTGCAACGTTTGCTTGGCCGTGGTGCGAAAGGGGGCCCATGGATCATCCTCATCCATTATGCGCAAATAGGTCTCGCGAAGCACGCCGCGAAACTTGCTGCTAAAGATCGCACCAATCAGATCGACCAGCGCATCGAGCCCCTCGCCCGGACCTAACTGGCGCAACCTGTCAGCGGTAAACGCCGCTTCGAACTCATGGCTGATCCCCTGTGACGCATAAGCGCTCAGCGCTCTAAAGTAGGCATCCTTGTCTTGAAAACGGGTGTAAAAACTGCCCACCGAATTATTGCTAACCGCCGCGAGTTCAGTAATTTTCAAATCATCCAAACGCCGCGTTTGCAGCGCCTCAATACCCGCATTGATGAAGCCGTCACGCGTTCTTACGCTGCGGTTTTGACGCGTCTCGAAGACGCCAGGGATGTCCCCGCGTAAAGAAAGTGTATCACCGTCCATCAAAACAATCCGGTCTCCTTTGCCTTAGTAAATCTGCCAAACGCAGCCCATGTCAAAGAGAAAAGAACATGAACTCAGATTCTTTTTTATTGACTCGATTTGCGACTGGCTCCTACGCTGGCTTTTAACTGACACCAGCACAAAAGTTGGCGCAAAGACCAAAAAGGGAGAAAAAGAATGAAACGAAGAGGGTTGATAAAGGTCGCATTGATCACTGCACTTGCGTCCTCATTGCCAATCGCCGCACATGCGCAAGAGGTTAAATTGCGCGTCGCAAATTGGCTACCGCCAGTGCATCACATGACAGACACTTTAAGTGCTTGGGCCGATGAGCTCGAAAAAGCATCAGGCGGCGAAATCTCAGTCGAGATCATGTCAGCACCGCTGGCAAAGCCGAACGGCCAATATGATCTGGCAAAGAACGGAATCGTCGATATCGCCTATTCTGTTGCCGCATTTCAGCCCAAACGTTTCTGGAAGTTGAACGCAGCCGAAGTGCCCTTCGCGGCCTCAAGTGCTGAGGCGGCCGCCGTCGCCGCATGGCGCTGGTATGAAGGCAATGGCTTTATTGCAGAGGACACAAGCGACACCAAGTTGCTCGCGTTTTTCGCCCATGCGCCGCACCTCTATCACAGTGCCGTGCCGCTGACTTCATTCGCTGATTTCGACGGTCTCAAAATTCGTGCGGGTGGCAACGGTGTACGCATTGCAGAAATGTTGGGCGCAGTGCCGGTTGGCATGCCTCCGGGACAAACTAACGAAGCGATGTCCAAAGGCACGATTGAAGTGTCGCAATTCCCATGGGAATCGGTGAAAGGCTTCCGCCTAGATGAAGTGTCCTCACATCATCTGGTCATCCCAGGCGGCACATATTCGGGTATCTTCTGGATGACCATGAACCCCAAAACTTGGGACAAGTTGAGCGATGCACAAAAGGAAGCCGTGACCTCCGTTTCCGGCGAATGGGGCACCAAGTTTCTGTCGCAAAAGTGGGACGAACAGGAAGCCGTCGGATTGGCGCAGGCAGAAGCAGCGGGCAACACCATCACAACGATGTCCGAAGAAGACACAGCCAAACTGTTCGACATGACCCGTGTCTTTGCAGATGACTGGATCGCCAAAGCGAACGAGGCTGGTCTGGATGGTGCCGCGTTGATGAAGAACTTCAACGACATCGCGGCATCGCTGAAGTAAAGCGCGTGCTGACATTTGTAGAAAAACTGAGCAGGCAAGCCGCACTTGGGCTTGCCTGGTTCGCTGCTTTGACACTTGTAGCGATTATGACAATGACGTTTGTCGACGTTATCGGCCGCAATTTCTTGGGCCGCTCGTTGATTGGTACCGTGGAAACGGTGTCGTTGATGATGGGTGTGCTGGTGTTTAGCGGTCTGGCCGTGACTGAACTTAATCGCAGTCACATCGTGGTCGAAACCTTTCAAGGCCTGTTTCCTAGGCTCCTTAAACGTAGCTCGATGATCGTAAATTCCCTGCTTGCTGTGGGCGTAGCGGGTCTGCTTCTCAACCAGTTGTTTACCAAGACTGTGGACGTTATGGCCGAGCAAGAATTCACCATGATCCTCAAGTTGCCTTACTGGCCCGCAGCAATCCTGATGCTTATCGGTTTTGCAGTATTTTTTGTGTTGCTGGTCTTGCGCTTGATCCGCGACGTTATCGGGCCACAGGATCAAACCAATGCCGATTGAAACACTTGTACCCGTCGTTTTTGCACTGCTGTTCTTTGTGTTGTTTCTTGGGGCCAACCTTGGTCTTGCGATGTCAGGTGCTGCCCTTTTTGGCACGACAATGATTATTGGGCAGGATGGTGCTTTGGCGCTCGCGGGGCTTTCGGTCTATGAAAGCGCGCAAAACTTCTCGCTCAGCGTTATCCCTTTGTTTGTTCTGATGGGATCATTTGCGACGAAATCAGGCATCTCCACGGACCTATTCTCAGCGTTCAACACATGGCTCAGACGACGCAAGGGCGGCTTGGCGCATGCAAGCATTGCCGCTTGTGCTGCCTTTGGTGCGGTGTGCGGATCGTCCATCGCGACAGCAGCGACGATGGGCAAAGTCGCGCTACCGCAGATGGCCAAATTCGGTTACAGCGACAAACTCGCCACAGGAGCCTTGGCTGCGGGTGGTACCATTGGCGTGTTGATCCCACCCAGCGTGATCATGCTGATCTATGGTATTTTGACCGAGACCAGCATTGGTGATCTGTTCATCGCGGGCATCGTTCCAGGTTTGCTGCTCACGCTGTTTTTTATGGTCACGATCGTAGTGATGACACGCATCAACCCTGCCGCTGCACCCGATGTGGCGCAACTGGCAGATGATTTCGAGAAGGGGCCACAAGGGTCTTCGATCAAAAAGGTCTGGGCGACACTTTTGTTGTTCATCATGGTTATCGGCGGCATCTATGCAGGTATCTTCACCCCGACCGAGGCCGCAGGATTTGGAGCAGTAGGCGCGTTATTTCTAGGCGTTGTGATGCGGCGTCTCACCCTCAAATTGATCAGCGAATGCTTGATTGAGACCGTTCAAACCACGTCGATGATTTTCCTAATCCTGATCGGAGCTATCCTATTTGCAGGATTTCTATCGCTCAGCGGCACGCCCGTTTTGTTAGGACAGTGGATTACAGGTCTGAGCCTCTCGCCGCTTGGCACAATTTTGGTGATCGTGGGCATCTACATCATCTTGGGCGCGTTTCTGGATACGATGGCAATGATCATCCTCAGCATCCCTATCTTTTTCCCGATTGTAATGTCGCTGGGGTTTGATCCGATCTGGTTCGGCGTGCTCGTCGTTCTCGTCGTGGAGCTCGCGTTGATCACACCGCCACTTGGCATGAACGTCTTTATTATTCGCGGCGTCGTGCCTCATGTGCCGCTGTCGCAGATTTTCGCAGGCGTCCTGCCGTTTTGCATCGCCCTTATTGCGTTGATCGTGCTGATCATTGCCGTACCATCGGTTGCGACGTTCCTGCCCGAACTTGCAAACAGATAACCTTGCCGGAGTGACAGAAGTGGTTTCAGAACACACACTCAAGGCAAACGCAGCTGTTGCAGCCCGCCTGCCCCTCGCTCGGGAAAACGCAGAGCGAGATGCGTCGCGCGGATGGCTCGCGTCGCTTAAAGGTCCAGTGATGCGCGCGGACGGGGGTGTTGTGTGGGATCCAGCTTGGTTTGATTTCTTGCAAGCCGACTGCCCTGATACGGCCAACCCTTCGTTGTGGCGGCACGCGCAACTCAACGCCAAACATGGGTTGTTTGAGGTGACTGATGGCGTCTGGCAGGCACGTGGTTGTGACTACGCCAATATGACGATCATACGCGGCGAGACGGGCTGGATTTTAATCGACCCACTGATGACAGCTGAGAGTTCTGCTGCGGCACTAGCTTTGGTCAATGACACATTGGGTCATCGCCCCGTCAGCGCAGTCTTGGTGACGCACACGCATCCTGATCATTTTGCTGGTCTGCGCGGTGTGACCTCGGACAACCCGCCGATATTCGCACCCGAACACTTCATGGATTATGCCGCTGCTGAAGGCGTGCTGGGCGGCAACCACACATCGCGCCGCGCGGTTGATCAATTTGGCATGGCACTGCCAATCGGCCCAGAGGGCATGATTGACGGCGGGATTGGCAAGACCGTGGCGCGCGGCACTCGCGGTTTTGTGGTGCCGACCGACTACATCAAGGCTACGGGCGAGACGCGCGTCATCGACGGAGTTGTGTTCGAGTTTCTGATGGCCTCCGGCACCGAGGCTCCTGCCGAGTTTACCTTCTTACTGCCCGATCATGGCGTGCTGTGCATGGCGGAGGTCTGTACGCAAACCATGCACAACGTTCTCACGCCGCGCGGTGCAGAAGTGCGCGACCCGTTGCTTTGGGCACGCGTAATCGATGATGCACTTTGCCGCTTCAAGGATCGCACTAATATTCTGATCAACTGTCACAACTGGCCTGTTTGGGGCCAGAGCAATGTTGAGCAGTTTATGTTGGAGCAGCGAGACATCTATAAGTTCACGCATGATCAAACACTGCGGCTGGCAAATCATGGGATGGGACCGGATGAAATTGCCGCTGCCTTAGAGGAGCCCGATTTCCTGAGCGAAGCGCTAAATGCGCGTGGTTACTACGGCACACTCGCGTTCAATGCCCGTGCGACCTATCAAAAGTATTACGGCTTTTTCGATGGTCGCCCGCTGAGTCTAAATCCACTCCCACCTGAAGAACTTGGCGCACATTTTGTGGACGCCTTAGGTGGCGTGCGCCGCGTTCTGGACCTCGCCAAAAAGGCGGTGTCTGAGGGTAACTTGCAATGGGCAGCAACTTTGTTGAACCATGCGGTCTTCGCGCATGAAAGCAGCGCCAAAGCCCCCCTCGCAGAGGTCTATCGCAAAATGGCCTACGGTGAAGAAAGCGCAATTATGCGCAACATTTACCTCTCTGGCGCGCGAGAGTTGGAACACGGAGCACCGCGTCTTGCTGGCGCTGGCGGGCGCAACAGTGATCTTGCGGCAACGCTTGGCCTCAAGGACTGGTTTGATGCGATGGCGGTGCGCTTGAACAGCGACAAAGCGCGCGATGTTAGCCTTGCGATCCGGTTCAATGTGGACGGTGAAGCGGTCACAGTCAGCGTCGCGCGACAAACCGAATTTGCGCGCATCAGCGATACGTCCAGTACTATCGACTGCACCATCTCTCTCAAAGCCACTGAGCTGGAGGCGCTTGCTGCAGGAACTGTAAGAGCGGAAGAGCTAGCCGTTACTGGCGACAAAAATGCGCTGACGGAGTGGCTGAACCTACACGACACGTTCGACCTTTGGTTCAACATCGCAACGCCATGAAACCACGGGATGCCCCCCTTGAATGGACCGTCCAAGACGCGCGCAAAGCGCGCTCAAGCGTCGAGCTTAACCAAGCACCTATGCGCCGCGCAATGAGCCCGATCATCGCACATGCCATCAGCACCAAGAGCCGGCTTTCGGCGGCATTCATCGGGCACAAGGCATACGAGAGCCAGCTCAACAAAGTGGCAAAGCACATGAACCGCAACCGGGATGCTTTCACGCACTATGCACCCGGCCAAGGCGACGTCGTTGTCTCCGCGTATTTCAAAGCAGGTACCAACTGGATCATGCACGTCTGCCATCAGATTTGTCATCTTGGTGCGGCTGACTTCGCGCACATCCAAGACGTCATTCCATGGCCCGATGCTGCGGAGCCACGGTTCTGGATCAATGTAAATGACAACAGCGTTAGGCAAACGCCGACGGGCCTGCGGGTGATCAAATCCCACCTTCCGGCAAGTCACATTCCCATAAACACAGCCGCAAAATACATCGCCGTGACGCGTGATCCAAAGGATTGTGCGACCTCCGCTTATCACTTTTTCAAAAGCTTGGTCTTCGGAGCCACAATGCCGCCACCGGATGTTTGGCTTGCGCATTTCAGATCCGAACATCCGAATTTTGGTCGTTGGGATGCCTTTACTGACGAGTGGTATCAAGTCAGTCAAAACCCCAACGTGCTGTTTCTTTGCTTTGAAGATGTTAAGCGGGTCAGCATCGGAGCAATTAGTCAGATTGCCCAGTTTTTGGGCATCGCTTTATCCGACGAACAACTTGAAAAGATCGCGCGCTTAACCTCTGTTGAGGCAATGAAAGCGATCAACCATAAATTCTATCCGGCCCGTCAGAACCGCTTTACCGATCCAAACGGCAAGATCATTCGCAAGGGTCGCGTTGGAGACGCTGGCAGTTTGTTCACGCCACAAGACCTTGAGGCATTTGATACTCACTGGAAAGACGCGCTTGCTGCGCGCGAAAGCCAATTTCCCTACACTGAACGGTATATTTCTGACCCAACGAGACATACCACGGCATGAGCACGGTTATGGAATTTGACTATGTCATCGTCGGGGGTGGTGCTGCGGGATGCGTTCTTGCGGCACGATTGGCGGCTGAAAGCGATGGCACCGTGGCCTTGTTGGAACGCGGCAAACAAGACACCAACAGATGGATCCACATTCCCGCAACGTTCTTCAAAGCGCTGCAAAGCGAGGATGCCGACGCGGTTGTCTCTGAGCCAGATGCCTCGTTAAATGGCAATCCCTTTCCTGTGCCACAGGGCCGCGTTCTGGGCGGCGGATCATCGGTCAACGGGATGATCTACATGCGCGGGCAGCACCGCGATTATGATGAGTGGGATGGCGAGCATGGCTGCACCGGATGGGCCTACAAAGACGTACTGCCAACCTTCAAGCGACAAGAAAAGAACACGCGGCTTGCGGATGATTTTCATGGAACCTGCGGCAAGCTGATCGTCGATGATCCAGCGACTCCGCATCCCGTCTCGAAGATGGTGATCGAGGCGGCAGTGGCTGCGGGCATCCCCCGAACGAATGATTTCAACGGCGCCAAGCAAGAAGGTGCAGGGTGGTATCAAGTTACCGCTTCTGATGGGCAACGCCATTCCGCCGCGACTTGTTTTCTACGCCCCGAGTTGAACCGCGAAAACCTGACGGTCCTGACAAACTTTCAAGCACAGCGGATACGCATCCAAAACAGATGCGCCAAAGCGATAGAGGCTAAGGACCAAACTGGCCAAGACAGTGTTATTAAAGCCCGACGCGAGATTATTCTGTGCGCGGGTAGTTTCCACAGCCCCAAGCTCTTGATGCTTTCTGGCATCGGCCCTCGGGATGAGTTGGATCGGCATGGCATCGATATCATTCACGAAGCCAATGAGGTTGGGCGCAACTACCAAGATCATGTCGGCGCACCCGTCACGCGCCGCTTAGAAGGTGTAAAAGGTCTGTACGGTGCAGACCGTGGATTGGCGGCGATCAAAAACGGTATCAATTACTTTGGCTTCAAACGGGGCTTGCTGATGTCGAACTTGTTGCAAGCAGGCGCATGCGTTGACACGGATGGCGCTGGACGGCCGGATGTCCAATATAACTTCGCGCCCTTCGCACCGGGTGCCCCTGGCGCGCCGCCGTTGCCCTTCCATGCCGTACAAGTTCACCCGATGACGATGCGCCCCAAGTCGCGCGGCAGGCTTGGGCTGACCTCCAAAGATGCGGCTTCCGCACCGAAATTCCTATCCAATGCCTTGGGACATATCGACGATCTGGACACGTTGCGGCGCGGTGTGCGCCTGGCGCGACGGATTTTTGAACAGATGGGGCTAAAGGACAAAGTCGGGACAGAAATCTGGCCCGGCGCGGACATCGACAGCCGGGTCGGATCCAACAATCTCGACGATGCCATACGGGAACACGCGCGCACAATCTTTCATCCCGCAGGCACCTGCCGTATGGGACCTATGCCAAGTTCCGTTGTCGACCTTGAATTAAGGGTGAATGGCATAGAAGGTCTGCGCGTTGCAGATTGCTCCATTATGCCCGCGCTGGTGTCTGGCAATACTAACGCACCAACGATGATGATCGCTGATCGGGCTGCTGACTTTCTCTTAGGATAAATTTGAAACTTTGGCAGCAACTAAATACTTAAGCATTTTGATGTCCCTGCGATACGCATGAATGACCGGTTGTCTCACCATTTTGCGGCGGCTCACTTTACGTTTGTGCAGCAAATTTCGTGCTGTGAGCGCGAACAGCCCAAAACATGAATTTACACAATGGGCTCTCAACGGCCATTCGCTGCGGGCGCAAAATTTGAGATCAGGCAAATGTGCATTTTCTAGACCATTGTGACCTTTTGAGATTCGCACCCGTGTCCCTTCTTCGTGCATTCATCAACGCTGCCAAGCGACATCACCACGCCTTGAGATACCAGACGCAAAAGGTCAAAACTGACCGTTCAGTGTCGTTACCGGACGGTCAGTTCCCGCCATCCCTATTATGTCGAGAGCGCTCCTGCTAACCGGTCACTTCGTTGAAATAGCACGACTATTTCATTCGGGTGATCGCCCTTTCCCGATTCAGTGTGTAAAGCCCAGTTGCAACGATAATGACGGTGCCGATCCAAGTCCAAGCATCTGGCAGTTGCCCGAAGATGAAGAAGCCATACAACGTTCCCCAGATGATCAGGCTGTATTGGACTGGGGCAACCACGACGGCCTGCGTCAAACTTAGGGCCACTATGACGAGCGTTTCAGCAAAGGCGGCAATGACAGCCATCGCAATCAACAACCAGATCTCAAAGGTGGTCGCGGGTGCCTGCCACACAAATGGAAAGGGGATACAAAGCAGTACCCAAGAGACGATCGCGGTGTAGGCGACCGTTGTTTGCGTGTTGTCCACGCCAGCCAGAACCCGGGACAAAATTTGCCGCAAAGCGAACGCAGTGGCCGCAATGATCACCAATCCCGCCGCTGGGTGCATCAGGCCCATTCCGGGGCGAATGACGATCAACGTGCCGACAAAGCCAATCGTGACGGCGACCCATCTTCGAACGCCTACAGGCTCGCGCAGGATCAATGCACCCATAACCGTCACCATGAAAGGAGCAACAAAAGAGATTGCGACGGCATCTGCCAACGGAACGTAGCTAACTCCAACGATGAACAAGGTGGCTGAGCATGCAGCCAATAGACCGCGTCCGATTTGAAGTTTTGGGTTGCTTGAACGCAGAAATGAAGGCCCTCTGAGGGCGATCAGAACAAGGACACCAAAGAGAAGGCCAAGCTGACGAAACCACACAATCTGGACTGGATGCATCGTATCCGTTAGGAACTTCCCCATCGCATCGACTGCCGAAAACAGAAACATGCCCGCCGCCATTAGCGCAATGCCACGCAGATTGCCTGCAGTTTTCGGCGCTTGTGCCACTTTGAGCGGCGTGATCGGTGAAATGGCTATTTTGCGTCTCCAATGGTCAATCGGGACGATTGGCCGCAAGGGCAACGATACACAGACCGCAGTGTCAGGTCTATTCCTGATTGCAGCGCGGGGTTGTAGTAGCGATCTAGCCGCCTGGTACGCTTGGTACTGAATGGCGCGTCACACTTCGCTTTCTTTGAGCAAGGACGACACCGACTCCAAGTAGAGCTGCACCAAGTGCCCGTCCCCAATCCCAACTGCCGCCCGTAATCAACAGGATCAACATCACATAAAACGGTGACGCATTTAGATGGAAAGATGCAATGCCAATGCCCAACCGGGAGACGCCAAGGAGCCAGAAAGCCTGACTCAGCGCCATTGCACCCCAAGCGTAGATGATCAACAATGACCATCCCGATGGACCCAATGCAGCGCCATGCGTGCCCTCCCAGCCCATCAGAGCAAACGCTACAAATGTGATCATGCAAAAAAGCATCGCACCAACCAGAGTGCTGGCTGTTTGTCCCAGCGAAGACATGTTTGGTAGCCCTTTGACCGCTTGGCGGGACCCGCACGCAAACATCATCGATGCAAAACATCCCAAGACAATGGTAGACCCAAACGTGCCGCCGCGCAACTCAGCACCTGTGGCAATAAACCCGCCGACCAGAACAAGCACTGCCCCAGCAGCAAAGTTCAGGGTCAGCTTTCGACCATCGAACAGGATTTCCAGTAACACTGCACTGACTGGCATCGTCGCAGCTATCAATGCAGCAGAAACGGGGTCAGTAATGTCCTGAACAACTAAAAGCAGCACCATGCCAACACCAAACCCTATGGCGCCTATGCCCAATGCGCGAGACCAGGGGGCAGCCATTACTGTCTTGTAGCCGTCAACCATGATCCAAATCGGGACGAGCAGCGCGCAGGCAAGCACCGCTCTTATCGTAATGAGCGAGATTGGGCCCCAAGTGTTTAATAGTACCTCAGCAGCAGGAAAGCCTGTCGCAAACAAGGCAATGGCGAGCACGCAGAACATGTTGCCGCGCAGTTGCTTGTCAGCGCCTGTCGGCGCACCTGTTTTGGCCAGATTGCTCATAGGATGAATTTTCTGTTTGATATTCGCGTTTATTGTGGGGTCGTATCATTTTGGTGTCCCGCCAGAAATCGACGTCAATGTCGCTTTTGCTGCGGCACCCATCTTTGTGAGGGTGTTGGCCTGAACCGTGGGTTACGGTGTATGGCTAATTCTTCCTATGCTACCGTTCTAGCTGCGAAGGTGTTCGGCGTGTAACAACTTGCCTATACACGCTACTCAGCGCAGGCTGAAAAGGCACTTGCATGGAGGAAACAAATGCCTGTCTTAAACCGCTTCGCCGAAATGCTGCCCGAAATTTCAGCTTGGCGGCGTGATATCCATGCCAATCCCGAATTGCGTTTCGAAGAGCATCGAACCGCGGCGTTTGTGGCATCAAAACTAAAACAATTTGGTTGCGATGAGATCGTGACCGGTTTCGGCGAAACCGGTGTGGTTGGTGTGATAAATGGCAAATCCGTCGGCTCAGGCAAAACAATCGGGTTCCGCGCGGATATGGACGCCCTTCCAATCCAGGAGGCGACCAATCTGCCTCATGCCTCGACTGTTCCGGGCAAAATGCATGCGTGCGGGCATGATGGGCACACATCGATGCTTTTGGGAGCAGCGAAATATTTGGTTGAAACGCGGAATTTTAACGGCAGAGTTGTATTGGCCTTCCAGCCCGCTGAAGAAGGAGGTGGAGGCGCACGCGCGATGATCGACGCGGGGCTGATGGATCGATGGGGCATCGAGGAAATCTATGGGATGCACAACATGCCCGGAATCCCAATCGGCGATTTTGCGGTGCGCACTGGCCCCCAGATGGCATCACCGGACAAATTCGAGATCCTCGTACGTGGCACAGGGGGTCATGGCGCAATGCCGCACAAGGGTGTGGATACAACCCTCGTTGCGTCACAGATTGTTGTGGCACTGCAATCCATCGCGTCGCGCAACATCAACCCGATGGAGAACGTGGTGGTTTCGGTCTGCGGCTTTCGCACTGAAACAGATACCTACAACGTGATCCCGGACACCGTTCATATGCGCGGCACGATAAGGACTTTTGAACCAGAGGTTCAGCACCTTGTGCGTACCCGCATTGATGCCCTTGTAAGGGCGACTGCAGCTGGCTACGGCGCGGTAGCCGAGGTGACGCATGTCTCCGGCCCCCCTACGCTGGTGAACCACGAACGCGAGGCCGATCTTGCCGCAGAGGTTGCTCTTGCTGTCTCCGGTGTGGCTCAGCGCGATTTGGAGCCAACAATGGGGGGAGAGGATTTTTCCGAGATGCTGTTGGAGCGTCCCGGTGCCTACCTGTTTATTGGCAACGGCGACAGCGAAGATCTTCACAACCCGTCTTATGAGTTCAACGACGAGGTCATTCCTGCAGGCTGCAGTTGGTTTGCCACAATGGCAGAGCGACGCATGCCATTGATTTAGAATTTGACATCCGGGCAATTGATTTTCTTTCAAACGGAACCGTTTGGGAGCAGTCTTTTCTGACCCAACATGTCAAGCATCAAGTTTTCGCCGCGTTGGGAGAGCGGCCCAAAGAAGACATTCCCCCGCTCACCCACTTTGCAATGCAGTCACCACATTACGTACCTTCGCGTGCCACGCTGAAATTTCACTACAACAGTGCCGGCCATGCGAACTTTTCGGTCGACCGTCTTGGTGAGGGGAGTTGATGTTGAAAGTACTTGAATGGGCGTTTCCAACATCGACATTACCGCGCAATACTGGCATTTGCATTAGTCTGGGCGTAATCCAGCAAAGGACGTCTCATGGGAAACCCCCGTTACATCGTGCTCTTGGGCGCTTGTCTGACGCAATTTACTGTCATCGGAATGCTGTTTTCCTTTGGTTTGTTTCTGCCATCCTTTGAGGCTGAATTTGGTTGGTCGCGCACCTTTCTTTCAACGTGCTCGGCTCTGGCGTTCTTTGTCATGGGCGTTCTTGCGATGCCGGGCGGGCGACTAAGCGACGCGTTGGGGCCACGCATCGTGCTGGCCTGTACAGGCACGCTTTATGGTATTGGCTTTGTACTGATGAGCCAGGTCAGCGCGCAATGGCAATTGCTGATGATCTTTGGCACGCTTATCGGTCTGGGGTTAAGCAGCCATGATGTGGTCACGCTGTCGACCATAGCACGCTGGTTTCCACGGCGTCGCGGCATCATGAGCGGGGTAGTAAAGGTTGGCACTGCCATCGGTCAGATTGCCTTACCCCCAATCGCTGCACTGCTGATCGTGGCCTATGGCTGGCGCACAGCGCTGTTTGTGCTGGGCATCACAGCGTCAGTCCTTCTGCTGATCGCCGCACTCTCCATGCAGCGCCCGCCAGCACCCGCGGCTGGCACCTCTAACATCATGACTGGTGCTAGCTTTGTCGAGGCGCGCCAAGCGCCACTTGCACGGGTGTTTTGGACGCTTTGCGCCACGCAGTTCCTGTTCTTTCCTACGCTGATGTCGGTGCCGCTTCATCTGGCAGTCCATGTCATAGATCTGGGCATGACCCAAACACTCGCGGCGACAATGCTTTCGGTCATTGGCGCGGCCAGCATTGCAGGGCGTTTAACCATGGGCGCACTCGTCGACCGGATCGGCGGCAAGATGGCCTACACGATCTGTTTACTGGTGCTGCTTGTCAGTCTTGCTGCACTGACCCTGATCACCGCGCATGGCGGGCTATTTGTTGTGGTAGCGATCTATGGATTTGGCCACGGTGCTCTGTTTGTCGTGGTCTCGCCAACTGTCGCCGAGTATTTCGGCATGCGCGCGCATGGTGCGATCTTTGGCACAGTGCTGTTTTTCGGCACATTGGGCGGCTCTTTAGGGCCGATTCTGACCGGCTGGGTATTCGACAGCTTTGGCAGCTATACCCCCGCCTTCATCGCCCTAGCTCTGTCTGCCGCCATTGCCCTTGTGCTCGTACGCACCTTGCCAAGTCCAAAGAGCGAAGGGTTGAATGCTCAGGCGTCACCCATACCGCCTGCTCCATAAGCTTCAGCACGCGTGCCAGCAAAAAATGACTTATTGCAGCCCCGGTGACATATTGCTTCGCTGCAGTGCCGTTTCCCTGAAGCTGACCTAAGCCGCGTTATGCACCAACGACTGGTTCGGGAATACGTGCCGTTCACTGCGGCTTGTCTGAACTCACACAACGCAGGAGAAGCTGCCGTTGGAGGTAGATGGAGCGAGGTCTGCACCCGGCCCATAGCTGACATCGAGCCCAACGTCCCAATGCTGCGGCCGCAAACCGCATAGCTGAACATCACTTCAATAAGTGTTCAAAGTCGAGATGTATCTATTTTTCGCTACATAGTGTTGGCTCCAAGACCTTGTTTTTTGTAATATTCGCCACAAATCCACACTTATGACAAAACAAGTCCTGACCTCCCTCCCGATGTCGGTTCCCGCA
>NZ_JABBAL010000039.1 GCF_018607995.1 Planktotalea sp.
CCCGCCTACACACTTTCCAGGCGTGCGCCTTCGACCACTCGGCCACCTGTCCGTGGAGCGGGGTTTAGCGTTAAGCGCAGACCATGTGCAAGTGCAAAAAACACCTCGGTTTCACTAAGATCGCTTGTCTTTGACTTTCGGCTCTTAATACGTAAGCTCTCTTTCTTCGCGGGGCTCAGGAATGCCAGCTCGAAAAACACTTCTACGTTAATTTCCAGCGCAATCCCGACGCCAACCTCATCGCGCAGAAATTTACCAGCGCCAACCATCGCAAGACCCGCCATCGCGACTGCGAATGCTTGAAACATAGCTTTCAAAGTGGGCAAGCGTTGCACATCGCGCACGCGCCAAAAAGCAAAGCCCCGCGAACAATATCGCCACACGCCGCAACATGATCGCACAGGCCTGTTCATGCGCCATGCAAAAAAGCCAAAACACCAATCCTGGAATAAACAAAAGCGTCAACGACAGCTCGCCCGTGATAACCGCCACGATTGTGAAAAGTTAGTTTTGTGTCGGCGACGTCTCATCAATCATCCAAATGTAAATAAACGCGGCGATTAAGTTTGCCCTTTTTCTCGACCTTTCCCAACCGCACACGCCCGATCTCTGACGTGCGCGCTACATGGGTGCCACCGCACGGCTGTAAATCAATTTGGCGCGTGTCATCACCGATGCGCACCAAGCGCACACGCCCGCTTCCCATCGGGGGTTGAACGGACATGGTTTTCACCAAGGTCGGGTTAGCGCGCAATTCCTCTTCGGAAATCCAGCCCTCAGAAACAACATAGTCCAGCTCAATCAACCCATTTAGTGACGCTTCAAGGGCGTCTTTGTCTTCGGGCGCTTCGGGCATATCGAAATCTAGACGCCCTTTGCCAACAGAAATTGAGCCGCCAGACACAGGCAAAGAGATCACGACTGACAACAAATGCAGCGCCGTGTGCACCCGCATGTGCGAATGACGTCGTTCCCAATCTAGCGAAAGTGACACCTGCGTGCCCACAGGCGGAAGCTGCGCGGGTTCAGCAAGCACCAGTGCCAATTGCGTATCTTCACGCCCTTTGACTTTGACACAGGTGGCAATGGGCAAATGATTACCATTCCACATCATCATCCCGCTATCACCCGGTTGACCGCCACCTGTCGCATAAAAAATGGACTGATCCAAAATAACGCCCCCCTCAGGGGTATGTCCTACGACCAATGCCTCCCCGTCACGCAGGTAAGCGTCATCCAGAAACACGGGTTTGGTCATGGTTATCTTTCCTCGGGGTCTGTCTCTTGTCTAACTTGCGATGAATTTTCAACAGTTTGATCACAGGGTGTCAACGCTTCGGGATTGCGGATCCAGATATCGCGCTGTGCGAACGGAATTTCGATCCCTTCCTCCATAAAGCGGCGCGCAATTTCGTGGTTCATGTCTGATTTCACGCTCAGCACAAAATTGACGTCCCGTAAGATCGCGCGGATTTCAAAATCAAGCGAGTCCGCACCAAAACCCTGAAACACAATCGACGGAGCCGGATTGAGCAAGACCATCGAGTGCTCGCGTGCGATGCTCAGCAAAATACTCTCGACCTTGCGGGTATCATTGCCATAGGCCACGCCAACGGGAACGATCACACGGCCAACAGTCTTGCCGCGTGTCCAGTTAGTCACCATGCCCGAGACAAGATCAGCGTTCGGAACAATAACGTCCGTACGATCAAAAGTTTCGATCCGTGTCGAGCGCACGGAAATGCCGCGCACATAGCCCATTTTACCGCCAACTTCGATCCAGTCGCCTTCCGCGATGGGCCGCTCGATCAACAAGATGATTCCGGAGACGAAGTTGGAGACAATATTTTGAAGGCCAAAACCGATCCCAACCGAAAGTGCGCCTGCGACCAACGCAATATTGCTCAGATCAATCCCCGCCTGACTGATAGAAATGACTGCTGCAAGGAAAATACCAACGTAGCCGATACCTGACACAATCGCGTTGCGCCCGCCTGTATCAAGCTTAGTGCGCGGCAGGATCGATGTGCGCATCGCCCCCTGCAACAGACGCGTTGCCATATAGCCGACGCTGAAGATCACCGCGAATGTTATAAAATCTACCGGTGAAATGCGGCTGTCGCCAATCGCAAAGCCTTCTTGGAACCGCGTCCAAACTTCGGTGATATCAGCCGCGCGCGCGCCCCAAATCAGCGCAAGCAAAGGAATCGCTGCGACCACAAGCACAAAGCCTAAAAGCACCGATACCAAGGATTCTTCATCGCTTTTTTCGCGGCGCATAATCAACGCGTAAAGGTCACTGACAAAGTGCTGGAGTACCAGAACCAACCCGAACAAAGCCATTGTCGCCACAGAGGCGAACATCAGTCGCGCCGCTCCATTACCATAGCCCAGTGCTGCAATTAGCGGGCCGAAGAACGCAACGATTATCGCAGCGCGCCCCAAAAGCTTGGAGATGCGTAAACGGTACATGCTGCTTTCGTCGTCTTCGCTGGTGTCAATCAAGCCGATACGCAAGATGCGACCCAATTGATAAAGCACGATGCCGGTCACAATCAGAACCGGAAATCCAATGACCGCACGTGTGGCCGCACTCCAATTGTCGTAGCTCGCCAAAACATTCAGCGCCAAAGCGGCAATCAGAATGAAGGCCCCCGTCGTGATGAACCAACGTGCTTTTGCGGCATGGATCGCCTCAACAGGTAGCATCATATCGTCATCATTGCGCGGGAATAAATGCCCCGCGAGCCACCAAAAACTTAAAAGGATCAGCCCGTACCACGGCACATTGTCCAACAAGAGTGTCCCGCGCAGGCCCAACATCCCTGATTCAATTGCGGCTTCGACCAGTGCAATCAGCCCAATGAATGGCAAGAATATCTGCAACAGCGACGCGATGAATTTCCAGACGCCCTGCCCGCGCGCGGAGTATCGGCGCAAGACGTTGACAATCAACACGGACCAGCGGCGCCCGCGCGTGACCAATACCAAACCAATCAAAGCCAGAATGATCACTTCCGGCAAAGCCTGTCCTGCGCTTTTGCGCTGAGCTTCGGAATTAAAAGCGCTCGCAACCTCATGCCCGATTGCAGCGCCCGATTTGCGCAATGCCTCAAGGGCTGGCCCCCAATGCGTTGGGTTCAACGGGCTCGGCCCGCCGCTTAGCAGGGCGTCGGTCTGGCGTTCTCGAATGATCGTGTCGATCTCTTTGATGACACCGTCAGCACGGCTATAGGCCTCTTCCGCAGAAACAACAGGTGTGCGCAACCTCTGAAGCTGCTCCGTCAATTCCGCACGCCGCTCAGCAATATCTGGCGCTTCTTCGACGCCTTCGGCGGGTGTTCCGAGGCTGGTAATCTGAGACGTTAACGTTTTGATGCGTGCTTCATTGGCGGTTTGGGCTTCCAAAAATTGTTCACGCCAATCAACAATTTGCGCGCGCAAGGCTTCAAGCGCATTTGTCGACGCCCGACCATTTTCAACTGCAATTTCCGCGCGCTGCGCCACGTTTTGCCAAGCCGTATAATCCGGAGTTTCCGTCTGAGCAGAACCCAGCGCAGGCAACACAAGACATAGCGCCACGCAAAACGCACGCAAAGCCTGTGACAGTGACATCAGACCTCCTCAAAAACCGCGGGGATGTCAGCCGGCGCTTTATCGAGCCATTCTGGAACAGGGAGGTCTTTTTCGCGCAAAAAATCAGGGGTGAACAGTTTGGACTGATAGCGCGTTCCAAAATCACACAGGATCGTCACAATGGTATGCCCCGGCCCCATATCTTTCGCCATGCGGATCGCACCGGCGACATTGACGCCGGAGGAGGCACCGAGGCAAAGACCTTCGCTTTCCAACATCTCAAACACATGTGGCAGCGCTTCTTTATCCGAAATGTTGTAGGACATGTCGGGCGTGAAGCCTTCAAGGTTCTTGGTAATTCGTACCTGCCCGATGCCTTCTGCGATGGAGCCACCTTCGCTCGTCACCAACTCACCATTAGTGTAATAATTGTAAAGCGCCGCACCATCAGGATCCGCCAAACCAATCTTCACACCCTTAGGCTGAAGCGACATGCCTACACCCGCCAGCGTGCCACCAGAGCCGACAGCGCAGATGAACCCGTCAACCTTGCCATCGGTTTGTACCCAAATTTCAGGGCCAGTGCTGTCGATATGGGCTTGGCGATTAGCGACGTTGTCAAATTGGTTGGCCCAGATCACACCCTCATTCATGGTGCGCGCCAGCTCATTGGCAAGCCGCTCAGAATAGCGCACAAAGTTGTTGGGATTGCGATAAGGCGCGGCAGGCACCTGCACAAGTTCAGCCCCCGCAAGACGCAACATATCCTTCTTTTCTTGGCTTTGCGTCTCAGGGATTACGATAACCGTTTTGAACCCCATGGACGCCCCAACAAGAGCAAGCCCAATGCCAGTGTTTCCTGCTGTTCCTTCGACAATAGTGCCGCCTGGCTTTAGCTCGCCACAGGCAATTGCGTGTTGGATGATCGACAGCGCCGCGCGGTCTTTGACAGACTGACCGGGGTTCATGAACTCAGCCTTGCCCAAAATATCACAGCCAGTTTCTTCAGAAGCGGCTTTCAGCTTGATAAGTGGTGTATTTCCAATGGCCTGAGCCAGATCCTGCGCAACGATCATGTCGATCTCTCCCTAGTGCTCACCCTACCTATGCCCGTGTCGCTGTGAACTCAAGCACATGCGCGCGCTCGTTTACTTCGGTCTTAAGCACTTAGGGGTATGTGGTGGCTGGCACCCACCGGATCAGATCATACCAATGATCTGATCTTGTCACGGTGACGCCCGAGCCAAAGCAACATCATGATTAAGGGACCAAGGTTAATTTCACCGCTGTCCAACAGCTCCATCGCCCGATCAAACGAGACTACATGCTTGCGAATATCTTCACTTTCGCTTTGCGATTCATGCACCTTTTCAAGCCCCACATCCAAATCACATACAGCAAGGAAACAATGGAAAAACTCGGTTGAATAGCCCGGACTTGGATAGACATTCATCATCGGACGGATGTCTTGCAAATCAAGACCCGCCTCTTCGAAGGCTTCGCGCCGCGCCGCCTCCATCGGGGCTTCGCCTGCATCCACCAAGCCCGCGACAGGTTCCAACACCCAAGGCTGCGGATCACCCCGCAAAACAGGCCCGTAGCGCAACTGCTCGATCAACAACACCAGATCGCGCTTAGGATCATAGGGCAAAATCAACGCGGCATCATAGCCTACAAAAGCCACACGATCCAAAGCCTCGCTCTGTGTGCCATCAAAGCGCGGGTGACTTATATTGAACGACTCAAGGCGAAAAAAGCCGGCGTAGCCATCGGACCGAGGCTCCAATGTTACCGCACCGCGTTGAGTTTCGCAGCGCAGCTCCAAATCCATCGAGGTTTTTGCCAGCACTTTTGCCCACCCGCGCGCGCGAAAGAAAGGCAAAAGATGTGCAATCTCTTGCCCAGACTTCACGCCGTAATGTTCCATCACTTCGCCAGCGGCGCTCAGACTAACCGCTCCCCACTGAGTGATCCAATCCTGCAAATTCCACTCTGCACCAGCACTCCAAAGACACGCCTCTGGAAAAAAAACCTCCGCAGAGATGGCGTCTCCATTGCAGATCACGGAGACAGTTTTCAAATCATAGTCGAAACCACCTTCATAGAACCGCAAACGCGCAACGTCTTCATCGCTGAGGTACTGCACCAAGATACCCTGCGCTTGGTACCTTGTCTTTTCTGCAATCATCGGGAAAGGCTCATCCTTCACCCAACTCACCAAATGATCATTCAAATGCGCTGGACGAATATCGATGCGTCCCTGCACACGACCCAGCACCACTTCCAACAACGGAATGTGACATAGGCTTCCGTAAAAGAAGAGCGTCGTGCTCATAAGCCGCGTTTATCCGTCATTTCGGCAATAACGCCAGATGTAATCGAGCCGATCACGAGCGTGCCAAAAATCAACGGCGGCCCAATCAAAATCCCGTTCTCAACCATTATTTCAAAGATCGCGGCAAAGGCTTCAAACGCACCATCACAACGTCCCCACATTGATATTTCGATCATACGGATCGTTGAATGCGCAAGTAAGCATTAAAAAACCAGAACGATCCCACCCTTCAGCCCATTATTGATTGCCGCACTAAGGTCCCGCCCGCGCGCGAGTCGATCACTTGCCAGCCGATCACAACTGCTATCGTGAGACTGATAAAGTTGAAATTTCCAAACGCTTTATTCTCATCAAACAACGGTTTGATATGCTCGCTCAAGACCCACGCCAGCACGGCGAGACATCGGGCGGCAATGAAACGGGCGGCTATTGGCATGGGAGCAAGCTTTCAAGCTTAAGTGGGTTTGCGAATGGTGATCTGTGTTACATCACAGTTTCCACTTTGGAAGGTCGATGCGCAAGAGGTGAGATAAAAGTTCCACATTCTGCGAAAGCGATCATCAAATCCCATTGCCGCGACGCTGTCCCATTTGCCGTTAAACGTCTCAAACCAGCGGCGCAGGGTGATCGAATAGCTCTCACCAAATTCCTTGGATTTCACAACGTCCAAACCGGCTTTATTGACCTCAGCAATCAGCGCTTTCGGACTGGGGAGCATGCCACCGGGAAAGATATACTTCTGAATGAAATCAACGCCGCGTTTATACACATCCCAACGTCGATCGGCGACGGTGATGATTTGCAAGGTCGCCTGCGCACCCGGTTTCAATCGATCACGCACTGTCTCGAAGTAAACAGGCCAGTATTTTTCACCAACGGCCTCAAACATTTCGATGGAGGCGATGCCATCATAGGTGCCGGTCTCATCGCGGTAGTCTTGCAACTTAAAATCAACAAGATCAGAAATTCCTTCTTTTTCAATACGTTCTTTGGCGTACTTAAACTGTTCCTCACTGATCGTCAGGCCTGTAACACGGATGCCGCGCTCTTTCGCAGCGTATTCCGCAAAGCCACCCCAACCGCAGCCAATCTCAAGAACATGGTCGCCCTCTTTGGCACCCATTTCGTCGATCATTGATGCGTACTTCGCGATCTGCGCATTTTCTGTGTTCTCTTGTCCAGTCTCGAATATCGCCGAAGAGTAGGTCATCGTGTTATCGAGCCAAAGCCCATAAAACTCGTTCCCAAGATCATAATGATACGAAATATTCTTGCGCGCTTGCTCTTTGTGATTGCGCTGAAGCCAGAAGCGAAACTTCTCCATCACGCGCACCAAACTCATGCCCGGGAAGCCGTCATAAACGCCTTCATTGTCCATGTGAACGAGGTCCATGAACGCCTGCAAATCGGGTGTAGACCACCAATCATCAAGGTAAGCATCACAAAATCCAAGATCCCCTTCGCGGATCAAACGCGCGAAAAGATCTGGATTTTTGACATGTAATTCCGCCACCGGACCCAGCTTTTTGCCGTTTGCTCGAAAAACACGACCATCGGGCAGATGAAAGTCCACACGCCCATTGTTCATGTTGCTAGACATCGCAAACACTTGCGCGAAATATCGCGGCAGGCCTTTTTGGCCGTCTGTTGTTGTATGGATCATATCACCCCCCAAACTGGTGAAATTGGCAGGGCTTGCACGCTCTTAGCCACCTTGTTGTTGTGTATACTCTCAAAACCCGCGCCCTTGATAGGCGTCAAGAGCACGTTGACGCCCTGTCGCCGCCTCCACAATGGGCTGTGGATAGATGTCCGTGCTCTGCAAGCCCCAGCTTTTGGGGATTGCTTCGAAATAACTTGTAGCGGTGTCCGGCGGATTACCCTGCCCCTCTGCTATCCACGCTCGGGCATAACCGCGTTCACGATCGAACTTATCAAGCTGCGTGACCGGATTGAACACGCGAAAATAAGGCGATGCATCAGGGCCAGAACCCGCAGCCCATTGCCAGCCCATCGCGTTGCTTGCGGGGTCCCAATCGGTCAGACACTCATCGAACCACGCTTGGCCAATCTTCCAATGGGTCAGCAGATGTTTGGTCAAATAGGAGGCCACAATCATGCGGCCTCGATTGTGCATTTTACCGGTAACATACATTTCGCGCATTGCGGCATCGACGAATTCAATCCCCGTGCGCCCCTGTTTCCACGCGATTACCTCAGGATGATCCGCGTCCTCATTCCACGCGAACTTGTCCCAATCGGGCTTCCAATTACTGTCGAGAATATGCGGCGTGTGATGCATAAGGTGGTAGGCAAATTCGCGCCAAACCAGCTCTTTCAAGAACACCTCAGCGTCATCCTTGCCCTCATGAAGCGCGCGCATGCCTGCGTACCAGCATTGATGCGGGGATATTTCACCAAGCGCTAGGTTTTCGCTGAGTCCAGACGTGCCCCGTGTCGAGGGAATATCGCGACGCTCCACATAATCCGCAACGTCGTTTTCGATGAATTCAGCGAGACGTCCCTGCGCCGCCGCTTCCCCAACTTGCCCGTGACGGGCGACAATTTCACCCCCGCGTCGCATAGCAGCACCCAAGGCCCAATCGCTTTGATCAACGCTTTCCAAACTTCTCTCGTAAGGCTGCACCGACGTCGGTACCGCCAATGGAGCATCGACATCGCGATCCTTCACAGAGCGCCAGAAAGGCGTATAGACCTTATACATGCCGCCCGTTTTGGTTTCGACGGTCCATGGCTCAAACATCAGATGGCCACCAAAACTACGTGCTTCAAGACCTTTGCTGCGTAGGTCCGCCTTGATCGCCGTGTCTCGTGTGACGCAGGCAGGATCATAAAGGCGCGACCAATATACGCCTTGCGCGTCAGTCTCGGTAATCAAGGCGGCCAAAACATCGCCCGCAGGACCTTCGCGCAAGATCAAAGTAATATTGAGCTCCGCAAGCATTTGCGTGAAAACTTCCAAGGCTTTGCCCAAACGCCATTTCGGTGCCGCGCCGAGCCCGTCAACAACATCGTCCTTGATGAAAACAGCGATAACAGGCACTCCAGCCGCGCAGGCTGCGGACAAGGCTGGATGATCAGAAACACGCAAGTCGCGCCTGAACCAAACAATGATTGGTTTTTCCTTGTTCACTCTATGCCCCAAAAATCCGCTAACTTCTTACCAATACACAACTTCGGCTGCAGAGGAGATCAAAGAACTTCGTCCAGCGCGTTCAAAAGCTGATCCATTTCGCCCTTAGACGTGTAGTGGGTAAAGCTAAGGCGCAGAACGCCTTTGTCCATATCAACGCCCATGCCTTCCAGCGCACGGATTGCGTAGAAATCGCCACCGCCCGCCATAACACCGTGCTCAGCCAATCGCGTAGCCAGATCTTCCGCTTTGCGTTGCGAGGCCAGCGCAACTGTTGGCGCGCGTGTCGCCGCATCGCTTGGTCCAATCAAACGCACCGAATTTTTCGCCGTCACGTAGTCGAGCAAGGGTTGCAACAACGCCTCCTCATGGGCGCGCATCAAGTCATGTACACCTGCGCCACGCGCGGCGCCGTCGCCCTTAATCCCGTGATGCGTTGCCAGCTTGTCGATATAATCCGCCATCCCAGCGCTCGCTGCGATTTGAGCGTGGTCCGGCCCTGCAGGTGTGAACCGCGTATAAAGCGATCCTTCGTTGAAATAGTGCCCTTGGTTCGGCAAGGCCTCCCCCAACGCGCGGCGCATGACCATGATCCCTTGATGTGGGCCGTAGGTTTTGTAGGCAGAAAACAGATAAATATCCGGCCTAAGCTCTCCAACATTAGCAATTCCGTGCGGCGCGTAGGACACGCCATCAACGCAAACAAACGCACCCGCCGCATGGGCGCGCGCAGTGATTTCGGTCACGGGATTAATCTCACCGACCACGTTGGAGCAATGCGGAAAGCACACAAGCCGTACTTTTTCGTCCAAGAGATCGTCCAAATCTTTGGGATCAAGATGGCCTGTTTCAGCGTTGATCATCCATTCGCGCACCTCGATTCCACGCTCGGCCAAACGGCGCCACGGACCAGAATTTGCCTCGTGATCCTGATTGGTGACGACGATTGCTTCTCCTTCTTGTAAGAATCCCGCGAACGCCTGTGACAGAACATATGTGTTTTGGGTGGTTGAAGGACCGAATGACACCTCATCCGTCTCGACACCCATAATCTCGGCAAGACGCACACGCGCCTCATCCATTTCGTCCCCTGCAAGGCGCGATGCATCATAGGGACCATAGGGCTGGACTTTGCGCTGCGTGTAATAGCGCATTAGCCGCTCGATCACCGGCGCACATGTGTAACTACCCCCCGCATTTTCAAAGAAAGCCTGCCCTTGTAACACCGCTTCGTTGAACGCTGGGAATTGCGCGCGCACGAAATCCAGATCGAGTGTCATCTTCAAAATCCTCTGTGTATTCAGAGGCTACACAAACGCAAAAGGACCCGGCGCGCAAGCTGCCAGAGCCTCTTTTCCTTTACGTCAGTCTGCAATTACTCGGCAGGTGTCACGCCTGTGATCTCGCTATGCGTCGTTGGCACGTCAACCGCTTTGCGACGACCGTCGTTACAAATCGCTTTGATCAATGCGATTCACATCAAAACCATCACCAAAGAGAACAGCAAGGCCCCGATCGCCTTCGCGGTCTGGACCGCACTTATGCCGCCCGAGATTAGCAAACCGCCAACCACAAGCGCCAAAGCACCACCCCTGAACAGGATAAGCGGACGCGCCTTTGGACCCTCATCACCCGCCGCGTTGACCGTGTTCACGATCAATGCCGCAGAGCCAACAGAGATCACCAAGAAGGTCATCAACAAGACAACGCTCATTATAACCATACCCCAGGACAGAAATTGGCGAATCGGCTCAAGCATGAAGGTGGTCATCGCGCAGCTCTTATCGCCGTTCGCCACATCCAAGATCACGCCATTGGCGTCGCCATTTAGTTCCAGATCAACGGCCGTGCCGCCTGCCCAGGCAAAACAAACAAAGCACATCAACGAGGGTACGATCATCGCACCAAGAACGAATTCATGGATCGCGCGGCCACATAAGATACGCGCGAGGCACAAGCCAACGAAAGGTACAAAGGCAATCCACCAAGCCTATTAGAATAAAGGGCCACCAGCCCTGCCACTGCGCCAATTTGAACGCTTCGGATCCCTCAACACCGTCGGATCCATAGACATTGAATCTCAGCCAAGGCAGCGCCACTAAATAATCCCAAATTCCAACGAAGAATGCGGTCGCGCCAAACAGGATGAAGAATCCAATTAGCAAGATCGACAGAACCAATGCGCGTCAGGCCCGCGACAAACTGCTCCACATCAAATACAAGTGTTTGAGCAACTCCCAAAATTTTCGCAACAACCGCTACTATATATCCCAAAGTACTGGATAGTGCTTTGCTAAACAAAGATGTCAAAGCAGCGCGGATAGTCAGCGGCAAACCACGGCAATAATTAAAGAACGCCAGCGACAGGCCCGCAATCACGTAACAAGCCCATGCGCCTGACCCCCAATACAAGAAGGACCAAACATAGGCCTCGCGCACGTTGTCTTGGCTGAGTGCCGTGTTGACGCCTTGAATAACCGCAGGGTTATTCTTGAAATGCGCAATTGGTTCCGCAACAGCCCGCATCAACATTCCAACGCCAATACCTGCATCAAACATCATGGAAAACCATGAGAAATTACTACACTTAGGATTCTCGCCAACTTGGCCCAGAAAGCCGTCCAGCCGTTGGCTAAATCGCAAGCCCTAGGCAAACGATCACAAAGAACGCGACGGCCCAGATGCACCAGGCGACAAAATTGTTCAAAATAGCAGCGCTCCAAGTGCTCAACACTGCCCCAGCTTGAACAGACCAGAAAATGCACCACGCGAGGACAACACTGATGATGATTTTAGAGACAACAGTAACGTTGACGCTAAATCGCCCATAAAAACCGATATCAGCGGTTTTTATCGAAAATCGGTGAGAGGTAGTTTTATTATAATATCCCTGTTTTTTGGCTAATTTTAAAACGCTAACACAGCTTCTTTAAAAAGCTATAAGTTATCGAAGTGCGAAAAAAACAGGTCTAGCTGCTTTGAACCCCAAACACCTCGGGGAGTCATAGCCTACTAAGGCGGGGCAGTGCCCCACCAACATATCTAGTCAAGCGCGGCAGCAATTGCCGCAGCATGCCCTTTGATCACCTCCATATCGCCCATGGTGCCGGGCGCACGCATTGGCACGCCGTGATGGCGCGGATGGATATGGAAATGCAGATGAAACACCTCCTGCCCACCCGCTGCTTCGGAATATTGCTGCAAGGTGATCCCATCTGCATCAAACGCAACTTTCGTCGCGCGCGCCACTTTTTGAACTGTTGCGATTGTTGCGTTCAATTGCGCCTCAGTAGCATCCAGAATATTGCGGCACGGTGCTTTCGGGATCACCAAGCAATGCCCATCTGAGCGCGGCATGATATCCATAAAGCAATAAGTTTCATCGTCCTCATAAACCTTAAAACTCGGGATTTCGCCCTTTAGGATCTTGGCAAAAATATTCTCTGGATCATAGGTCATCGCGTATCTCACTTAAGCGTTCATTTGAGGCGACTTTAGGGTGCGACTTGTCCGCTCTGCAAGGGCAAGGGGCACATCATTTGAATAGCATCACCCATCTCACGCACCTCAAAACCAAGCGTACGATAGAAGGCCTGCGCATGCGCGTTTTGCGCCATCACACCAAGTGTCAAACCTGCGCATCGATGCAGCTTCGCATGCTTCGCTGCATGCACGATCAACGCCTGCCCAACACCCTGCCCGCGCATGTGGGGTGTCATAAACAAATGCTACAGGTCCATTAATCGCCGCGCGAATTGTAGCTGAATTTTCTTTTGGAGTGCCGCATAGCCAACGATCCGCCGGTCGTGTTCTGCAACAATCAGTCGAAGCTATGGCGACGGGCCAAAACATAGGAAGATTACGTCCTCTAAATCAATGCTCGCAACGTCGCCGTGATACAGCGACAAGACCTCAATTATTGCAACAATATCTGGCGCATCCGCGGCGCGCGCGTCTCTTATCCTTAAATCTGTCATGTGTTCTCTCGCGTTTAGCCTCGAGAGGTGCATCCACAAAAAAAACCGCCTCTCAGGGCGGTTTCAATTATAATCACATACTCAAACGAAGCCTTTGCTATGTAGCAAAGCGATAAAACGAATTCATATGTGCGTTTTGTGTCATGCAGGCAGTCTTAGAAGATCTGCAAGCACCACACAAGGGCGACGCTTGCAGGTACCCCTTAAGCGTTGACGTCAACCACAACACGGCCCTTGACTTGGCCTTTCAAAATATCGCGACCAAGCCCTGGCAAATCAGACAGTACAGCGGGGTGCACCATCGCCTCGAGCTTATCCATCGGTAGATCTTTCGCAATCCGCTCCCATGCACGCAAACGGTTCTCATAAGGTTGCATGACGCTATCAATACCGAGCAGATTCACACCTCGTAGCAAGAACGGGATAACCGTCGCTGGCAAGCCCGCACCGCCCGCAAGACCTACAGCGGCAACAGAGCCACCATATTTGATCTGGCCCAACAAACGCGCGAGCATTTCACCGCCAACAGCGTCAACGCAGCCACCCCAAACTTCGCCTTCAAGCGGACGCTTTACGGTCTCGTTCAACTCTTCGCGCGCAACGATCTGCGTTGCACCGAGCGACGTCAGGTAGTCCGCCGTCTCTGGGCGCCCCGTTACGGCCGCAACCTCATGACCAAGCTGAGCCAAAATCGCTGTGGCCACAGATCCAACACCGCCAGCCGCGCCTGTCACCAAAACAGGACCGTCTTTGATGCCATGATCCTCAAGCGCCATCACCGCAAGCATCGCTGTAAAGCCAGCCGTTCCAACAGCCATCGCTTGACGCGTATCCAAACCGGACGGCAATGGCACGAGCCAATCCGCTTTGACTCGCGCTTTTTGGGAATATCCGCCCCAATGCGCTTCACCAACGCGCCAGCCGGTCAAAACGACCTTATCGCCCGCCTTATAACGCGCATCATCTGACGCTTCGACGGTTCCTGCAAAATCAATCCCCGGAACATGCGGATAATTGCGCACCAAGCCGCCACCCGGCCCGATGCACAAGCCGTCTTTGTAGTTCACCGTGGAATACTCCACCGCCACGGTCACATCACCCGCAGGCAAATCATCGAGCCCGATCTGCTCCACGGCTGCATTGGTCTTGCCATCTTCGTTCTTTTTCACAACAAGTGCATTAAACATTTCTTAACCCTCCTTCTTTCAAGTTAAACTTCGGTGGTACAGGGGCTGGCCCCCGCTCCTCCATTAAATCCAAAACGTCTCCCAAACCGTCACCGGCTGAATTCCATTCGGCGTCAACACATCCAATTCAGACCCCGCATCCCAATGCGTCATACGCACCATGCCAATCGCAACATTGGTCGCAAAATCGGGGCTATAGGCCGCTGAACTCACCGTTCCAACTTGGCGATCCCCATCCATCAACGGCCAAAGACGATCACAAGGCGGCACCGCATCTCCATGAATTTCAATCGGGCGCAGTTGTTTCACTGGACCCTCTATAGCCACGCGCAACAACGCATCTCGCCCCACACAACCAATCGCAGTCGACGTGTTGCAGAACTTCCCAAGCCCACATTCATGCGGCGTGTTGTCGTCGTTCATGTCGTTGCCGTAAGACAACAAACCACCCTCGATCCGCTCTATCAGGTTGGGACAGCCAGCATAGACGTCCAAATCCTTGCCCGCTTCCATCAACGCGTTCCACAAAGGCATGCCAATGTCGCTGCCTTCAACATAAATCTCAAAACCGCCCTGTTTGGAATAGCCAGAGCGCGCCACAACGAGCGAACGACCTTGGAAATCAAACCAACCATAGCGGAAAAACTTCACGTCCCGCACGGCATCGCCAAAAACCCGCGCCATCAGCTCTTCGGCTTTGGGACCTTGTACAGCAAGCGGAGACACGTCTGGCTCATCGACCAACACGTCCAAACGATAGCCATTGGCTATCCCTTTGACCCACAACAGCAAATCACTGTCCGCAATCGAAATCCACCAACGATCCTCTGCCAGTTTCACGGCAACAGGGTCATTCAGCATCCCGCCAGTCTCATCCACGATGGGCACATAATAACACTGCCCTGCGTTCATCCCACGCAAATCGCGCGGTGTGAGCATTTGCATCAAGCGCGCGGCATCAGGACCGCGTAGTTCAACCTGGCGCTCAACAGAGACATCCCAAATCTGCACAGCAGACTTCAAGTGGTGATAGTCTTCCTCAACAGAGCGAAAAACAGTGGGCAAAAGCATGCGGTTATAAACCGTGTAAGCTTTGGCACCTGCGGCTTCAACGCCATCAGAAAACGGCGTGCGGCGCAGGCGACGCGAAGGAGAGATCAGAGCCATAAGGGGCTACTCCGATTAAAGAGAGGTTGGCATGAAAGGAATATCAGTCGTGTACATTGGCGCATCCGTCGCGCCGAGCATCGCATGCACTTGGCCGCGATGATGGGTCTGGTGATTGAACATCTGCACAATGCACATCGCGCGCGGTTTGCTGATGTCGGCCTGAATGGAGCCAGAAAACCACGTCAAATCGCCCGTCAGATCAAGATGGGTGACCGACTTCGCCCAAGCCACAAAGCGTGCATCAGTGCGAAACCGCTCAGTCGACCATTCAGCCAACGTTTGCGTGGTGTCCGTCGTATCTGTCTTAGTCAGATCCATCTGTGCAGGGCCAACACCGCCATCAAAGCGCGAAATCCAAAGCGAATCGCCCCAAAGCAAATGGTTCACAGTGCGAAAGATTGAGCCGAAAAACGCACCACGATCAGCGCGTAAATCGGCATCGGTCATGCTTTCCATCGACTTCAAAAGCTCAGCGTTCTGCCATCGATTGTAGCGCGCCATGAGCAAGCAATACTCGGGCGTGATCATTTCTTGTCACTGCCCCAATCAATCGGGCAAATCTCAGCGGACTTGCCACCGAAATCCCAGATACGACCGAAGTCTCGCACTTTAGACTTGATGCCCTTAGCTGCGATAATATCGGGACCCATCCAGTATTTGGAGTTGGAAATCATCACCGGATGATCAGGGTTTGCACCTGTGATCATCTCGATCTCGCCTTGGATCTTGCGCCCAATATAAAGCCCGCGCTTCTTACCGTCGCGCACGATCTCGACCTTCTCACGCTCTGCGTTGACGATGTCAGAGACCAACATTGTGAACAGACCCGTCGTGCCCCCCGCCGCGCCAGAGAAGATTTGCAAAATGCCGTTGTAGGCTTTGCCAGAAGCGCGCTCATCAACATAAGCGGCGACTTTCCAGCCACCTTCCGCCATACGACCAGGGATTTCGACCATCAAGCCGACGTTGAGACCGCTTAGGTCTTCACCTTCATAGTGGCCCTCATCAATGGCAATCGCCATCCACGCGTTGCAGTGCCCTTCTGTGGGAGGGTGCGCGCCAAGTGAAACGACGCAGGGGCAGAACAATTCACACGAGCAGTTTAAAAACAGCTCGCCCTTGATGGCCCAATCCGTCGGCGCGGTAGTGCGCCGCTTAGGGTTGCTCATACGGCTGTCGATGCGCTGACTAACCGGCAAGCGGTCCGCGTCGGGTTTCTTTTTGATAGCCATGTGGTGTTATCCTCCCATGATTGGGGCCCAAAGCAGAACCCCTACTCCGGCAGCGATCAGCATCGCTCCCATCGGTTTTGTGACATAATGCCCGATCTGGGGCAATTTTTCGATTACCATAAAAAACGTGGCCAAGCCCATCCACAGAAGGCTCATCACGCCCCCCACAAATCCAAGCGCCATAAAACCCCAACAACAGCCAACACAAAACGCGCCAAGCCCGAGACCCATTTTCAGACCACCTACAAAGCCTGTCTGCCAATGACCTAAAAAATAGTTCATCGGGCTGTGACATACACCGTGGCATATCTCTTTCGCGCGGGTGAATTGGAACAGCCCGACAATAATCAGCAAAGCAGCCGCGAAAAGCGTTGAATTAGGAATGCCCAGCATATCAATTACACCGCCGAAAAGCAGTGCGAGTTGCACACCTGTGATCAGCGCTGCGAAAGCGACCCACGCAATCATATAGCCTAACAAAATGCCCAACCAGCCCACTCGCGTGCCATCTGCGGAGGTCATCAACATCTCATAAGCACGCAAGGTTGGTACCATCGTTGGCAACATCATCGCGGCCATCATGATCGCCCACATCGCAAACAACGGGCCAAACTCGGCCATGGGCATTTTCATATCCATACGAGGATCCATCGCCGCCATCACGCGCCCCATTTCACCGGGACGTCCAATCAGGTCGAGGTCCATGCTCATCGCCATCATAAACATCATCCACCACGAGAGCAGGATGATTGTAAAGACGCCAAGCCAAAGGGTAGATCGGATCATAAGCAGTGGAATCACACATGGGTTTCTGTTGCTTTTTTAATGTCAGACATTTAAACGTCTGACAAATGAAAATTGATCCCTCCTCCAAAGCGGACTTGTCTGCGCAGATCGCCAAAGCCATTCGCGACGCCATTGTAAGCGGCGCGCTGATCGTGGACGAGCGATTGCCATCTGAAGCGGAACTGTCCGAGCAATTCGAAGTCAGCCGCGCGACGGTGCGTGAAGCATTGAAGCGCCTTGCCGCGCAAAGCCTGATCCGCACGCAGCGCGGTGCTTTTGGGGGCGCCTTTGTCAATCGGTTGAGTTTTGAAGAAGCTTACGGCCAGCAGATCACCACATCGACGCTTTTGCTGTCAATGAATGCCGTGAGTTTTGAAACAGCCTGCGAAGCACGGTTTGCGCTCGAAAGTGCTTGCGCGCCTTTGGCCGCGACGCGGCGCACCGCGGATCATCTAGCAACTATGCGCGCAGAGATTTTTCGTCAAACACAGCCCGGTCTCTCGGATGAAGGATGGTGCGCGAGTGACGTTGCCTTTCACCGCGCGCTGGTCGATGCGGCGGGCAATCCTGTGTTGTCTTACCAGCTCGCAGGGGCGGTTGAGGCGATGCAACCTTTGATGAACATGATCACCTTTACGGCGCGTTCGCGCGGAAAAATCGTGTCACTCCACACAAAAATCGTAGATTTTTGCGATGCAGGAGATGGTGCAGGAATTGAGGAAATTCTGGAAGCGCTTGCGCTTTACACGCGGCAATTGGGTCAGGAAATGGCACAAAAGAAAACGACGTCCTAATCGGGGCGTAAATTTTTCCAGAACAACTTTGGGAGCTCTGAAATGATCGATACGCTTAATGTCATCGTAGCACTGATGACCATCGCCTTCGGAGCGTTTGGATTTCTGGCGCCGCGCTACACGGCGTCTGCCCTTGATCTCAAGGTCAGTGAAAGCACCATGGGTCTTAGCGAGATGCGTGCCTCTGTTGGCGGCTTGTTTGTGGCGATGGGACTATTTTGTATTTGGAGCAGCTTACCCATTGCCTTTGCAATGCTCGGCATTGCCTATGCCGGTGCCGCACTTGGGCGCTTTGTCTCGCTTATCGCAGACAAGCCGCCCTTAAAGAAAGCCAGCCTGTTTTTCGCATTGGAAGCGGGTCCCGCGGCCTATCTCCTCTTGGCAAATCTGTAAGCCCTTCCTATATATAAGATGTTCGCAAGAACTATGGACATAAACGCGCTCGCAATAAGCGGTTCGGACCCGGGGGCGGTACCCGGCGACTCCACCAATCACCCGTTCATTTGACGGCGGAGGGGGTCGAAATAGGATCGACGAACGTCTAAAGGGGTTAGCTTTGTTTCGGCTGGGTGCCACCGTATCGGCCCAAAATGTACAATTGCAAATGACAATCGTGCTCCAGTAGCGATGGCTGCGTAAGCAGTTTCAGCTTCTGAAACTTAACTCCTTAGGTTTAGCGACTTAAGGCGGGGTTCGCAGGTACCTGGCAACAGAAACCTGCACTTTACAGCCTCGTATTTGAAGAAAGAGAGGGCTTTGCCCTCATCTCAGCAAGCTGGACCTCACTCGGATATTTATAGAAATCAGAAGCGCAAAGTTAGCGCCCTTCAAATTCCGCCGTACGTTTGTCTAGGAAGGCAAGCACGCCTTCTTTGAAATCTCGGGTTTTTCCGCATTTGCCTTGGAGTTTCGCCTCGAGCGTCAGTTGATCTTCAAGAGAATTTTCAAACGACGCGCGGATGGCGGTTTTGGCTTCTGCATAGGCTGCTGTCGGACCGTTTGCCAGATACTGAGCGCGGGCTTTCCATGTCTCTGCGAAGTCAGCGTCTCGAACCGCTTCCCAGATCATCCCCCAACGTTCTGCTTGAGTTGCGCTGATCTTATCTGCAAAAAGCGCAGCCCCCATCGCTTTCGCCATACCGATCTGGCGCGGCATAAAGTAAGTGCCGCCCGCATCTGGAATCAGGCCGATTTTGGTGAAGGCTTGCATGAAAAACGCGCGCTCCGATGCAATCACCACATCGGCCCCAAGCGCAAGATTTGCGCCCGCGCCCGCCGCCGCGCCATTTACCGCGCTTATGGTCGGCACAGGGCAATCTGTGATCGCTGCGAGCATAGGTTGGTATTCATCACGCAGCGTGCGTTCGAGATCAATATTGGCCGCATTCGCGCGATCACCGAGGTCCTGGCCCGAGCAGAACGCCCGCCCTGCCCCTGTGAGCACAACAACGCGCGCCTCACGCCCGCCAGAGCGCACAGCATCAGTGATCTCTGCACGCATTTGCGCATCAAGGGCGTTCATAACTTCAGGACGATTCAATGTTATCGTCGCGACCCCATCCGCCACGACATATGTGATGGTCTTATAATCCATTGATCGTCCCCGTTCCTTGTCTTTCGGCGCCGCTCACTCGTCGTTGAGCAACTCTGCCAATCTTGATTTTTCAACATCGCTCAGCGCGTCGATGCTTTGCTCGGACGCCTTTTCGCGTCCGCGCAAATACGCAAACCCCACGCCGCCCGCGAGACACAACATGAGCGGACCCGCCGCCCAAAGCAACCAGTTGGAACCTGTGACGGTGGGTCGAAGCAGCACATATTCACCGTATCGATCTACAATAAAGGTAATCGCTTGCTCATCTGTGTCGCCCTGCAACAATCGCTCACGCAGCAAAATCCGCAAATCGCGCGCAAGCGAGGCGTCACTTTCGTCAATTGACTCGTTCTGACAGACCAAACAACGCAGCCCTTTGGAGAGACCACGCGCGCGTTGTTCCAGCACAGGATCGTCCAACACTTCGTCAGGCTGCACTGCTCCCAAAGGCAAAGCCAGCAACATGCAAATGGCAACAATGAGATATCTCATTCCGCTGCAACCGTGCGTGTGCGGCGTTTGCTTGCACCTGCACCAACACGGAAACGGCGATCAGACAAGCTTAAGAAACCACCAAGTGCCATCAGCAGAACACCCGCCCAAATCCAGTTCGCCAAAGGTTTGATATACGTACGCAGCGTCCAACCACCACCCTCTTGCGGGTCACCGATCACCACATAGACGTCGCGCAAGAAACGATAGTCAATTGCAGCCTCCGTCGTTGGCATTTGTGCGACCGGGTAGTTGCGTTTCTCTGGATTTAACACAGCGATCTCTGTGCCATCTTTGCGCAGGATCACGCGGCCCATGGTCGAAATATAATTCGGCCCTTGAACACGATCCACACCTTTGAGTTCCAACTCAAAGCCACCAACAATGAATGGCGTGTCAACTTCAGCAATACGGATGTCTTCCACCTGCCACGCCATCAATCCAGCGATACCAAACATGGTCACGCCAAGTCCGCCATGCGCGACAGCCTTGCCCCAGTCCGCTCGAGGCAAACGTAGCAAGCGATCCCATTTGCGCTGTGCGCGCATCCAGATATCAAGCGACGCGCCAAAGACGATCCATGCGCCAAGAAACAGACCAATCGGTCCCATTAGCGAGCGGCCCGTTTGCATAACCCAGACCAGTAAGGCCAAAGCAACCGCAAGCGCGAAGACAAATCGCATTTGATAGGCCGCGCGGCCTATCTGACCGCGTTTCCATGCCAGCGTTGAGCCAACGGGTAGGATGACTCCCAATAAAATCATGAAAGGTGTGAAAGCCATGTTGAAAAACGGCGGTCCGACGGAGAGTTTTCTGTCCCAAAACATCTCTGCAAACATCGGCCAAAGAGTGCCAACGAAGACGACGAAGCAGGCTACAGCGAGCAAGACGTTATTCGCAACCAGCGCACTTTCACGGCTGACGACACCGAAAACGCCTTTGGCTTCCATCGCGGAAGCGCGCATCGCGAAAAGGATCAATGCGCCACCTGTGAAGAAGCCAAGGATCATCAAGATGAACACGCCACGCTCTGGATCATTGGCGAAGGCATGCACCGATGTCAAAAGGCCGGAGCGCACAATGAATGTGCCAATCAATGAAAAGCCGAAGGCGAGAATTGCCAGCAAGATCGTCCAACTTTTCAGACTTTCGCGTTTTTCCACTACGATGGCCGAATGCAACAAGGCGGCTGCCAATAGCCAAGGCATGAAGGACGCGTTTTCAACCGGATCCCAGAACCAGAAACCACCCCAGCCAAGCTCATAATAGGCCCACCAAGATCCTAGTCCGATGCCGATTGACAGGAAGATCCATGCCGCCAAGGTCCAAGGCCGAACCCAACGGGCCCATGCTGCATCAACACGGCCCTCCAACAAAGCTGCAACCGCGAAAGAGAATGCCATCGAGAGACCCACATAACCGAGATATAAGAAAGGTGGATGGAAGGCCAAGCCGGGATCTTGCAAGAGCGGATTGAGATCTTGGCCATCAAACGGTGGTACTGCAAGGCGCAAGAACGGGTTGGATGTAAAAATGATGAAGGCGAAGAACGCAACGGCGACCGCAGATTGAACCGCCAATACGCGCGCACGCAAAGTTGGTGGCAAGTTCCCGCCAAACCAAGCAGCGCATGCCCCGAAGAGCGTCAAGATCAACACCCAAAGCAGCATGGAACCTTCGTGATTGCCCCAGACTCCACTAATTTTATAAAGCATCGGTTTCGCTGAGTGCGAGTTTAGCCATACCAATCGAAGCGAGAAGTCCGAGGTCACAAACGCATAAGTGAGTGCTGCGAAGGCAAAGCCTGTAAACAGAAACTGCATCTTGGCGGCAGGTTCGGCCACAGCCATCCAGCCATACCATTGTTTATGCGCGCCGATTAGCGGCACAACTGCCTGCACAATGGCAATAAGAAATGCGAGGATAAGGGCGAAATGTCCGAGCTCTGTAATCATGCGAGAAAGTATAGTGCGCAGGATGCTGCGCGCCAATGGAAATCGCAGCCTTTCTCGGTTCACATTGTCGCGGGATCAACGCTGTAGAAGTGCCCAGTCTTGCAGTGCTGCATTGTTCGGAAACGTTTTTTGAGATTTTGGAGATTGAACAACTGGGGCCATCTTCGCAGGCTGAACGGCGCGCGTCCGTTTTATCCCCTCCTACGCGTCCAAGTTATTCATCACAGTCGGTGCAAGCGCGAGCGCTGCTGCGACTTGTTTTTGAAACTGCTGGTTTTCACATGATGGCGTGCGCCAAAATAGAGCGACACGATTGCACCGAGCAGCCACCACGAGGATTCCGGCACCAATGCGACACCTTGCATACGGGTAGCAAACCAAATCGGATCCACCATCACGGAGACGAACAAACCAAGGTGCCAAGCGCCATCGCCGGCCTTGGTATGCGGTTCAACGCATCCATGAGCCGATCAAACAGGCCCCTCTGCACGACTACAAACTCGATCGCAAACTGCGCAAAAGTATCGCTTCGCATCACCGCTTCACGTGCAGCACCTTTTTCAGCGTTTTCAATAAAAACCTCCGCGGTGTCGCGGATCAGATTGCCACCGGTGCCGAACACCATTCCAAAAATTTGATAATCAAGCCCATTTTGCGATCCTTTGCTGAAATTGTGTTTGAGAGAGCCGATATTTTGCAGCCATGAACTCCTCAGCGCAGGTGATCCAGCCGCCTTTGCGCCCTGCCAAGTACGCGCGTATTTGCGGCTGGTGGGGCGCTTGTCGGCTAGACGGAAATCGTAATTGCGACGCTCAATCGCATAGGCATCATTCATGTGATCCGGGACCGCATCGAACGCGCGCGCGGCGGCCGCAATGGTCAAAGGGCCGATGACCCCATTAACCGCGCAGTCAAACCCAAAATTGCGGATTAAACGTTGTAAAATCTTAACCGCATTGCTGCCCGCGTTCACATACATGTCAAACACGCTTTCCTGCAAAGACTTCGGCAGGTGCGCGATGCGCGGCCCTACAAAATCATGCGTGATGAAAACCTCAACCGCTTGAGCACGGGTCAAACAACGCACATCTGCGGACGTAATGGCGCCATCCTTGTTGAGATCCAAGCCAAGCCTGCGCATCGTGTGGATCGTCACGCCATGATTGGTTGCACCACCGGGATCTTGCGGATCATTCACAAAGTCGCAGCCGCGGCGCACAATCTCATGTGCCAATGCGCGCACGTCTTCATTTCGGGTAATGGGCATGATCCGTCCTCTTAGCAAGTAAACTGACAGGGAATCTAGCGAACGGTGGTTAATGAAGCGCTACGTCAGCGACCACACAAGGATGCCCTTAGCTTTCAGGCTCTTGATAGACGCCTTGGGCTTTCAAGGCATCGACGACCTCTGCGGGCATATAGGTTTCGTCATGTTTCGCAAGTATTTCAGTGGCTTCAAAGACGCCGTTTATGTAACTTCCTGTACCGACCATGCCTTGATTTTCCTCAAACAGGTCGGGCAGCACACCCGTAAACGTCACTGGAATGCTCGCCCCACCATCCGTCACCGAAAAGCGAATGACCTCGCCTACACCGCGCTCGATAGAGTCTTCTTCGACCAAACCGCCAATGCGAAACACTTCACTGGGCGCTGGCGGTTCCGCGATAATCTGGCTTGGTGCGCGAAAGAAATTGATCCCGTCGCGCATCGCATAGCCGATCAAAGCGGAGGATAGTGCCAGTGCAACCACGGCCACAGCCACGACCTGAATACGGCGCTTTTTCTTTAGTCCAGACATTGCCATTTTGGCCCCTCCCGACCCGCTATGGGAAACATGGCGCGAGCATAAGACCCGCAGTTTCAGGCAGATCTAACATCAGATTAGCATTCTGCAAGGCCTGCCCGCTGCTCCCTTTTGTCAAATTATCAAGCGCAGCAATCACGATGGCACGACCTTCGATCCGATCAGCCGCAACACCTATATGACAGAAATTCGACCCGCGTACATGATGCGTGCTGGGTGTTTCACCCATGGGCAGTACTTCGATAAACAGTTCGTCCTTGTATTGCGCAACTAACGTGTTGTGAATGATTTGCGCATCTCCCGACACATAGCCCGTCGCCAAAATACCGCGGTTTGCTGGGATCAGATGCGGAGTGAACTGAATGCGTACATCCCGGCCTGCAAGTGCAGAGAACTCCTGATCGAACTCGCCCAAATGACGATGCGTGCTGCCAACCGCATAGGCGGCGTAGCCTTCGGATAATTCAGCGTGCAGCAAGTTTTCTTTCAAGCTCCGCCCTGCCCCAGAGACCGCGCATTTGAGATCTAGGATGATATCCTCAAGCCCAATCACACCCGCCGCAATCAACGGCCGCAACAAAAATTGTCCAGCCGCCGCATTGCAGCCAGTCCCCGCCACAAGCCGAGCATTTGCAATTTCATCACGATAGAATTCGGTGAGTCCATAGACGGCCTCGCCCTGAATCTCAGTGGCGCTATGAGGATTACCGTACCATTTTTCATAAGCCTCAGGATCGCGCAGACGGAAGTCTGCGCTTAGATCAACGATCTTTAGATCACGCGGCAATTTAGCAATCACCTCTTGGCTGGTCTTATGCGGCAAAGCGCAAAACGCCAAATCAATGCCTGAGAAATCGATCTCCACAATCTTCACCAGATCGGGCAAATCAAGATGGCGCAAATGTGGGAAAACCTGCGCAAGCGGTTGGCCTGCTTTACGCTCCGCCGAGAGCGCCTTGATGCGCATGCTGGGATGTGTGGCAATGAGCCGGATCAACTCTGCGCCTGTATAACCGGATGCCCCTAGAATGGCGATATTCTGTGTCATGTCTTTGATCTTTCGTTGGAAATGTCTTTTGGATTATGCTTGTTCAAAAGAGATTTCTCGTCGCATAAATTGGGTCGCATGGTCACTGACACGCGCAGGATCACCGCTGGTGAAATAGCGATGCGTCTTGCCAGAGCCTTTGAATTCAGGGCGGCGCGCGAGATAATCCGCAAGACTTTCCGCCACAAGGCCCGCTTGCGAATAGACTTTCACATCTTCACCCAAAGCTGCCTGAAAATGGGTCTCCATCAACGGATAATGCGTGCAGCCCAAGATAGCCGCCTGTGGTTTGGGCATCTTGCGTTTGAGTGCATCCACATGGCTGCGCACCAATGCTTCGGCCAAGATCATATCACCGTCTTCAATCGCATCAACCACGCCACCGCAGGCCTGCGCTTCCACGTCAACACCAATCGCGCGAAAGGCAAGTTCGCGCTGAAACGCGCGGCTCGCGATTGTTGCTGGAGTGGCAAAAATCGCCACCTCCTTCACTGCAACTTCGCGTGGCGGGGAGTTGTCGCCCCATTCGCGTTCGGTCAGCGCCTCTATAAGCGGCACGAATACGCCAAGCACGCGTTTGCCCTTTGGCACACCCGCCTCCTGCATCCGCCGCAAAGCCGCCGCTGAGGCCGTGTTGCACGCCAAAATAACCAGATCGCAGCCATTGGCCCAAAGGTACTCCACCGCCTTTTTTGTCAGCTGATAAATATCCTCAGAATCGCGCACACCATATGGTGCGTGCGCGCTGTCAGCGTAGTAAACGAATGGCAGGTCAGGCAGACGCGCGCGCGCAGCATCAAGCACTGTTAAACCGCCAAGTCCGCTATCGAATACACCAACTGCCATTTCATTCTCCTGACACGCCGCTTTGCTTTAATGCGCCGTTTTCTCCCGTAGATCAAAGTCAAAACCATATGTCGATGCATCTATCGGTGTTGGGGACAGCTCATATGTGCTGGCGCGCAAAAAATCCATCATCTTGCTGGGATTACCTTTGTGCTTGGCTAGATCATCCGGTGAAATAGGTGCCCCTATGACGACGTTAACTGTGCTTCCGACACCCCTGCGAAATTCGTTAATCAACAAAGACAGCCGCAAATTAATATGCAGTTGGCTTGCGATTTGAAACATGCGGCTCGTGCGGCCCTCAAAGAAAATAGGGACCACCACCGCGTCAGATCGGGTAATAGTGCGCGCAGTAAAGCGCCCCCATTCAGGATCAAGCGGCACCCCCCTCGGATGCGCCGCTGTCGAGACTGTTCCGCCAGGGAACACAGCAAGTACGCCACCTGCTGTAAGATGCTCTAACACGCGTTTGCGGGTATCTAGGTTGGCGTTAACAGCGTCTTTGCTGTTCCCAAACGAAACCGGCAAAACCGCGCTGTCAACCTCAGGTGCGTTCTGAAACACATCATTAGCAAGAATCCGAAAATCATCGCGCACACGCGACAAGATCAGCCCCAGCATCAGCCCATCCAAAATGCCAAACGGATGATTAGCGACCACAACGACGGGACCCTGCTTTGGAATATGACTCAAATCGCCTGAAGAGATGTTCAAGTTCAGGTCATAGCGATCCGCCATCACCTGCCAAAAACTACGCGTCGTTGTGATCTCTCGTGCATAGTCTTGCGCACGTTTGATCAATCTCGCGCGCCCTGTCAGCGTCTCGATTATACGCACGAAACCCCGCCCAAAAGCGCTTTGCGCGCAATGGGAATAGCTTATCGCTTTGGCGCTGCGCATCGTCAGTACCGCGCCTATTCGGCAGCTGCGCTTAGATCTAAACCACCCTGCTGGATCACACTCAGCAACTCTTCGCGACGCTTCGCGGCTTTACGTTCATTGGCTTCCTTCACTATGCCAAACCCGCGAATGGACAAAGGCAGTTCCGCCAAGGCGAGTACAGCATCCATCGTCTGCGGATCGACTTTGGGTAGCACAGCTTTCATGTCGGTCTCGAATTGGGAGATCAAAGCACGCTCCATCCGGCGCTCAGAGGTGTGCCCAAACGGATCAAAGGGTGTTCCCCGCAAGCGTTTCATCTTGGCGAGAATTTTGAAGCCACGCAACATGCCAGCGCCAAATTTTTTCTTCATTGGCCGCCCATCCGCGCCTGTCTTGCTCAACATCGGAGGAGCCAAGTGATAGGTCAGTTTCAAATCGCCTTCAAACGTCTCCGCCGCCTTCTCTGCAGTGTTCAGATGCAGTCGCGCAACCTCATATTCATCCTTGTAGCTCAGTAGTTTATGATAGCCCTTTGAGACCGCCTCTTTCAGTGTCGGATCCTCAATCGCATCAACCAACTCGCGATACCGGTTGCCCAAACGTTTGTTTTGATAGGCCTCCAAATGTTGCGCACGGAAGGCGACTTTATCTTCCAAGGACTGTGGCAATTGCACGATGTCTGCGTCGAGCAATATCGCCACCTCATCCCCGTACAGCACCGCCCAACGGCCCACATCAAAGGCGTAGAGGTTCTTTTCAACCGCCGCCCCATTCAAGCGGATCGCTTCTTGCAAGGCCTCAAGCGACAAAGGGATCAAGCCACGCTGCCACGCCGCGCCAAAAACCAACATGTTTGAAAAAATCGCATCGCCGAGCACTTTGCGCGCCAGCGCTGACGCGTCAAACAGATCCACGCGGTCCCGCATACGCGCTTGCAACGCGAGCTTGAGCTGTTCTGTCGGTAATTTGAATTCCGTGTTGCGGGTAAAATCACCCGTAATGATCTCATGCGCATTCACCACAGCACCTGTTTGACCGTCTTTTGTCAGACCAAGCGTGGACGCCCCAGCACTCACCACCAAATCGCCACCGATCAATGCATGCGCTTCACCAGTTGCCACACGAATGGCGGAAATATCCTCGGGTTTCTCAGCGAGACGACAATGGATATGTACAGCGCCGCCCTTTTGAGCGAGCCCTGCCATTTCCATCATGCCAGCGCCTTTGCCATCAAGCTGCGCCGCTTGCGCCAAAAGCGCACCGATGGTGACAACCCCCGTACCACCGACGCCTGTGATAACAACATTATGCGTCCCCTTGATCGTGGGTAATTCGGGTAACGGAAGATCCGGCAAAGCCAGTTCCGCCGTTGCCGCTTTGCGCGGTGTCCCTCCCTCGACGGTCACAAAAGACGGGCAAAACCCTTTGACGCAAGAAAAGTCTTTGTTGCAGCTTGATTGATCAATCGCGCGTTTGCGGCCCAATTCTGTGTCATGGGGCACGATGGACACGCAATTGGATTGCACGCCGCAATCGCCACAGCCTTCGCAAACGTCGGGGTTAATGAATACACGCTTGTCTGGATCCGGGAACAAGCCGCGCTTGCGTCGACGGCGTTTTTCCGCAGCACAGGTCTGGATATACAGAATGACAGAGACACCAGACTTTTGCGCGAAATCTTCTTGGACAGATTGCAAATTCGCCCGTTCATGCATCGCCAAACCATTCGGAAAGGCCGCCACATCGACATCTTCTTTATCGTCATAAACAATTACGAGGTTTCTCACACCCATCGCCGCCACTTCGCGTGCGATCCGGGGCGCATCAAGACCACCATCATTGCCCTGCCCGCCTGTCATGGCCACCGCATCATTGTAGAGGATCTTGTAGGTCATGGTCGTGCCAGCCGCGACGGCCGCACGGATCGCTTGGATGCCGGAGTGATTGTAGGTTCCATCGCCGATATTCTGGAACACATGTTCACGGGTCGAGAACGGAGCCTCGCCAATCCAGTTAGCCCCCTCGCCGCCCATATGGGTAAAACCAAGCGTGTCGCGATCCATCCATTGCACCATGAAGTGACAGCCGATGCCCGCATAGGCACGGCTTCCCTCCGGCACTTTGGTCGATGAATTATGCGGACAGCCCGAGCAAAAATAAGGCAAGCGCGCTGCAAGTTCCGGCGCATTATCCGCGCGACGCGCTTCATCCAAGGCGGCCATCCCAAGCTTCAGACCTGCACTGCCGCAACCCTCGTCTTGCAAAATAGTACCCAGATGCTCCGCAATCATCATCGGCTCAAGCGCGCCGCGCACAGGGAACATTTCCCGTCCTTCACGGCGTTCGCCATAAACGCGACGACCACGGCGATCGTCAAACAGCGCTTCCTTGATCTGCACTTCGATCAGTTTGCGCTTTTCCTCGACAACAACGATCAGATCAAGCCGGTCCGCCCAAGCGTTGAAGCCTTTCATATCCATCGGCCAAACTTGCCCGACCTTATAGGTGCTCAACCCAATGCGTTCCGCTTCCATTTCGTCAATGTTGAGCAGAGACAGCGCATGAACGAGATCCAACCAGTTCTTGCCAGCCGCCACAAAGCCAATTTTGGCACCCTTTATACCCCAAACCTTTTTATCCAGTTTGTTGGCATGACTGAACGCTTCTGCGGCATGGCGTTTATGATCAAGCAAACGTGCTTCTTGTTGATAACGATCATCCACCAAGCGAATATTTAGACCGCCTTCTGGCATGTCATAATCGGGCGTCACAAATTCTAAACGATGCGGATCACCATTCACGACGGAGGTGACCTCAACGGTATCTTTCATCGTCTTTAAGCCAACCCAGACACCCGCAAACCGCGACAACGCATAGGCGTACAGCCCGTAATCCATCATTTCCTGCACACCCGCAGGACTGACGATGGGCATGTAAGAATCGATCAAGGCAAACTCGGATTGATGAAGCACTGTACTGCTTTCACCCGTGTGATCATCCCCCATCGCCATGACGACCCCGCCAAATTGCGAAGTGCCCGCCATATTAGCGTGGCGCATCACATCGCCTGTACGATCAACACCGGGGCCTTTGCCGTACCAAAGGCCAAACACGCCATCATAGCGCCCCTCACCGCGCAATTCAGCCTGCTGCGCGCCCCACAGCGCGGTAGCGGCGAGATCTTCGTTCAGACCCTCTTCGAATTTAATATCGGCATCTGCCAAAGGCTTGGCGGCACGGGTCATTTGGAAATCAACAGCCCCTAAAGGCGATCCGCGATAGCCCGTGACATAGCCCGCCGTATTCCGCCCTGCCACCTTATCGCGCGCCTTTTGCATCAACATCAAACGCACCAGCGCTTGGGTGCCGTTCATCAGAACTTGAGATTTCCCCAGATCAAATTTATCATTCAAGGATGACTTTTGCAGGCTCATGTGGGTCCCTCCCAAGGCGCACAGTGATCACTTACTAAAATGATGGTAGGTCACAAAAGCTGACCTGTATAGAGGAAATTCAAGTTTAAGGCTAAGTTGATAAGCAAGGCCAGCTCAGATAAAGCAAAGGAGCGCAGGCCCGCGCGGGATACACAGAAAGTTGCCAAAATGGATTGGGACAAACTTCGAATCTTTCATGCAGTAGCAGATGCCGGCAGTTTAACCCACGCAGGCGACACGTTGCATTTATCCCAATCTGCGGTGTCCCGTCAGGTGCGCGGGCTTGAAGAAAGCCTCAATACAACGCTGTTTCACCGCCATGCACGCGGCCTGATCCTGACCGAACAGGGCGAGTTACTATTTGACGCCACAACTGCGATGATCAAACGCTTGGACGCCGCAGAGGCACGGATCAAAGATAGCAAAGAAGAGGTTTTTGGCGAGCTGCGTGTAACAACAACGACCGGTTTTGGATCCTTGTGGTTGGCCCCGCGTTTGCCACATCTTTATGACAAATATCCGGATCTCAAGATTGATCTAATGCTTGAGGAAAAAGTGCTCGACCTGCCCATGCGCGAGGCCGATGTTGCCATTCGCATGAAGGAACCCAGCCAAGCTGACCTGATCCGCAAACGCCTGATGACGGTCCACATGCAGCTTTATGCGTCGCCTGACTACGTGGCGCAAAACGGCATGCCTGAGAGTATTGAAGACATCGGCAACCGTCGTCTGATTTGCCAAAACCCGCGCACGGTGCAGGTGGGTGCAGGCCTGCAGCTTGTGCAACATTTGCTTGCCTATGATGTGCCTTCGATGCTGACGGTGAACAACTACTTTGGCGTATTGCAGTCCGTACTGCACGGCCTTGGGATTGGTGTTCTGCCGGACTATGTTACCCAAGATTTCCCTGAACTGGTGCGAATCCTGCCTGATCTCAGCTCTAACGAGGTCCCTGTGTTCCTCGCCTATCCAGAAGAATTACGCCAATCCAAACGCATTCAAGTGTTCCGCGATTTCGTGCAGGATGAAATCATCACTTACCGTCGCAGCCAGCGTGAGAAGGCACAGTCGAGACACAGTTAAAGACTAGCTTCACCCCACCGCACGGCTCGGTTAAACCGCGCACAGAAATCGACTCGCTCAAGGGCTACTGACATGCATGATATCCGCGCAATTCGCGACAACGCTGAAACTTTTGATACTGCCCTCGGCCGCCGTGGTGACGCGCCCTTGTCAGAGCAAGTACTAGCCATAGACTCCGCCCGCCGCAGCAAAATTCTGGCCGCTGAAGAAGCGCAAGCAGAGCAGAACAAAGCCTCCAAGCTGGTCGGAGCTGCGAAAGCCTCTGGCGATGAGGCGGAATTCGAACGCCTGCGCGTTTTGGTAGCCGAAAAAAAAGCTGCTGTTGCGCAGTTGAACGAGGAAGCCAAGGCCGAAGATGCGCGCCTCACCGATATGCTTGCGCGTATTCCCAACCTTCCTGCTGCCGATGTGCCTGATGGCGCGGACGAAGACGACAATAAGGAAGTTAAACTTTGGGGCGTGCCAAGAACGTTTAGTTTCGATGCAAAAGAACATTTTGAGATCGTAGGCGTTGCAGCCTTTATGGATTTCGACACCGCCGCTAAGATTTCCGGCGCGCGTTTTGTCATGCTCAAGGGCGCGGTTGCACGTATCCACCGCGCGCTCGTCCAGTTCATGATAGACACGCACGTGAACGAAAATGGCCTGACTGAAATCAACAGCCCAGTACTCGTGCGCGATGAGGCGATGTATGGCACCGACAAGCTGCCGAAATTCGGCGAAGATAGCTATCAAACCACCAACGGCTGGTGGCTGGTGCCGACATCCGAAGTGCCGCTGACATACTCCGTAGCGGGCGACGTGCTTGATCACAGCGCTTTGCCAATTCGCATGACCGCGCACACGCTGTGTTTCCGCTCTGAAGCGGGCAGCGCGGGACGTGATACATCTGGCATGCTGCGTCAACACCAGTTCGAAAAGGTTGAAATGGTCTCCGTCACTCATCCAGATGAAAGCGATGCCGAACAAAAACGCATGCTCGCTTGCGCAGAAGGTCTTCTGGAAAAGCTGGGCGTTCCCTACCGCACAGTTCTTTTGTGCACGGGCGATATGGGTTTCGGTGCGCGCCGCACATTTGATATCGAAGCATGGCTGCCGGGTCAGAATGCGTACCGCGAGATCAGCTCCGTCTCCACAACGGGAGATTTTCAGGCTCGCCGTATGAACGCGCGGTTTAAGCCTCAAGATGGTGGCAAGCCCCAGTTCGTGCACACACTGAATGGCTCTGGCCTCGCGGTTGGACGCTGTTTGATTGCTGTTCTGGAAAATGGTCAGCAAGCCGATGGCTCAATTGAGCTACCAGAGGTGCTTGCGCCTTACTTGGGCGGCAAATCAACCCTCACAGCAGACGGTGTCCTAGCGTAACATCTGCGCTCGTGTTGACTTGAGTTAAGGGGCGTCTAAGAAACTTCTTATGAAAAAACTCACTGCCCCCGCCATTCTCGTGTTGAGCATCGCATTCGCGATCTCACCCGCATTCACAGCTCCATTCTCAGGCTTCACGCCTGATCAACTGCCGAACCCACAGATTGATCCCCCGATCCAACCCGAAGGTTATACCTTTGCGATTTGGGGTTTGATCTATACTTGGCTGATCATGTCTGCCATGTTTGGCTTGTGGAAACGCACGGACGCAGGTGACTGGCACGCGGCCCGCCTGCCCCTAGCCATCAGTCTTGCCCTGGGTGTCCCATGGCTTGCCATCGCGAATGCAAGCGCGATCTGGGCGACTATCACCATCATCATTATGGCACTTGGCGCTATCACCGCGTTCATCCGCGCGCCTTACGTGGATCGCTGGTGGTTCCAAGCGCCGGTCGGGATCTATGCAGGCTGGCTTACCGCGGCGAGCTGGGTGTCTATCGGAACAACAGCAGCCGGATATGGACTTATAACGGGATCATTCGGCTGGGCGTTTGCAGGCATCTTGGGCGCATTGTTTAGCGCTTTGGCCGTCTACAAAATGCGCAAAGCACCTGAATACCTACTCACCGTAATATGGGCATTGGTCGGAATTGTCGCCACAAACGGATTGGTCACACTTCCCGTCAGCACCTTCGCAGCCTGTGGAATTGCAGTGCTAGCATTCACACTGGTCAGAAGTCAGCGCATTTAGCGCTGACGTTGTACATTTGATTTCATGTGCTTACGTAGTTTTGACGGACCTGCTTTCTTGCGCCCTTTGAACGGGTTTGAGTCGTTCTGGGAGCGCATGTAAAGACGGATCGGCGTGCCTGGCATATCAAAGTCAGTGCGGAGACCATTGACCAGATAGCGCGAATAGCTCTCGCTCATCTTTTCGGGCAAAGAACACATCACCACAAAGCCCGGAGGACGGGTTTTTGCTTGCGTCATATAGCGCAACTTAATCCGCTTTCCTGCTGGCGCGGGGGGCGGATGCGCTTCGACCATACCCGCAAGCCAGCGGTTCAAGGCTGCCGTGGGTACACGTGTGTTCCACGTCTGGTAGGCGCTCAAAATTACATCGTGCAAGCGATCCAAACCGCGACCCGTTTTAGCTGAAACTGTCACCAAAGGTGCACCGCGCAATTGCGGCAGAAGACGCTCAAAACTTTCGCGCAGATCGCGCAGCTTGTTTTGCTTGTCGTCCTCGACATCCCATTTATTCACAGCAACAATCACTGCGCGGCCCTCGCGTTCCGCAAGATCCGCAATACGCAGATCTTGTTGCTCAAACGGGATGGCAGCGTCGAGTAGAACAACCACAACCTCAGCAAATTTAACTGCGCGCAAACCATCTGAAACAGACAATTTTTCAAGTTTGTCCTGCACTTTAGCTTTTTTGCGCATGCCAGCGGTGTCGAAAATACGAATATGCGTGCCGTTCCATTCACTGCGCAGCGAAATTGCGTCGCGCGTGATACCTGCTTCCGGCCCCGTCAGCAGACGATCTTCACCCATGATCATATTGATCAGCGTCGATTTACCCGCGTTCGGGCGCCCGACAACCGCGATTTGCATCGGCTTCTTTGCTGTTGGCATTTCGAACGGGCGGTTTTCATCCCACTCGTCATCTTCATCAAGCGCAACATCGGTTTCTGGCGCTTGGTCCAATGCGCGTTCCGCAAAACCATCCGCGAGCGGCATCAGTTGGGTGTAGAGATCGTTAAGACCTTCGCCGTGTTCCGCAGATAGGCGGATCGGCTCTCCCAGACCCAAGGAATACGCTTCAATCACACCCGCATCCGCAGCAGAGCCCTCACCCTTGTTTGCCGCCAAAATTACATGTGCGGAGCGCTTGCGCAGAATTTCGGCGAACACTTGATCCGCAGGCGTCACCCCCACGCGCGCATCAATCATAAAGAGGCAGATGTCAGCCATATCAACCGCGCGCTCGGTCAAACGGCGCATGCGCCCTTGCAGGCTTTCGTCGGTCGCCTCTTCAAGGCCAGCAGTGTCAATCACCGTAAAGCGCAAGTCCGCAAGGCGTGCATCGCCTTCACGCAGATCGCGCGTGACCCCCGGCTGGTCATCGACCAAAGCCAGACGTTTGCCAACAAGGCGATTGAATAAAGTGGATTTGCCCACATTCGGGCGGCCCACGATGGCGAGTGTAAAGCTCATTTAAAAGCTCCAAATGGGGTTTAAGTGGCCGCTCTAACGCAAAGCGCGCGCGGGCGAAAGGCCCAACGCCGACGCTATTTCCCTGCCCTGCCCTTTAACGAAGCGCGTGCAGCACACCTTTGCGCGAAACAACATAGAGCGTGTTACCTGCAACAATTGGATTAGTCGTCACACCACCGGGCACCTCAACCGCGCCAAGCGACGCGCCAGATACCGGGTCAAAGCTGCGGACTACACCGTCGTTAGAGCCAACGATCACACGACCACCCGCAATGATTGGCCCGTAATGCGCAACGACTTCAACGCTGCGGCGGCGGATCTCACGGGTAAAGAACGGCAAACGCGCACCCCAGATCCGCTCGCCCGTGCTACTATCCAAACGCACCAATTCGTTGCGATCCGTAACCGCGAACACAGATCCACCCGCTGGCCACACAGGACCAAGCGCGCCATCGTTTGCGGACCACAGACGCGCTCCGCTATCTGCGTTTAGCGCAACCATGCGTCCGGAATAGCTACCCGCGTAGATCGTGTTGCCAGAAATAACCGGATCGCCAGTTATGTCGCTGACAGTCGTGGCCGCAATGCCGCGGCGCTGACCAGCAACAGTCGCATCCCAGCGACGCACACCACCTTTGCGGAAGGCCGCTTGCAACTCACCCGAGGCAAACGCAAAGACCACAAGATCATCGCCCACCGCAGGCGCAGGCCCACCAGAAACACGCGAAATGCCCGGTGATCCGTCAAGCTGCCAAACAACACGACCGCTGTCGGAATTCACCGCCCACGCCACGTTATCGCCTCCGACAACGTAGACTAAACCACGCGAAATTGACGGCGTGCCCGTTGTTGCAGCATCAAGGTCTTGCGTCCAAATCTCAGCACCGCTGGCAGGATCAAGCGCGCGCAGGTTGCCAAAGCCGGATGTGACAATCAATTTGCCATCGCCGTATGCCAAACCACCGCCGCCCGCGTCGCTTTCACGATCCGGTGTGATGTTCACAGACCATAGTTTTTGTCCGCTGAGCGATACCGCCGAGACTGTGCTCTTGGAATCCATTACAAAGATGCGGCCATCCGCCACCACGGGGTCAGCAGTGATGCGATAGCGTCGGCTATCACCCTGACCGATGGGGGTGGACCACTGAATACCCGTTAGGTTTTGCGCTAAAGCAGGATGCGAAGTCCGCGTTGACGGCGTTCCTATTCGCTGCTGCCAATTGGCATTGCTCACTTGCTTAGCCAGCGAAATCTTTTGCGCAACGTTCTCACTTTTAACCCGCTCTTCAGAGGTTTCTCCGAAAGGCGCGCGCAAATCTTCGCGTTTGCCCGGTAAAATGATGTCATTTTCCGTACAACTTGCCAATACCGCGAGAGCCACGCCCGCCATGATAAACTTAAATGTCGTCACTGCTCAAAGCCCCCTTTGATAGTGCATCCCGTCTGTGCAGGCTTGATAATTCCTGGCGCTATACGCGCCAGTATGCTTAATTTTGACCCGATAATAATTCTGGTTCTGCACCTAATGCAACAATGAGCTGCGTTGCCCGTTGACGCAAGCCTGCTGTCACCTCTGCGTCTACAACGATGCCTTGTAGTTTTTCGAGTGCAGCAGCCGTGTCGCCCGTCTCGATATCGAGCAGCGCCAACTGTTCGGTTGCAAGCAAACGAAGCGACGTACCCGGTGCGCTGAGCGCGTCAAGGCGCAGTCGACGGTCATCCACGCTGAGCGATCCGTCGCTTTTTGTGGCAGATTTAAAAGACGCGATTTGGCGGTAAATTTCGGGCAGGCTACCATCCACAGCGATTGCTTCCAATGCGGTTTGCGCGCCGGCAGGATCATCACCGGCGGCTTGCTCTGCCGCTTGCATCAAGCTGACAACAGCTTTTACGCCTTGAGTGATGTCTTGCGATTGCAGCGCTTCGAGCGCCTTCACGCGCTCTTGAAGTTCATCTGCTTCCAGGGCCGCCAAGATTGCGTTGCCCGCGCTTTGCGCTTTCGCGCGCGCTTGGGATTTGCTGTATTCGTTCCAAGCAGCACCCCCAACCAAAGCCAAAATCGCTAGAACCGCGATCCAGCCATAGCGGCGCATGTAGCCAAAGAGTCGATCACGGCGCACTTCCTCGCTGACTTCTTCAATAAAACTGTCGGTATCGCTCATGCCAGTGGCCCCATTTTTTGCCTCTCTTACCGCGATGTCACAGCCCTGCCAAGGGGCCGTCACATCCTTGCCATGTGTTGCGAGCACTTTGGCGCAATTAGAAATGTTGCACCGGCACCGCAGGCTGCCTAAACTGAACTGATGAGTTTAGTACTTTGACTATAAGTCATTGCACTTTCAAAGAACAAGACTATGTCACCGACAAGTGACGGCATTGACGATAAAGACATTTTGTGAGGACGAAACGCAGATGAAACTCATTCCTTTGATCACCGCGATACTGGTGACTGGCCTTCTGTACTTTCTAGTCTTTGAACGTGATGAGCTTATTGCTTTCGCACAAATCGGCGAAACGGAGGCTGCAGATGACGTGCCTGAGACCTCTGAGGAAGTTGCCGAAACCGCGAAGATCATCCGCGTTTTTGCCCGTAAGTCAGAAGCTCGTCAGATAGATAGCGCCGTTATCATGCGGGGCGAAACTGAGTCTGCGCGCTCCGTTGAAGTACGGGCTCAAACCTCTGGTCAGGTCGTTTCTGATCCCCTGCGCAAAGGCAGCTTTGTGGCCGCGGATCAAATGCTGTGTCAAATCGATGTGGGGACACGCGAAGCATCGCTCGCAGAGGCCAACGCACGTTTGGCCGAAGCCAGTGCACGGGTCCCCGAAGCAAAAGCCCGCCTGGATGAAGCCATGGCCCGACTTGACGAAGCGAAGATCAACGACAATGCCGCCTCCAAGCTGAGCGAAGGAGGCTTTGCCTCTGAGACGCGCGTCGCCTCTGCGCAGGCTGCTGTGCGCGCCGCAGAAGCTGCCGTTGCCGCTGCCAAAAGTGGCCTGCAAAGCACAGGTGCCGGCATCCAAAGCGCAGAAGCGGCCATCGCAAGCGTGCAAAAAGACATTGATCGCCTTGAGATCACCGCCCCTTTTGAAGGCCTATTAGAAACAGATTCGGCAGAGCTTGGCAGCTTGATGCAGCCCGGAGCGCTCTGCGCGACGATCCTTCAGCTTGATCCAATGAAGTTGGTTGGTTTTGTGCCCGAAACAGACGTAGATCGCGTCGAAATCGGCGCTTTAGCGGGCGCGCGTTTGTCTGGTGGACAAGACGTTCGGGGCCGCGTCACATTCCTGTCGCGCTCAGCAGATCAAACGACCCGCACTTTCCGAGTAGAAATCCAAGTACCAAACGTTGATCTGAAAATCCGTGATGGCCAAACCGCAGAGATCATTGTCTCCGCAGATGGGGCGAAGGCGCATTTGCTTCCGCAATCAGCATTAACTTTAAACGATGATGGCGACTTGGGCGTGCGCATAGTGGACGATAACAGCCTCGCACAGTTTCGCGCACTGACACTCTTGCGCGACACATCTGAGGGGGTCTGGGTCGCAGGCTTGCCCGAAGTCGCTGACGTGATCACCATCGGCCAAGAATATGTCGTAGACGGTGTCGCCGTAGAAGCGACGTTTGAGGAGCCAAAACGATGACAGGTATCGTCGATTGGGCTGCAGAACGCGCCCGCATGGTTTTGGCCTTCATCGCCCTCACGCTTTTGGCGGGTGGCTTCGCCTATTGGGGCCTTCCTAAAGAGGGCGAGCCAGATATTGAAATCCCTGCTCTCTTCGTCTCTGTCCCCTTCCCCGGAATTTCAGCGGCAGACAGCGAAACATTGCTGGTCAAGCCAATGGAAACCGAGCTTGCCGATCTTGACGGTCTAAAGTCGATTTCAGGCACTGCGGCTGAGAGCTACGCGGGTATCGCACTAGAGTTTGAGTTCGGCTGGGACAAGACCAAAGTCATGGCCGACGTGCGCGACGCGATGAACGCGGCGCAAGGCAAATTCCCTTCAGGCGCTGAAACTTATTCGATCAACGAGATCAACTTTTCCGAATTCCCGATCATCATCGTCAATCTTACAGGCAACGTTCCTGAGCGCACGATGGCAAAAACCGCAAAAGCCTTGCAAGAGGAGATCGAAGCGCTTGACGCAGTCCTAGAGGCAGGCATCGCAGGTAATCGCGAAGAAATGGTCGAAGTGTTGATCGATCCGTTGCGATTAGAGGCCTACAACGTCACCGCAGGCGAGTTGATTTCGGTTGTTCAAAATAACAACCAGTTGATCGCCGCCGGTGAGATCGAAAGCGCGCAGGGCACGTTTGCCGTCAAGATCCCCTCCTCTTTTGATAAGGTTCAAGACATCTACGCCCTTCCAGTGAAAACCAACGGCGACCGCGTGGTCACATTGGGTGATCTGGCGGAAATTTCTTTGACCTTTGAAGATCGCAAAGGCACCGCGCGCTTTAACGGCGAAACATCCGTGGCACTGCAAGTGGTTAAGCGCAAAGGCTTCAACCTGATCGACACCGCAGAATTGGTCAAAACCGTTGTTGATGAGGCCAAAGCAGAATGGCCGGAACCATTGCAAGCCTCTGTCGATGTGGGCACGTCAAACGATCAGTCGCGCACGGTTGGGTCGATGGTCAGTCAGCTTGAAGGCTCCGTTCTGACAGCGATTGCTTTAGTAATGATTGTGGTTCTCGCAGCCCTTGGCACGCGGCCTGCATTGCTTGTGGGCTTTGCGATTCCGACGTCGTTCTTGTTGTGCTTCGTGTTCCTCGCAGTGATGGAAGTCACGATTTCAAACATCGTGATGTTTGGCCTAATCCTTGCGGTAGGCATGTTGGTCGACGGTGCCATCGTGGTCGTAGAATACGCAGACAAACGCATCTCGCAAGGCTCTGGCCCAATGGATGCCTATGTCGAAGCCGCCAAGCGTATGTTCTGGCCCATCGTGTCCTCGACGGCGACGACACTCTGCGCCTTCCTGCCGATGCTGTTCTGGCCCGGCGTGCCCGGCCAGTTCATGGGCATGTTACCCGTCACATTGATCTTCGTTCTTTCTGCTTCGCTGGTCGTTGCGCTAGTGTATTTGCCCGTCATGGGCGGTGTAACTGGCCGCCTGAGCCGTGCATTCGGTAAAACATCCGACGCCTTGCGTGCAAAGCTGCCATGGCTCGTTCGCGCGCTTTTGGTGCCGCCCGCAATATATCTGGTGTTCCTTGGCGCGATGCAGGTGCTGAACCCGGGCTACCTGTTCGGCGGACAAGCTATCGCCGAAGGCTTTGTCGGCGCATTGCCAGGTGTAGCTTTGTTCCTTTTTGGTGCCTTTGCAGCTTCTGTGACCCTTGGTGCAACGAAATTCGAACGCCGCGCGACAAAGATCAGGGCAGGCAATAAGCGCACCTTATTTGGCTACGTTATCAAAGCCATCGCAGGCAATCCGATCATGCCGCTAGTCTCAATTGTTGCGGTTGGATTCTTCGTTATGAGCACGTTCACCTATTTTGGCGAGAACAACAACGGCGTCGAATTCTTCGTTGAAAGCGAGCCAGAGCAAGCCATTGTCTATGTGCTTGCCCGCGGCAACCTATCCTTAGACGAAAAGGACGCCTTAGTCGCCAAAGCCGAAGCCATCGTTCTGCGCCACCCAGGCGTGCAAAGCGCATTTGCGTTCGCGGGTGAAGGTGGCTTGAACACAGATGCCTCTGGTGCTGCAACGCCAAAGGAAACCATCGGTCAGGTGCAGCTTGAGACAATTCCATGGGAAGATCGTCGAGATCGCCCCGAACTTGATGGCGACACGGTGATCGCGGAACTGACGGAGCAATTGCAACTGATCCCTGGAATCGAGATTGAAATCCTCGCCCAAGCCCGTGGGCCCGCCTCGGGTAAGCCCGTGCATTTGCGCCTCAAGGGTGACAATTGGGATGATCTGCTAAACGCAACCGCCATTGCGCGCGCGCAGTTTGAAGAGACCACTGGGCTGCAACTGATCGAAGACACGCGACCCCTGCCAGGCATCGACTGGCAAATCGATGTAGACGTGCAAAAGGCGGGCCGTTACGGCGCGGACGTCGCAACGGTTGGTGGCATGGTGCAACTGGTCACACGCGGCATTCTGCTTGATACGATGCGGGTAGATAGCTCTGATGAAGAGATTGAAATCCGCGTACGACTTCCCAAAGAGGACCGCGTTCTAAGCACGCTCGATACCCTCAAAGTGCGCACACGTGACGGCTTAATCCCGCTCAGCAACTTCACCACGCGCAAGCCAGTGAAAAAACTCGCCGAGATCAACCGCATTGATCAAAAGCGCTACTTTGATGTGAAAGCCGCGGTAACCAGCGATCTGACCAAAGACGTGACAGACGAGAACGGCGATACCAAAGCCGTGCCAATCACCCCGAATGAACGGATTGCTACGCTGACAGAATGGTTAGAGACCAATCCATTGCCCGCTGGCATCCAATTCGAATGGACTGGCGATCAGGAAGAAGAAGCCGAAAGCCAGCAATTCCTATCCACCGCATTTGCAGGCGCGTTGGGTCTAATGTTCATCATCCTTTTGGCGCAATTTAATAGTTTTTATAACTCTGTGCTGGTTTTGCTTGCGGTCATCCTTTCCACCACAGGCGTGCTGATCGGCATGTTGGTGATGGATCAGGCATTCTCTATAATTATGACGGGTACCGGCATCGTGGCACTCGCAGGGATCGTGGTGAACAACAACATTGTTCTGATCGATACCTACCAAGATTATTCACGCTACATGCCAAGAATCGAAGCGATTGTGCGTACAGCTGAGGATCGCATTCGCCCTGTTTTGCTGACCACGATCACCACGATGGCAGGCCTCGCACCAATGATGTTTGGCCTTAGTCTTGACTTCATCGGGGGCGGTTATTCCATAGACAGCCCAACCGCTCTTTGGTGGAAACAACTGGCGACAGCCGTGGTGTTCGGCCTTGGAATTGCGACGGTTCTGACATTGGTATTTACACCGTCCATGCTGGCGCTGCGGGTTTGGGCAAGCACCTATGTGCTTTGGATAGCGCGTTTGCTGGCAAAGCTGTCAATGGGTCGCTCTAGCAATGCCGCGCGAGATTGGGCGCTTCAGCGTCAGGCACGGAGTGTGAAATCACCGATGATTCTTTGGGACGACGATGAGGACCCAATAGAAAGCTACGCTCCTGAAGCAGAACCTGCACCGATGATGAAGGCCTCGCTCAAAGCTGCGGAATAAAGCGAGGGTGCGCGGCGACGCGCACCCTCCTTCAAAAAACCAAAAACGCGGTATTTCTGATTTGTACTCTAAGTAATCCGCACTAAATCCCCGCTTAAATCAAGGCTCTTCGAGTAAAGGTGCAATCGCGTAAAGCAGCGCCCAAATGAGTGATGGCAAAAGCACTACTGCGTTAGGGAATATTATGCCCCAGCCGAGCTTTCCCGTGAACGCCGAAGCACCACCAAAGCCCATTAGCACAAGTGCAAATCCCAGGGGAGGCATGGCAAAGCCATTGTCGCGCGCCGAAATGGCGCTTCGCGCGAACAGCGGGTAAAGACCCAAGCGAAACAAAGCCCAAAAGCTCTGGTGCCACCAGCTTGATGGTTTTTTCGGCGACTATTGGCGGCCCCACCCAAGCTTTGGCCCCATAACAGCAAGCACTGAAATCGCGACGAAGCCAATACTAGAGAGGCCAGCCTGCGTCCAATTCAAGCCGCGTCTTCCGCTTGTTGCAGATGCCAAAGGGCGGCGTATTTGCCCGAAAGTGTGAGCAATTCCGCATGGCTGCCCTGCTCTGCGATCTGTCCATCTGCAAGCACAACTATGCGGTCCGCATCCGCAATCGTCGACAAACGGTGCGCAATTGTAATTACTGTGCGCCCTTCTGCGGCGCGCGCCAAGGCGTCCTGAATGTCATGTTCCGTGCCGCTATCAAGCGCCGAAGTCGCTTCGTCCAAAAGTAGAATCGGCGGGTTTTTCAGCAAAGTCCGCGCAATACCGACGCGCTGCTTTTCGCCACCAGAAAGCTTCAACCCACGCTCGCCGACGGTCGTTTCATACCCATCCGGCAGAGCAATAATGAAATCGTGGATCTGCGCAGCGCGTGCGGCGTCTTCAATTTCGGAATGGCTCGCCCCATCTTTGCCGTAAGCGATATTGTAGCGGATGGTGTCATTAAACAGAACAGTATCCTGCGGCACCACGCCAATCGCATCATGCAGGCTGGTCTGCGTCACGTCACGCACGTCCTGCCCGTCAATTGTTAAAGCCCCGCCAGTCACATCATAAAACCGGAACAAGAGCCGCCCGATGGTCGATTTACCAGAACCCGACGGGCCTACAATCGCCACGTTTTGTCCCGCGGGAACATCCAGATCGACACCTTTCAAGATCGGACGTTCCGCCTCATAGCCAAAATGCACGTCGCGTAGGGAGACATGGCCGCCCACAATTTTAAGATCCTGCGCATTGTCCTTATTGGCAACCTCTGGGGGTTGCTCCAAGAGATCAAACATCTCGCCCATATCGACCAAGGCCTGTCGGATTTCGCGATAGACCGTACCCAAGAAATTCAAAGGCATCGTTATCTGAATCATATAGGCGTTTACCAAAACAAAATCGCCTACAGTCATCGTCCCCGCTTGCACGCCCATCGCGGCGAGCACCATGACCACAACCAAACCTGTGGTGATCAAAAGGGACTGGCCAAAGTTCAAGAACGCCAGCGAATATGAGGTTTTGAGTGCCGCCACTTGATACAATTCCATCGCGCTATCGTAGCGCCGCGCTTCACGTGCTTCGGCTCCAAAATACTTCACGGTTTCAAAGTTCAACAGGCTATCAATCGCCTTTTGATTTGCGTCCGTGTCTTGGTCATTCATCTGCTTGCGCAGCTTCACGCGCCACTCCGTGACAGCGAAGGTAAACCAAACATAAAAAGCAATCGTGACGAACACGGCGGCAAGATACCAAACATCAAACAAGAAAAATAGGATGCCCGCGATCATGAACAGCTCAAGCACCAAAGGCCCGATGGAGAACAACAAAAAGCGCAATAAGAAGTCGACGCCTTTCACACCCCGTTCGATAATCCGACTTAACCCACCGGTTTTGCGGCTAATGTGATAACGCATGGACAGACGATGAATATGCTCAAACGTTTGCAAAGCCAGGGCACGTAAAGCGCCCTGCCCGACCTTGGCAAAAACCACATCGCGCAATTGCTGAAAGCCATTGGTCATCAAACGCGCCATGCCGTAGGCGATCGTTAGACCAATCGCGCCAAGCGCCAAATCCGGAACAGCTGCATCTGAAAGGGCATCGACCGCGCGTTTATATATCAAAGGCGTTCCAACAGCGACAATCTTCGCGACGAACAACATCACCAGTGCCAAAACAACGCGCTGCCTAACCCAGAGTTTATCGCTTGGCCAAAGATAAGGTGCGACACGCCGAACAACACGCCATCCAGAGGCGCGTTGTTTGGAAAGAGCTGCATCAGTGGGGGTCAGTCGACTCATATCATAACGTCCTCGGGCTTGGACGACACAGATAATCACGCGTGCCTAGAAAGACCAGTGACCTCAGTCAGGAACTGTAAAAACTTGCCCCGGATAAATCAGATCAGGGTTTTTTATCGAGTCCGCATTCGCTTCAAAAACGCGCGCATATAGTATGCCGCTGCCATAATGTTCCTGCGCAATCGCCCAAAGCGTGGCCCCAGGCTGCACGGTGATCGCTTGCACGAGCTTTTCGGTCTCTGTCGCAGCGGCCAAAACCTTGGGCTCTTCGCGTTTGAACGGTGTCTCAACGCGCGCCACGACCTGACCCTGCTTATTCAGCTCATCCACACGCAACGTATAAATGCCAGTGTCGACTGCAGGCAATCCCGCCTGCCAATCGCCATTCGCTTCAATCTGGGATGTCGTAACCGCTCTGTTGTTCAAATAGACACGCACAAACTCACCACTAGCGGTACCCGTCAAGGCAACATCGCCCGCGGCATCATAAGAAATGGACCCCAAAAGCGCTGTCATTGCATCAGGCTTAGAAGCTTGTAAGACGCGCACGCCCTCCTCGCTCGCCAAAAGAACGACAGGTGCCTCTGGCACGGCAGGCGTTTCTTCCGCAATGGTTTCCACAACCAACGGCACATCCTGCGACGCGGGCGTTTCAGTCGCAATCTCTTCGACAACCACAGGCGAAACCTGCGGCGCGGGCGTTTCAGCCGCAATCGTTTCGACAACCACTGGCGAAACCTGCGGCGCAGGCGTTTCAGCCGCAATCGCTTCGACAACCACTGGCGAAACCTGCGGCGCAGGCGTTTCAGCCACAATCGCTTCGACAACCACTGGAGAAACCTGCGGCGCAGGCGTTTCAGCCGCAATCGCTTCGACAGCCACTGGCGAAACCTGCAGCTTGGCTTTTTCAACAACGATGGGCGCAACAATCACCTGTTCACTGGCAGCCACCTGCGCCTCACTTTTAAGCGTCAAGACTTGCGCGTCTTTGCTTTCCGGCAAGGTCACAAAGCTCGCAAAATTCCCGCTACTGTCGGCTTTAACTTCCGCGACAACCGTTTCATCAACGCGAATCTCAATCACACTGCCCGCTTCGGCATTGCCCGCAATCATTGCAGCGCCGTCAGTCTCGACACGTACGACATCAAAGCTGGGGGTTTTGGGCGCACTTTCCACAAGTGCCGGCTTTGGCGCGATGGGATCGACGTCGGGCGTGACAGCAACAGTTTCCACGACCGCAACCTTGGGCTCAACAACAGGTTCGGACACGCTCGTAAAAGCACCGCTCACATATCCTGCAACAGCCAAGGCCCCCACCAAAGTCGCGCCAGCGCCCACGGTGACGCCCGTTCCTGATGAAAGGAAAGGAAGATAATTCATCGTAACCCATCTCCAAAATGCACGCTTTTGCCGCGTGCTTTAGACATATATAGCAAATATGGATTCATCGGTCAAAACACTGAATATGAGGGGAATTAAATGCAACAACGCTCTATTTGTGTCTTTTGCGGCGCATCAGACGGAATTGATGGCGCATACGGCGCGGCAGCGGACACGCTTGGGCGCTTGATCGCGTCGCATAAGATGCGCTTGGTTTACGGTGCAGGCGATGTTGGACTGATGGGGCGCGTGGCGCGCGCTGCACAAATAGACGGGGCCGCAACCTTTGGTGTGATCCCTCAACATCTGGTGAACTGGGAAGTCGGAAAAACTGATCTCACGTCCTATATTGTCACGGAAAACATGCATGAGCGAAAGAAAGTCATGTTCATGAACTCCGACGCAATCGCACTGCTGCCAGGTGGCGCAGGCTCGCTTGACGAGTTCTTCGAAGTGCTCACATGGGCACAATTGGGACTGCACGACAAGTCCATTGTTCTCATCAATATCAACAGCTATTGGGATCCTTTGCTCGCCCTACTCGATCACGTTATTGCGCAAGGGTTCGCGAAAGAAAACATCAAAGATTTTTTCCAAATCGCGGCGACGCCAGAAGAGGCGATGAGCAAACTCGCTTAAAGCCGATCTTCATCTTGCCAAGTAAACTCACCGCGGAGCGTCCCGCCCCAAAAAAAACGCCGCCCCTCTCAATGGGACGGCGACCTTTCAAACATCAAATAGAAACCTGTCTCACATACGTGAGGCAACATTTTCCCAGTTGACCAAATTATCCATGAAGTTGGACAAGTACGCAGGGCGTTTGTTGCGGAAATCGATGTAGTAGGAATGCTCCCAGACATCACAGCCAAGCAAGGCAGTTTGACCAAAGCAAAGCGGGTTTACACCGTTTTCAGTCTTCGTCACCTTCAAACCACCATCAGCGTCTTTCACCAGCCAAGCCCAGCCGGATCCGAACTGACCCGCGCCTGCCGCTGCGAACTCTTCCTTAAATTTATCAACAGAGCCAAAGCTGTCTTTGATCGCCGCTTCCAACTCGGAAGGCATGGACGATTGGCCCGGCCCCATCATTTCCCAGAACTGGTTGTGGTTCCAAAGCTGGCTAATGTTGTTGAAGATACCGTTCTGCGCAACGGAAGACGCATTGTAGGTTCCAGTGATGATCTCTTCGAGGGACTTGCCCTCCCAGTCGGTGCCAGCAATCAGCTTGTTGCCGTTATCGACATAAGCTTTGTGGTGCAGGTCGTGATGATACTCAAGCGTCTCTTGAGACATGCCAAGGTCAGCCAAAGCGTCGTTGGCGTAGGGAAGTTTGGGGAGTTCGAATGCCATTTTATCAGATCCTTTGAGTTGAGAAGACTTTTTTCAGGTAGAAAGCGCCCAGCCCCTAAGGTCAAGGGCTGGGCGCTTAAATTCAGATATAAATCAATAGAGGAGCGCGACTAGAGCGCGTCGACCTCAGAGCCTGCTTGCGCGGCAATGCTCAGCAAATCAAACATATATTCGGCAACGGAGCGAAAACACACGACTGTAAATGCGTCCTCTTCATTCATCCAGAACGCAGCAGGGACTTGCGCGAGACGCGAGCGTCGAAACATCCCCATCTTGAATGCATCAGGGGAAAAATCCACGGGTGCAAGCTTGGCCATAACCTCGCGTGCATGCGGGCCAAACACTTCGAACACCGCGCGCGCATCAGACACATTCGCAGCCAGAAAATGCGTGCCCTTCAGCGACGCATTTAGCGTTTCGATCGTGCTTAACACATCCGCATGGGGCACCATCAACAGCAGCTCGTCCGGGCTCATCCAAGCCGCACCATCATCGTCCTTCAACGCAACCGTACGCGGCTCAGGGATGCGACCCGCAATCCCTTTCACCGCTTTTATCAGTTTTTTATCCGTTAGATCGCCACGCAAAGTGATCATGCCACGCAAACCCAGCTCACGAACCTCCGCGATACCAGCGTTGAAAGATGCACCCTGTAAAGCGCTAACTGCCTCAAACATTTTGCTTCTCCCCATCTTTGTCATAGATAACCGGATTAACAATTTTCGCCTTGATGATCGTGCCATCAGTTTTCGGAAAATCAATCACCTCACCCATGCGATCTGGGCCGTTTTTCACCAGCCCCATTGCAATACCACGCTCAAGATTAGCGGAGTAATAGGTCGACGTTACACGCCCAAACATATTGCGCTGGCCGTTTGCATTTACACCCTCGTCCACCGCATAAGCGCCATCCGGTAAGACCGACTTATCCACAGTCTCAAGCCCCACCAGCTTCCAACGCTCAGGGTCTGCCATATGGCTGCGTTGATGTGCGCGTTTGCCAAGGTAGTCTTCTTTCTTTTTACTCAAAGCCCACTGCAAGTTCAGATCCTGCGGGATCACTGTACCGTCGGTCTCATCACCGATCATGATGAAGCCCTTTTCAGCGCGCAAGATGTGCAGCGTTTCGGTGCCATAAGGCATCGCACCGAACTCCTCGCCCGCGGTGTGCAAGGCCTCCCAGAAAGCCAAGCCTTGCGCTGCAGACACCGCTATTTCATAGCTCAATTCGCCAGAGAAGGAGATCCGATAGACCCGCGCATCAAAGCCGCCAATCGTGCCATCAGCCCACTCCATAAAGCCCAGTGCGTCTTTGGACACATCCATGCCCCCCAGTTTTTCCAGCACCTTGCGCGCATTCGGTCCAACGACCGCGATCTGAGCATATTGCTCTGTGACATTGGCAACATAAACGTTCCAATCCCACCACTCTGTTTGCAACCATTCTTCCATGTGACCATGGATCGTTTCGGCCCCACCCGTCGTTGTGTGACACAGGAACGTCTCATCATCGACGCGCGCAACGACGCCATCGTCTATCAGAAAACCATTCTCCGAACACATCAAACCATAGCGGCATTTTCCGACTTTCAACGTGCTCATCATATTGGTGTAAAGCATGTCGAGAAACTTGCCCGCGTCCGGCCCTTTAACGACCAGCTTGCCAAGCGTCGATGCATCCAGGAGCCCTAGATTTTCGCGCGTGTTCTTCACTTCGCGGTTCACCGCGTCATGCACACTTTCACCGGGCTGGAGATAAGCAAACGGACGACGCCACGCACCAACTGGTTCCCAATCCGCACCGTTGTTGTCGCTCCACTCATATAGTGGGGTTTTGCGAAGCGGCTGGAACACTTTTCCTTTCGCTTCACCACCGATCGCCCCCATAGAAATTGGTGTATAAGGCGGGCGGAACGTGGTTGTACCTGTTTGTGGAATAGGTTGACCCAATGCATCAGAAAGGATCGCCAACCCATTAATGTTACTTAATTTACCTTGGTCCGTCGCCATGCCCAATGTCGTGTAACGCTTCGCATGTTCGACGCTTTCGAAGCCTTCTTGCGCGGCCAATTGAACGTCGGACACTTTCACGTCGTTCTGGTAATCAAGCCATGCTTTAGAGAGCAGTTTAATGCCCGCACCTTGCGGCATCAGCCACACGGGTTCGACCGGATGTTCAGACGTTGGCGCACCTTCAGGGATGGCCGCTTTGGCAGGCTTACCGCCCGTGGCCTTACCTGCGTCAAGACCAGCACCATGCGCGTCACCAATCAATTCAGCAAGCTGCAAATGTCCGTTCGCAGAACCAGCAACAGAGACAAAGCCTTCGCCCTTGGCCCCCAAAGGTGGACGCTCGCTGTCGGGCCGGAAATGCGATTGCGGATCGTCCCAAATCAGCTTGCCACCGCAATGGGACCACAGATGCACAACAGGTGACCAACCGCCCGACATCGCGACCACGTCACACTCGATCTCTTCCAGTACACCGCCTTCACCAGCCTGCGCACAAAGCACGATGCCCGTGACGCGTTTGCCACCTTTGACCTTTGAAATCGCCTTGCCGTTTTCAACCCGAATGCCAAGCGCTTTAGCCTCTTCTGCCAAGGCACCCGCGCCGCCTGCGCGCGCATCAATGATACAAGGCACATCAAGGCCAAGGCCCTTCAAAGTGATCGCCGTACGGTAGGCATCATCATTGTTTGTGACAACAACAGTGCGATCCCCCACTGAAACACCAAAGTTCACTGCATAGTCGCGCACAGCAGAGGCGAGCATCACGCCCGGAATGTCATTGCTCGCGAAACTAATGGGGCGTTCAATCGCGCCCGTCGCGGTCACGATATGCCCTGCACGAATACGCCAGAGACGATGACGCGGGCCAACGATGTCGGGCGCATGATCCGTCAAACGCTCATAACCAAGCGTATAGCCGTGGTCATAAACTCCTGCGCCCATCAAGCGTGTACGCATCGTGACATTCTCCATCGCGGACAGCTCCGCCACGAGGTTATCCACATATTTATCCGCAGGAAGTCCATCGACCTCACCGCCATCCACAGGCGCGCGTCCTCCCCAATGCGCAGTTTGCTCGACCAGCAGAACTTTAACGCCCGTAAGCGCGGCAGCCTTCGCCGCTTGCAGACCTGCGATACCGCCACCAACGACCATGACATCCGCGAAGAAATAGAAATGCTCGTACGTATCCGGATCGCGATCCTCCGCGCGGGGCGCTTTGCCAAGGCCCGCCGATTGGCGAATAAACGGTTCATACACATGCTTCCAAAACGCGCGCGGATACATGAACATTTTGTAGTAAAATCCAGCCGGCAAAAAGCGAGATATATAGGTATTGAGCGCACCCACATCGAATTCGAGCGTCGGCCAATGGTTCTGCGAACCGATCTTAGCACCGTCAAACAGCTCGGTTGTTGTCGCACGCTGGTTCGGCTCAAACGTGTTCGTGTAACCCATATTAAAAAGAGCGTTGGGCTCTTCCCCGCCACTTGCTACAATGCCACGCGGTCGGTGGTATTTGAACGAGCGTCCAACCATCATCTGATCATTGGCCAACAAGGCAGAGGCAAGCGTGTCGCCCTCCACACCTTTCAACTTTTTTCCGTTGAAATCAAAGGAGAGCTGCGCACCACCGTCAGTAAAACGACCAGCGGTCTTTAAACGTGTGCTCATGAGAAATTCCTCCACGACCAACCAGGTCGGCGCGCGCTGATCGCGTCTTTGATCTCTTTCGGTGGTTCGTAGGTCTGCGCGCAGTAGGTGCCAAACACCTCAAGCGTGGTGGTGCAGCGCGCCGCATGAAACCACTTGCCGCAACCATTGTTGTGGCGCCAGCGTTCAAAATGAACCCCGTGGGGGTTTTCGCGCATAAAGAGATATTCCTCGAATTGATCATCCGTGGAGCCGACAGAGTGCCGCTTAAGATGTGCCTCTCCGCCCGCATGGAATTCCGTTTCTTCACCGCTTACGCCGCAGCAAGGGCATTCAAGGATTAGCATTTTGCGTTCCCTTCAATTGAGGTAAACCACGACTTTAATATAGTGCATGTGATTGCCATTAGTGAGCCACCCCCGCAGCAACGCTCTCGTCGATGAACTTGCCCTCTTTAAACCGCCACATCGAGAACTCCTCGGTCAAAGGGCTCTCCCCCTTTGCCATCAATTCCGCCATCGCCCAGCCAGACCCCGGAATGGCCTTGAAGCCCCCCGTGCCCCAACCGCAGTTCATAAACATGCCCTCAACTGGCGTTTTCGTTAGCATGGGCGAGCGATCCCCCGTCACATCCACGATCCCACCCCATTGGCGCAGCATTTTCAGACGCGAGAGCATCGGAAACGTCTCGATCAACGCGCGCACGGTTTCTTCCGCGTGATGGAACGAACCACGTTGCGTGTAGTTGTTATATGCATCCGTACCGCCGCCAATGACCATCTCGCCTTTGTCCGATTGCGACAGGTATCCGTGCACAGTGTTAGCCATGACCACAATATCCATCGCAGGTTTGATCGGCTCTGACACCAGTGCTTGCAGCGCCACGCTTTCCATAGGCAGTCGGAACCCTGCCATTTCGGCCAGCACGGAAGAATGACCAGCAACGACACCGCCCAATTTATCGCAATCAATCGCGCCTTTGGTTGTGTCGACACCGACGACTTTGCCGCCTTCGGTGCGCACATTGGTGACTTCGCATTTCTGGATAATGTCCATGCCCATGTCAGAGCACGCACGCGCGTAGCCCCAAGTGACCGCATCGTGACGCGCGGTGCCACCGCGCGCTTGCCATAGCCCGCCGAGCACAGGATAGCGCGGACCGTTGAGCTCAATAATTGGGCAAATCTCTTTGACTTTGCCAGGGCCAATCCATTCGGTCGGCACGCCTTGCAAGGCGTTCGCATGTGCTGTGCGTTTGTAGCCGCGAATTTCGTGCTGAGTTTGCGCGAGCATCAAAACGCCGCGCGGAGAGAACATGATGTTGTAGTTCAGATCTTGCGAGAGCGTTTCATATAAGGAACGCGACTTCTCATAGATCGCCGCAGACGGGTCTTGCAGATAGTTCGAGCGAATAATCGTCGTGTTGCGCCCTGTGTTGCCCCCACCCAGCCAGCCCTTTTCGATGACAGCCACATTGGTGATGCCGAAATTCTTGCCAAGGTAATAGGCGGTCGCCAGACCATGCCCACCTGCCCCAACGATTATCACATCATATTTGGCTTTGGGTTCGGGGGATCGCCATGCGCGCTCCCATCCAGAGTGATGACGCAAGGCTTCGCGTGCGATGGCAAAAGCTGAATAACGCTTCATGGATGGCCCCTTGGACTAGTAACGAAGTGGAGCGACGGCAGAGTCGTCCCTTCGTCTGGTTGTGGTGCGGATAACAAAAAAGAGGATACTCCCCGCGACGTAAACGCACCGTTTTGCGACCCACCTCATTATTTAGCAAGGATTTTAGCGACGTCCATTGATTTCAGACAGGGCAATTTTCACTGAAAGCCACAGCCGCGACATGAGGTTGCAGCCTGCCCTCTTTTTTTCGCGGGTTATTCAGACTAGATGAAATGAAACAGACAGGAAAATCCAATGACGTTTTGGTTGATCACGATAGCGCTCGCCCTTGGAAGTTGTACTTTGCTCGCACTGGCGCTGTGGCGCGGACATCTTGGTGCGCGCCCTGCTGCAGAATTTGATCTTCGCGTTTACCGAGATCAACTTTCCGATGTGGAGCGTGATATCGAGCGCGGTGTCATCAAAGGCGATGATGCAGAGCGTGTGCTGACCGAAATTTCGCGTCGTATTCTGACCGCTGATAAAGCTCTTCAGGACGAGAGCGTCGATGTGCGCAGTCCGAAAGCCGCGCGCTTTGTTGCTATCGGCGGCTTGGCTGCAGTTTTGATTGGCGGCTCCTTTGCATTGTATCGCGATTTAGGTGCGCCGGGGTACGGAGATCTCTCGCTCAGCACCCGCATTGAAGCAGCCGCCGATGCGCGCGCTTCGCGACCTGATCAAGCGACAGCCGAGGCATCCTTGCCTCCCTTTGTCATCGCGCCTGACACCCCAAAGACCTATGCAGAATTGATCGTGAAACTTCGCGAAGCCGTCGAAAAACGCCCTGCAGATTTGCAAGGCGCAACGTTGTTGGCAACCCACGAGATGCGTTTGGGCAATGCAGTGGCGGCCCATGCCGCACAGGCTGCTGTGATCCGCCTGAAAGGCGCGGCAGTAAGCGCTGAGGACTACGCGACCTATGCCGACATGCTTATCATCGCAGCGGGCGGCTATGTGTCGCCAGAGGCAGAAGGTGCCTTGGCCCGCGTTTTACGATTTGATCCCGAGAACGGCGTTGCGCGGTATTATTCCGGCTTGATGATGATGCAGGTAGGTCGCCCTGATGTTGCTTTCCGTGCTTGGGCGCAGTTGCTCCAAGACAGTGGCGGGAATGAGGGTTGGGTTGTACCCATTCGTGAACAGATTGAAGACCTCGCATTTCGGGCGGGTGTTAAGTACGAACTGGCCCCTTCTAAAGACACGCCCCTAACGGGCCCAAGCGTTGAAGACATTGAAAACGCTGAAACTATGAGCGAGGAAGAGCGCACGGAGATGATCCGCGGTATGGTGGACCGACTGTCAGACCGCCTTGCTACAACAGGTGGTAGCGCAGAAGAATGGGCGCGCTTGATTGGCGCACTTGGTGTCTTGGGAGAGGCTGATCAGGCTGCGTTGATCTGGCAGAATGCAAAAGATGTATTCGCGGATCGACCGGACGATTTGGCAATTGTTCGCGGTGCCGCGCGCCAATTGGGGATCACGAAATGATCTTTGAATTAATTGACGATTTCGCCGCTGAATTGCCGCGCGCGCGCGCGTTGGTCGGTTTGGATCTTGGCACAAAAACCATTGGTGTCTCCGTGAGTGACGGGCTCTTGTCTGTGGCGAGCCCTTTGGAAACGATCAAGCGCACTAAATACACAGCCGATGCTGAGCGTTTGGAGAAAATCATAGATGCGCGTGACATCGGAGGAATTGTGCTTGGCCTGCCATTCAATATGGACGGATCAGAAGGTCCGCGTTGCCAATCAACACGCGCTTTTGCCCGCAATCTCGCGCGCCAAAGTGAACTGCCAATCACCTATTGGGATGAACGTCTGTCCACCGTCGCAGCAGAACGCGCCCTGCTCGAAGCAGATGCATCACGCAGACGCCGCGCAGAGGTGATCGACAACGTCGCGGCCGCTTACATCCTGCAAGGCGCGTTGGATCGATTGAGCCATATCAGACGGGAAACGGCGCTATGAGTGATGAGATTTGGAGCCGTAACGAGCTTAACAGCCCGTGTATTCAGATTTGTGTCGTGCATCCAGAAACGCGGCTATGCACTGGCTGCAACCGCTCAATCGACGAAATATCGCGCTGGTCTAAGATGACCCGAGAAACGAGATTGTCGATCATGGATGAATTGCCATCACGACAGTCCGTCCCAAAAGGACGCAGAGGCGGACGTGCTGCGCGTTTGAAACGGTAAAGAACGGGCTCCGCCCCGTCCATCAAGATCGACTCCTCAAGGTATTTTAAGACTAAAGAAACTTAAAGCTTGGTAACACAACGCGACATGCGTGCGGTTTGGCGCATGCGTTGCTTGTCTTGTTGCAGATTTGCGTGTTGATCAGGATGAGTATTGCCGCGGTTTTTTCGCTTCGTCACTTGAACAACGCCAGCGTTGATGATTTTGTTGATTGCAATGCTCATTACGCGGCGTATCACCATATTAATAATGTGGTTCATGTTCATGCTACTGTCATTCGATTTGCCTCAATACAGCTTATAGCTGCTAAATGTGCAGATTTCAGGGCAAATCGTGAAACTATTCCTCGAAAAGCTCAGTTTGGTTTTCGTCGCTGTCTTCGCGTTCTTCATCAAGCGCGTCGCTTAAGCTGGGTGGTGGACGATTTTCGAGCAAACCAGCGGAGCGTAGCTCTTTCAAGCCTGGTAAATCGCGCGCGCTTTCAAGACCGAATTGATCTAGAAAATCGGGCGTCACCACGAAGGTGACAGGTCGACCAGGCGTCATTTTCCGACGACCAAAACGGATCCATTCCATTTCCAGCAGTTGATCCACAGTGCCGCGCGACACGGAGACGCCACGAATTTCTTCGATTTCGGCGCGGGTAACTGGCTGATGATAAGCAATAATTGCCAATGTCTCGATTGCTGCCCGTGAAAGTTTACGGGTCTCAACGGTTTCCTTTTGCATCAGAAAGCTCAGATCGCCCGCCGTGCGCATCGCATAGGCATTGCCTGTTTTGATCACATGCACGCCGCGCCCCTCATAACGCTTTTGTAGGTGCACCAGCGCTTCGCCCGCGTCACAGCCGTGAGGCATACGCGCATTCAGCTCAGCGATTGTCACCGGATCTGCGCTCGCAAAAAGCACCGCTTCGACCATGCGTTCTTGTTCGGCAATGGGTGGCGCTTCGAAGAGGCTTTCTTCGATCTCAGGAGTTTGCGTGTCACTCACTCTGCTCTCTCCGTCTTAATTCTATCGGCTCGAACAAGCCCGATTGGCGCAGTTCTGCCTTGCCTTCTTTTACCAGCTCAAGCGAGGCCGCAAAGGTTGCCGCCGTCGCAGAGCGGCGTTTGATTGGATCTTTCTGCCAATCTTCTGGCAAGTAGCTTGATATATCCGTCCATTTGCCAGAAAAGCCGATAAGGCCGCGCATGTGCCCCAGCGCCTCCTCCATCGTATAGACCGCGTCACGATCCATAACGAAGGGACGAAATTCATCGCGGGTTCTAATCCGCGCGTAGCCTTGCATGAGATCAAGAAGCGTTGCGGAATAGGTCACTTTGCGCACCCGTTCTATCACTTCGGGAATGCCGCGCACGAAGAAATCACGCCCCAAACGGTCCCGGGCCATGAGCCGAGCAGCGACATCGCGCATGGCTTGCAAGCGCTCAAGCTGAAACGCCAAATGCGCGGCCAGCTCTTCGCCTGACGGGCCCTCTTCCGTTGGATCAGGCGGCAGTAACAGGCGTGATTTCAAGAAGGCCAACCATGCGGCCATCACGAGATAATCCGCCGCGAGTTCAAGGCGCAGTTCTTTCGCACGCTCAACGAACAAAAGATACTGGCGCGCCAGTTGCAGCACCGAGATCTTGCGTAGATCGACTTTTTGCGTGCGCGACAAAGAAAGCAAGATATCAAGCGGGCCTTCATAACCGTCCACGTCGACGATCAACGCCTCTGCGGCCATGCGATCTTCTACGGATAAGCGCTCTCGCGCGTCCCCGTCCCAATCCTTGGCAGTCTCTGTGGTATCAGGCGTCATTCCCTGCCTCATTTGCAAGCGCTTTAAGCTGCGCGCGCAAATGGGAAATGTCAACAGGATCAGGTGTGTGACGACACGCTAGCGCGGCGTCGCCACGTCGTATGGCAGCCTCATTCATCTTGCCTGAGGCTTCGACGACATCCTGCATCTCACCCATGTCGCCATTGCAATGCAAAACAATATCGCAACCCGCATCAATTGAGAGACGCGACAGTTCCGCAAGGGAACCTGCGAGAGCTTTCATAGTGATATCATCTGTCATGATCAGCCCGTCAAAGCCGATATCCTCACGGATCAACCCCATCATTTTCGGCGAGAGCGTTGCGGGACGATCATCAAATGCGCTGTATGTAATGTGCGCAGTCATCCCCATCGGGAGATCGTTCAAGGCCATGAAGGCGGCAAAATCGTTTTGGCGTAGCACTTCACCGTTGGTATCGACGATAGGCAAATCCAGGTGACTGTCAGACACTGCACGGCCATGGCCCGGAACATGTTTCAAAACAGGCAATACGCCGCCATCAATCAAGCCACCTGCGACGGCCTGACCGATCTTAACAACAGATTTTAAGTCATTGCCATAACATCTGTTTTTTAAGAATTCATGCGTCTCATCACTGGCGATATCAACCATCGGTGCACAATTGGCGTCAATGCCAAGATGCATCAATTCATCCGCAATAATGCGATACCGCAAATACATCGCGCGGGGTGCATTCACGCCGTAACGTTTCACATTGTCCAAAGGTGGCAACCATTGCGTCGCAAGTGGCGGGCGCAAGCGCTGCACGCGCCCCCCTTCTTGATCGATCAGGATTGGTGCATCACGGCCTACACAATCGCGCAGGCTTTCACAAAGGCGCAGAATCTGATCATGATCTTCGAGGTTGCGATCAAAAACGATAAAGCCAAAGGGATCTGCTTCGCGAAAGAAACTGGCTTCGCTCGCACTTAGAGTTGGGCCAGAACAGCCAAGTATCGTGGCCCCTTGGGCCACTAGCGCGTCACCACAGGGATACAGTCCGTGTTTTGCGCAGTCAAAGCCGAGCAGAACCGACGCGCATCGCCAAGATCAGAAAAACCCATAGCGCGCAAGCGATAGAATGTGCGCCCGCCGCTTGCTGCACGCTGCACAATGCGGTCTTTACCGGTCATATAGTCACCAAAACGCGCTATGAAACGCGTCCATTCCTTGCGCGCGATTTCAGGGCTTTCATAGGTACCAAGCTGCACAAGGCGCGTGCCCGCTGGAATGCTTGCTGGATCAACGTCCTTCACGCCACCTGATGTCGGATCAATCGCACTCAAAGATGCAGTGCGTACGCCTTCAGAGCGCAGTTTGGGCCGCAAGGACAGCGTTACACCAGGGATGTTTGTCGCAATCGCATCTTGACTAAGAACGACGGGAGCCGTGATTTGTTGGATTGGCGCAACTTCTGTCTTCACATTCGCAACAGACATTTGAATTGGGTCTGTCTTGAACTCGCCCTGCGTGGTTAAAGTTGTCGCCCCTGCCGAGATTTGTGCGGCAAGTGCTTCGATAGAGCCCATTCTATGATCAGTTGCAGGCACGTCCTCAGCGACGGAAGACGTAAGGGTGAGCGCGCCATTGGCATTAGTATCGGCGTCCGTCGACGCGCCATTATCAGGAGCAAAACGTGGTTGAGCCGCCGCCAATTGGTCGATCAAAGCCGTATCTTCATTCGACAAATCAATGGGTTCTGGAGCAAGCAAGATACGCTCGGACGGACCAGCAGTACCGCCAACAGCAGCCACGTTGTTCACAGCCAAACCTTGGTTCAACGCTTCTGCACCACCGGGTTCAGCGGGACGGATACGCATCTCACCCTGCACCGCACGAACAACTGGAACACCAGCAACATCACGCGCGATCAATTGATAGCTCCAAACGCCGGCGCTGATAACAATGGCCAGCGACAGACCCGCGCCAGTCAATGCAGCGATGGCCTTCACTGGATTGCCTGAGGACGGGCACTCCGCCTGAGGCGACTGAACGGGAGGCTGTTGATAGCCTTGATACGATCCGGCCGGAGGCGCGAAACCGCTCCCGTAAATTAGAAAATCTGCCATTTTGCCTCACATTTGTGCGCGCGATACAAAGCCGCTCCGCATCATTCGTCGAACCACTCAAGTCCGGTGAGGAATGTCATTCAGCGCATTTCTTCGACCGGTTCGACGCCTAGGATACCGAGGCCAGCGCAAATCACAACAGAGACGGACCGCGCCAGTGCTATTTTAGAAATAGATGTGGCATCTTGGTCGCCTTGCAGAAATCTCAGCTCAGGCAATTCATTACCCCGATTGTAGAGCGCGTGAAATTCGCTTGCTAAATCATAGAGATAGAAAGCGATCCTGTGTGGTTCATTCGTGCGTGCAGCAAGTGCCACAAGGCGCGGCCATTCTGCGAGCTTCTTGGCGACAGCGATCTCCACCTCGTGATCAAGTTGTGAAAGATTAGGCGTCGCGGACAAATCCAGCCCCGCATCCGTAGCTTTACGCACCACAGAATGCACTCGCGCATTGGCGTATTGAACGTAGAAAACCGGGTTATCCTTGGATTGCTCCAGCACTTTATCAAAGTCGAAATCCAAAGGCGCGTCGTTTTTGCGCGTCAACATATGGAACCGCGTCGCTCCTGCGCCCACCTGATCCACAACATCGCGCAAGGTAACAAAGGTCCCTGCCCGTTTGGACATCTTGAACGGTTCACCGTTTTTGAACAACCTAACCAATTGCGTGAGCTTGATGTCCAGCGGTACCTTTCCATCAGACAAAGCCGATACAGCTGCCTTCATCCGTTTTACATACCCACCATGATCCGCACCGAAAACGTCGATCAGCATATCAAATCCGCGCGACACCTTGTCGTAGTGATACGCGATATCTGGTGCGAAATAGGTCCAAGCCCCATCAGACTTCATAACAGGGCGATCCACATCATCCCCATGCTCTGTCGATTTGAACAATGTTTGTTCGCGCGGCTCCCAATCCTCAGGCTTTTTACCCTTTGGTGGCTCCAGCACGCCCTCATAGATCAGGCCTTTGTCCCTCAAGGCGTCAATCGCCGCCTCAATCCGGCCAGTTCCATAAAGTGATTTTTCCGAATAAAACACATCCATCTCAATCCCGAGCGAGGCAAGATCAGCCCGCACCAGATCCATCATTTTTTCGGTCGAAAACTCCCGCACATCAAGCAGCCAGTCGCTTTCAGGTTTGCCCACATAGGCGTCGCCAACTTTATCCTTCAGTTCAGCACCGACGGGGATCAGATAGTCGCCTGGATACGTACCATCTTCAAACGCAACTTCTTGGCCGTGCGCCTCTAAGTAGCGCAGATACACAGACCGCGCGAGCACATCGACCTGCGCACCACCATCGTTGATGTAGTATTCCCGCGTGACGGAATAGCCCGCGTAATCCAACAAGCTCGCCAAGGCATCGCCAAACACGGCGCCCCGCGTGTGTCCGACATGCAAAGGACCCGTTGGGTTCGCGGAAACATATTCCAAATTGACCTTCTTGCCTTGCCCCATGTCAGAGCGCCCGAAGTCAGCGCCTTGATCCAGAACAGCACCAATCACACTCTGCCAAAGCGCGCTCGACAGCCGCATGTTCAAGAAGCCGGGGCCCGCGACGTCGACAGCTTCGACCCGTGGATCCGACGTCAAATGCGTCGCTAAAGCGTCCGCAATATCGCGTGACTTCATTTTAGCAGGTTTCGCCAAAACCATAGCCGCATTGGTCGCCATATCCCCATGCGCGGCATCGCGCGGCGGTTCGACCGCAACGTTGGCGAAGTCTAAATCAGCGGGCAGAAAGCCCTGCGCTTGCATGGCCTCAAGCGAGGTCAAAACAGCACTGCGGATGTCATCAAAGAGGTTCATCGAACACGTCCTTTAAGGTTTGAGCGGGTCTTACCACGCACAGCGCAACATTCAACGGCTTAGCCAACCAAACGTGTATGTTCTTGCTGCGCAAAACGATCCGTCATGCCAGAGATATAGTCAGAGACAATGCGCGCCAACGCGGTTTCATCCTTCGCGTTCTCGATATCGACTTGCCATTCTGCAGGCAAGAGATTGGTCTGATTCATAAAGAGTGGAAACAACTCTTCGACCACTTTGGTCACACGTTCGCGCATTTGAACAACAGAGGGCGCGCGGTACATGCGGGTGAAAAGAAATTCACGTATAACCTGAATATCGCGCCATAAATCACTGGAAAACATGATAACAGCGTGATCCAAGGCACGCACATCCAGCACAGTTTCAACTGCACTTTTAACCAAGATGTCGCGACTGGTTTGAATAACATCAGAAACCATCACACCAAACACACGCCGCAAGGCTTCGTGCATGCGGCGGCTTGGTTCTAGCCTTGGGTAAAGCTGGTCCACCTGCGCAAAGGCGTCACCAACAATGGGCAGTGCTCGGATATCATCCTCGGAATATAAACCCGCGCGCAAACCATCGTGTAAATCGTGATTGTTGTAGGCAATATCATCAGAAAGTGCTGCAATCTGCGCCTCAGTGCTCGCGTATGTGTGCAGCTCCAGATCATGCCGTGCGTTATACTCGCAGAGCGCATGAGGCAAATCACCCGTCACTGGACCGTTGTGTTTTGCCAATCCTTCCAGCGTTTCCCACGTCAGGTTGAGTCCATCAAAATCCGCATAATGCCGCTCAAGCGCAGTAACAATTTTCACCGCCTGCGCATTGTGATCAAAACCACCATATGGTTGCATCAACACATCAAGCGCGTCTTCTCCCGTGTGACCAAACGGCGTGTGGCCAAGGTCATGGGCAAGCGCAATAGCCTCCGTCAGCCCTTCGTTCAAGCCAAGTGCGCCGGCCATCGTGCGCGCCACTTGTGCAACCTCAATAGAATGCGTTAGCCGCGTGCGGAAATAGTCGCCCTCATGTTCGACAAACACTTGGGTTTTATGCTTCAGCCGCCGAAACGCACTGGAATGAATGATCCGATCACGGTCGCGTTGAAAACAAGTGCGATGCGCACTTTCTTCTTCAGCAACCAAACGGCCCCGCGTTAAAAGTGGATTGCAAGAATATGATGCGCGCATGAAGTCCCGTCCTTGCCGCTTGTCCCGTGTCCCTCTATATTGATACCACAGCAAAGAGCCAACAGGCGGAACACCCCGATGAACTTACCTCCCAAAGTGACTGCGCGCGCGTTTGAACGTCTTTCCGAGATTGGTGCCGCCGAGCAAGGGCAAGCCTTGCGCGTGGCTGTTGAAGGTGGCGGATGTTCAGGCTTTCAATACGAAATAAAACTCGATGCGCCCGCAAACGACGATCTGGTGCTCGAAGGCAGCGGCGAAAAAGTCGTCGTCGACACTATGTCGCTCCCGTTCTTGGAAAACGCAGTGATCGATTTCTCCGAAGAACTCATCGGTGCGCGTTTCACGATTGAGAACCCAAACGCGTCCAGTTCTTGTGGATGCGGCACCAGCTTTTCTATGTAAGCTCTCGAAATTTCGTACCTGCGCGCAAGTTGATGGACCTGTGCGGCCCTTAAGCTTGATCCGCCAGACGAAGCCCGCGCGAGGTGTTCGAAAAGCGTCTCAAATTCTGAGGTCGCTTCAATTATTTTTTATAGATGTCGTGCCACAGTATTATCCAAACGCGCGCGGACATTGCGACTCATCACGCTCCATTGAGCAGATCTCAGGCCTTCCCACCTTAATAAGATTTCAGACACTGCACACAATGCGCCAATATTATTTTGCGCAGCATGAAACCCAACACCCGTAGACGTATAGTTGTCTTCGATAGAGCTAGCACCCATCTGCGCCATCACCCAATTGGTCACCAGATATTCATGCTAATTGTCCCCAGCCCCCGCATCCTGTGAAATGATCTCAAACACATGCGCATTCGTTTTAACCAGATCCTCCCATGCTTGTGGGGGCACCTTGTCTGAATTCGAAGAGCGATACAGACCTCTGTCAATAGATCGGCATTTTGGTCAAAATGTGCAAGGATGCCGCAAAAGATCAGGCTTTGCACCGCGTCCGCACTTATTTTGGGATCGTTCCGACAAAATTCAGAAAGGTAAAAGACTATATGCGTCAATACATAAACCGCTTTGCTATTGAGCAACGCAAAGGTTGCGCTGTGATTGATAATGCGGTGCCATCGCGCCTGTAAGTTCGTCTCTTCGCCCCCCCAATACAGCGGCGCATAAGTAATCGCATTGTTTTAGCATGTTGAAGGTCAGGGAGTTCAGCTTTAACCAGACCTTGTTGATTAATCCGTGCGCAAATAGTCTCAGCGTGATCTCCTGCCAGGCTCAGCCCCTCAAGATCGAGCGCGATCGAGGCAAAAAACCTGTAATACTGCGGAAAAAACGCCAAACGTTTAGGCAAATTATCGTAGATTTTTTTTCATGGGCATTCAGTTCATCGCCATCAAGCGTACTCGCAGAGCATTCTAGGATATTCAAAAGCTCTGCGTTTTCTTTTAACCAAAACACATCGTTCGGATAACGGCGCGTTTTTGCGAAACCGTGCAAAAGCGCACCGCGATCATGTGCTCTCTGACTTTGACAACGAAACAGTGAAATGACTTTGCTGGACATGAATTGCTCCTGTTGTGTGAGATCACCGCCTCGTAAATAGCTTCGCAAAATTAAGATCCGGAGATGAACAAATCGGTCAATTTGAATAAAATCAACCATGATCTTTGCTTCGTGCGCGGCCTTTGCTTGCACCTCCTTGCACTAAGGGAATATCAAGTTCCAAGCAACGGGAGCTTGAGCCATGAAAATCGCATCCTTCAATATCAACGGTATCAAAGCGCGGATCGCCGCCCTGCCCGAGTGGCTAAAAGACGCGCAACCCGATGTGGCTTTGCTGCAAGAGATCAAGTCCGTCGACGAAGGCTTTCCGCGCGAGCTGTTTGAAGACATGGGATATAACGTCGAAACACATGGACAAAAATCCTTCAATGGCGTCGCTATCCTGTCCAAACTCCCGCTGGAAGACGTGCGTCGCTGTCTGCCAGGCGACGACAGCGATGAACAAGCTCGATGGATCGAGGCCACAGTGGTTGGCAAACAAGCGATCCGTGTCTGTGGCTTGTATTTGCCTAATGGCAATCCAGCTCCTGGCCCGAAATATGACTATAAACTTGCTTGGATGGCGCGTTTGCAAACCCGTGCAGAAGCGCTTTTGGCAGAGGAAACCCCTTTTTTGATGGCCGGTGATTACAACATTATCCCACAAGATGAAGATGCACGCCGTCCCGAAGTGTGGCAAGAGGATGCTTTGGCAAGACCAGAAAGCCGTGCGGCTTATCGGCGCTTAGTAAACCTTGGTCTAACGGAAGCCTTTCGCGCACGCGTGCACGGGCCAGAACATTATAGCTTCTGGGATTATCAGGCCGGTGCATGGAACAAGGACGATGGCATTCGCATTGACCATTTCCTACTTAGCCCTGCGGTTGCGGATATTCTGGTAGACTGCCAGATCGATAAGCACGTGCGCGCGGGCGAAAAACCATCTGATCACGTGCCTGTGTGGGTCGAGCTGGACAATTAGGAAAAGTCTTTGATCCAGCCCTGAATCCCCCAAGGTATTTAGAGGCCAAAGCAGGGGTTAGCGCCGCGTGGCCATAAAGCTTTGTAAGCGCAACAAACCTTCTTTGATGTCATCAGTGCTGCGGGCATAGGACAGGCGGAGCGTCTGATAACCGCGTTTGCTATCAAAATCGAGGCCCGGCGTGACGGCGACACCCGCTTTTTCCAAGATTTTAGCAGCAAAGGCGCGACTGTCATTTGTGTAATCGCTGACATCTACGTAAGCGTAGAAGCCACCATCCGGGGGCGCGAATTTGTCAAAGCCTGCTTTAGGCAAGCCGTCCAACATTAGCCTACGGTTATCGCTATAAACCGACATATTTGCGTCGAGTTCTTCATGGCACTCCATCGCCGCAAGCGCTGTCACTTGCGAGATATGGGGCGCACAGATGAACATGTTTTGCGCAAGCCGTTCGATCACCCGCACATGATCCTCGGGGACAACCATCCAGCCCACGCGCCATCCCGTCATCGAGAAATATTTCGAGAAGGAGTTGATGACATAAGCGTCGTCTGTGAGTTCCAAGGCGGTGACGGCCTTCGCCTCATATTCGATCCCGTGATAGATTTCGTCTGAAACAAAGGCGGTTCCAGATTCATGTGCGGCACCAATCAGATCCGACATCGCAGATTTACTCAGCATAGTGCCAGTTGGGTTCGCAGGCGATGCCACCATTAATCCCTGTGCGTTCAGGTTTTCCAGGTCTTGCGCGACTGGTTGCAGACGATTTTCGGGACGGGCTTCGATCAAGACAGGCTCGAGGCTCAGAGCTTTGAGAATTTGACGGTAACTTGGATAACCCGGCGCGCCGATAGCGACGCGATCCCCCGCCTCAAACAGCGCCGTGAAGGCGAGCAAGAACGCAGAGGAAGAGCCAGATGTGACGATCACGCGCTCTGGGTTCAGATCAACATTATACCACTCACCATAAAGCTGCGCGATGCGTTTACGTAGCGCAGGCAGACCTAAAGCAACCGTATATCCAAGCGCGTCTTCTTCCATAGCTTTTGCCGCAGCTTGCAGCGCACCCAGTGGTGCGGCAGTGCCTGGTTGCCCCACCTCCATATGAATGATGTGACGCCCCGCCGCTTCAGCCGCGCGGGCCGCTTCCATGACGTCCATCACAATAAAGGGATCAACCACTCCACGGCTTGAGTTTCGCATCTACCTCTCCCATTCTAAAATATCATGTGCTTTCACCGTGAAATCAAAGGACAGTCAATGCGTTTGCTTGCCAGTTTTGTTGTCATGTTTGCCCTGTTGGCACTGCCCGCGCGTGCACAAAGCCTTATTCGTGACGCGGATATCGAACATGCGCTGGCACAATTGGCGCGTCCGATCTTGCAAGCGGCGGGGCTAAGCCCTCCGCAAGTGAAGATCTTGTTGATCGATAGTCGTATTCCAAATGCGTTTGTGATCGATTCTCGGGCGATCTTTATTCACACGGGCATGATCACCCGCCTTAAAAGCGCCGAAGCCCTGCAATCCGTGATCGCGCATGAGGCAGCGCACATCGCCAATGGTCATATCTCACGACGCATGTCGCAGCTTGGCACGCGCAACAATATCACGGGTCTTGGCATTGCTTTGGCTGCAGCGGTGGCCGCGAGTGGCGCGAAAGGATCAGGAGCAATCGCGCTTGGGGTCGCATCATCTGCGCAGCGCAGTTTGCTCAGCCATAGCCGCGCCGAGGAAAGCTCTGCCGATCAATCCGCGGTGCGCTATCTGGCCGCCTCGGGCATTTCGACGCGCGGCGCGATTGAGGTGCACGATATTTTCAAAGGCCAAGATGTGTTGTCACAGTCGCGTCAGGATCCTTATGCACGCTCCCATCCCTTCACCCGCAACCGCGAGCGCGCAATGGAGGGTTATGTGAACGCTTACGGCGGCGACATCCCGTTTAGCGACACCAGCCGATACTGGTTTGAACGCGCGAAAGGTAAAATCTGGGGCTTTCAGCAGGCTCCGAAAAGCACATTGCGCCGCGCTAAACAAATGGCCACGGGTGATATCAAATTGATGATGGAAGCCATCGCATATCACCGGCGCGCCCAGACCTCAAAGGCTGCGGGTGTGATGCAGAAGTTGCTGAAATCTCGCCCGAATGATGCCTATTATCATGAGCTATTGGGGCAAGTTCTTTTGGAAGGTCGCCAATACAAAGCCGCTGTTAATGCCTACGGTCGCGCTGCAAAACTGGCCCCGAAGAACACGTTGATCTTGGCTGGCTATGGTCGTGCACTGCTGGCTGCGGGCCAAGCTAAATCCGCAGTGGAGGTTCTCGAGCGCGCACGCTCACGCGATTTTCGCGATCCTGCCGCGCTGCGCGATCTGGGAAATGCCTACGCAAAAACCGGACGCCCTGCGATGGCCTCGCTCCTAGTCGCGGAACGGTATGCGTTACGCGGACGATTTCAGGATGCGGCACTCCATGCAGAACGTGCAGCGGGGCGTTTGCCACGTGGGTCTGGTCCTTGGCAAAGGGCGCAAGATGTGCTCAGTGCTGCACAAAGACAAAAATAGCATTTTGGGAGAGCTTTGAAATGAAACGACTTCTTGCCTCAACAAGCCTGTGCCTTGCAGTGTTCGCAGCACCTGTCGCGGCCTTTGATATAACCGCAATGTCAGACGCAGAACGAGCCGCGTTCCAAGAGGAACTGCGCGCTTATTTGATGGCGAACCCGCAGGTCATTCTCGACTCCGTCAATCAAATGGAAGCGCAACAGGCAGAGCAGCAAGCGCAAGACGATCTATCCTTGGTCGCAACCAACGCCGAAGCGCTGCTTGAGGATGGCTTTTCTTGGATCGGAGGCAATCCTGAGGGCGATATCACAGTTGTTGAATTCCTTGACTACCGCTGTGGCTATTGCCGTAAGGCCCATGATGAGGTCGCACAGCTTTTGGAAGCAGATGGCAATATCCGATTGATTATAAAGGAATTTCCCATCCTCGGTGAAGCCTCAGCCATCTCTTCCCGCTTCGCAATTGCCGCCAAACAAATCGGCGGCGACGAGGCGTATAAAGCCGTTCATGACGCGATGATGTCGTTTGGCGGTGAGCCCTCTGCCGCGGCTTTAAGGCGTTTGGCGGAAGGTCTCAGCCTTAACGCGAAGGCCATCGTTGCACGTATGGACAGCGAAGAAGTGGAGAAGGAAATTTCCGAAACGCGCGCCCTTGCGCAGCGTTTGCAGATCCGTGGTACGCCGACATTTGTGATGGGTGGCCAACTGGTGCGTGGCTACGTCCCGCTTGATGCAATGCAGCAAATTGTCAAAGAAGAGCGCAGCTAGCGTTTACAAAAACGTCTTGTGATACCGCACAAGTCGCTCGAAATGAGCATCCAAAGCGCGCTTCAAGTGAGGCGCGCTTTTTACTGTCTGGATATAATCCACCAAAATCCCGTACTGACGAATTTGGCGTTCAAGCCGTTGATCGGGACGCAGACGGCGCTGGCGCTCTCCGTCTTCAATCACTTGAATTTGCTGCCTTTCAGGCTCATTCACGGCGTTCATATTCAGCGGCAAGACCTTGCCGTTCATTAAGGGTTTTTCCGCGTCAAAACGTTGAAATAGCGCCGCTTCCAAAGGTTCGATGTCCGACTTTTCCGCCACCGGCCACGCCCAGACATAGGCAATTTCCCATACATCAATCTGACGATTGGCGATGATGTCAGAGCGCGCAGAAGTCAGATGGCGCCGCACACGCGAGCGGATGCCATCAACAGATTGCCCCACATACATCGGCACGCCGTCGAGATCACAAAGCGCATAAACACCAATCTCATTACTCAAATCGGACAGAGCAGACTTGCGAAACTCTTGAGCCCGACTCATGCCGGGGCCTTGGCGCGCGCTTTACGTAACATCGGCTGAAACAGCATTTCATCAAGGTAGCTGACGATTGGAACAACCACACCGTCGCCAGCCACTTTGTAAGCGCTGTTGTAATGTGTGGGCATTCTGTAGCTCTCGGGGAGACCCATCAGACGGCTTGCCTCTTTGCTCGACAGCAAGCGCGCTTTGACAGAATTGCCTTTCACAAACAGGATCGTCTGACGCGAAGAACCACCTGCGGGCGTGCGCAGACAACCCGCAATACCATCAAAACGCACCTCTGCACGCTGGCGGATTTTGCCGTTTTCATCTGGCCGCCCGCGCTTGTAGAGCAGACCAATCTCGCGCTTACCAGTCCTGCGCGCATGGGCAATTCGCGCAGCACTTGGCTCGGACATCATATCCAGCAGCACGTCGACTTTCGCTTCTGACTGCCATGAGGTGTCGGGTTTGCGATCAACAACATCCGCGATTGAGGTGGTGCTCAACGTGGGCGGTTGATGCGCCCACCATGTGAAATCCGTCTTCAAATCAGCGCTAGCAGCGTTCACATAGCGGCGCAGTTTATCGGTATGAAACAGACCTGTAGGCGCGGCAAGCATGAGATCCTCACCAGCAATATCTTTACGCAAAGCAATCACAAACAAACGCGGGCGGCTTTGCGGCACGAAATGCCGCGCATCAATCTCTAAGGCCCCAACGCGATATCCAAGGGCCGCTAATGAATTGAGAACATGGGTGAAATCTTGCCCGCCTGCCCTGCTCATCAAACCCGTAACGTTCTCAAATGCGATGATGCTTGGCACAAATCCTGCCTTCACGCCCTGCGTGAGCAAGCGCATCCAGTGATAAAACACCCCACTGCGCAGTCCCTTTAGCCCGCGACCCTTGCCTGCCAAACTGAAATCCTGACAAGGACTCGACGCCCAAATCAGATCAAGCGGCTGGTGCAAGGTGCCCTCGGGCAACTCAGCAACATCCCCCTCCAGCAAATGCGCGCCCCCCCAATTCTGGCGATACGTTTCGCATTTCATCGGGTCGATATCATTGGCCAGCACACAGTCCCACTGCGCGCCTAAAGCGGCATGCACCATGCCCCCACCAGAAAAGAATTCAGCGAATTTAGGTTTGCTTACAGTCGTTTGCACCATCACGTTGCGCTATTCAGCGGCCTGCACTTCAGCCGCCATCTCCGCGTCAATCACCGCGGCACGCGCTTCGACTTGCTCTACAATATGTTCAACCATTTGATCATTGCTAAGCTTATGACTTTGCTTGCCTGCGAGGTAAACCATGCCCGCCCCGGCACCGCCGCCTGTGAAACCAACGTCGGTCATAAGGGCTTCACCGGGGCCATTCACAACGCAGCCAATAATCGAAAGGCTCATCGGGGTTTTGATATGCTCCAGGCGTTTTTCCAGCGTCTCAACGGTTTTAATCACATCAAAACCTTGCCGCGCGCAGGAGGGACAGGAAATAATATTCACACCGCGATGGCGCAACCCGAGAGATTTGAGAATTTCAAACCCGACTTTAACTTCTTCCACCGGATCCGCCGATAGCGACACACGAATGGTGTCACCAATACCCATCCACAAAAGATTGCCCAAACCAATTGCCGATTTGATCGTGCCGCTGACAAGCCCACCCGCTTCGGTGATGCCGAGATGGATCGGCGCGTCTGTAGCTTCGGCAAGCTGTTGATAGGCGGCCGCTGACATGAAGACGTCAGAAGCCTTACAGCTAATTTTGAACTCGTGAAAATCGTTGTCTTGCAGAATGCGGATATGTTCTAGGCCACTTTCAACCATCGCATCTGGACAAGGTTCGCCATATTTTTCAAGGAGATGCTTTTCGAGCGACCCTGCATTCACGCCAATACGGATCGAACAACCATGATCTTTCGCCGCTTGGATCACTTCTTTGACGCGCTTCTCATCACCGATGTTACCAGGGTTAATCCGCAGGCACGCTGCGCCCGCTTCAGCCGCTTCAATCGCGCGTTTGTAGTGGAAATGGATGTCTGCGACGATGGGCACAGTGCTTTCGCGCACAATCTCTTTCAACGCTTTAGTCGACGCTTTATCCGGCGTTGAAACGCGCACGATGTCTGCGCCGGCTTCAGCGGCGGCTTGCACTTGCGCGACCGTGGCGGCCACATCAGATGTGTCGGTGTTGGTCATCGTTTGCACCGCGATTGGAGCATCTCCCCCAACTGGCACATTGCCCACCATAATTTGGCGAGATGTGCGTCGATAGATATTTTTCCAAGGGCGGACGTGGTTCAGCGACATTGGGATTCCCTTTACTCACCTGCGAGCAGTTTCGCCCAACATAGGACGCAGTGTGGGATCAAGCAATGGAGAGTAGCGGGATTAAGTCAGCTTATTCGGTTGGGATTTGCAGCCCCCGGACCTCTGCCACAACTCGTGCGAGGTCTTGGTCGGCACTGATATCCGCAACCGTATATTTCTCAGTCAAAGCATCCGCAGAAAGCGCAACTTTAGACGTTACCCGCCCACGAGGGCCCGCTGGACCAAAATGCTGGCCGTTTACTGCAAAGTAAATTGCACCGGATTCACCCACACGCAGTGTTGCGGGATCTTCCGTCATTGGAATTGGATAGGTATCGCCCGCACCCAGAATGCCTTCAAAAACAGATGTGCCGTCCGCCGCGCTCACACGCACCCAAGCGGGGCGCACCGCGACAAGATGAACCTGATCCGGAATTTGTTCAACAACTTGTGGTACAGTGCCTTCGATAGGCGCAATCAACACAGTTCCATCTTCTAACAGCACTGGTTCGTTTTGAGCAGCGGCATCCGCTTGCTCAGCAGCAAATGCCCCAAAGTTTTTTGGGTTGATCATAGAGATTGGAGCATCACGCGCTACAAGCACGGGGGTGTCCAACGCTTTCGGGCGATACAGACGATCAAGACCATCGACAACTGGTGCAACATAGCCTGTGATTGCGGCAACAGTTTCGTTTTCTTCAAAAGGCACCGTCGCGCGCGCAACTGGGTCAAGGTCTGTCAGCACAATCGGCGTTTCATCGACTGGTGCGACACGCACTTGCTGAACTTCATTCAAAACAGTCCAACCACCAAACCCGATGGCCCCTAGCAAAGTTACCAAAACTAGCGTTGATCCGATTGCGCCCGGCTCTACCCGTGACATGAAGGCGTCGTTTGTTGGCACGAAAGGCGTGCTTGGCTGAGCAAAAGGATCACGGCCCGCGGAAGACGACGCAATAATCTCAGCGGCACGGGATTTCTTGATAGAAGAGGCTTCATCCGACATGCCATGTGCAGTCGAGAACCCGCTTTCCTCACAGAACACATCAAACGCGCCTTCTGGATCCATGCCAAGGTAGCGTGCGTAAGACCGTACGTAACCTGCAATGAAACCCGGCGTTTCAAACACGCTAGGATCAGCGTTCTCAATCGCAGAAATATAGGAGGCTTTGATCTTCAACTCTCGCTGCACATCGAGCAAGGATTTGCCGAGCGTCGCACGCTCGCCGCGCATCACATCACCGAGCTGCAAGTCGTAGTCATCGAACCCTTTGGGGGCGACGTCCACGTCTTCTAGCTTGCGCGATTTTTTGCGCCCGATCATTTGCCCCGCCTCATACTCTTAGAAAACGCCTTACCCGCAACTTAACCACAAGTTCGGCTCGTCTTATCGCCTTATTGGCGCACCAGTAGCACGACGCAACTGATTCTGCACTATTTTCGGGCTAACCCGTTAAATCGGCACGATTCAGCGCACAGTGCGACCAGAGCGCGTCCATCGCTTGAACTAAGGTATTCATCTCTTGAGGTCCATGCACAGGCGAAGGCGTAAACCGCAGCCTTTCTGTCCCTCTCGGAACAGTTGGGAAATTGATCGGTTGTGCATAGATGCCAAAGTCTTCGAGTAACATATCCGACAGTTTTTGCGTATGAACCGGATCACCCACCATCACGGGAACAATGTGACTGCCATGATCAATGATCGGTAAGCCCATCGCTTTCAGACGAGTTTTTAATATCTTAGCTTTGGTCTGATGTTGCTCCCGCAACTCAGGTGCTCTTTTGAGATATGCCACAGATGTCGCCGCCCCGGCTGCCACTGCGGGCGGGATGGAGGTCGTGAAAATGAAGCCCGGCGCATAGGAGCGGATCGCATCACACATCTTGTTGGACGCCGCGATATAGCCCCCCATGACGCCGTAAGCCTTCGCCAGTGTTCCGTTAATGATATCAAGGCGATGCATCAAACCGTCACGTTCAGCGACACCCGCGCCGCGCGGGCCGTACATGCCAACAGCGTGCACTTCGTCGATATAGGTCAAGGCTTCGAACTCATCCGCGAGGTCACAGAGCGCTTCAATCGGGCCAAAATCACCGTCCATTGAGTAGATTGATTCGAAGGCGATGAGCTTAGGCGCTTTGGGGTCATCTGCTTCCAAAAGTTCGCGCAGGTGTGCCACGTCATTGTGCCGGAAAATTCGCTTCGCGCCCCCATTGCGGCGCACACCTTCAATCATCGACGCATGGTTCAAGGCGTCGGAGTAAATGATCAGGCCTGGGAACAATTTCGGTAACGTCGAGAGCGTCGCATCATTCGCGATATAAGCCGACGTAAACAGAAGAGCCGCTTCTTTACCGTGCAAATCCGCAAGCTCCACCTCCAGCCGCTTGTGATAGACAGTCGTGCCAGAAATATTGCGAGTCCCACCAGAACCAGCACCTGTCGCATCAATCGCCTCATGCATGGCGTTCAAGACAACGGGATGTTGCCCCATGCCGAGATAATCATTGCCGCACCAAACAGTGATTGCCTGATCCATGCCATCAGGCTTTCGCCAAATCGCATGTGGAAAATTACCGTTTCGGCGTTCAATATTAATGAACGTGCGATAGCGCCCCTCAGAATGGAGGTTCTGCAAACTCGCGTCGAGCTGTGCTATGTAATCCAAAGGGCCACTCCCCCAAAACATATTCATTGACGGGTTAAAAAAGAAGCATCGGCAGCGACTTACATCAACATTCGTTGAACGAAGAGTTAGCGCGCGCCCACTCCCATGGCAATGCTCTAGCATGGCGCGACATGTCGCAGCCTTGATCTATGTCATGAGAGCTTCGCAAGATCGCGCGTTTGGAAACACAGCGTCTTCTGGACAGTCCCGACGAGCATGATAGCGTCAGCACAAAGAACTCTCACAAACGGAAATTCCCAATGTCTCTTAATGCTGTTCTTGCTAAGATTGATGAAAACCTACAAGACGCAACAGAGCGTTTACTAAACCTTCTGCGCATCCCTTCCATTTCAACCGATCCCGCCTTCAAACTTGATTGCGATGACGCAGCAGATTGGCTGGTCGCAGATTTACGAAATCTTGGTGCCGATGCCTCTAAGCGCGTCACAACCGGTCATCCCATGGTGGTGGGTCATGTTGATGGCGACGGGCCACACTTGCTGTTTTATGGTCACTATGACGTGCAACCTGTTGATCCCCTTGATCTTTGGAACACGCCACCGTTTGAGCCTGCGATTGAGGACACTGACAAAGGACAAGTCATTCGCGGTCGCGGCTCCTCTGATGACAAAGGCCAGTTAATGACCTTCATCGAGGCGTGTCGCGCGTGGAAAGAAGTATACGGCTCACTCCCGTGCAAGATCACGTTTTTCTTTGAAGGCGAAGAAGAATGCGGTTCGCCGTCTTTGGTGCCTTTCATGGTAGAGAACGCGAAGGAACTAACAACAGACATCGCGCTCATCAGCGACACGGGTCTGTTTGAAAGCACGATCCCGTCGATCGTCACAATGTTGCGTGGCCTCGTGGCAGAAGAAGTCATCATAAGAGGACCAGACCGCGACTTGCATTCTGGCATGTATGGCGGCGTGGCGATGAACCCGATCCGCGTGTTGAGCAAAATCATCACGGGGCTGCACGATACAACTGGGCGCATTACGCTGCCAAGTTTTTATGACGCGGTTCCAGAGTTAGAGGATGAAATTCGCGCTCAGTGGCAAGGACTTGGCTTTGATCACGCGAAATTCTTGGGCGATGTCGGCCTTAGCGTGCCTGCGGGAGAGCAAGATCGCACACCACTTGAAATGATCTGGTCGCGCCCAACCTGTGACGTCAATGGCATTTGGGGCGGCTACGCGGGCGATGGCTTCAAAACCGTCTTACCCGCCGAAGCGGGTGCCAAGATTAGTTTCCGTCTAGTCGGCCAACAAGACCCCGATGCGATCCATGCAGCATTCGAGACCTATGTGCGCAGCTGCTTGCCCGAGGACTACACCGTTGAATTCCCACTCGGCAAAGGCTCTAAAGCGAGCCAAATGTCGATCAATGACCCCGCATTTGAGAAAGCGCGCAAAGCTCTAAGCCACGAATGGCCAAACCCTGCGGCCTACGTGGGTTGTGGTGGATCCATCCCGATTGCGGGACACTTCAAAGATATTCTTGGCGTCGACGCGATGCTCATCGGGTTTGGTAAAGACGATGACCAGATCCATTCACCAAACGAGAAATACGATATGGAAAGTTTCCACAAGGGCACGCGGTCTTGGGCGCGTATTCTTGACGCCTTATCAGCATGATAAAGGGGTTTCATAACAAAACTCTTGTGGGCCCAAAAGGGCGCATCGCTTACTCTATTGCTGGCTCTGGTCCAGCCCTGATATTGCTACATGGCTTTCCACAAAACCGATTTATGTGGCACCAGATCGCGCCAGAATTGGCGAAAACCTATCGCGTCATCTGTCTTGATTTGCGTGGATATGGTGGTTCCGCCAAACCCCTGGGCGTTGAAAACTACAGTTTTCGCGAGATGGGTACGGACATCTTACATCTAATGGATCATCTCGACCTAGATAAAGTACATCTCATCGGCCATGATCGCGGCGCGCGCGTGTCTCACAGGCTAGCTTTGGATGCGCCCGAGCGTCTCAAGACATTGACGCTCATGGATATTGTCCCAACACATACGCTATTTTCGAATCTCTCCCGTGAGGTAGCGCTTGGCTATTACCATTGGTTTTTCCTCGCCCTGCCCGCGCCGTTGCCCGAAAATATGATTGGCTATGATCCTGATACTTATTTCGGCTCCTGCCTGAGCGGCTGGGGCACAGGCAAAGAACCCGCCTTCAGTAACACAGCACTTGCCTCTTACCGCACCGCGTGGCGCGATCCTGAAACCATACGCGCAATGTGTGATGACTACCGCGCTGGCGCAACGTTGGATTTTGAACATGACGCAAAGGATCTAGATCAACGAGTGACGCTTCCCTCTTTGGTGCTTTATGCGAAGGACGGGATGATGGATAAAACCTATCACATGCACTCTGTTTGGTCTGACAAGCTCACCAATTTCGTGGCAAAGTCAATGCGAGGCGGGCATTTTTTCCCGGATCATTATCCGCAAGAAACGCTGACCGAACTGCGCAATATTTTAGAACAACATTCTTAGAAAAAGTGGCGCGGTTGACGGGACTCGAACCCGCGACCCCCGGCGTGACAGGCC
>NZ_JABBAL010000029.1 GCF_018607995.1 Planktotalea sp.
TTTGGGAAGCTTTGAGATCGGATCATCCATTGTGCTCGAGACTATCTCGACACAGCTTACCGGGTGCAAGCTTATCTGTGACGCTTTGGGTGCGCTTCTCGACGAAGTGGTCCTAAAAGCGGTCCCGATAGTGGTCCTGGATTCCGCCAGAAGCAGTTATTAGCAACGATTTCTTGGAGATATAGGGGGTATTTTGGTGCCCAGGAGAGGATACCGAACTCAGAATTTTCTCATGCAACACTAGGGACTTAGGGAGGGGGCTGCAAGGTGAAATGGTCCTGAAAGCGGTCCAGACTTATGTGTCAGATCAGAGTGACGTTTTTGGCTTGCTCCCAAAGCTGGACGGGTTGGCAGGTCTGCTTTCGGCCCAATCCGGCCATTGGCCGAGACTGGTTGCGGCTCTGTGCAGCGTCACCGAACCGGACTTTCGCTGCAGGCGCAACATCTCGCATCTTTCGGATTTAGTTTCTGTGGACAGAGTGTGAATTCGCTGCAGTTGTCCCAAAACCCGCATTTAAGGCAACAACAAATCTACCTACATCGGTGACCCATTACGAAGCTCTTTCTAAAATTCGCCAATCCCCTTTGAAAGATTCTGCGCAATGGTAAATATTCAAAGCGTTTTTATAATCGCGAAAGCCCATGTTTTTGGCATATGTTGGCATGGAAACTGATTTGGTTTTCAATCGCGGAGTGGACTTTGGCGCAGATTGGTGCGGCCAGATCGGAAGGCGTACGGCATATGCAGAAATTGGAAGATTACGACTATATTATCGTGGGGTCTGGGACCGCCGGATCAACTCTGGCAGCGCGGCTGAGTGAAAATCCTGACGTGCGCGTTCTTGTTTTAGAAGCGGGCGGATCAGACAAGCGTTTTTGGTTGAAGCTGCCGGTTGGGTATTTCCGCTCGATCTATAATTCCGACGTGTCTCGGTTGTTCAGAGGGGTGCAAGACGAGGGCATCGCGGGGCGACAAATGGACATCCCGCGTGGCCGCGTCATCGGCGGCTCCAGTTCGATCAATGGCTTGATCTACATCCGCGGGCAAAGACAGGACTTTAATGATTGGGAGGCACTCGGTGCGAAAGGTTGGAGCTACCGCGATGTGCTGCCACACTTTCGCAACATCGAAACCTATGAAGGTGAACCAAACCAATTTCGCGGGGCAACGGGGCCTTTGGGCGTGTCGGATTTACGCAATGGCAACCCGCTTTGCGAGGCCTGGTTGGAAGCAGCGCGACAAACGGGCTTGCCAGATAACCCCGATTTCAATGCCGAAGAGACCTTTGGCGTTGGGCGCTATCAGCTGACTTTGAAAGGCCGCTGGCGCGAGAGTGCTGCGACCGCTTATTTGCACCCCGCCTTGTCTCGACCGAACCTGACTTTGAAAACGCATGCATCTGTTCTTGAGGTTCTGTTCGAGGGCAACACGGCCTCTGGTGTGCAATACACGCAGGGGGGCCAGACCCATTCTGTCTTTGCCGCGCGCGAAGTGATCCTGGCCGCAGGGGCCATTCAATCGCCGCAGCTGTTGCAACTTAGCGGGATCGGTCCTGCGGATGTTCTGAAAGCGCAGGATATTGCAGTGAAAGTCGACGCGCCAGAGGTGGGCGCAAACCTACAAGATCACCTTCAGATGCGCACGATTGTTGAGCTTGTCGATGGCACCCATTCACTGAACACACAGATACGCAATCCGTTCAAAGCAGTGGGGATTGGTTTGGATTGGTTGATGAATGGCCGCGGACCTTTAACAGTTGGTGCTGGCCAAGTTGGCGGCGCGGCGTGCACGAAATACGCTGAAGAGGGCCGCCCGGACGTCCAGCTTTTTGTGATGCCATTGTCCGTCGATAAGCCTGGCGCACCGCTGCACCGCGATCCGGGGTTCACTGTGTCCTATTGGCAGTGTCATCCCAAAAGCAGAGGACGCGTGTCACTGGCATCCTCCGATCCATTGGCGAACCCTTTGATCGAAACCAACTACTTAAGCACTGCTAAGGATCGCGCAGTTATGATCGAGGGGCTCAAAATGGTGCGCGAGATTTACCAACAATCTGCCTTTAAGGATCGCTGGGTGAAAGAGATTGTACCGGGCGCAGAACATGCGTCGGACGATGAAATTCTTGCTGCAATCAGGCAAAAAGCCAGCACTGTTTATCATCCTGTCGGGACATGCCGCATGGGTGATGACGAAACATCTGTGGTCGATCCACAATTGCGCGTGCGCGGTGTAAGTGGGCTACGCGTCGTCGATGCATCGGTGATGCCCAAGATCACCTCAGCCAACACCAATGCCGCGACCTACATGATTGCTGAGAAAGCCGCACAGATGATCCGCGACGATTGATTTACATCGGGCGACGCGCCAGCGAGTATATCTGGCCGGTTGGTCCGCCGATTGGCTGCGACGCCAAATGCAACGCCATCTCAGCAACCTCATCGGGGTGTTTCACACGCTCCCACGCAGGCAATCCCTTTGGCAGGGCTTCGGAACCTTGTGCTAAAAAATCCTCAGGCGATTTCGCGTCAGCCGGACTGGCATTCTGGAACGTTGCAGTAGCGGTTGGCCCAGGGACTAGAGAATTCACATCAATATCCCGTGCCCATAACTCATTGGCAAGCCCGTCTGTCATCATATTCAATGCAGCCTTCGAGACGTGATAAGCACTGCTGTTGGCCCCTGCCGCATAGCCTTTTCCAGAGGTCAGGTTGATGATCTTGCCGCCCTTGCGCATATCCGCGATCAAATGACGGGTAATGAGATACGGCCCGCGCACGTTGACCTCCATTGTTTTCCACCAAAGGTCCGGATCGGACGCTTCAAACGCACCCCGTTCAAGATAGGCCCCTGCGTTGTTAACGATTATATCGACCGCGCCAAATTCCTTCACGACATCTTTGCAGAACGTCTCCGTTTCAGCAGCGTTGCCCAGATCGACAAGCCCAGCGAAACAGCGCCGCCCAAGCGTTGTAATCGCACCTCGAACCTCGCTCAAGTCAGCTTTAGATCGCGCACAAATCGCAATGTCTGCCCCCGCTTTGGCGAAAAGCAACGCAGTTGATTTCCCGATCCCGCGTCCTGCGCCAGTTATAACCGCAATCTTGTTTTCCAGCGCGGGATCAACCATCGCGGCGTGCCTCCAGAGCGCTGAGTGTTGCTGTGATTTCTGCTAAGCCTTCGTCCCAATCAACGGCCGCCTTCGCTGTATAATGCGCCATCGGTAACGCTTGTTGCAGGCAGTCGATGCCATCCCAAAGGCGCGTGTCGCAGATCATGACATAGGGTTGGCCTTTGGTCGCGCGCGCCTCATCAAACGTATCCAGCAACTCAGCCATGTCTGTTCCCGTAATCCGACGGGTCTTGCAGCCAAAGGCCTCAAACTTCTCTGGAACGGGTTCTACCCCCAAGACATCAACAGCACGCCCTGAGGCCTGCATGTCGTTGTTGTCCACGATGAAACATAGGTTATCGAGCTTTTGGTGTGCGGCGAACATGGCTGCCTCCCACACATTGCCTTCCTGCAATTCACCGTCCGAAAACAGGCAGTAGACGCGCTTATCAGACCCCTGCTGGCGCAGCGCCCAGGCCAGACCTGCCGCTTGAGACGGCCCCTGCCCCAGTGATCCAGCAGTGATCTCGAACCCTAACTGACCCTCAATTGGGCTTTGATCCACCTGCGATCCATCCTCGTTATAAGTGCGCAATTGCTCAATCGTATAGTGGCCCGTCTCAGCCAGAGCACCATAGGTCATAATCGCGTCATGCCCGTTAGACAGCACGAAGCGATCGTGAAACCAGCCCTCGCTGTCAGGGCGCATCTCGTCGAAATAGAGCGCAGCAGTAACGTCTGCCAAAGCCACCCCTTGCGCGGCATAGCCACCCCGTTGCCGACAAATCTCCAACACATTACGGCGGATTTTGACGGCGATGATTTCCAGATCAAGGATGCTTTGATTGCGCCTCATTTTGCCACCCCCGCAATGCGGGTTGCCAGTGTTTCAGCGTCCAAACCAAGTTGACCGCGGATAAAATCCATCGTGCCCCCCGGTGCCCAGCGGTTTGGCAGACCAAGCCGCGTGATGCGCGGCCCGCCCCCGATGTCCGAGACGATTTCGCTCGCAAGCGAGCCAAGGCCTGTCACGATCTGATGGTTCTCAATCGTGACAATCTGATTATGCGCGAACGCGAACTCAGCGATTTCACTCTCGTTCACTGGTTTGATCGTGGGCACGTGCAAGACGGAGTGTTCAACGCCACGATCCGTCAAGATATCAGAGGCCTCCAGCGCCCATTGCGTGCCATGCCCTGTCGCGATGATGCCGATGCCTTTGCCCTGTTTCAGTTTATAAGTTTTACCCAGTTCAAAAGTGAACTTCTCAGGGTCGAGAATGCGCGGGGTGTCGCCCCGATGACCGCGAATATAGGTGAGGCCGGGCAGATCGACGGCGGCGTCCAAAGCTGCGCGAAAATCCGTAGAGTCAACCGGGTCAATCACCCTCGCATTGGGAATGGCGCGCACCATGCCGAGGTCCTCGGCAGCTTGATGGTGGATACGCGCGGGGTTGGAGATGCCGGGCGTGAAGCCGATGGCAATATTGGTTGGGCCTGTCTTTTGATTAGTTCCTGGGCCCGAGCCCGTGCCCATACAGATCATCATCTGATCGTAGGCGCGGCGCGTGATGTAGCAAGCAAAACAGGTGGCCACAGGGATCAGCCCACCTTTGGCGACGCCTGCCGCAACAGATAGCAAGTTTTGTTCTGCCATGCCGACATCAAGATGCTGGCGCGGCAATTCATTCTTCACACGTACAACTTGGCAGTACTTACTGAGATCCGCACTCATTATCACGACGTCGTCGCGGCGCGTGCACAGATCATAACTGATGTCGTCAAAGGGCGCAGGGTCAAAACTGCGCGGACCGGTTAGGAGCATAAATACCTCAAGGAACGTGAATGGCGTTGGGGAGCAAAACGTTTTCCAGATGCTCTTTTGCATCCGCGTGCGTCACCCAATCTGGCGGCGGAAAATCTGCGGCCATGTCCCAATCATCGCCCGTTGCTTTCATATGCGCATCAAGCTGCGCATCGAATTGGTCCATCATTGCTGCATGGACGGGGTCATCGACAAGATTGCACTGCTCATCAGGATCGGCACGCTGATCAAACAGATAGGCGCGGTGGTCTTTGCGGCGCATATAGAGCCAATCTTTTGTGCGAATACCCCGCTCTGCATAAGGCGTGTATTCGATGGGATTGCCGCCCGTCTGGCGGAACACCTGATACCAAATTGCGACGCGGTGATCCCTTGAGGCACCATCGAGCGCGGGCAAATAACTTTGACTGTCGCGCCCCTTTGGCATGTCGATGCCTATCAGATCGAACAGCGTCGCCATCATATCAACGCCGACATCGATCATCGCTTCCGAACGGTGCGGTTTGAACCTTGCAGGATAGCGTACAATCAACGGCACATGCATCGCCGCGCGGTAGGCTTGGTTCTTGATACCACAGAACGATCCGTGCTGGCCCAACATGTCGCCATGGTCAGACAGGAAAATCACCATCGTGTCCTCCGCGATACCAAGCGCATCAAGCTGGTTCAGAATACGGCCGAAATTCCAGTCGATATTGTGGATCATCCCGTAGTATTCAGCGATGAACTCACGGATTTCGGCCTCCGTTTCTACTTCCCCCACGGGCTTGGTTTCATGCGAAGCATGGCTCTTATGACCCGACCGAGGATCGCCGCCGCAAAGCACATCCGTGCGGTGCTTTTGCACCTCGGCTTGTAGCGCAGCATCGGGTACGCCCGCCGGCATAAGCACGTCGTCGGGGTCGTAAATACGCCGCAAGTGATCGGGCATATCCATCGGAAAATGTGGCGGGCCGTAGCTAAGATAACCAAAGAAAGGCGCGTCCTTTTTTGCAGCTGCCGCCACAAACTCCATGAACTGATCGGTTTGATAGTCAGGTTCGTAACGCGCAGAGTGGTAAGCTTGGCCTGCGTCATCGTAATAGATTGAGGATTGGTAATCATGGCCCCTGTTGAAGCCGACAAAATGCTCAAAACCAAAACGGCGCTCTGGCGGAACAAATCCGGGTTTTGGCCCGCCTTCTAGATGCCACTTGCCAACGTATCCGGTCTGATAACCAGCGTCTCGCATGTACTCTGCAAGAAACCCTTGATCGCCCCGCAAAGGGAAATGGTTTTGGATCATACCATGCCCTTGCGCGTATTTGCCTGTCAGAACGGAAGCGCGAAACGGGCAACAAATTGGATAGCTGGTGTAGGCTTCCTCAAAATGCACGCCCTCCGCTGACAAGCGGTCGATGTTGGCGGTCTTAACAACACGATTGCCAGAACACCCCATAGCGTCATAGCGCATTTGGTCTGCATAGATGATTAGGATATTCGGTTGCTTAGTCATTTTTTGAACCTCGCCGTAAGCGGTCCCCAAAGGATAGTAAGCGCGAGCGCTGCATAGATCGTCAAGCCGATCGGAGTGTTGAAGAATTCCAAGACAGACCCATCTGCGATGGTGAGCGACTGACGCAAAGCATTCTCTAAAATCGGCCCTAAGACAAATCCGATAGAAAGCGGCGCAATGGAATAGCCCAGCTTGCGCACAACATAGCCGAGGATGCCCGCGCCAAGCAGCACGCCGACATTAAAGAAGGAATTAGAAACAGAGTAAATTCCAACAAAGCTAAGCAATAGAACAGTCGGCACGATCACAGAGGTTGGCACGCGGATCAGTTGCGCGGCAAAGCGGATCGCGATCAAGCCTATGAAAAGCATCAAGATGTTGATCAAAAACAGTCCAATAAAGATCGCATACATCAGATCCGGCTCTTCCGAGAAGAGTTTTGGACCCGGCGTGAGCCCTTGGATCAAAAGTGCCCCCAGCAAGACCGCTGCGGCGGGCGATCCCGGCACGCCGAGCGTCAAGGTTGGCACGAGCGCGCCGCCCACTGTTGCGTTATTCGCGGTCTCTGGCGCGACGATCCCCTCAGGTATGCCCGTGCCGTATTTTTCCGGCTCTTTCGAGCGGCGTTTCGCTTCTGAGTAGGCGAAGAACGCGCCTACAGCAGCCCCTTCGCCGGGGATGATGCCAATGACAGTGCCGATGATCGACGAACGCATAATCACGTCTTTCATACGCACCAAAGTCTTCAAACCGGGGAGCTTGACCTTCAGACTGGCAGCGTCAAAATCGACCCTTTGCGCTGCGCGCTCCGCTCCGATCAACACCTCGGACACCGCAAATAAGCCAACCAAGAATGGGACAAGTGGCAGGCCCTCATAGAAGTGATAATTGCCAAAAGTATACCGCTCAGTCCCGTTCAGCTCATCTAACCCCCAAGTGGTGAGGAATAGCCCGAGCGCACCCATTAGCAACCCTTTCGACAGGCTCTGACCTGCGACACGCACGACAACAACAAGGCCAAAGACAGAGATTGCGAGGTACTCTCGTGGTCCAAATTTAGCAGCTAAATCCGCAAGCAATGGCGCGATCAAAGCCAAACAAACCGCGCTGAACAACCCGCCTATAATGGAACCAGTTAGTGAGAAGCCGAGCGCTTCGCCGCCTCGGCCTGATTTGAACATCTTATGCCCGTCTTGCACTGTCGCAATGGCTGCGCCTGTTCCGGGAATTCCGACCGCAATCGCGGAAATCGATCCGCCGTAAATCGCAGCTGAATAAATCCCAAGCAACAAGACCATTGATGGTACAGGGTCCATGTAGAAGGTGAATGGCAGAGCCAACGCAATCGCGATAGGCGGTCCCAATCCCGGCAAAATCCCGATAATCAGACCGAGGACAATGCCAACAACCAGCAATAGCATTGTTAACGGATCAGCCAGCAATCCTAGGGCTGAAATAAGAGCGGCACTATCAATCATCGTCAATCACAACAGTTGAATACCAAGGCCGTAGATAAAGACGGCCGTGATGAACGCGGTCAACGCAAGGACGGTGATATAAATGAAAAGATTTCGCACACCCATCACAAGCAAGCTGATCGGGCCGAGTAAGACCGCCATCGGAGCAAAACCAAAGTTGCGCCAAATTGCGTAGCAAAGCACCGCGACGGCAAGCATTGAAAGGCCTTGTCGCGCTTCAGTCGCGCTTGCAAAAACGTTCGCTAGTTCTGGTTCACCAGCATGTCCACGCACGAGGTATAGGTATCCAACCCGCCCTGCACAGAGGGCCATCAGTGCCAGCATAAGCTGCGGAAAAAACTTGGAAGGCAATCCAGAGCTCGCCAATAAGCCCGAGGTCACAAACCCTTCAGCGACCCAAGCAAAATATGCACTGGCGATGAGAATTGCGGTGATGAATACAAGGTTGGCTGTTTTTTGGCTGAGCATGGTGATCCTAGTCTCAAAACGCCCCGAGCGAGAGACCTCGCTCGGCGCAATTCGTAATCGGGCATGCTACTTGTGCAGCAGGCCAAGCCCATCGAGGATAGGCGAGTAGAGATCGATGCCGACCTGCAACTCTTTGCCAACAGCTTCGGGGCCTTGAACGAATTTCCAGTCGATGCCGGCTGGCAGGCCTGCAATAAACTCATCCGTACCGACGGCTGCTGATGCAGCAACCAGCTTGTCGATGATCTCTTGTGGCGTGCCGGCTTTCACAGCCCAACCACCACGGACCCACGCGCCAGCTTGCTTGCCCTCAAACGCTTCCCCAACAGTACGCACGCCAGGAAGGTGTTTTTCCATTGCAGGCACACGGTTGTTGTCGAGAATAATCAGCGGGCGAATTTCACCCTCAAACGCATTGATCGTAGCGATTTGACCGACGGCAACGTCAACTTGCCCACCGACCAAACCTGCGATCGATGCAGGAACAGTCTTCAGGGCGAGCGTTTTGAATTCCAAACCGAATTCGCTCGCTAGCTGAACTGCACTCAAATTGGGCGGCGCGCCAAGATTGTTAACGCCAATTGTCAGCTTGTTGGCTTTGGCGCCCTCAAGGAACTCTTCAAACGTGGTGTAGGGGCTGTCCGCGCGCACATAAAGAGCATTCGTCGCAAAAGCGCCCGCCCAGAGCGGAACGAAGTCGTCCATCGGGCTGTAAGGTACAGCGCGGGTCAACGGCACAACCATGAAACTCGGCGGCGCAAATTGGAAAATAGTGTAGCCGTCAGCAGGTGCTTCTTTGACGCTCATGACCGCTGGAATATGAGCACCACCGGGTTTGTTCACTACGTTAACCGGTACGCCTAATTCTTTGCTAAACGTTTCCGCCGCGATCCGTGCGGTGATATCCGCATTGCCACCCGCCTTGAAAGACACAACAACGTTAATCGGTTTTTCTGGCCATTCCGCCAGTGCGGCACCAGCGCTTAGTCCAAGTGCTGCAAAACCCGCGACTACTGTTTTCATCAATTTCATCAAGAAGCCCTCCCCGCTCCGTTCCCAAGCCTTAACGGCCATCAATGGTCTAGATGTACATACCTTTTGAAATATCTAACCAAGAGTCAAGCATTATGCGCGTTGGCATTAGTCAGGCGAAAATTCCATCTCAAACTCAAGCAAGTCACCCGGGTAGAAAAGCGTTGCAGAGTAAATCAGGCTGTCGTCCACATCCATAAACTCACGAACGACCCGGAATACGGCCGAATTCACCTTGATATCAAGCGCCTGGGCCATCGTGAAATCCGCATAGGAAATCGTTACTTTCTGACGCGCTTTTTCCACCGAGATGCCGAGGTCTTTTAGAACAGAAACTACAATTTCTGTCGCAAATCTGTCTGGGGCGCGGTCAAAAATCGCATCGTCTAATCTAATGTTGACCTGACAAAAAGGCTTCGCTGATCGAGCGTGGATGCGGTTCATTACCCTGAAATAGCGCCCATCCTCACCTTTTTCGATGACTGCCTCACCCTGCCGGACAGACACTTCCATCTGATCAACCATTGCGTAGATTTGTGATAGCTCCGCTTGCATTTGCATCGTGTGTCGATCTGGCAATTTGACCGATTTCACGAACGTCCCACGTCCTGAGTGCTTTTCGATCAGACCTTCGTCCTCCAACGCATTCATCGCTTGAACGATTGTCATCCGCGCCACGCCAAGCTTTTCTGTCAAGGCACTCAAGGCTGGCAGTTTGGTCCCCGCTGGCAAATCGCCAGACAGGATTTGATGGCGCAGCACTTCCGCCACTTCTGCATGCAGAGGAACGGCTTGTCGTTTCATCGCCTGAAGATTCATATTGACAATATCCCCCCACTCATAGGTACAAAGGTTTATACCTTTAGAGAATAGCACGGCTTTGCAATGAATGCGAAACACAATGTAAAAGACCTTGAAAGCATTGCCACCCGTTTGCGCTTGCACGTGGTGGATATGGTTGCGCCTTCGGGTCAAGGATATGTGCAGCAGGGCTTAGGTGCGGCGGACATTTTCACCTCACTCTATTTTGCTGAAGCAACGATGGACCCCACCAACCCAGAGTGGCCAGACCGTGATCGCATCTTTCTGACGACAGCCCACAACACTGCCATCTTTTATGCCACGCTGGCGGAACGTGGTTTTTTCCCCGTTGATGATTTGAAAACCTACGTTACCGATGGATCAACGCTAGAAATTAATTCATCTGAGCGTATGGGCCCTTTTGTTGAGGCAACTTGCGGCTCACTTGGTCAGGGACTTTCTGTAGCCATTGGCTGCGCGATCGCCGCCAAACGCCAAGGGCGCGCTAGCAGATTTTACGTGATCGTTGGCGACGGGGAAATGCAAGAAGGCCAGATCTGGGAGGCAGCAATGCTAGCCGGGGCGCGTGGCCTAGATAACCTCTGTTTCATCGTGGATTACAACTTTGTTCAATCAGAAGGTCCCATGGACTTGGTGATGTCGCTCGACCCGTTGATGGACAAGATGGAGAGCTTTGGTTTTGCTTGCCAAGAGGTGGATGGTAACGACCTGAGCGCCCTGCTCTCGGCTTATGACGTGGCGCGCGAGACCAAAGGCAAGCCCAGCTTTATCAAAGCGAATACGCTCATGGGTAAAGGTGTGGAATCACTCGAAGGTCTGATGTTCCACCAACTACGTTTCCCACCGGAGGTAGCGTCCTCTGCCCGTGCAGAACTAGAGGCCCAGCTATGAGCGACACACTCACGCAGCTTGAAGCCGCCGATTTCATCAATCGTTCGTTCAAGCCCTTGCCCCGTTCATATGGAGATGCATTGCTCGCCGCCGCACACAATGATCCCCGCATCGTTGCTCTTTGCGCTGACCTTGTCACCCCCACCGAAACCGACCGCTTTCGTGATGAACTGCCGGACCGGTTCCACAATGTCGGTATTGCCGAGGCCAATATGATTGGGATGGCTGGTGGCATGGCGCGTTCTGGCGAAATTCCGTTCTGCCATTCCTTCTGCGCCTTCATTACCAAACGTGTGCTGGATCAGATCACCATGCAAGCAGCCTACCCTAACCTGCCTGTCAAAATTGTAGGTTTCCTGCCGGGTGTCGCCACCTTGCTTGGAGTGTCGCATCAGGCGATTGAAGACGTCGCCATCATGCGCGCTGTTCCCAACATGGCGATCTTTGAACCTTCCGGGCCAGAGTATCACGCTGCAATGGTTAAACTGGCGCTCGACTGGGACGGACCTGCCTATCTACGTATGAAACGGCCCGAAACCACGCCCGACGCGATTGAGCCTCAGTCCCTTGAAATTGGCAAAGGCGTGATCCGCCGTGAGGGGCGCGATTTAACGATTATCTCAGCAGGGCTATGTGTGAGTGAAGCGTTGCAGGCCGCCCACACCTTAGCCGTCGAAGGGGTTGAGGCGCGCGTGGTCGACATGGCTTCACTCAAACCCATAGATCAGGGGCTGATCTTAGAAAGTGCGGCCAGCACAGGCGCTATCGTCACTGCAGAAAATCACAGCATCATTGGCGGTCTTGGTTCCGCCGTGGCCGAAGTGTTGATGGACAAAGGCGTTGGCCTGCCCTTCAAGCGCGTCGGCATTCAAGATCGCTTTTGCGAAGGCGGCACCACGCCATATCTAATGAACAAATTTGATCTGGACGCTGTCGCAATTGCAAAAGCAGCCCGCGGTGTCATGCAAAAGAAAAAGGGGTAAGCCATGGGCTTTCGATATGAATTTGGCGCAGGCGATGATGCCTTCGAGACCGTCAACCCGGCCAACCCATCCGAGAATGTCGGCCGTTACGGCATCATGTCACCGGACGCGTTGGGCCGTGTCATTGAACAAGCCAATGCGGCCCAAGCCGAATGGGCAAAAGTCCCGGGTTTAGAACGCTCTCAACGCCTTAACGCATTCATTGACGCCGTTGAGGCGCGCGCGGATGAGCTAGCCACCGCTGGAACGCTGGAGCAAGGCAAATTGTTTCGCGAATCGAAAGGCGAAACGATGAAATCCTGCGCTGAGGGGCGGTTTTCCGTCGGGGAAGCAGCGCGGATGGGCGCAATGGCAATCGCTTCGGGGCGGGCTGGTTTTTCAAACCAAATCTTGCGCCGTCCGCGCGGAGTCATCTTTTGCATTTCCCCATGGAATTTCCCGATTTCCACGCCAATGCGCAAAATCTGCCCAGCACTTGCCTTTGGCAATGCCGTGATCATGAAGCCTTCGCAGTTCACACCTGCCGCAAACTTTCTATTGGCGCAGATCGCAGAAGAGTTCTTTCCAAAGAACCTGATCCAAGTCGCCATGGTCTTTGGCCGCACGGCAAGTGACGTCGTCGCCAGCGGCGATGTGCATGGCGTGAGCTTCACCGGATCAGTCCCGACAGGCAAGTTGGTCTATGCCGCTGCCGCGCAAAACCTGATCCCTGTGCAACTGGAATTGGGCGGCAAGAACGGCGCAATTTTGAACGACAGTGACGATCTCGAAAATGCGATCACGCAAATTATGGGCGCAGCCTTTATGACATCTGGCCAGCGCTGCACCGCGATCAGCCGCGTGATTGTGCACAAGGATTTGGCAGCCAAAGCCAAAGATATCTTCGTCGCTAAAGCGGATGCTATGAAGCTAGGGTCCGGCATGGAAGAGAGCACGGATATCGGTCCCTTGTGCAACTTACCGCATTGGAATGACGTGTGCGACGTCACCAAAAAAGCCATTGCGGAAGGGGCCAAACCACTTGCGGGCGGCGAACCTCTAGGTGACCCAAGCGATGGCTATTTCTACAAGCCAACGATTTTGAGTGATGTTGAGCATGACTCAATCGCAGGTCAGCAAGAGATCTTTGGCCCTGTTCTGTCCGTGTTAGAATACGACACGTTTGATCAGGCGATGGAGATGCTGAATGGCACCGAATTTGGTCTGACCTCTTCGCTGTTCTCCAACCGCAACGATCTGATCCAAAGGTTTTTGGCTGAAAGCCAGAACGGCATGATCCACGTCAATCACGGCACTGTGCCTGACAACAACATGCCCTTTGGCGGGATCAAAAATTCCGGCGTGGGCGCTTATTCGGTAGGGCCAACGGCTGTGAACTTCTACACCTCTGAACACTCTGCCTACATCTCGTGGTAGCATGCAGTTCAACCGCGCCATAAAACTCAATAAAATTGAGGTCTTCCCGATCAGGGCACACGGTGGTGTATCCCCGAAAATGGCGCTTGGCTCAATGCCCACGCGCCCTGCCCTTTTGGTGCGGATTGAGGACAGCGCCGGATGCTACGGTTGGGGCGAAGTCTGGGCGAACTTCCCGGCGCGCGCCAATATTCACAAAGCGCATATCATTCAGGACGTTGTTGCGGATCATCTGAAGGATTTCACGTTCAACGATCCCAGAGAGGTACAAGACGCTCTGCGCCACAAACTGTCGGTGTTCTTCTTGCATGTCGGCCAAGTGCAGGTGTTTGAACATATCCTGGCGGGCATCGACACGGCTTTATGGGATTTAGCCTTGCGCAGTGCAGGCGTGTCCTTCGCTGACTTTATGGGCCTGCCCCACGCATCCGCCCAGTCCTATGCAACGTCAATCAACGCCTGCGATCTCGAAAGGCTCATTCCGGAGCATGCAGAACTGGGCCAAACTTACTTCAAACTGAAGATCGGCTTTGAAGAGCATGGAAACTCCGAGATAGTCGCCCGCGCAGCGCAACTGGCGGCAGACGGCGCACGGATCATGGTGGATAGCAACCAATCCTGGACGTTGGATCAAGCGATCGAAACTTTGCAGCAAATCGAAGACTATGCACCCTATTTCGCCGAAGAATCTCTACGGGCTGATGCACCGAAAGCGGAATGGGAAGCATTGGCCAAGACAACCGTGATCCCGCTTGCTGGGGGCGAGAACATTTATGGCATTGATGAATTTATGGCCATGACGAATGTTGGCATGCGTGTTTTGCAACCCGATGTGGCGAAATGGGGCGGCGTTTCGGGCGCGCTGGATCTCGCCAAAGCGGTGCCGGACGACGTTCTGATTTGGCCGCATTTCATGGGCGCGGCCATTGGGCAAATGGCGTCCCTTGCGATCAGTGCTGCGGTGGGGGATGCGTCGTTCTGCGAGATTGATGTCAATGACAACGCGCTCAGGACCGATCTTTGCGGCGATGTCGTTGTGATTAAAAACGGGCGGGTCAGACTGCCGAGCGAGGCGGGGCTTGTCGTTCCACCAAAGCCAGCGGCGCTGAAAGAGTTTGCAGAACAGGGCATTTGACATGAACACAATAGCAAATTGGCTGAATACATTTGCTAAATGCAGCGCGCGCGGAGATGGCGAGGCTGTGTCCAAGCTGTTCATCGAAGGCGGTTTTTGGCGTGACTACCTGCCTTTTGGCTGGACGCTTCAGACGCTTGAAGGTCAATCTGCCATCGCAGATTTCGCTGCCAAATGCGGGCCTGCAGCTGGCTTTCAGAACGCCAAGCCTGAAGATGAAGCGAGTGGAGAAGAAGGTTTCTTTCAGTTCCAAACCAAGGATGGGCCGGGGCGCGGATATATCCGTATGCAGGATGGGCGATGTGCGCAGCTATTTACGATGCTCTGCTCTTTGTCGCCCGCACCCCCGCGAGATGCATCCGATCCGTTTGTTCTGGTGGTTGGTGGCGGTCAGGGCGGGCTTGCTCTTGGCGCGCAACTGTCTGATCTGGGCCTGCCTTACCTTATCGTCGACAAGTACCCAAATGTCGGGGACCAGTGGCGCTCGCGCTATGACAGCCTCGTACTGCACGACCCTGTCTGGTACGATCACATGCCGTTCAAACCGTTCCCCGACGACTGGCCCACCTTCACCCCCAAAGATCAGATGGGCGATTGGCTGGAAGATTACGCCAAAGAGCTGGATCTGAACATTTGGAACAGCACAGAGTTAACGAAAGCGACGTTTCAAGAGGATACCCAAAGTTGGACGGCGGAGCTGACCCGCAATGGGAAAGCGATCACCGTGACACCGACACATATCGTGATGGCGCTTGGCCTTTCCGGTTTCCCGAAGGCTCCAGAGTTTCGTGGAAAAAGTACATTCGAAGGCACGCAGTTTCACTCCAGTGCCTACAAAGACGGCGCGCAGTTCAAAGGCAAGAATGTCATTGTAGTTGGGGCCAATAACTCGGCCCACGATATCGCTTCTGATTTAGTGCGAAACGGGGCAAACCCGACCATGTTGCAACGCTCGTCTTCGCTTGTGGTGCGCCAAGACGATTACTGCGAGAAAATTCTCGGCACGCTCTACTCCGCCGAGGCCGTCGCCAAAGGTATCACCACAGACAAGGCGGACATTCTACAGGCCGCCGTGCCTTTGCGCCTTTTAGAACAACGACATAAACCCCTGTGGGACGGCATTCGCGAAGAGCGCCGCGATTTCTATGCGAATCTAACCGGCGCGGGTTTCAATTTGGATTTTGCAGAGGATGGCACAGGGCTGGGGATGAAATACCGCAGAACCGCTTCGGGGTATTACATTGATGTCGGTGCTGCAGAAATGGTGATGGATGGGCGCATCAAAATACGCTCAGGCCAAGGGGTCAGCCATCTGTCAGCGAGCGCGCTACACTTGGAAAATGGTGATTGCCTAGAAGCCGATGCTATCGTTTACGCGACGGGTTATGGCGGAATGACGGATTGGGTCTCAGCGTTGATAGACCCCGAGACGGCCGAACGTGTGGGCCCTTGTTGGGGGTACGGATCTGGCACGAAAGGGGATCCCGGTCCTTGGATCGGCGAGCTACGCAACATGTGGGTCGAGACTGCTCAAGAAGGTTTGTGGTTTACTGGCGGAAACCTCAGTCAAGCGCGGTATTTCTCACGGCTTTTGGCCCTGCAACTCGCAAAGCGCCTATCCCGATGAACCGTCTTGATGGCAAAGTCGCGATGATCACTGGAGGTGCGCGTGGCATGGGGGCAGCTGAAGCCTCGCTGTTTGCCAAAGCTGGAGCAACTGTCATCATCACGGATATCGACGTAGAGCTTGGTAAAGACGTGGCTGAAAGCGTCGGAGCCTCATGTGAATTCATGCTGCAAGATGTCTCGCAAGAACGCGATTGGGATCGGGTTCTCTCCAAGATCCTTTCAGATCACGGTAGAATCGATGTCCTAGTCAATAACGCGGGCATTTTTGACGTAGTTGGTTTGGAAGAGACGTCCTTGGAGACTTGGGATCGGGTTGTCGCCATCAATCAAACAGGAACCTTCCTCGGTATCCGCAGCGTCATCCCCACTATGAAAACGCAACGAGCCGGCAGTATTATCAACCTGTCTTCGATCGCAGGTTTGGCCGGCACACCTCGCGCGCCTGCATATTCCGCAACGAAGTGGGCCGTTCGGGGTCTCACCAAATCCGCAGCTTTGGAGTTTGCTCCCTTTGGCGTGCGCATCAATTCTGTTCATCCCGGCTTGATCGAAACGCGGATGATGGACGCCTTAGATCAAAGTCCTGAGGAACGAGATGCGCGTGTCCCGCTTGGCAAGCAAGGCACGGTCGAAGAAGTTGCGCGCATGGTGATGTTTCTAGCTTCCGACGACTCGAGCCATTGCTCCGGGCACGAATTCGTCGTCGATGGCGCGTTAAAAGCCTAAGTCCGAACTGTATCCCGTCACGGGCTTTGAGACAGAGCGGCAGTTTTGCTTAGCGAGAGT
>NZ_JABBAL010000013.1 GCF_018607995.1 Planktotalea sp.
GTATCGCGGCTTTCACGGTCCATCTTGTTACAAAACGTCAGGATCGGCAGATCGCGCATGCGACACACTTCAAAAAGCTTTTGCGTCTGGCTTTCAACACCCTTCGCGCCGTCAATCACCATCACGGCGGCGTCCACAGCAGTAAGCGTGCGGTACGTGTCTTCGGAGAAGTCGGAGTGACCGGGCGTGTCCACCAGATTGTAGCGGAAGTGCTTGAAATCAAATGACATCGCGGATGCAGAGACCGAAATCCCGCGATCCTTTTCCATTTGCATAAAGTCCGATCGCGTACGCCGCGCTTCACCCTTCGCGCGCACTTGCCCCGCCATCTGAATCGCCCCGCCAAAGAGCAGGAATTTTTCAGTGAGCGTGGTCTTGCCCGCATCGGGATGCGAAATGATCGCAAACGTGCGACGTCGCGCGATTTCAGCAGGAAGAGCGGGGCGGTTTGTGACGGTGTCTAACATGAGGCTGCTATATGATTGAGCGGTGCGCTTGGCAACGGTGGCGCGAATTTTCTAGAAAATTCGGATCAGCGCTTAGACGCTTTGCGCAACTTATCCGCTGCATCCGGTCCCAACAGTTCAGACCCGACCTCGAATTCTTGATGCAGCCAGCCCGAACGGCCATTTAGCGTTTCGAGCACGTTTTCACTGACCGTATCCGTCAAAGCCGCGCGCGTGCGGGTGTCCACAAGCAAGGTTTCGGCAGCGATACCTTCGGCGTAGATGATCTGGTGTTGATCAAGCTAAATCTGAAAATAGTAAATTAAACCAACGTTTTGCTGGATAACCGTGTCACCGTTCACCAAGTGGCGGGCTTTCACCAGCACCTCTGAGCGGCCTGCGCCTAAAGCGTCGTGGTGCTGGTAAATGAACAGGTGGTGATCGGGGCTAAGCGTCAGATCTTTGGTGTTATTCAGCGTGCCCGCCTTAATTACAATCGGGGCGAAATCCCCGACCGCGCGCACTGTGTGTTGGCCGATCCAGCGGATTATTTGACCGCCATCATCGCGCGTCTAGACTTTGTCACCGATCTGAAGCTATTCAATCGGACGTCGCGCGCTGGAACTCATGGTGATGTTGGTGCCGCGCGAGAACGATACGCAGGCGACTTGCGCCAATTTACGGGCCGCATTGTCCACATCAACGCCGACCAAACGATAGTGACCATTTGCAATCAGTGGGGCGAGGCGGACGACATGAATGTTCTCAACAAGATCCTCGGTGTCCAGTTCAACAAGCAGCAGTATTTCCAGGGTGGAACCGTCGCTGCTCATCACAGTGAAGCAACTATCCACGAAGACACTTGCGAAAGGTGTGCCTACTTCAGTATCTTCCACGATCGTGTAGGTGCCGTCGAGTTTGGCGAGCAAGGACCGGCGGCGGCGTTCGGCGAGATTGTTAAGTTCGTAGACATCATCAAGCATCACTTCGGCGGCAAAGCTCAGTATGTCATCGATATTAGCACCGTCAATAACGAGAAACTCTTCTTCGCGATACACAGGGATGCTCTGCGCGAGGGCACTGCCGGAGTTGCTACTTGCATTCATTCGAAACACTCGTCTAACTAAACATTGCGCCGTTGTCTTTTTATGAAAATGCGGCAGGTTACAGACTTAACTACGGCCATAGCGGGCAAAACAGCCGCAAAACGCGCCTAAATGATAGGAAACGACATGGATCTTGGAATAAAAGGCCGACGTGCAGTTGTCTGTGCGTCAAGCAAGGGCTTGGGGCGCGGCTGCGCGGAGGCATTAGCTGCGGCAGGGTGTGACCTTGTTTTGAATGCGCGCGGCGCAGAGGCGCTTGAGCAAACAGCAGCAGATATTCGTGCGAAATACGGCGTGAACGTCGAGGCAGTTGCCGCAGATATTACGACCGAAGAGGGTCGCGCGGAGGTTCTGAAAGCCGCAGGCGAGGTCGATATTCTAGTAAATAACGCAGGTGGTCCCCCCCCCGGCATGTGGTCCGATTGGGAGCGCGACGATTTCATCAAAGCGCTTGACGCGAATATGCTGGCACCCATTGCGATGATCAAAGCGCTTGTGCCTGCGATGATGGATCGCGGCTGGGGTCGTGTGGTGAACATCACATCGCAGTCCGTGAAGGCGCCAATTGGCGTGCTTGGACTGTCCAATTCCGCGCGTGCAGGATTGACGGGATATGTTGCTGGCACATCGCGCCAAGTTGCGGGATCTGGGGTGAATATCAATAACCTGCTACCGGGTATCCACGCGACGGATCGTGCCGTTTCGCTTGATGGCGGTGTCGCAAAGGCGCAGGGCATTACATCTGAAGAGGCGAAAGTGAACCGCTGCAAAACTATTCCGGCCGGGCGCTATGGCACTGCGGATGAGTTCGGTGCGACCTGCGCCTTCTTGTGCTCAACCCAATCGGCATTCATCGTTGGGCAGAACATTTTGCATGACGGCGGCGGTGTAAACGCGACCTTCTAACGCTCTACCAAAAAGCCGCCTACAAAGGCGGTAGCGTCGTCGGCCCCGTGAAACACGCCGACGGCGCTTCTCGCGCCGACCTGACCCGTCAGCGCTGCGGCTCGCTTGTTGAAAAACGCCGACCCAGTGACCATTTCGCCGCTGAACTTGCCATCAATGGCCAAGACATCGCCTGTTCCTTGCAGTGTACCGAATGTGAAATCTGCGCGTAGCGTGATGCGGCCGCGTGTGGTTTGCACGCCACCGTATTCGCGGTTTACCCCGTCAGATTTACCCACTTCATGTATTTCGTAAGGGCCGCTCATCGCGGCAAACCCTGTGGGTGGCAAGGCCCCAAGGTCGGTCGCTTCGAGGATGCCTGCGACTGCGCTAAACGCGGTGCCTTCGCGACCAAGTTCAAAGGCATATCCGTTGCCCGCATCGTCCTGAAACCCGCCTTTGAAGATTGTCCTCAATGAAGCGTCGAAGGTGCCATCTGCTTTTGGAGTGCCAAAAATCAGAAGTTAGCGTCGTGTTGGCCTCAAATTCGGTAAGCTGTTCTTCAGTCGGTGTGGCACCGAAATCGGTTTGTTCTGTTTCATCTTCGGCGTTGTCGCAACTTGCCAGCGCAAGACAGAGAAAGAATAGAGATAACGCACGGTGTGAGAAAATAAAGCGTGGCATTCACGAGAGGGACCCTTTGAAAAGCGGAGGCTTTACCCATTGCATGACCAAGGTTACTGCAAGGTTAATGCTCTCAAAATCGTAGGTCAGATCATGAAAGCCTGCGGCCATGGCTCACATTTTTGTCAGTGCTGCAGATAGGCCATGTTCAGCGATAATCGCATCTTTCCGCAGGATCGCAACAATCTACCGATAGGACTTTGACATGACAGCTAGCTTTGTTGTTGCGATTTTCGCGGTTATTATCCTCGCGAGCCTTCTTCCGCACCGCGTCGTGTGGCCGTTGACGGCTTCTTTGGCGGGCAGTCCTACACAGGACAGGCACCGAAACTGCTGACCCTCGTTTTAAGCCAAGTCACCACATGGATCTTTGCAAGGTCCCTGATGAACGCGGCGATCTTGGGATATTTCTACGGGATGGCTGGAACGCTGGCATACGCGGCCTACTACGGAACATTTTTGTCGAGTGGATTTTTCGTGGCGCGCTTGCGAGCGAGAGGGCTGGATCGGTGCAAGACTGGTTTGGCTCGCGTTTCGGACGGGTCGGCACGGGTTGCTACAATCTGGTGATTGCGCTGCGGTTACTGTCCGAAGTCTCTGCCAATCTCATTGTTGTCGGCTTGATCTTTTCTGCTGTTCTGCCCGAAATTGCGCTCGCGAAAGAACTCTCATCGGGCTGGTGGCGCTGCTCGGACTTGCGTATTCCGCATGGGGCAGCTTGAGCGCGGCGTTGCGCACGAATGTGCTGCAAATGGTGGTTTTCGTTGTGCTCTTCACAATTTCATTCATGGCAATGCCACTTTGTTTGATACGGTCGCGGTTAGCGGAATGGCCTCGATGTTCCTCACACCTGTTCTGATTGTGGGCTTGGTCATGTGCTGCGCAGTCGCGCTTTGGTCCTATCTGGTTGCCTTTGGTGCAGCGCTTATCGGCGCGACCCTATACTTTGCACGTGCTGCGGATTGGGCAGCGGGGATCCTGCCAGAGGGGCACAAATATGAACAACTATTGGCGATCTGTATCGTAGTCCTCATCGTCGGATTTGTTGCGGTGTTCGTAGGTGCGCGACGACCCGCAGAAGAGGTTGAACCAGCGAAGTGAGGCTGCTAGGAAAAGCCATTCTTGATAAAATCCATCAAGTTTGCTGACTTCGGCTTTCAAACGTAGGATCCACCCATGCAGGCCATACCGGCGCGCCTCGAGATCAAACGCCTCACGCGCCAATTTAATGGGGCGTGCGTTGTTGATGACGTCAGCCTTAGCATCCAAGCGGGGCAGGTGACCTGCCTTTTGGGGCCCTCTGGCTGTGGCAAATCTACGACCTTGCGGATGATTGCTGGGGTGGATCGGCAGGACAGCGGCGAGATCTGGGTTGATGGCACGCTTGTGTGCGACGGCAGCTTCAGTATGCCCGCCGAGCAACGGGGCATTGGCTTGATGTTTCAGGATTTCGCGCTTTTCCCCCATATGAGCGTGGCGGATAACGTCGCCTTCGGTTTGTCCGGTCCACGCGCAGAAAAACGTCTTCGTGTTGAGGAATTGCTTAATAAAGTTGGCCTGATGCGTCTGATCGATGCTTATCCGCATCAATTGTCAGGAGGGGAGCAGCAACGAGTCGCGCTTGCACGCGCTCTAGCACCACGCCCGAAAATTATGCTGATGGACGAGCCATTTTCCGGCCTCGACAATCGGTTGCGAGATGGGATTCGCGATGAAACACTGACCTTGCTCAAGGACGAGGGGACAGCGGTTCTCTTGGTGACACATGAGCCTGAAGAAGCGATGCGCATGGCCGATGAAATTGCGTTGATGCGTGCTGGCAATATTGTGCAACGCGGTGCGCCTTACAATATTTATAATTCCCCAGCGGATCTTGAAGCGGTAGGATTTTTTAGTGATATCAACGTGATCCAAAGTTCCGCAAATGGGGCCTTGGCAGATACGCCGTTCGGTCAGTTCCTTGCGCCGGGCGTGCCGGATGGGGCGGATGTTGACATCGTTTTTCGCCCGCAACATGTGAAGATCGATTTCGATCGTGGTGGCAAAGGGCCTTTGCCGACGGTCAGTGATGGCGTCGCAGCGCATGCCATCGTGCAGCGTGCACGCTTTATCGGCTCGCAAAGCCTTGTGGAATTTATCATGGATGACGGCGAAACAGTGATCCATGCAACTGTGCCCAACGTGTTCTTGCCAAAAGCTGGCACGCCGCTCTGGCTCACAATCCGACGTGACCGCTGCTTTATTTTTCAGTCAAAATCAAAATAACACAGCTGTTTTTCACAAGTATCGGCGCTTTTACGCAGCAAATGCGCGTTTCTCCCTTTTAACACAGCCGACAAGACAATAGATACATCTAGAACATGGACGCAGCGCTGCGTTTATAGCAAGATTTAGGGAGACACTCATGCTTAACAATATCGGCCTTCCTGGCCTTCTTTTGATCGCCGTTGTGGTCCTCGTGCTGTTTGGCCGTGGCAAAATCAGCTCACTCATGGGCGAAGTAGGCAAGGGCATTACTTCCTTCAAAAAAGGTGTCAACGAAGGCACAGCGGAGCTGGAAGAAGACGCGGCTGAGGTCGCGAAAGACGTGACTCCTAGCGAGACAGACAAGGTCTAATCGACAATGTTTGATTTGGGCATGACGGAGCTTTTGGTGATCGGCGTTGTCGCGTTGATCGTCATTGGGCCTAAGGATTTGCCGATGCTGTTTCGCAAGGTCGGGCAGTATGTGGGTAAAGCCAAAGGCATGGCGCGCGAATTTTCTCGCGCGATGGATCAAGCTGCTGACGACAGCGGCATGAAGGAAGCGACGTCAAGTTTCAAAGATATGACCAGCGCCAAGAATATGGGGCTGGACGATATCAATGACGCCACGAAAGAATTTAAAAAGTGGGACATTGATAGCGAAACCGGCAAGCTTGCGGAAGAGCGTGCGGCAAACGCCAAGAAGATCCACGAATTGACTGCCAAACGCGCCGAAGAACGCCTTGCTGCACAAGCAAAGCGTGCTGAGGATGCCAAGTCGGAAGAAGCCGCGCCAAAGAAAGCTGCAAAGAAACCAACGGCGAAAAAACCATCTGCTGCGAAGAAAATTGCGACTCCAAAAGCTACGCCCAAGAAAACTGCTCCAAAAACAGCGGCGAAAAAGCCAGCCGCTAAAAAGACCGCACCCAAAGCGGCGAAGGACACTGCATGAGCAACACGGACGAGGTCGAAGACAGCTCCGCCCCCTTGATTGAACATCTGGCAGAGCTTCGCACACGGCTGATCCGCGCTGTGGGCGCATTCGTCGTGGGTATCGTTCTGGCGTTCATCATGGCAGAACCGATCCTCGAATTCCTGCTGGCCCCGATTGAAAACACTCTACGCGGTTTGGGCGATCCGAACCCGACCCTGCAATACACATCTCCGCAAGAGTATCTGTTTACGCTGTTCCGTATCTCGATGGTCTTCGGCTTTATTCTCGCCTTTCCGGTCATCGCGTTCCAGCTTTGGCGCTTCGTCGCGCCGGGCCTCTACCGCAAGGAGCAAAATGCGTTTTTACCATTTTTGATCGCATCCCCGGTGATGTTCCTGTTGGGCGCGTCTTTCGCGCAATTCGTTGTGACGCCCTTGGCTATGAATTTCTTCTTGGGCTTTGCGGACATCAGTTCGATCTTTACCGGCCTATTGATGAGCGTCGGTGGCAATATCCCTGCAGGCGAAGCACTTCCCCCCACAGGTGGCTTGTTCGTCGAGCCGCCTGTTGATAGCGACGGTGTTCGCATTACTTTTTTTGGTAAAGTGAACGAAAGCCTTGATATCACGTTGAAATTTATCATCGCGTTCGGGATGTGTTTCCAGCTTCCTGTGCTTTTGACCTTGATGGGCAAAGCGGGTCTGGTCAGCTCTGAAGGTCTCGGCGCGGTGCGCAAATACGCGATGGTTGGTATCTTGCTGCTCGCAGCGCTCGTGACGCCACCAGATGTCATCACCCAGTTGATTCTGTTCACTGTGGTTTATGGTCTTTATGAAATTTCGATTTTCCTTGTGCGCTATGTCGAAAGCAAACGCGAAGAAAAGCTGCGCGAAGAAGGCTATTACGACGATGACGAGGAAGAGTTTGACGATCCTCTTGTGAAAGAGTTCGACGAAGAGGCCGATAAGTGATCGACCCTTTAGATCGTATCGCAGAAGCGCTGGAGCGTCTGGCACCAGCACCTTTGGCGGCCCCCGACTTTTCTGCTACGCACGCTTTTGTGTGGCAAACGGGACCGGATGCACTGGTCCCTGTGGCAGAAGTGAACAGGGTACCGCTTGAGTTGTTGGTTGGCATCAGGCGTGCCCGCGCTACGTTGCTGGCCAACACACGGCAGTTTGCAAATGGATATCCGGCAAACAACGCTTTGCTTTGGGGCGCGCGGGGGATGGGCAAATCGTCCTTGGTGAAGGCCGTGCACGCACAGATTCTCGAGGATGGTCAAAACCTGAAAATCGTTGAATTGCAGCGCGAAGATTTGCCAAGCGTGGGCCGTTTGCTCGCCCTTTTGCGAGATGTGCCTGAGCGCTTCGTGCTCTACTGCGATGATCTGTCGTTTAGCCATGATGATCAGCATTATAAGTCGCTGAAAGCGGTGCTTGACGGTGGGATCGAGGGGCGGCCGGAGAATGTCTTGCTCTATGCGACATCCAACAGACGTCATTTGATGCCGCGCGATATGATTGAGAACGAGCAATCCAGCGGGATCAACCCCGGTGAAGCGGTTGAAGAAAAAGTGTCGCTCTCGGATCGCTTTGGTTTGTGGCTGGGCTTTCATCCTTGCGATCAAGATACGTATTTGGCGATGATCGATGGCTATTGTGAAAACGCGGGCCTCAAGATCGATCCTGCGCAATTGCGCGCGGAAGCGATTGAATGGCAAGCCACGCGCGGATCGCGCTCAGGGCGCGTAGCGTGGCAGTTCTTCTGTGATCTCGCTGGTCGACACAATCACAGCTTTTGAGAGCACAAATTTTCTAGAAAATTTAGATACTCTGATTTTCGTAGAAAACTGCTCTTATTGCAAATAGGGCAGTGGATCGACGCTATCAAAACCTTCACGCACTTCAAAATGCAAGAAATCAGAGCTGCCAGATCGCACACTCGCCAATTGCTGGCCACGCGAAACTGTGTCGCCCTTTTTCACTTTCAAACCATCGACATTGGCATAAACCGTTAGCAAATTATTTGAGTGTTTCACGACGATAATCGGTAGATTGTTCGTGTTTTCGGTGATCGCTGCAACTGTGCCTGCGGCGGCGGCATTAACAGATGTGCCTGCGCTTGCGCCAATGCCGATGCCGTCGTTCTTGCCCTTCGCATATTCACGAATGATCGGGCCTTGCACTGGGAAGGCCATGCGCCCTTGGCTTGCATTTTTCGTTGGCTTGGCGAGAACTGGTGCTGTTGAGGCTGCAACTGGAGATGCGGCCGCTTCTGTTTTCTCTTCAGGCAGGGGTGTCATGGCAGAAGGCGGCGTCGGCGTAGGGGAGCCGGCACCGGGATTTGTAGTCGCCGCCAAAGGTGTATCTGGGTCGGCCTGTTGATCTTGCGCAACTGGGATCAAGAGGAACTGACCTTCGCGCACAGCGAGATCTTTGCCAAGCCCGTTCCAATCCGCGAGCGAACGCACGGACACATTGTAAAGCCGTGCTATTGTAAAGGCGGTTTCGCCGCGCGCAACTTGATGGCGCATAGGCTCTGCTTCTGTTGGCTTTGCCGCAGGCAGCGCCGTGGCGCTAACGGGTGTGCTGTCGATCGCGCCCTGTGCCAATGCTGTGATATCAACAGTGCTTGGCGCTGTGGCAACGCCCGTTTGTGGGCCACCGGGTAGGGTTGAGACTGGCTTGCGCACAGCTAGCACTTCGTCTTTGCGCAGCGCGGTTTCCGGGGACAGACCGTTGTATCGGGCAAGGTCAGTTGCATCAGTGCCAATCCGCGCAGCAACGCTACTCACTGTGTCGCCACGCTGAGCGACGGCGATTTGGTAATTGGGATAGGTGATGACACCGCGTTCATCAGGGCGTGGGCGATCTTGGGTCGCATTGATAGCCGCTATCGTGGTGTCGAATTTGTTGCCTGTAGAGCCGCGCAGATCCAGATCAAACCCGTCTGCACAAGCACTTAGAGTTAAAAGGGCGGTGCCGTACATAACGTCGCGCAAAGGTGATTTTCTTGCAAAAATCGTCATCTCGATATCCTCAATCGCGCGGTGTTGATCACTGCGTCTTGGAAATTTGAGATCTTATAACAGATTTATCCGTCGCGTCCCAGTCCTTCTATAAGCGGGACAAAGCGCACGGGACGCAACTCATCATATTCAAAGCCGCGCTCATGACGGCTGACACGGATCAAACTTTGTACTGCATCCGATTGCCCCACAGGCACTACCATAATGCCACCCACTTTGAGCTGCGCAAGCAAAGGGCCGGGAGGATCTTCGGCAGCGGCCGTGACCAGAATGCGGTCAAAGGGCGCTTGATCGGGCAGACCGTGACTGCCGTCCGCGGTGAAGGCGGTAATATTGGTGAGACCCAACGCGTCAAAAACTTCGCGTGCCTCATTTACGAGGCGCTTGTGGCGATCAACCGTATAGACGCGGCGCGCGACATGGCTAAGAACCGCAGCTTGATAGCCGGAGCCTGTTCCGACCTCCAACACAGTATCGCGCGGCCCGGCTTTCAAGGCTTGCGTCATCAGACCCACTACAGAGGGTTGGCTGATCGTTTGCCCGCATGGGATCGGTAGAGGCATGTCCTCATAGGCGCGCTCGGAAAATAGGCCACGAATGAAGGCCGCTCGATCCACTTTTTCCATAGCCGTCAAGACACTGGCATCGGTCACGCCTTTGGAGCGCAGTGCAAAGAGGAACTGCATCAATGTGGACGCATCAGTCATAGGTTTGCAGCGAAGCTTTCAAGTGCGTCATGCGCTGTGAGATCTGCGCGCATTGGAGTAACAGAAATGTAGCCGTCCAAGTTCACGGCGGCATCTGTTCCATCGCTGGGACGCACACGCTGATCGCCACCTTTAATCCATAAAAAACGCCGGTTTGATGGGGACATATGGGGTTCAACCCCGAAGTAAACATCAGGACGCCGGCCTTGACGGGTGACTTGCACGCCTTTCACATCGGTTGCGGGCACAGGAGGGAAATTTACGTTGAATAATAGACGGTAATCGCCTTGATCGTCGGGAATTTGCGCCAATATGCGGCGCACAACATCCGCGCCATGTACGGCTGAGGCCTGAAACGGATCATTAATATCTGCGTTATGCACACCGTAATATTGTGACAATGCGATGGAGGTCACGCCCTGCAACGCGCCCTCAATCGCTGCACCGATTGTGCCGGAATAGAGTGTATTTTCCGCTGAATTATTGCCACGATTGACGCCGGACAAGATCAAATCGGGGCGCGCATCTTTCATCACATCATGCAAGCCCACAAGCACACAGTCAGCGGGCGATCCTTCGGTGGCATACCGACGCTCGCCCATTTTGGAGACCATCATCGGATGCGTGTAGCTAATGCAATGCCCGACGCCGGATTGCTCGAACGCTGGGGCGACGACCCAGACTTCGCCATCTTTGCCCGCAAGCTCGTTTGCGATGCTTTCAAGGGTTTTCAAGCCCGGTGCATTGATCCCGTCGTCATTGGTGATGAGTATACGCATATCAGCCCCTTTGCCCACTTGCCTGATCCTTAGTGGAGGGGCGTGGATGCGTAAAGGCTTTAGGCGTTTATCACGCGTGCAAGCAACTCTGCGGCCACATCACGGGGATGCGCAAGCGCGCTGCGATCTTCGCCAGGATGGAAACGCGACCGCGTGGCTGTAGACATGGCGGGGGGCGTTTCGATCAAAACCCGTGGGCCAGTTGTCTCGGTTTCGCGCGCCCAAGCCTTCGCCAAAGACATTTGCGCTGCCTTCGAGGCGGCATAACTGCCATGAAATTTCTCGCCAATGGTCTGATCGTCAAATAAAACGGCGGTACCGGTCTCTCCCAAAAGCGGGGAAACATAAGGAATGAGCAACCCCATAGAGGTCGCATTGATGGCAATGGATTTCGCCCAGTCTTTCGCATCAATATGCGCCGCTGGTGTCAAAGGAGCCGCGTGAACGGCGGTGTGCAACCAAAGATCAATGCTACCCCAGCGATCATAGATCGAGCGGCAAAGCTGTGCCATCGCACCCTCATTGGTGATGTCCATGGGGGCGAGGGTGGCTTGGCCACCACTAGCTTGGATTTTGTCATCGAGATCTTCGAGCGCACCTGTTGTGCGCGCGACAGCAACCACGTGGTGGGTCTTAGCCAGCGCTTCTGCCAGTGCAAATCCAAGGCCGCGAGATGCGCCAGTGACCAGTGCTATTTTGCTCATGTGGGTGCCTCCGGCGGGGATATTTTTAGAAGAGGAAAAGGGTTTATGGGATTATTCGGCCGCTTTCAGCTCGAATCCTTTGGTGATTTGATCTGAGGGTGTCACAGGGTATTCGCCCGAGAAACACGCATCGCAGTATTGCGGACATTTCGCGTTGCGCCCTTTTGCTTCACCCACCGCGCGGTAGAGACCGTCGAGCGAGATAAATTTCAAACTGTCCACTGTGAGATGCTGACGCATTTCCTCGGGACTCATGGTCGCCGCCAACAGTTTGTCGCGCTGCGGTGTGTCCACGCCATAAAAGCAGGGCCATGCTGTGGGTGGAGAGGCGATGCGGAAATGTACCTCTGCAGCACCTGCGTCAAGAATCATTTCTTTGATCTTGCGCGATGTCGTGCCGCGTACAACGCTATCGTCCACCAAAATGACCCGTTTGCCTTTGATCAACGCGCGGTTCACGTTGAGTTTCAGGCGCACTCCCATGTTACGGATCTGTTCTGTCGGTTCGATAAACGTGCGGCCCATGTACTGGTTGCGAATGATGCCCATCGCGTAGGGAATGCCGCTTTGCTGACTGAAGCCGATTGCTGCAGGCGTGCCGCTGTCTGGCACAGGACAGACAATATCTGCCTCTACGGGGCTTTCTTTCGCCAGTTCCACGCCGATTTGACGGCGAGTTTCATAGACGGATTGCCCATCAATTATGCTGTCAGGGCGCGAGAAATAGACGTGTTCAAAAATGCAGAATCGCGAATTTTGGCGGCGGAACGGGAAGTGGCTTTCGACCCCATTCTTAGCGGTGATCACGACCATCTCACCAGGTTCGATAGAGCGGACATACTCAGCGCCGATGATATCAAGCCCACAGGTTTCAGAACTGAGAACCCAACCGTCACCCTCAAGTTTGCCCAGGACCAGAGGCCGCACGCCCAATGGATCACGCACACCGATAAGTTTCGTACGTGTCATGGCGACGATGGAAAACGCGCCCTCCACTCGGCGCAGCGCGTCTTCCATGCGTTCGGGAATATTGCGCTGCATAGAGCGGGCCATCAGGTGGATGATACACTCGGAATCAGAGGAGCTTTGAAAGATTGAACCGCGCTCGATCAACTCTTTGCGCAGAGCATCTGCGTTGGTAATATTGCCGTTATGGGCAATCGCCGCACCGCCCATGGAGAACTCGCCAAAGAAGGGTTGTACATCTCGGATCACCGCACCTTTAGAGCCAGCCGTGGAGTAGCGCACATGCCCAATCGCGAGAGGGCCGGGGAGCGTTTCCATCAAGGAAGCTTTGGTGAAATTATCGCGCACATAGCCAAAGCGACGCGCTGAGTTGAACCCTTGTTCAGGATCATGGCTGACAATTCCGCCTGCTTCTTGACCGCGATGTTGCAAGGCATGCAGGCCGAGCGCGACAAAGTTGGCAGCATCTGTGACACCGACAACGCCAAACACGCCGCACTCCTCCTTCAGTTTATCATCATCAAAAGGTTGGGCAGGCGGCATAATATGGGACAAGGCGAGCAGCTCCGTATCCGAGGTCATAGCAATTGCGAGCTTCATAGACCGAACCGCTGTACGAGTCACCCGCTCATCACGGGTAACTTTGAGTTATTCTGTAGGCGTTCCGCAGGTGCCGACAAGTTGTTCGTACTGGGTCGTGATCCAGCCGAGTGCTTGCTCTGGGTTGCGGTCTTCAATCTGGCCGGTCATGCGCGCGAAAATTTTCGCAGAGCGGCTTTCATCGACCATGGTGATATCTTGCTGGGTGATCACTGTCTCATAAACGAAGAAAGCGACCGCGACCAACAGGATGCCGCGCAACACGCCGAACAAAAAGCCAAAGCCCTGATCAAGCCCGCCGAGAGCAGAGCGTTGTACGATCGATGAAAACAAGGGCGTAAAGAGCGAGGTCACAATCAGTGCGATTGCAAACACAACCGCGAAGGCCGCGATGATTGCCAATTCGCAGCTGTCTGCCAGGAATTCACCAATGACAGGAATTTCTTTGACCAAAGGTTCGACCTGTGGCGCGAACATGAACGCCAGGATCGCCGCGGCGAACCAGCCAGCGATCGCCAGAGCTTCGCGCACGAAGCCGCGTGAATAGGCCAGCAAAGCGGAGAGCACGATGGTAACCGCAACCACACCGTCAATAATCGTAAAACCTTCCATAGGTCCGCTCGCTTTCTTGCCTTATGTCGCGCGTTAGCCCGCGCCGAATACATCACCGACAAAGGCCGTCAGATCGCTCATTTGATTGAGCGTAATTCCCTTGACGTTCACACCTTTACCACCCGCCGGAGCAAGTGCGCCTGTAAAACCAAGTTTTTGCGCTTCCTTCAACCTATTTTCGGTCTGTGGCGCGGGTCTCAGCGCACCAGAGAGGCTGATTTCGCCGAATACCACAGTTTCTGCTGGTAAAGCGTCGTCTTCACGCGCGCTTAAAAGTGCAGCAGCGACCGCGAGGTCGGCGGCTGGTTCGGTGATCTTCATACCACCCGCCACGTTGAGATAGACATCAAGGCCCGTGAACGGAATGCCCACGCGCGCTTCGAGCACGGCGAGAATCATCGCAAGGCGTCCACCATCCCAACCGACAACTGTGCGGCGGGGTTGGGAATGCGGGGATGGCGCGACGAGCGCTTGCAACTCAACCAGGACGGGACGCGTGCCTTCCACGCCCGCAAAGACAACCGATCCCGGCGAAGGCGTGCCGCGTTCGCTGAGGAATAAGGCGGACGGGTTTGTGACTTGCGCCAGACCTGAGCCGGTCATTTCAAACACGCCGATTTCGTCTGACGGACCAAAGCGGTTTTTCACAGCGCGCAAGATGCGGAATTGATGACCGCGCTCTCCCTCGAAATAGAGCACTGTGTCCACCATATGCTCAACCACACGCGGCCCTGCAATTTGGCCGTCTTTGGTGACATGCCCCACAAGGATCACGGCCATTCCTTGGCGTTTCGCGAAACTGGTCAATTCATGTGCGGCGGCGCGGACTTGGGCAACGCTGCCAGGTGCACTGCCGACGGAATCAGACCAAATGGTTTGTATGGAATCGATTATAGCCAGCTGGGGCTTTTCAATTTCGAGCGTCGTAAGAATGTCGCGCAGATTTGTTTCTGCGGCCAATTTTACAGGCGCGTCCTTGAGCCCAAGACGTTGCGCCCGCATACGGACCTGCGCGCTGGCTTCTTCGCCGCTGACATAAATGGTTTTCAGTCCCGATTTGGCGAACTCCGCAGCGGCTTGTAACAGCAACGTTGATTTACCAATGCCGGGATCGCCGCCCACAAGCGTGGCAGAGGCAGGAACAAGGCCGCCCCCCAAGACGCGGTCCAATTCATTCAGGCCAGAGTTGGTGCGCGGGGGCGGTGCCTCTTCTGTGCTGAGATTGGTGAGCTGCACGGCACGACCGCGGACAGTGCCGAGGCCCGCTTTGGCGGGGCCTGAACTGCTCAGACCTGCGTCTTCTGCAATGGAATTCCATGCGCCACAGGCTTCGCAACGCCCCGACCATTTGGAGGTGATGTTGCCACAGTCATTGCACGAGAAGGAAGGTTTTTTAGCCATGTGCCCTTGTGACGAAACTGTGCAGTGTCGTCAAACCAAACTCGCGCTAATCTGAGGCGTGGGGCAGCGCGATGACCGTATCTTCAGGTGTTTGCGCCGCGACTTCTATCCCCAGTGCAGGCAGGACGTCGGGCAGATCATCGACCAAACGATCAATCTCGGCGCGCGCGACGCTCTTGTCCATTTCGACCTGGCCTAGCCAACCTTTCAGCTCGGTCGAGACGAGCTTGCCTTCTCCCAGACGCAAGTTGAATTCGCCGATTTCGTGCTGGTGCTCTTTCAAAACAGTACGCGCGAGTTCGATTTTGCGATCGGAATAGATCGCGACAAGCTCGGTTTAAATATGGTTCATCTCTGAGGCCACTTCCAACATTGTGGATTCTAGCTGACCCAGATCAGGATGATCGCGTAGAAAGCCCAATCGCTCGCGCACAGCATTAAATTCGGTCGACAGTTTGAACGTGCTGGAGCGATCCTCTGCATGTGCAATCGCATATGCTTTAGCGACGTCTTCCATACCAATCTGGAAGGAGCGGTGTGATGTCTCAAGCTTGGTGATGTGCTGATGCGAGGGCAGGAAAAAACACAAACCGACAAGCAAGATACTGATGGCAGATAGCACCAGAATACCCGCTCAAGGGTAGATCGTTTCGCGAAAGATGATAGACCAATATAGCCATTCCGCGTAGGCAAAAGCGCAAGTGATGGTGTAAACGGCGGCGCTCGCAGCTAGCGCGATAAGGAAGAATAACGTCAGGCGTTGCATGAGCCATGACGCAATATGCCAAACATTGGCAAAAGCAGACATACGTAAACCCCCCAAAGGCTATAGGCAGATTATAGCTGACAGATCGCTTGCTCTTAGGGGGAATGATGCGCAAGTGCGCTCAAAACTTAAATTTGCCTCTATTCAGACACGGTATTCGGGATCGGTTTTGGACAATAGACCTAAAAACAACTGGATTAAGATACATCCGGTAAACAAATACAATCCCCAGGCGGTCTCGATTCGGCCGACGCCGATTCTTTTTGCGACGGTGATATAGGCCGCAATTAGGGAAATATCTGCCATGGCGAGCTTGCTGAGCAGACTGAGCGCTGGTTTGATCCGCGCGCTGAGCAACCTGAAATGCAAAAGCGCGAGGCCAAGAGTTTTCACATAAGGCGCAAATAGCGCGAAAAAGGTGACCAAAAGCGCTGGGTTCAGATCTCATGCCTAGAATATGACGGTTGCTGCGAGGGCTATTGCGGAGAGGAATACAGT
>NZ_JABBAL010000005.1 GCF_018607995.1 Planktotalea sp.
AAAGCTTTCGGGTGACGCATGTGACGCTTTTTCCTAATGCACGGTCTATGGTGAAAAAATATATTCATTAGAAAACATGTTTTTTTGAATAGAGAGCGCAGTAAGAACAAGCGTCACATGCGTCACCACCCCGATGGCTGATCACTCCGCGCCCAGCCAGCGATACGATCAAGGGAACAGGTAAACCCATACCTATTAACGTAGAGCTAGCTCTTCGGGACCAATGGTTTTTAACCAAACGCCCAGCCCACCTAACTGACACGTCCGAGCCATGTCCGCCCCCATCCGGAGGGACAGACACGGACAACCCCGTCTAAGGGTGTCGTGGTGTCTGGTGGGGGAAATAGGCATGGGGTGGCTTTCAGCGCCCTGCCCTTGCATGGCGCCACGTGTTTAGGATTTTGGCCAAATTACGAACGATCAACACTTTTCCAACTCAAAATAAACAAGGCCGAGGGCGACATTTTTTGCCGCACCCCGGATGCGGATCTAAAGAAATACAACAGCTTCAGTCTGGCTTTTTCTTACCAAGTGTCTCGTCAAAAGACACGCCCATTTGATCGCCAATTTTTTGCAGCAGTGGATATTGCACCGCCATATCCATGATGGATTCCATCGCAGTCGTCACAGGTGATTTCGGCCCAGTGTCGCCATCGCTTCTGCCAGATCCGCCAAGCCCTGTCACATGATTAACGTTGATCGAGTTGATCTTTTCAGCTGGCTTAACCATTTCACTGACAATCTTTGGCATCGCTTCAAGGCGCGCTTTCTCCAGCTCCATCGCGATTAAAGTATCAGAGCGTGAGTTCTCAGCTTCGATATGTGCGCGGTTTGCTTCTGCCTGAGCGAGCTTAACCGCTTTTTCAGTTTCTGCTTCTTCGCGCCGTGCTGCGGCCTTGTCTTTGGCTGTCGCTTTGTCGCTGTCTGCCATGATTGCCGCGCGCGCAGCAGCAGTGTTTGCGTCTGATTTCACAGAGATGTCGGCAAGTTCCGCGCGACGTTCCGCTTCGGCCATTGCACGCACAGTCGCGAGTGCCTCGGACGCTTTCACAGCTTCTGCACGCGCTGTGTCGGCCTCTGCTTGCGCGCGGCTTTCTTCCTGAGATTTCGCGAAAATTGCAATCTCGCGATCTTGCTTGGCAATAGAGAGCGCTTGCTCACGTTCCACTTCAGCAGCTTGGATTGAGCGTTCCATGTCGATTTTCGCTTCTGTAGCCGCGCGCTCGCTCTCAGCTTTACGTTTCGCAACTTCTGCGATTTGTGCAGCCGCAAGTGTTTCGATCTCTTGTTGCTGCGAGATCTCCGCGCGCCGTTCTTCCAGATCAATTTCAAGTCGTTGACGCGAGGCTTGCATAGACGCGCGACGCACAGACACTTCGCTATCTGCATCAATCTCTGCACGCTCCTTTTTGGATTTTGCAATGACCTCTGCCAGTTTGCGCATTCCTACCGCGTTAAACGCATTGTTCTCGTCCAAAGATGAAAACGGTGTTTGATCGAGACCGGTCAAAGACACGCTATCGAGTTGTAGCCCGTAGCGCGCAAGTGTGTCTTTCAACCCATCACGTACTTCACCCACAAACTGCGCGCGGTTCTCGTGCAGCTCATCCATTGACATGCGAGCCGCTACAGAGCGCAATGCATCGACCATCATACCATCAATCAGGTTGCGCAGCTCGTCGCGCTGAAAAGTGCGCTTGCCAAGGGTTTGTGCCGCACGTGTGATAGAATCCTCGTCAGGGATCACGGAGACGTAGAATTCCGCCCCAATATCGACACGCAAACGATCTTGCGTGATTAAGGATGAGTCTCCGCGTCGATCCACGTCAAGGCGCAGAGTTTGCATATTCACGCGACTGATCTCGTGGAAATAGGGAATCGCAAGCACGCCGCCATCAATCACTACTCGACGCCCCCCTACGCCAGTCCGCAAAAGCGACACTTCGTTGTTGCCCCGCTCATACCACCAAGCAGCAAGTGCGATGATGATTGCCAAAAGAATAACTATGAGAACGATCCAGCCAATGAGCCCCATCTTTTCCCCTCCCTATAAACCGTGCGCGCGGCAGGTCAGATTTGACGCCATGCCACCGTCGGCTTGAATGTTGAAACCTCTGATCCACTGCGTCATGTCCGATAAAAGGAACATAATCACAGGGGCAATATCTTCGGGTGTGCCGGGCCGATCCATCGTGTCACGGTCCTCTGTCGCACGCTCGCCGAGCGTTTGGATAAAGTCGGCTAGGATTGGCGTATCTACAGGCCCTGGACTGACCGCGTTCATGCGAATGCCGCGATCGCGCCAAGTCCAGCGGTTTTGCATGGTCCATGTGATCAGCAGCTCTTTGGAAAAGAAGTAGCTGCGGCCGCCCTCAGATGACACTTTCCAGCGTTCGATAAACTCATCAAGATTGTGGTAATCCAGATGCTCCGCCGCTTTGACCGCATCGACCGCATTCGGCCAGCCATGCCCTGCAAGCGAGGCGACATTCACGATGCTCGCCGCATCGGTTAGTTTCGGAATGAGCCCATAGGTGAGACGTTTCAACCCAAGCCAGTTCACGAGCAACAATCGATTGGCAGGCTGCGTTGGCGGTAGCCCCGCGTTGTTCACCAACCCATCAATGCCCTCTGGCAGCACATCAATCAGAGCATCAATGGTGCGCGGATCCGAGAGGTCCGCACGGTAGAACTCATCAACGTGCTCGAAGCACTTATTGACATCGACGCCCAAAACTTCGGCTCCTTGTTCGGAAAGCACGCGGGCCGTCTCAAGACCGATCCCTGAGGAACTGCCGGTCACCAAAATGCGCTTGCCTTTTACGATATCTTTCATGTTCAAAACACCGGTGGATATTGTTTCTGGCCACGATCAAGCGTGATCCAGCGTGTTTCAGAGAAGCTTTCTTGCGACCAGCGCCCGCCATAACGACCCAAGCCGCTGGCTTTGGTGCCCCCGAATGGCGCATGGGCTTCATCGTTGATCGGCGAACAGTTGATATGGCACATGCCCGTTTGCAGATGCTGCGCAATGTCCATTGCGCGGTATTCATCGACGCTGATAATGCCCGCTGACAGACCGTACTCCGTGTCATTGTTCATCGCGATGGCTTCGGCGTCGGTCTTGAACGTCGTGACCACAGCCACTGGGCCAAAGGTCTCATCACGCCAAATGTCCATGTCTGTCGTCACATCCGTAACAATCGTTGGTTCCACAAAGCGTCCAGTGACCTTACCACCGAGCACGATCTTCGCCCCCTTCGCGACGGCATCTTCAAGCTGGTGCTTCACACGCTCCGCTTGACGTTCGTTAATCAAAGGGCCGATCACATTGGCTTTGTCAGCGGTATTGCCTGTTTTCAGTTTAGACGCGCGTGCCACGAAGCCTTTCATGAATTCTTCATAGACCTTTTCTTGCACCAACACCTTTTCTACGCTCATGCAGATTTGGCCCTGATGCATGAACGCGCCAAAACTTGCAGAGGATGTCGCTCGCTCCATATCCGCGTCTTCAAGAACGATGAGACTGTCTTTGCCACCGAGTTCGATACAGGCCTTTTTCAGATGTGCGCCACATTTAGCTGCAATGCGCCGACCCACCGCAGCAGAGCCTGTGAACGCAACACCTTTGACTTTCGGGTTGTCGACCAACTCATCGCCGACTTCGGCGACATTATCGCGCGAACAGGTAATCACGTTGAACACACCGGGCGGCACGCCGGCTTCCTCCATAACTTCCGCAAAGAACAAACCGCCCAAATAAGGTGTCTCCTCAGAGGGTTTCAGCACAATCGTGTTGCCCATCGCCATCGGCACCGAAAAGGGACGCGTCGCCAAAATGCCAGGCATGTTCCAAGGGCTGATGATCGCGATCACCCCCATGGGTGAACGCACGGCGTTGGACACTTTGCCATTGAGCGATGGCAGAACTTCACCGATGGGCGCATAGCACGCAGCGGCGGCAGCTTTGAACATTTCGGGCATGACCTTGGTTTCATAGACGCCTTTGCCATACCACCCCCCACCCTCGAACTGGGCGGCAGGGATGTAGTCATCAGCGCGGCGTTCGATGACTTCAGCGGCCTTGAGCATCAGATCTGCTCGCTCTTGAAACTTCAGCGCAGCCCACGCAGGAAAGGCCGCTTGCGCCGCATCAATCGCGCGTTTTGTATCAGCACCCGTCGCGTCAGGAATGCGCGCCCAAAGGGAGCCATCATTGGGGTTAATGTCATCAAACTGGCGCGGCGTTTGATGCCACTGACCATCGACGTATATGCCCTTGATCGCGGGGGCGGAGGTGGCCATGTCTAACATATCAATCCCTTTCGAACTGGCCCGATGGGCGACGGCGGTAAACCTCGACGCGCGGGCGTTTGTAGACTTCAATGACGGGAGGCGGCGCTGGATCTTGCTCTGGCACTGCCTTGGAGGGAACAGATCCGCGCGTTTGTTGCGGCTTGCGCGGTGCGCGGCGGCGGGCGTTCTGCGCGGCTTTTTCGATGTCTTTCAACACCACTTCGATCTTTGAGTTCGCCAATTGACGTGCGGCCGATGCAGTTTCTGGAGCAGTGCCTCTAGGTGCGTCGGCGGAAGTCTTCGTCGCCACTGCAACAAGATCATCAATCGAGCCACCAATCTGTTGCTCCGCACTGCGACGCGGGGTGGGGTCGCCCATCGGTTTTATCGACTTGGTGACTTCGACCCGCGCCGTGGCGTGCGCTGGCGCTTTCGTCGCGCTCTTACTTCCCGCGCCAAGATAGGCACGTTGCACAGCAGGGTCATTGGCCAAGCGCGCGGCAGTGTCTTCATGGGTGACGCGAGTGTTTTCCAGCAAGTACCCGCGACCCGCAATCGCCAGACTTTGCTTGGCGTTTTGCTCGACCAAAAGCACTCCGATGCCGAGGTCTTTCACAAGGGTCAGGTTCTGAAACAGCTCTTTGCACAGCAGTGGTGATAGACCGAGCGAAGGTTCATCCAGCATCAAAATCTCAGGTGCAGACATAATGGCGCGACCAATCGCAACCATCTGTTGCTCGCCCCCCGACATAGTGCGCGCAATCTGACTTTGACGTTCACGCAGCTTCGGGAATTGCATCAACACACGCTCAAGGTTTTCGCGTTCGCTCTCGCGTGCACGGGCAGAATATGCGCCCAGCAGCAGGTTCTCTTCGACCGTCAAGTCGCCAAAAATCCCGCGCCCTTCGGGCACAAGCGCGACGCCCTTTTCGACGATAGCGTCAGAGGACAAGCCTGTCAGGCTTTCGCCGTTGAGCGTCACATCGCCTGAAACTTTGCCTTCGCAGATCCCCGAAATCGCGCGCAGCAGCGTCGATTTACCCGCGCCATTCGCGCCAAGGATCACGACGACTTCGCCTGCATTTACTTTGATCGAGACATCATTGAGCGACGGATGTTGGCCGTAGGCGGCGGAGAGATTGGTGACTTCAAGCATCGTCATCCCCCAGATAAGCACGGATCACGTCTTGGTCAGAGAGCACGCCTTCCGTCGTGCCTTCAGCAATTTTGGCGCCTGAGGACATGACCACGCAGCGATCACAGAGGGAGCGGATCGCGTCCATCACGTGTTCAACCATCACAATCGTGCGGCCCTCATTTCGTAGATTGTGAATCAGCTCAATCCCTGTCTCAAGCTCGGTCGGGTTCAACCCCGCGAGCCATTCATCGAGCAAAAGAACCTTGGGTTCGCCTGCCAACGTGCGCGCCAGCTCGACGCGCTTTTGATCGATATAGGTGAGCGAGGACACTGGCGCGTGGCTCATCGCGTCCATGCCAACGCGCTCCAAAACGCTATGCGCGAAATCTTCGGCATCGCGACCCCAACGGCGTTTGTGGCCATAAACCGCACCTGCCATGACATTTTCCAAGACAGAAAGCCCGGGCAATAATCGTACGAGTTGAAACGTGCGCCCGACACCTTCGCGTGCAATGATCTGAGGGGCAGCGTCAGAAATCAAACGCCCCCGCAGCGAAATCCGACCGTCTGTCGGGGCGAAGACCCCAGATATCATGTTTATCATCGTCGTCTTGCCAGAACCATTAGGCCCAATGATGCCAACCATCTCATGTTCGGCCACATCAAAGGACATGTTCGACACAGCCACCAATCCACCAAATCGTTTAGTGACGTTCTTGACCGAAAGGACCGCGCTGGCTTGCTTCATGACCGCCCCCTCGCGCTAGCGCGCAACTGTTCGATCCGCCCGACAAAGCCGTGCGGCAGGAAGTAAACGATCACCAAAAAAGCAACGCCGAGTACCAAGATCGACTGATTGGAGAAGTTTGAATCGACCCAGTTCCAGATCAACAAGAACGGGATGACACCAACCACAGGCCCCCAAAGCCGTCCTGAGCCGCCCAAAAGCGCCATGATGACGACGAAGAAACTCAGCTGGGGGGAGAAGACTTGATTGGGTTCAATGTAGCTCCAACGCGGGGCGATAATGGCACCGACGATGGCTCCGAAAACGCCAGTGGTTGTGAACAGGATCACCTTCGCCGTGGCGGTGTTGATGCCGACGTGACGCGCGACGGTTTCATCGCCGCCGATGATGCGCAGCGCAAAGCCAAGGCGCGAACGGCTGATGATCCATCCCAGAAGGTAGACGCAACCCGCAGTCACAAGCAGCATCCAATAAAGATGTGCATCGGTGAAGTCCGTCAAAACATAAAGGCCGCGAGAGCCGAGGAAATTGTTTTGTACCCAACTCACAAGATTGCGGATCATTTCTGCCAAACCCAGCGTAAAGATCACGAAGTAGACCCCTGACAAACGAAGTGTCGCAAGTCCGATCAGCGCAGCAAGAACGCCACCAATTACAGCAGACAGCGCCAGCATCGACCAGAAACTCGCGTCATAATCGCTCATCCCAGAGCCAACGACGAAGCCGCCAACCCCAAAGAATGCAGCAGAGGCGAGCGAGATATAATGCGTCGGGCCAGAGAACAGCATCCACGATGTGGCAAGCGCTGTGTACATCATCACATCGACGCCAATCCCAAGCCAATAGCCATTGGACATCATAGGCCAGAACGCAGCCAGCGCTACAAGCACACCTGCCCAGATAAGCTCTTGCACCGTTGCAGGCTTCATACTGCACGTCTCCCGAACAGGCCTTGCGGGCGGAATAGAAGGATGATGACGAAGATAAAATAGGCGGCGGCAAGTGTAAGGCCCGGATCAACCAATGTGGCGACACCTGTTTCCACAAGGCCAAGGATGATCGCCGCAACAATCGCCCCGCGAATTTCGCCAACGCCGCCCATAATGACGATGATAAGCGCTTTGAGCGTAAAGACGACGCCGATAGAGGCATCAAGCGTGATGAAGGTTGAAATCAACGCGCCGCCGACAGCGGTGATGGTGCCGCCTAATGCGAATGCCAAAGCAGAGGTGCGCGGCACGTTGATGCCCACTAGCCCAGAGGCTTCGGTGGACACGGATACAGCGCGCACCGCGACGCCCGGGCGTGTGTAATGCAACCAAATATAGAGCGCGGCGGCGATGAGCACCGCGAGCAAGAAAGCGACAAGACGGTTCAGCGATGTGGTCGATCCCAAGATCGAGATCGGTTCGCTCAGGTATTTATAAAAGAAAAAGCCGCCCTCAATCGAGACCATGATACCGATGAAAATAAACGACATGCCAAAGGTGGCGAGAATGCTATCGACCTCAAGCGCGCCTTGCGATTTGGAACGCCGCACAAGAGGTGTCAGTAGGAAACGATAGATCAACCAGTTGCCGATAAAGGCGACTGGGATCACAAGAATAACAGTAAGGATCGGGCTGATTTGCGCTGTCGTGTAAAGCCAGAATGCGGCCAAAGCCCCCAAGACCAACACCTCGCCATTGGCGAGGTTCATGATGCGCGCAACACCGTATTGCAAATTCAGACCCATCGCGACAAGCGCATAAGTGCCTGACAACAGCAGCCCGGAAACGAGTATGTCCAGCATGAAATCCCCCGAGAGTGGTCGGGCGGGAATATCCCCGCCCGTGCCAGTTCTTTTTACTCAGACCAACCGCTTTTGGCGCGCACAGGAACCGCACCTTCCACGTTAGATCCCTTCACACCGCGAAAGACGCCGTCTTGCCATTGGCCCACGGACCAGAAGGTGTTGGAGAAGTTGTTGGTAAAGCTCAGCTCGCCCATAACCGTATCAAACGAGTTGTCTTTTATGTACTGAGTGACAACATCGCGATCCAGCGTGGCCGCGCCAACAATCGCCTGCTCTAGGATTTGCAAGGATGCGTATGTGTTGGCAGAGGCCCAATAGTCCGCGACTTCGCCCGTGATATCCATATGCGCTTTGCGGTAGGCCGCAATCGCTGGGTTATCCACATCAGTACCGCCAGCACCCAAGACGTTGTTGATCTTGTTGCCATAAGCGCCTTTGAACGCTGGGAAGCTTGTCGCAACCGCAGAGTAATAAAGGTTCACGTCGAGGTCTTCGATGATCGCCTGCTCGGCAAGACCGAAGCTATCAGGTGGGTAGGACCAAGCAATAAATGCCTTCGCGCCACTGTCTTTGGCACCCTTCATCACGGGGCTCAGATCAGGCGTGCCAAGTGGATAAGACTTGTCATAGACAATGTCGAAACCCGCTTCGCCGAACAGCTCGCGCGCGCGATCTGCAAGCTCAATCCCGAAGGCATCAGCCACGTTGACCATCGCTACCTCGTTACCGATTGCGCCAGCGTCACGTTGCTCGATCAAAATTTCTTTCACACCGTCAACGAAGGCGGTTGTCGTACCAAGTGTGAAGAACAGGTTGGGATAACGCGTTGTCAGCTCTTCCATTTTGTCGGTAATCGCAGAGACGGCAATCATCGGGTATCCGAACTTGCCATAGATTGGCGCGGTCGCGATGTTAAAGCCGGTGCCATAAGGCGCGACGATGAAATCGACCTTGTCTTGCGTCGCAAGACGCTGCGCCAATTTGATGTGCTCGCCAGGATTAGTTTTGTCGTCATACTCGATCAGCTCGAGCATTTTCATCTTGCCACCAACGTCCAAGCCGCCGCGCGCGTTCACTTCTTCCACCCAAAGGCGCACGTTGGGCCACTGCGTTACAACAGCGCCACCCGCAAGAGGCCCAGTCTTAGGTGCAATCGCACCAATTTTAATCATATCTTGAGCAAACAAAGATGTACCGGCAACGGCCAATGCTGCTGCAAGGCCAAAAAAGCTTCTTCTATACATAGATCTCTCCCTGGATCGTTGTGGCAGATGGCCCGTTACGATGCCGACTCGTTTGTGGTCGGAGGACCTTATCTGCAAATGGTGCATTGAATTTGTTCGTTAAATCAATGCATTTGTTAATTAATTTTCTACTACGCAGATGTTACTCCGCTGGTTCTGCCATCTTTGGCGCGACGATAGACTCCTCATAGGATAGCTCTCCAAGCCCATCTTCAAAGATATTGCGTTCGGCAATCCACTCACGAGATTCATCAAAGATTTCACGCGAATAAGGTTCAAACACAATGCGTTCACCAGGGCCGAACAGTCGCGTGTCCATCTGATCCTTGAAACGCTCTGGGAATTCGTTGCGATAGTAATGCGTGTAGAGCTCTTGGCGCAGGTCAATGTCTTTCTGTGCCATGCGCAAGGCACTGAAGTACTTCTCCACATCCTCAAGATCGGCATCTTCTGCGACCATAGCCGCCATCATGAACGAAGTGTCGAGCACCTTGCGATAGCCCAGTTGTTCCATGAAATAATAGGGTCCGCTGAACAAGCTGACCGCCGGCACAGCGCCATCAATCAGGTTTTCCATCCGCTTGAATAAAAGGCCGTCAGCAAAGCTAAGATTGATCTCATTGTGCGACAGAAACGACTCGAGCGCTTGGATCGTAGAGTAGTGGCTGCCCGATTGGTAACCGACTGAAATCGGAACATTCGCTAGATCTTCAGGGGTCCTAATGGCGCTGTCATGCGGCACGAAGATACCGCATGGAGAGACCGAGTAAGCATTTGCATAAAGCTTGCCATGACCTGATGCCGCCGCGACGTTGACCGTCCAATGACAAGCTGAACTGACATCGCAGGTGCGTCCCTTTTCAAAGGTTTGATACGCTCCGACGCGATCCCCAAGATCGTGGCGATCACCTGCAGCAGAAAGCAGTTGATCTTCCAGCTCATATTCGAGACCGACCTCATCAAAATAGCCTTTCTCGACAGCAATCCACTCATGCAAGCGCATGTGTGGCGCGATAATAAACTTGCTCATAGCATCCCTCCCGAACGTATCTGTAACGTCAGTTTGGCACTCACTAAGTCGATAGACCAACCCTATAACATTGATATATGTTATCGATTAATTCGATGGTGTAGAAAAGAATCGCTTATGAACAAAGCCCTACAAAGAATAGATTTCGCCGCTTTAGAAACGCTCTGCTTGGTCTATCGACTACGCTCTTTCACCGCTGCGGCGGAAGCGCTTAACATCAAACAATCCTCGGTTAGCTATACGGTTGAACGGTTGCGCAGGTCGTTTTCAGATCCGCTTTTTGTGCGTCAGGGCAATCAAATTTCGCCGACAGATCGATGCATCGAACTTGTTGAAACAGCCGAGCGCATCTTGGCTGACATTGAGCGCACATCGCACCCTATCGAGTTCGACCCCGGATCCCTCGAAACGACCCTCTCGATCTCGGCAACGTATCTGTCGCGTTCCGTTCTCTTGCCAAAGCTCGTGTCGGATCTGAGGCGCGAGGCTCCAAGGTTAAAAATTGATCTAATCACAGGTTTCACCAATGCAAACAAGCAGTTACGAACAGGCGCCGCAGACGTGGCGCTGTCTCCAATGACAATCAACGAAAGCGGACTTTACGGAAAATTCCTGTTTGAAGATCCTTATGTCTGCTTGATGGACCCTACCAATCAACTCGCGAAAGGCACATTTACACCTGAACGATTTGCCGCAGCGTCGCACATGATAATTCACTATGGGCAAACTTGGCAGCCTCCGTTTCGCAAAGCGCTCAAAGACATTGGCCATGTCATTAATCCGACGCTCAGCACTGCTAACCCCGAAGATGTCGGACTGATGGTTCCAGGCACGGATCTTGTCGTGACAATGCCCTCACGGATTGCGCAGCAGTTCACGCCTCAACTGGTTTTTCGACCCTGCCCCGTCCCCGCATCCGCGCAGATCAATTGCTATTGGCCCGCGCGGCATAACAGTTCGTCTTTGCACATCTGGTTACGTGAGAAGATTTTTCTAATTGCGAGCGAAGAAAAGGAATAGCAAGAGTAAGTAACGCAGTTTCTGAATAATCCGTGTGGAAATTCCGGAAGACACAGTAGACCAATTTGCGTGCGATTTTCGCGGTCGAAAAAGTCTCGAAGAGAATTCTTCATTAGCAGGGTGATCACATTCCACCAGTCACAGCATGGAAGATGAAGGAATTTTGAGTGACGACCTAATCAACTTTGAGGCTAATCTAAGTCTGCCATGTAAAGGCTATCAGTGTGATTGGCCTCCTCTGATTGGTAAGATTGGGGGCTGAGCTAAGTTAATCATTTGTAAAAATGTGAAATGAACAGGCAGAAATCTAAGTCTATTAGCTAGAGGAGTAATAAAAATGTCAGTTAATCACCTTCTGAGGCTAGGTTTGTTTCTATTGGTGGCGGCCCTCATAGCCATTCCCAACAATCAAGCATTTGCTCATTCTGGCGGACTAAACTCGCAAGGCTGCCATGCGGGTAGCCGACCGTATCATTGTCATCGTGCACCAAGTGAAATGGTTGGAAATCGGCTGAGGTCTGATCTTGGCAGCAGATCACGAGAGTGTTTGAGAGGACCTACTCCTTCACGTCAAAGTGTTTTGGTGATTCAGCAAGCACTGACCCGACACTGCAATAACTTGGGGCTTAGTTTTGTTGATGGGGTCTATGGGCAACGGACCGTTACAGCACTTACTAGATTTCAACGTGCTTATGGTCTTGTCCCAGACGGCGTTTACGGACCTAGAACCCAAGCTGCACTTCGAAGTCCGATAAATGGGCGCTGTTGACATGGTCGAGCTTATTGGGACGGACTGTTTAAAGGTCTGAATTTTTATTCGAGGTATGGTTAAAACAGCTGGTACAGACCACCACTAAACGCTGAATAGGTTGGAAACGGAGCAACGGTATAGATGGAAATCACAGGTGAAATCATTGAATGCCTACCCGTTAAATCGGGACAGTCAGCCAATGGTGAGTGGCGGAAGCAAGAGTATGTTTTGCAGACAGATGGTCAGTATCCAAAGAAGATTTGCTTCATGGCGTGGGGTGAGAAAATCGAACAGTTCGCCATCCAGCAAAATGAGACTGTACAGGTGTCCATCGACCTCGAAAGTAGAGAATATAATGGGCGCTGGTATACCGATGTAAAGGCTTGGAAGGTGTCCAGAGATGGGTCTAGTGCTGATGTATCCTATCCGGCAACTGGCCAAGATGATGGCTATGGTTCATTAGAAAGCAGCCCACCCCTGACAAACGATGATATTCCTTTTTAGGTTATCACACCCGTGGACAACACTCTTCACCCAGCCAATGCACACAAGCAGCGATGCCCCAGATGTCAGCCACCACTGAACCCTGTAGTCGTTCATGGGCATGAACAGTGTGCCATTTGTAAGTCTAACATCTTTGAGTGCTGCTCGGGTGATACCTGTGAGACTGACCACAACCTGAGTGTTGGGTACAAGCGTGGCTAGATCAGATATAATAAAATTGACTGCTGGCAGCACCTGTTTAACCTATAACCGCATTGGGCCCAGCACAATTATTGTCAATTATTGAAGTAAGTTTGGAGAAATAGAGATGTTAAAAAAATTAGTATTTTCAACTTCCGCTATCACAATAACGTTGTTATCGGGCACCATAGCTAACGCTCAAAACTTTGATGGTGTGTATAGTGGTTCATGGGATGGTACCAAAACAGCGATGAGTTGTGATTTGGATTATCAAGGTAGTGATGGTGGACCAAACGTGATTTATCAACAGCAATATTTTGGTGTAGAAAGTTACTGTGATCTTAAAAACCCTACATCAATACGTGGAATTGACGGAATCCTATATGATGCAGAGTGTAGTGAGGAAGGAAGTACCAGCACTTCGAGGATGCTACTGATACGTAGTTTTGATCAGGTTTTCATGCATCATCATGGATCCATGAGAGAGCTTTTCGTTTGTCGTTAAATATTAAGCTGCGTTTGCGTGAAGCTCTGGTGATACTCGTGAAACGGACCACAACTTGAGTGTTGGTTATAAGCGTGGCTAGATCAGAGCCATGAATCATATCTATGCTCTCTTCTTCTGTCTGATGGCCTCAGCCTCACTCACTTTGGCTGAAACCGACCCCGTACCATACGAGGATTTTCTGGCAGAGAATGACATCTCGTTCACAGCATCTGAGGTCCTTGACGAATACAGGAGTAATGGATGTGAAGAGAACGAAGGCGTTAGAGATTACAGGCCGATCAGGTTGCGCAGTTTGTGGATGACGCATGCTCACGCGATCCAAAAGCGCGAGAAAAAACGAGTGACGTTTATTAAGCATATAAATACTGGGCTCAGGAGAACGGCATAAACCAATTGATGAGCCATAAAGGCCTGCGAGAGCGCTTAACACGATTAGGGCTAGGCGAAGACCGCGACAGGAAAGCCCGATACGTTAAAGGCCTTAGAGTTATAGTTCGAGGCCCATTCTCCTGACGCTTGTGACGCTTGCGACGCATTTTTCTACTGCTGCACGGTCTATGGTGAAAAAATATATTCATTAGAAAATATGTTTTTTTGAATAGAGAGCGCAGTAAGAACAAGCGTCACATGCGTTACCACCCCGATGGCTGATCACTCCGCGCCCAGCCAGCGATACGATCAAGGGAACAGGTAAACCCATACCTATTAACGTAGAGCTAGATCTTCGGGACCAATGGTTTTTAACCAAACGCCCAGCCCACCTAGCTGACACGTCCGAGCCATGTCCAGACGGACACGGACATCCCCCTAAAGGGGTGTCCAGTTTTTTTGGTGGGGGTGAGGCAGGCGGTGGGTGGTACGGCTTGCGGCGTAGTGTCCTTGCTCGTAGTTTAATTAAGAGCAACGTACTTAGAGGGACCGCAGATGATCAGACCTCTCTTGATAAGCCTTATGTTAGTCGCGGGAATTCCAGGCATTGCGGCGGCTGCCAGCTTTGACTGCGACAGAGCAGCGACGGAGACTGAGATCGCTATCTGCAACGATCCGGAGTTGAGCCTTTTAGATGAAATGTTAGCGAGTTTATTTCAAACGAAAGTTTCAATTAATTTTGAATCTGAGCTACAATCTGATTATGGAGATAAAGTTCTATTCCCCAGCTTTCTGAGCACGGATACTCGAGCTAAACAACGTCTTTGGATTAATGATAATCAATTAAACTGTAACTCAAACACTATTTGCCTGGTGCGTTCTTACCTTGATCGAATAAGTGACTTTTTCGCATTAAAAGACCAAGACGACGGCAGACTAGATGGATCGTGGAGAATTACTGAAAAGCAGTCGATCCCTGGACGAGATTATACAGTCGTTACTTGGGAGATCGACACAAATACTAATGATGATTATGGCTGTTTTTCGGAAACATATAAGCCCATATTTTTTGCAATTACGGTTCATAATTCTGAAGGTAAATTAATTGACCATAATACCGAATTGCTCCCTGCACTAACGAACCCTTGCGTGATGCTTGAGTATTCCATTGAGGGTCTCGATGGGAATAACTTCAGCTTATCTACGCATACTAGGATGTCAGCGGGTGGTTGGGGGGCAGGCGGAGAAACTTTTACCTTTAAAATAAATGAAGATGAAATTCTCTTAAAAGAATATTCGAAACTATATTACGCTAGAAATGTTCATTTGTTTGAAATGACTGTCCTAGACTTTAAGAACAAGTTACTTAAGATCGAGTATGATAATGATTCAGAAGAAGTGCAGACAGTAAGGGGAAAAAATATTGATCCCGGAGAGAAGTTAGAGTACGTTTTACATGTAGATAATTTACCCTTTTTGAGCTTTAATCACGCTAATAGCTCGTTGATGTATGATTTGATTGAGCGAGCCGAATAATTACTTTTACTTAAAACCTCAATGGTCTGATAACATAGAATTTTACCATATAGGAAAGGCTGGGTTATGCTTCTAATCTGATATTTGGCATCGCTCAAAAAGAACTCCTGAGCCTCCCCCTTTGACGTGGTCCGCCCCTATAGTAAGGAAAGCGGAGGACAGGAGATTAACATCAAGAGACCCAAGCTGGAAGAGATTGTCGTGAAGTTACGGCAA